>JAXMCS010000050.1:0-1691 GCA_046349175.1 Hyphomicrobiales bacterium | reverse complement strand
ATGGGCACGGTCAGAAATCCATCTGTCAGAAGAAGTAATGCTGCCGCCTGCTGCGGCCCCACAAAGCGTGCGGCGAAAGGCACAAAGATGAGCGCCGCCCCGAAGCCCGAAAAGCCGCGCGCCAGCCCGGCCACCAGCGCGGTGATGGCCAGCAGCAGAAACTCGCTCATGCGAAACCCGCGATCAGGCGTTTCAACTCATCCTCATTGACCCGGAATGCCGCTTCCTCCGGCAGCACCCAATGGCGCAGCCGCTCGCGCTTCTCTGGCCAGGACTTGTGTTCCCGTGTCACTTCGAGGTCATAGACATCGACCCGCACATCGGTGACCAGGCCCTTGCTGCGCTTGGCATAGGTGAAATGGCCAATGGGCAGGCGGCTCATGTGGCCGGACACACCCGCTTCTTCAAAGGCTTCGCGCCGGGCAGCATTATAATCTTTGAGCGGCGGCATGGGCCAGCCCTTGGGAATGACCCAGCGTTTGGTTTCGCGGGAGGTGATGAGCAGGATCTCCGTCCTGCCCTTGCGTTTCCGCCAGCACAGGGCGGCCACCTGCCTTGCGCCGCCCGCCAGCGTCACGGAATGATGCTCCGGCCCAGCCAATAGAATATGGCAGCCATGATTGCGGCGGAGGGCAACGTGATCACCCAGGCCCAGACGATATTGGAGGCAAGCCCCCAGCGAACCGACGAGGCACGCCGCGCCGTGCCCGCCCCCATGATGGAGCCGGTGATGGTGTGGGTTGTCGAGACGGGAATGCCAAGCCAACTGGCGGCGAAAAGCGTCATGGCCCCCGCCCCGTTCGCTACTGCGCCCTGCATGGGCGACAGTTTTGTGATCTTGGAGCCCATGGTGTGGACGATCCGCCAGCCCCCCAGCATGGTGCCAAGGCCCATCACCGTGTAGCAGGCGAAGATCGCCCATTCCGGCACATGGAATTCCTTGTAGAAGCCGTTGGAGTAGAGCAGCACCGCGATGATGCCCGCCGTCTTCTGCGCATCATTGCTGCCATGGCCCAGCGAATAAAGCGCTGAAGTGAAGAGTTGCAGGCGGCGGAAGAACACATCTGCAAAACTGGGATGGGCCCGCACAAAGAGCCAGCTCATCAGGATCATCAGCAGGATGGCGAGGATGAAGCCACTGAGCGGTGACAACACGATGGCGTAAAGTGTCTTGGACAGGCCGTTCCACACGATGGCATTGAAGCCCGCCTTGGCAACGCCGGCCCCCACGATGCCGCCCACCAGGGCGTGCGAAGACGACGAGGGAATGCCGCCCCACCAGGTGATGAGGTTCCACACAATGGCCCCCATCAGCGCGCCGAACACAACGGCATTGTCGATCAGTTCGGGCGCGATGATGCCCTTGCCGATGGTATTGGCGACATGCGGTTCGAACAGGAAATAGGCGGCGAAATTGAAGATGCCCGCCCAGATCACCGCATGGAAGGGTTTCAACACGCGGGTGGACACGACCGTGGCAATGGCGTTGGCCGAGTCATGCATGCCGTTGATCATGTCGAAGAAGAGCGCCACACCGATCAGGAAGATGAGGGTGAAGGAGACGGTTCCGGCGTCCATGGCTGGTGTCTCCCGCTCAGGCGTGCTCGATGACGATATCGCTCATCACATGCGCCACGTCCTCGAAGCGGTCGCAGACTTTCTCAAGATGCTCATAAAGCCCCGAGCCGATG
>JAXMCS010000049.1:0-1787 GCA_046349175.1 Hyphomicrobiales bacterium | reverse complement strand
AGCGTTCCGTTCAGGAAAGTGTGCAAGGTCCAGGCAGTCGAGCCGCAACTCCGCAATGAAGGAGCGAGCCCGGGCGGGATTTTCCTGCGCGATCCAGTCGCCGATTGCTTCCAGATCGTTCTCGGCTGCCTTGGAGAGTGTGACCCTCAAGCAACGTCCTTTCGCGTCATGGCGGCATATTTGGCCTCCAGGCGATCAAAGACGTCTTCGGCTGGCGTGGTGCGACCCGCCCGGATGTCTGTCAGACCCACATCAATCGCCGCATTGAGGGCCGCCAATCTCGCCTCCCTCTCTTGCACCAGCCTGATGCCTTCGCGGATGACTTCGCTCTTGGAGCCATACCGTCCAGTTTCAACGAGATTGGCAACATAGGCTTCGAGTTTTGCACCGAGTTCCGCACTGATGGCCATGATTGATCTCCTTGTCGGCATCCTATGGCCCCCAATAACTATTATCAAGTCACCGTGAATTGCGGTTTGCCCAGCTGCGGACTAGGGAGAGCCCCATGACCGCAGCCTCCGCCACCACCCGCCGCATTGCCATTGCCAGCCTCTTGCTGCTCGCCGCCGCAGCCATCGGCACCTACGCCTGGATGTCTTCGTCCAGCTATCAGAAGTCCTTCGGCGAGGCGCTGGTGGGCGGCCCCTTCACCATGACCAACCAGTCGGGTGAAACGGTGACCGAAAAGACCTACGCCGGAAAGCCCATGCTGCTCTTCTTCGGCTACACCTATTGCCCGGATGTCTGCCCCACGGAGCTGCAGGTCATGGCGGAGGCCCTGCGCCAGCTGGGCAGCAAGGGAGCGGATATCCAGCCCATTTTTGTGTCCATTGATCCCGCCCGCGACACGCCGGAGCAGCTCAAGGCCTATGTCGCCAATTTCGGCCCGCAGTTCACCGGCCTCACCGGAACGCCGCAGCAGGTGGCAGAAATCGCCAGAGCCTACCGTGTCTTTTACAAAAAGGTGGAGAACGGGGCCGCCGCCGATGCCTATCTGATGGACCACTCTTCCATCATCTATCTCATGGGGCCGGACGGCAAGTTCCTGAAACACGTCACCTATTCGACCGACGCCAAGGCCTTGGCTGACGGTATCGCCCAGGCCTTGGGCCGCTGAACAGCCAGAAAGCAACAACGCGTGGGGCAGCCGCCCTGTTCCCCTGTAAGGCATTGTTAATCGCCGGGGCGGAAGCTATATATGTTGCACTGCATCATTCAGGAACACTGGCCGGTCCCGGGGGGCAGGCCGGGTTGCCGGCATCGAGGGGCCATCATGCTCTACCATTTCTATGAAATGAACCACGCTGCCGTGGCACCCTGGCGTTCGGCGCTGGAGGCGAGTGCCGCCTTCTGGGAAAACAGCGCTAATCCCCTCGCGCAAACCGTTTTCGGCCGGTCTGCTGTCGCCTCTCTGCATCTCTGGGAGCGCCTCACCCGCCGCTATGGCAAGCCGCATTTCGACATCACCGAAGTGAACGTGAAGGGCAAGCCCGTCGGCGTCCATGAAGAGGTGGTCTGGCAGATGCCCTTCTGCACTCTCCTGCATTTCCGCAAGGAGGAGATCCACGGCCAGCCCAAGCTGCTGATCGTCGCCCCCATGTCCGGCCACTATGCCACGCTGTTGCGCAACACCGTGGAAGCCATGCTCCCGGACCATGACGTTTATATTACCGATTGGGCCGATGCCCGCAGCGTGCCGCTGTCCGCAGGCACCTTCGACCTCGATGACTACACCGACTATGTCATCAACATGCTCACCCACCTGGGCGAGCGCGCCCATGTCATGG
>JAXMCS010000048.1:0-2264 GCA_046349175.1 Hyphomicrobiales bacterium | reverse complement strand
AATACCGCCCGGCCAATGCCGGGCACTTTGGCCTGTCGCTGGCCAATTACGCCCATTTCACCTCGCCCATCCGCCGTTACGCCGACCTGATCGTGCACCGCGCCCTGATCACCGCTTGCCGCCTGGGCAATGATGGCTTGTCGGCCGAAGACATCGCCAGCTTGGAGGAAACGGCGGATCTCATTTCCGCAGCCGAGCGCCGCTCCATGATTGCCGAGCGCGAAACCGTGGACCGGTTGGTGGCCGCCCACCTCTCCTCAAAGCTCGGTGCCACCTTCAGGGCCCGCATCAGCGGCGTGGTGGGAGCCGGCATTTTCGTAACATTGGAGGACACAGGCGCGGATGGCTTTGTGCCTGTCTCCACACTGGGCTGCAGTTTCTATGTGCTGGACGATGTGCGCCATGCCCTCGTGGCTCAGGATACGGGCGAAACCTATCAGCTCGGCGATACTGTAGATGTGCGCCTCACGGGCGTTGCGCCAGTGAAGGGAGGCCTCACCTTCGGCATGGCCTCCGACGGCAAGAAGGGCGCGAAGCCCGCCCGTGTTGGCCGGCACCGTGTGAAGCGGCCTTTTCGCGGCAGGCGCTGAACCGTTCAGCCTGCGTTCAGCCGCAAGGGCGCATGTCTCACCCCACCAAAGGTGGAGACTTCCATGACGCTTTCATTTGTCAAACCCATTCTAGTGCCAGCCCTCGTTGCAGCGGCCCTGGCCACGCCGGCTGTTGCCTCGGCCTTTTGGGGTGGCACGGTGATCAATGTGGCCCCCACGGACACGCTGAAGATCCGCGCCTGGCCTGCGGCCTACTCCGCGGTGATTGACGCGGAACCCGATGGTGCCAACATCAGCCTCACTGGCCGCTGCAAAAACACCACAACCAATGTGTCGTTCCGCATCGATGGCGGCCAGTCGGCCAATTGGAAATACAACAAGATGAAGAAGCCGAATGTCTGGTGCCAGATCATGACATCCTCGGCGCAGCTTGGCTGGGCCCGAGGCAAGTTCATCTGGCCGGAGTGACGCGCCACAGAGGCGGTTGAGCCAATGAATCTGCCCTGTGAGATGACCTTGCCGCGCGTCTCTCAGCTGCTTATGCCATAGGCATGACCCCAGCGAACCCACCGCTACAACATTCCGCGAGCGCCTTGCGCGGTGTCATTCTTGTGCTTTTGGCTGTGCTGGTTTTTGCCTGCATGGACACGGCGGGCAAACACCTGATGACAAGGTTCAATGTGCCGCTCGTTGCGGCGGCGCGTTACGTGGTTGGTCTTGTTCTCCTGACAGCGCTGATGACGCCTCGTCATGGCAGGGCATTGTGGAAGACGGAACGCACGGGGCTCGTGGTGCTCCGTGGGCTTTCACTCTGTGCCGCCACGCTTTGCGCGGGCCTTGCCCTGCAACGCATGCCTGTGGGCGAGACAATCGCCATTCTCTATCTGCAGGGCTTTGGCATCATGCTCGCGGCCGGATATTTCCTGCGGGAACACATCAGCCCAGTGGGTTGGATTTCGGCAGCCGCCGGATTTTGTGGCGTATTGCTGATCGCAAGGCCCGGCGGCGCGCTTGATGCGCTCGGCTTGGTCTTTGCACTGTGCGGCGCTGCCGTGTCTGTCATCTACATCCTTTTGTCGCGCAGCCTGGCCAAGACTGAAAGCACCATGGCCCTGCTCTTTCATGTTTCGCTCTGGGGCAGCGTGGTGTTCAGCATCCTGTTGGCCATCAACTGGCAGCACTTCAGTTTCACGCCGTTGGACCTTTTCCTCCTGGGCATGATGGGGGTTGCCGGGCTGGCGGGGCACTTGCTGTTCACCATCGCCTACCGCTTTGCACCCGCCTCCATGCTGGCGCCCTTCAACTACTTCCACATCGCCATCGCCACATTCCTGGGCTGGCTCGTGTACGGCCATGTGCCGGATGGCTGGGCTTTGGCGGGAATGGCCATGATCGCGCTCGGCGGTGCTGCCATGGCACTTGCCGCGCACCTCGAGAAATCCAAACTGCAGGAGGACACCGTTGCAGAAGCGTAAACTGGGCACATCCGGCCTCGAAGTCTCCGCCATCGGGCTCGGCTGCATGGGCATGTCATCGGGCTTTGGCCCGCCTTCTGACCGCGGCGAGATGATCAATGTCATCCGCAAGGCCGTCGACCTTGGCTACACCTTCTTCGACACCGCCGAGGTCTATGGCGCGCACCACAATGAGAAACTGGTGGGCGAGGCTTTGGAGCCCTTCAAGGGTAAGGTGGTGATCGCCACCAAGTTCGGC
>JAXMCS010000047.1:0-2387 GCA_046349175.1 Hyphomicrobiales bacterium | reverse complement strand
CAGAAGGCCAGTGATGGCACGGGCCAGCGTGGACTTGCCGGAGCCCGACTCGCCCACCACCGAAACGGTTTTGCCGCGCGGGATCTTGACGCTGACATTGTCGAGAACCTTCATCACGCCGGAATAGCTGGCATCCACGGCATCGACTTCGAGGACGATGTCGTCGCTGCGGCTTTCCGGCTTCTCCAGCTTGCGCACCGCCCAGAGGGACTTGGTGTAGTCCTGGCTGGGGGCCTTCAGCATGGCGCGGGTGTCTGCCTCTTCCACCAGATTGCCATAGCGCAGCACCATGATGCGGTGGGCCATTTGCGCCACCACCGCAAGATCATGGGTGATGTAGATGGCGGCGGTGTTGAACTCCTCCACAATGCGGCGCATGGCGGCCAGCACTTCCACCTGGGTGGTGACGTCAAGGGCGGTGGTGGGTTCGTCGAAGATGATGAGGTCGGGACGGCAGGACATGGCCATGGCGGTCATGGCGCGCTGCAGCTGCCCGCCTGACACCTGGTGCGGAAAGCGCGACCCGATCTTGTCCGGGTTCGGCAATTGCAGACGCTTGTAAAGGTCAACCGCATCCGCTTCCGCCGCGGCCCGGTCCATCACGCCATGATTGACGGCGCTTTCCACCACCTGGTCCATGAGGCGGTGGGCCGGATTGAAGGAGGCGGAGGCACTTTGCGCCACATAGGAAATGCGGGAGCCCCAGAGGGCGCGCAATTCATCCTGGGGGCAGCCGACCAGTTCCTTGCCGTCAAAATTCACGGAGCCCGCGGAAATGCGGCAGCCCGGCTTGGTATAGCCCATGGCGGCCAGGCCCAGGGTGGATTTGCCGGCACCGGATTCACCGATGAGGCCCAGAACCTCACCGCGCTTCAGGGTGAGATTGAGGCCCTTGATGATGGGGTGCCAGCGCTCATCCGAGTAGCCCTCGATCTTGAGGCCCTTGATCTCGACGAGGGCCGCGCCCTTGACGCGGGCGGGATTGCTCTTGATTTCATTGCTCATCGCGCAACCCCGATGTCTTGTGCAGGAACCAGTCCACCACGAAATTGACGGCAACCGTCAAGAGGGCAATGGCAGCTGCCGGAATGAGCGGCTGCGGGCGGCCGAAGGTGATGAGCGTCTTTGATTCCGCCACCATGGAGCCCCAGTCGGCAGTGGGCGGCTGGATGCCGACCCCGAGGAAGGACAAGGCCGCGATGGTGAGAAAGACGAAGCAGAAACGCAGGCCAAATTCAGCGATCAGGGGCGGCAGGATGTTGGGCACGATTTCCCGCAGCACGATCCAGGGCAGTCTTTCGCCGCGCAGCTTCGCCGCCTCCACGAAATCCTGAACGGCCACCGACAGGGCGGTGTTGCGGGCGAGACGGAAAACGCGGGTGGAGTCCAGAACGGCCAGAATGAGTATGAGGTTGATGAGATATTTGCCGAACATGGCGAGCAACATGAGGGCGAAGATCAAAACCGGGATGGACATGAGGACATCCACCAGCCGGGAGAGGATCTGGTCAAACCAGCCGCGGGTGACAGCCGCATAGACGCCGAGCACGCCGCCGATGGCGAAGGAGATGCAGACCGTGATGAGGGCAATGCCGATGGTGTTGCGGCCACCATAAATCACGCGGGTGAGTACATCGCGGCCGATCTGGTCCGTGCCAAAGAGATGGGACCAGGAGGCCACTTCATTGGCCTTGCCGATCACTTCGGCTTCGCCATAGGGCGCGATCAGTGGCGCAAAGAGCGCGCACAGAAAATAGAAGGCGATCACGATCATGCCGAACTTGGCCGAGAAGGGCGCTGAAAGAAACAGGTGCCGGGCCGAGGCCAGATAGCCGCGCGGCGCGGATGCCTGTGAAGGTGCCGGTGAGGTTGCTTGGGTCATTTCGGATGCAGCAGCCTTGGGTTGGTGACAATGGCAATGATGTCAGCCAGCAGGTTGAACAAAATATATGTGGCGGCAAAGATCAGAGCGCAGGCCTGCACCACGGGCATATCGCGAGTGGACACGGAGTCCACCATCAACTGGCCGATGCCGGGATAGACAAAGACCACCTCGACCACGACCACGCCGACCACAAGATAGGCCAGGTTGAAGGCGATGACCGTGGCGATGGGGGCCCAGGCATTGGGCAGGGCATGGCGGAGAATGACCTGGCGCGGTGTCAAACCTTTGAGTTTCGCCATCTCAATATAGGGGCTGGAGAGCAGCGCGATGATCGAGGCGCGGGTCATGCGCATCATGTGGGCGACGATCACCAGTGTCATGGTGAGGGCAGGAAGGGCCGCGCGTTTGATGTGCTCAAGAAACGGTGTAGTTTCCGAAACCGTCGAGAGTGAATAGAACCAGCGCCATTTCACCGCGAAGAAGAACATCAGCACGTAGGCCA
>JAXMCS010000046.1:0-2527 GCA_046349175.1 Hyphomicrobiales bacterium | reverse complement strand
GGACCCTCGAACAGACATTGATGCCGGCCTCCGGCTCCAATGCCGGTGTCGCGGGCCTGCCGGACGGCACACCTGTGGCGCTTGAATCCATCGTCATGCTGGGCCGCGCCATTGGTTTTGATGGCCGCTTCCAGGTCGCCTTCCCCGCCGATGAAAAAGGCGTGTGGACGCTGAGCCGCGACTCCATGAGCTATGACAGCGTGAACCCCACCGCGGACCGCACGGTGCATGTGGACCAATACACCGGCAAGATTCTCGCCGATGTGAAATATGCCGACTATCCCTTCTTCGGAAAAGTGATGGCGGTTGGCATTGCCCTGCATGAAGGCCAGCTTGGCTGGTGGAACGTGGCGCTGAATGCCGTTTACTGCCTCACGGTCATCTTCGCCTGCGTGTCCGGCGTGGTGATGTGGTGGAAACGCCGTCCGGCTGGCCAACTGGCCGCGCCCCGTTACACGCGCAACTACCGGGTGCCTGCCGGCATCCTGGGGCTTGGCGCGGTTTTGGCGGCAGCCTTCCCGGTTGGCGGCGCCGCCCTGGTTCTCTTTGCCATCATCGACTTCTTCCTGCCCAAGCGGCTGAAGGAAGCCGGTGGTCAGCCAGCCGAATGATCCAAAGGAGAATAACCATGAACAACCCCCTCAAGAGCAAACTGGTTGGCGCGCTGATGCTCGGCCTGCTGTTGCCGCTGGGCACTGCCCTGCCGGCAGTGGCCGGACCCGACGAAGATGCAGTGTCAGCACTTCTCACCAAGATGTTTGACAAGCCCGAAAGCAAACTGATGTTCGGGCCCATCATCGTGGTGGGCGACAACGCCATCGCCGATTGGTACCAGGGCGAAATGGGCGGCCGGGCCCTGCTCTGGAAAAAGAATGGCCAATGGGCGCTCCGCCTGTGCAGCGGCGACGCCCTGAAGGACGCCAAGCTCCTGGCCAGCAACGGCATTGCGGAGGCGGATGCTGCGCAACTCGCGCAAAATCTCGCCTCCGCTGAAGCCAGCACAGATCCTACCATCGCCAAGAAATTCTCTCTCTTCGAGGGAACCATGGTGATGGATGGCGGGCAGTAAGCCAGTGCCCAGGCCGGGCGGCTCCGATTGCCCTCGGAGCCGCCCGGAACACATTCAATTTAACACAGGAGATCAAGATGAAACTGTTCAAAGAAGTCGCACTTGCGACAGCCCTCACGCTGGCTGCTTTTGTGGCCCCCACCCCGGCTGAAGCCCATGAAATCAAGTTCAAGGACCTTGTTATCGTTCACCCGTGGGCCCGCAAGTCGCCCATGGGGGCCGATGTTGCGGCGGGCTTCATGTCCATCACCAACAACGGCAAGGAAGATGACAAGCTGATTTCCGCCACGGCGGAAGTAGCACCGATGGTGCAGCTTCACGACATGAAGATGGAAGGCGACGTGATGAAGATGTTTGAGGTTCCGGGCGGCATTGCCATTCCGGCGGGTGCCACCGTCGACCTGAAGCCGAAGCACATGCACGTGATGTTCATGAAGATGCCGAAGGAACTTCCGCCTGTCGACACCATGTTCAAGGGCACGCTCACCTTTGAAAAGGCTGGCACTGTCGAGATTGAATATGATGTGGCCGATCCCAACGCGGGCATGAACTGAGGCGGCCATGGGCAAGTCCTCAAGACTGATTGGCATGGGGGCGGCGGTTCTTGCCGCCGTCCTCGCGCTGTTTCTCTATCTGCAGCGCGGCGCGCCGGAAAACACGGCGGTGCAGATCGGCGGGCCCTTCGTGCTGCCCGCGACAACGGGGGAAACGATCGACTCCGCCAAACTCGCCGGCCACCCCTATGGCATGTTCTTCGGCTTCACCCACTGCCCCGAAGTGTGCCCCACCACGCTTTATGACATGACCACAACGCTGGAAGCGCTTGGCCCGGCGGGCAAGGACTTCCGCATGTTCTTCGTGACGGTTGATCCCGCGCGGGACACGGTGGAGGACCTAAAGACCTATGTCTCGAATTTCGATCCGCGCATTGCGGGTCTTGTGCCCACAGACGAACAGTTGCAGAAGATGGCCCACGATTTCCGGGTCTTCTACAAGAAGGTCCCCACAAGCGATGGCGGCTACACCATGGACCACACGGCAACGGTTTTCCTGTTCAACGCGCAAGGTGAATTTGCGGGAACATTGAGTTTTGGCGAAGAGGCCCCCTCGCGCCTTGCCAAGATGAAGCGGCTGCTGGGCGCCTCCTGAGGCGGCGCTCATGGGCAAGGGGCTGATCATCACCAACGCACTTCTGGCCGTAATCGCGGTTGCGGCCACTTCGATTGCGGTGCGCAGTTACACAACGCCCGCCGTAACGCCAGCGGAACTGGCCTTTCTTCTGGCCCAGAAGGGCAGCTGTGCCGGCGGCATTCCCGCTGCCCCGCTGGAACCGTGAAGGGCTGATCACTCGCCCGTCATGATCATGTTGCCGGCGCCATCATTGTAAACCATCACGCTGAAGCGGCCACCGCTCAGCAGGTCATCAATCAGCGCGCGGCCCAGGTCACCCGTGGCCTT
>JAXMCS010000045.1:0-3205 GCA_046349175.1 Hyphomicrobiales bacterium | reverse complement strand
GCCTTCGTCCTCTTGCGGACCGGCGCTGGTCGTGCCCTCGAAGGTGCCATCACGATAGCCGCCATCCACGGTAAAGGTGGGATAGGCACTGTCGCCCGGCGTGAAGCGCACGCCAAAGCGCAGCGGCTCGCCATCCTTGTAGGGGCTTGTGGTGAGGGTGATGCCGAGCGGCATGTCGTTCCAGCTGCCGCTGCCCTTCACCTTCCAGGGCCCTTCGATGGCGGCAGCGGACATGTCGGCATCGAAGGTGGTGATGGCGGTGGCAAGGCCCTTCAACTGGTCGTCATAGCGAATGGTGGCGTTGAGCAGCTGGATTTGGTCCAGCCGCACATTGGCCAGCAGGCTGGAGCGGCGCAAATCCTGATCCGGGTGCAAAAGCCAGTTCACCTCGCCCTTGCTGTTGCGGGCGAGCGTGATGCGCGGTTCGAGCAGCTCCACGCTTTCCACATTGAGCTGGCCGTTGAGCAGACTGCCCAGCTGCAGGGAAAGCGTCAGCACGTCGGTGTCAACGAAACCACTATCGCCAAAGCCTTCCGGGCTGGCGATCGAGACATTCTCGGCCGTCAGGCGCGGCCAGGGGAAAAGCCTGATCTCCACATCGCCGCCGATATGGACATCACGCCCGGTGAGGCGCTTGCCATAGGATTCCAGCCCCGGCTTGTAGGCATTCCAGTCCAGCACATAGGGTGCCGCGACAAGGGCGCTCACCACAAAAAGCAGCGCAATGCCAAAGTAGAGAACCGGTGATTTCCAGACGCTCATGCCGCCGCAAGACCTTCCCCGCGCAAGACTAGCCCACGAATCATGGTTTTCAAATGGCCGCGTTTTTGCCGGGGTTCATGATGTTGAGTGGGTCGATGGCGCGCTTGATGGTCTGCATCCAGGCCAGCGCCGGCCCATGCTCGCGGGCCAGATAGGGTCGCTTGCCCGCCCCCACCCCCTGTTCGCCGGTGCAGGTGCCGCCCATGGCGAGCGCCCGGTCGATCATGCGCTCATAGGCGGCTTTCACGCGCTTCACCTCCGCCGCGTCGGCGGGATCGCAGAACAGCACCACATGGAAATTGCCATCGCCCACATGGCCGATCATGGGGCCGTAGATGTTGCTGGCTTCCAGGTCCTTGCGGGTTTCCTCCACGCATTCCGCCAGCCGCGAAATGGGCACGCAGAGGTCAGTGGAGATGGCCTCCGACTTGCCGGGCTTAATGGTCTTGGTGGCCCAGAAGGCATCATGGCGGGCCTGCCAGAGCTTTGCGCGGTCTTCTTCCTGCGTGGCCCAGGCAAAGGTGCCGCCGCCATGTTCAGCGGCTATGCCTGCAAACATTTCGGATTGTTCGCGGGTTCCCGCCGCCGTCCCGTGGAACTCCACAAACAAGGTGGGGGCAACTGCCAGCGACAGTTTGGAATAGGCGTTGATGGCCTTGATGTGCTCCGCATCCACCAGTTCGATGCGGGCCACGGGAATGCCCATCTGAATGGTCTGTATGGTGGTCTTGCAGCAGGCCTCCACGCTGGGGAAGGCGCAGACCCCGGCCCGGATCGACTCGGGAATGCCATAGAGCTTCAGCTGCACCTCGGTGATGACGCCGAGCGTGCCTTCCGAGCCGACCATGAGGCGGGTGAGGTCATAGCCGGCAGAGGATTTGCGGGCGCGCGTGCCGGTGCGGATCACCTCGCCATTGGGCATGACCACGGTGAGGCCCAGCACATTGTCCTTCATGGTGCCGTAGCGCACGGCGTTGGTGCCTGAAGCACGCGTTGCCGTCATGCCGCCCAGGCTGGCATCAGCACCGGGGTCGATGGGAAAGAACAGGCCCTGATGGCGCAGGTGGGTGTTCAGTGCCTTGCGGGTGACGCCCGCCTGAACGCGGGCATCCAGATCCTCTGCATTCACTTCCAGAATATTGTTCATTCCATTGAGATCAATGGATATTCCACCAAAAGGCGCGGTGAAGTGCCCTTCCAGTGATGTGCCCGTTCCATAGGGAATAACGGGCACCTGATGAGCAGCGCACACGGCCACGATGGCCTGCACTTCGGCTGTGTTCTCCACAAAGGCCACGGCATCGGGCGGTGCGCCCTCGTTCCAGGTCTGGTCCTTGCCGTGGTGATCGCGCACCGCTTGGGCTGTTGAAAGCCGTTCTCCCAACAGGTCGCGAATTTTGGCGATGGCTTGTGTTGTGCTGTTCTTGAGGTGTGGTGTAGTCATGGAGGCAAGGCTATCACAGGCCAAGAGAAGCTAATACAGGCAACCGCACAGACGATGACTTTTCCCGCCCCCTTTGTCTCCCGCGAGATGGGCATTGAGCCCGAATGGATCGACTACAACGGCCACTTCAACATGGCCTACTACGGTGTGCTGTTTGACCGGGCGGCGGATGAAATTTTCGCCCTCGCGGGGCTAGGGCCGGACTATGTGAAGGCCACCAACAATTCTTTCTTCACGCTTGAGTGCCACACTTCATACCTGCGCGAGCTTGCGCCTTCCGACCGGGTGACAATTGATGTGCAGTTCCTCGACCACGACCACAAGCGGGTGCATTATGTGCAGCAGATGCGCCACGCCAGTGAGGGCTGGATTTCTTGCGTGCTGGAAGTAATCGTGAGCCACGTGGACCTGAGCACGCACAAGACCTCGAATTTTCCACCTGAGGTATTGGCCAAGATTGCCGGCTTATACAACGCGCACAAGGGCCTTCCGGTTCCGCCGCAGGTGGGCCACAAAATCGGAATTCCGCGGAAGGCGTGACGCATTGATATTGCGGGTGTTTGCCCGCAGCCACAGCAATCGCCCGGAATGCACAGGCGCGAATTCCTATTCCGATACAGTCCGCATGCGCTGCTGCGATGTGCATCGCGCGATTGTGCGAAACGCCACAGTATCGACACACCGTTGCAAAGTTGGCGGCCCATTTCACCGCCATCACTGACCTGCCGGACTTGTCAGAGCCGGGCGTATCAACAGGAGGCAACGATGACACAGAACGGTTTCGCCCACTTCGCGGAAGCCCTCGTTTTCGTGCACGGTGACAGCGCCTGCGCGGAGGCAAAGCGCCACGCCGACCTGTGCGAACGCAATGGCGACTTTGAAAAGGCGGCCCTGTGGCGGCGCGCCATGCGGCTTGTTGCCCCCTCCGAGGCGGCGCCCCCCGGCGTGTTGCTGCGGGACTGCCTGGAAACAAAAGCGCGGCGCAATCTCGCCGCCTGA
>JAXMCS010000044.1:0-4307 GCA_046349175.1 Hyphomicrobiales bacterium | reverse complement strand
CCCTCCGTACACAGATGAAAAAGGCGGGCCTCGCCGCCGTCATCATTCCCCGTCAGGACGAATTCCAGGGCGAATATGTGGCCGCCTACGCCGAGCGCCTTGCTTGGATTTCAGGCTTCAAGGGCTCCTGGGGTGTCGCCATTGTGGGGGCCCGCAAGGCCGCCATCTTTGTCGATGGCCGCTACACCATCCAGGTGCGCGAGCAGGTGGATGGAAAGCTCTTTGAGCCGCACCACCTGACTGAGGACCCGCCTGCCAACTGGATCAAGGCCAACATCAAAGCAGGCGAAAAGATCGGTTTTGATCCCTGGGTCACCTCGCTCGCCGATGCCCGGAAATATGCCGAAGCCGCAGCGGCGGCCGGAGCCAGGCTTGCCCCTCTCGCCAGAAACCCCATTGACGCCATTTGGGCCAATCAGCCCGCACGGCCTAACGCGCCCATCCGCGCCCAGGACGTGACGCTGGCGGGCCTCTCGTCATCGGAAAAACTGCGCAGCATTTCCGCCACCCTGTCACGCCAGGGGGCCGACGCCACGCTGCTCGCCGACCCCGCCTCCGTCTGCTGGGCCTTCAACCTGCGCGGCGGCGATGTGCCCTTCACGCCCTTTCCGCTTGCCTATTCACTGGTGCGGCGGAGCGGCAAGTCCACCCTCTTCGCCGATGCCAAGCGCCTGACACCGGAAGCCCGCGCATCACTGGCCACAGTCGCCAAGTGCAGCGCGCCCGAAAACCTCGTGGCCGACCTGAAAAGCCTCAAGGGCAAAACCGTGGCGCTGGACCCAGCCCTTGCCCCGGAAGGGGCCCGCCTCGTGCTGCTCAAGGCCGGGGCCAAGGTGATCGAGGCGCAGGACCCCTGCGTCATGCCCAAGGCCCGCAAGAATCCGGTGGAACAGCAAGGCGCGCGTGATGCCCAGGCCCGCGATGGCGCGGCCCTCAGCAAGTTCCTGCATTTTGCGGCCAGGGAAGGTGGCAACGGCCAGCATACGGAAGCGAGCCTGGCGGACCAGCTGCACAAGTTCCGTGCCGAATCCAACATGCTGATGGACCAGTCCTTCGCCGCCATTTCGGCGACAGGCCCCAACGCCGCCATTCCGCATTACCATCTGGACCCCGCCCATTCGCGGCCCGTGAAGGATGGCGAAATCTACCTGATCGACTCCGGCGGCCAATATCCCGATGGCACCACTGACGTGACTCGCACCGTGATGATAGGTCAGCCCACAGAGGAAATGCGCGACCGCTTCACCCGCGTGCTCAAGGGCATGATCGGCATTTCAACGGCGCGCTTCCCCAAGGGCACAACAGGCGCCCACATTGATGCCTTCGCCCGCATCGCCTTGTGGAAGGCCGGCCTCGACTATGACCACGGCACGGGCCATGGCGTGGGCAGTTATCTCTCCGTGCACGAAGGCCCGGTGCGCATCGCCAAGGCCAACCACATTCCGCTGGAACCCGGCATGCTGCTCTCCAACGAGCCCGGCTATTACAAGCAGGGCCACTACGGCATCAGGATCGAGAACCTGCTGATTGTCACACCGCCCGAAGCCATTGCCGGTGGCGAGCGCGAGATGATGGGTTTCGAGACCCTCACCCTTGCCCCCATTGACCGCAATCTCATCGACACCCGCCTCCTAACCCGCGAGGAATTGCAGTGGCTGGATGCCTATCACGCCCGCGTTTGGCGCGAAGTGGGGCCGCAGCTTCAGGGCGAGGCCAAGGCTTGGCTGGAAGAAGCCTGCAAGCCGCTGGCTTAGCCGCCCAAGGCCAGCCGCAGCGCCGCCGTCACGGCACAGCCCAGCAGGATCACCGCCAAAAGCGGCAGCCGCAGCAGGGCCGCGGCAATGGTGACGGCAGCCGCAATCTTTTCCGGCCACCCCTGCAGAAACACCGCAGGCGCAATCACGGCCGTGAGAATGGCGGGCGGCACCGCATCAAGGGCCGCCTTGGCGCGGCCGGTGATCTGCACATTGCGCAACAGCCAATAGCCGGAGAGCCGCGTTCCATAGGTGGCCATGCCAACAAGCGCGATGAACAGAAGCGTGGAGGCGTGAATGTCCGGCATCATTCCTGTTCCGCATGCAGAAGAACGGCAATGGCCATGCCGGCAAGCCCGCCGATTACGATATACCAGGCCCCGCCAATGAGCAGCTTGGCGGCCACCGACGCAGCCGCACTGACAGCGAGAATGGCCCCGGTGCGCGGCCCTTTCCAGAAGCCCGCCAGCACCGCAATGAACATGGCCGCGAATGCGAAGTCGAGACCGATCGCCTTGCCATCGCCAAAGGCCTTGCCGAGCAGCGCCCCTAGCAAAGAAAAGCCGGCCCAGGTGGGCCACAGCGGAAAGGACGCGCCGAAGAAATAGGCGGGTGTGATCTTGCGTGTCAGGGCCCGCCGCTCGATCAGTGCCCAGGCCTCGTCGGTCAGCCAATAGAGAAGAATGCTCGATTGCAGCCGCGAGAACCCACTCATATGCCGCGACACCGAAGCCGACATGAGCACATGCCTGAGACCGATGGTGGCCAGCGTGAACACAAAATACAAGAGCGGCAGGCCCATATGCCACAGGTCCATGGCCACGAATTGCGCGGCACCGGAATAGATGCCGAGGCTCATCAAAAGGGTTTCCGCAGGTGACAGTCCCTTGGAGACAGCAATCGTGCCCCACAGCGCGGCAATGGGTGCATAGGCAATGGCCATGGGCGCCACATCGGCAAGACCTTGCGCAAAGTCGCCGCGCCGCGAAGCCTCAGGAGATGTCTCGCTCATGGCCCGCCCACCCGGCGGAACCATTCATCCTCGTCGATCACTTCAACGCCATGTTTCTCGGCGTCTTTCAATTTGGAGCCAGCGCCCGGCCCTGCCACCAGCAGATCGGTCTTCTTAGAAACGGAGCCCGACACCTTGGCCCCCAGCCGCTCCGCCATGGCCTTGGCCTCATCCCGTGTCATGCGCTCAAGCGCGCCGGTAAACACCACCGTCTTTCCCGACACGGGCGACGCCGTGGCCACCGCCGCGAGCGCCTGAGGCTGCACCTGTGCCAGAAGCGCGGTCACAACCTCGATGTTGTGCGGCTCCTGGAAAAATTGCGTGATCGCCTCTGCCACCACATCGCCCACGCCATCAACAGAGGTGAGATCGTCCCAGGCCGCATTGCCAGGGGTTGCCGTGGCCGCTGCATCCCGCAGGCGCTCCATGTTGCCGAAGGCCCGTGCCAGAACCCGCGCCGTCGTTTCCCCCACATGGCGGATGCCCAGCGCGAAGATGAACCGGTCAAGCGCGATCTGCCGCCGCGCATTGATGGCGGCAAAGAGATTGGCGGCACTCGAAGCCCCCCAGCCCTCGCGCTCCTGCAATGTTGTTCCGATCTTCGACTCGAGGGTGAAAATGTCCTGCGGCACATTGAGCAGGCCCTCATCGGCAAATTCCTCGATGATCTTGTCACCCAGCCCTTCAATGTCGAAGGCATTGCGCGACACGAAATGCTTGAGCCGCTCCTTGCGCTGGGCCGCACAAATGAGTCCGCCCGTGCAGCGCCGCACCGCATCGGCCCTGCCGCCCTTCTCTTCCCGCTCCGCATGGCTGCCGCACACCGGGCACACATGCGGGAAAACATAGTCAGTGGAGTCCGCGGGCCTCCTGTCCAAGACAACAGACACGATCTGCGGAATCACATCGCCCGCCCGCTGCACCACCACCGTGTCACCCACCCGGATATCCTTGCGGCGGATTTCATCCTCATTGTGAAGCGTGGCATTGGTCACCACCACGCCACCCACCGTGACAGGCTTGAGCCGCGCCACCGGCGTGAGCGCGCCCGTGCGCCCCACCTGAATGTCGATCTCCAGCAATTCGGTTGTCGCCTGCTCGGCGGAGAATTTATGCGCCAGCCCCCAGCGCGGGCTGCGCGAGACAAACCCGAGGCGCTGCTGCAGGGCGATGTCGTTCACCTTGTAAACGACACCATCAATGTCATAGCCAAGCTCGGCGCGCATCGCTTCAATAGCGCGGTAATGAGCCAGCAACTCGTCCGCGCTGTGGCACAGCTTCATCAGCGGATTGACGGGAAGGCCCCAGCCCTTGAAGGCCTGCACCACATCCCACTGCGTGCGGGCTGGAAGCTCCGGCGCTTCGCCCCAGGCATAGGCGAAAAATCGCAAGGGGCGCGATGCTGTCACAGCCGCATCCTGTTGCCGCAGCGAGCCCGCAGCTGCATTGCGCGGATTGGCAAACACCTTCTCGCCGGCTTCATTCTGTTTCTCATTGAGTGCCGCGAAGTCCTTGTGGGACATGTATATTTCGCCACGCAC
>JAXMCS010000043.1:0-4895 GCA_046349175.1 Hyphomicrobiales bacterium | reverse complement strand
TCCCAACCTGCAGAACATTCCCGTACGCACCGAGGAAGGCCGCCGCATCCGCACCGCCTTCATCGCCAAGCTGGGCCACCGTCTGGTCAGCGCCGACTATTCCCAGATTGAATTGCGCGTGCTCGCTCACGTGGCGGATATTCCGCAATTGAAGAAGGCCTTTGCCGAAGGCCTCGACATTCATGCCATGACGGCGAGCGAAATGTTCGGCGTGCCCGTGGCAGGCATGGATTCGGCCGTGCGCCGCCGTGCCAAGGCCATCAACTTCGGCATCATCTATGGCATCTCGGCCTTTGGGCTCGCCAACCAGCTCTCGATCAGCCGCGAGGAGGCAGGCGACTATATCCGCACCTACTTCAAGCGCTTCCCCGGTATCCGCGACTACATGGAGGCCACCAAAAAGGCCGCCCAGGACCAGGGCTATGTGGAAACCATCTTCGGGCGGCGCATGCACTTCCCGCGAATCAAGTCGCCCAATCCGTCGGAACGCGCCTTTCTGGAGCGGGCATCCATCAATGCCCCCATCCAGGGCTCGGCGGCAGACATCATCCGCCGCGCCATGATCCGCATGATGCCGGCCCTCGATCAAGCGGGGCTCAAGGCCCGCATGCTGCTGCAGGTCCATGACGAACTGATCTTTGAAGTGCCGTCGACCGAGGTGGATGCCACCCTTCCGGTCATCCGCCAGGTCTTGGAAACAGCGGCCGAACCCGCCGTGAAGCTGACGGTGCCCCTGCAGGTGGATGCCCGCGCCGCCGGAAATTGGGACGAAGCGCACTGATGTTAAACGATCAAAAAATGAGTAACGTGAACATTAACGTATGACGTAATTACATCTTTACATCATTCATTTTTGCCCTCAGAAAGGTGCCTCAACCACCTCCAACTCTTCTGGGGAAGCGTCATGAATGCACTCAATGAACCCGTGATCCGGGCCCAGCTGGCCCGCATCGGTCTGCGCTGGGCCAACTGCGTCTCGTGGAATGCCGGCACCGCCGAATTGAGCCAGCAGGCCCTGCAGCGCGGCGAAGCCCGCCTCTCGGAGGGCGGTGCCCTGTCGGTGATGACCGGGGCCCATACGGGCCGCAGCCCCAAGGACAAATACATCGTCCGTAATGCCGCCTCGGACGCAACCGTCTGGTGGGACAATGTGGCTTCTCTCACGCCGGAGCAGTTTGTGCTCCTGCAGCGCGACATGCTGGCCCATGCCCGCCTGAAGTCGCTCTTTGTGCAGGACCTTGATGCCGGTGCCGAACCCGCCCACCGCATGTCGGTGCGGGTGATCACCGAGTTCGCCTGGCAGGCCCTCTTCATCCGCAACCTCTTGATCGTGCCGGAGCAGGAACACAGCGAACCCCCGGCCCTCACCATCATCTGCCTGCCCTCGTTCAAGGCCGATCCCGCCCGCCATGGCACCCGCAGCGATGTGGTGATCGCCGTTGATCTCGCCCAGCGCCTCGTCCTCATCGGCGGTACGGAATATGCCGGAGAAATCAAGAAATCCGTCTTCACCGTGATGAACCACGTGCTGCCGGGTGAGGGCGTGCTGCCCATGCACTGCTCCGCCAATGTGGGCCCGAAGGGCGACACGGCCGTGTTCTTCGGCCTCTCGGGCACCGGCAAGACCACCCTCTCGGCAGACCCTGAGCGCAGCCTTATCGGCGATGATGAGCATGGCTGGTCAGAGGCGGGCGTCTTCAACATCGAAGGTGGCTGCTATGCCAAGGCCATCAATCTTTCGGCGGAGGCCGAGCCGCAGATTTTCGCCGCTGCCCACCGCTTCGGCAGCGTCCTCGAAAACGTCACGCTGGACGAGGACCACAAGCCCCACTTCGCGGATGGCAGCATCACCGAGAACACCCGCGTTGCCTATGACATGTCGGCGATTGCCAATGCCAAGGCGGATGGCCGCGGGGCCATTCCGAAAACCATCATCATGCTCACGGCAGATGCCTTCGGCGTGCTGCCGCCCTTGGCCCGCCTCACCCCGGACCAGGCCATGCAGCACTTCATGGCGGGCTACACGGCAAAGCTGGCGGGCACCGAGCGCGGCGTGAAGGAGCCTCAGGCCACCTTCTCCACCTGCTTCGGCGCGCCCTTCCTCACGCGCCACCCCTCCGTCTATGGCGCTATGCTGAAATCCCTGATCGAGAAGCACAAGGTCAACTGCTTCCTTGTGAACACCGGCTGGACCGGTGGGGCCTATGGCACGGGCCGGCGCATGCCGCTGGCCGCCACGCGGCGGCTGGTGAGTGCCGCCCTCTCCGGCGAATTGGAACGGTCGCCCTGGGTGCAGGAAAAAGCCTTCGGCCTGGCCATTCCCGCATGCGTGCAAGGCGTTGAGGATGAGTTGCTCAATCCGCGCAGCGCCTGGTCCGACCCCCGCGCCTATGACGCCCAGGCCGAGAAGCTGGCCGGGCTCTTTGCTGAACAGGCGAAGCGCTTCGAGGACATGCCACCCGCCCGCATCGCGGCGGAGTAGGGCAAGCCTCAGCGCAGCCTGCGCGGCTGCACGGCCTGCGCTTCCAGCGGATTCTCCGGCCAGTAATGCTTGGGGTAGCGCCCGCGCAGGTCCTTGCGCACATCCGGATAGGCATTGGTCCAGAAGGTCTCGAGGGATTGCGTCACCGCCACGGGGCGGCCCGCCGGCGAGAGCAACTCGATCTTGAGCCGCGCCTTGCCGCCCGCCACCTGCGGTGCAGCGGTGAGGCCGAACATTTCCTGCAGCCGAACCCGCAGCACGGGATCACCATCCGTGTCATAATCGATGCGGTAATGGGCCCCGTTCGGCACCTCCATCCGCAAGGGTGCGAGTGACTCGAGTTTCGCCAGCAACGCATGCGGCACCAGACCGCGCAGAATGTTTGCCATGTCGAGGCGCGCAAGGTCACTCTTGCGGCTCATGCCAGAAAGATAGGGCATGAGCCACTCCTCCAGCGAGCCTTCAAGATGCGCTTGCGAAAGATCAGGCCAGCCATCTTCGGGCCTTGTACGCGCCAGAAAGCCGATGCGCTGGCGCAGACTGGCGGAACCGTCCGTCCACGGAAGAATCGCAAGCCCAAGTCGGCGCACGCCATCGAGCAGGCCCCGTGCCAGCGTCTCTGGATCGGGTGAGGGCAGTGGTTTCTCCGAAAGAACAAGCGCGCCAAGGTTTCGGGTTTCCGCCGCCACCACGGCACTCTGTTTTGCATCCCAGCCGGCGCGGCTCTGCAGGCGGATGAGATCCGCGAAATGTTCTTCGATTTCGCCCAGCGTCAGCACGCCCGCCAGAAAAACCTTGGCATCGGCCTGGGCATTGTCGAGAAGCGCAATCGCCAGAAAATCCGCTTTCGCCAATGGATCATGTTCTGCCACGGCGGCCCCGCTGCCATTGGCCATGCGGAAGCGCGCCGTGCCCCGCCGCTGCGCGATGCGGTCAGGGTATGCCAACCCCAGCAGCACCCCATGGGAAATCTCTGCGGTGTCATCCCCCAGCTTGAGAATATCAATCACCTGCCGCGCCGCCTGGCGGATGCGATCGCGCGCTGTGCCGCGCAGATGCAGCAGCCGTGTTTCAATGTCTGCACTCATGTCACGCGGCAGGCCATCGCGTTCGGAAATGAGCGCCGCCGTTTCCGCCGCCGCGCGCCCCACCCCCAGTTCCGCGACACGCACCACCATATGGGCAAGGCGGGGATGCAAGGGGAGCCGCGCCATGGCCTTGCCATGGGAGGTGATGCTTTGGCCCGCATCAATCGCCCCAAGTTGCTGCAACAGCTCCTGCGCCTGGGCGAAGGCGGGCGCAGGCGGCGCTTCCAGCCATGGGATTCCGGCGAGCGCCGACACGCCCCAATTGGCGAGATCGAGCACGAGGGGTGCCAGATCAGCCACGCGGATTTCCGGCGCATCATGGGGAGCGAGCGCGCGCGTTTCCGCCTCCGGCCACAGCCGATAGCAATGCCCCGGCCCGAGACGTCCCGCGCGGCCCTTGCGCTGCTCGGCGGAAGCCTGCGAGACGCGCACCGTTTCCAGCGCCGTCATGCCGGAGGCCGGATCAAACCGCGGGGCGCGCTTGAGGCCTGTGTCGATCACCGCCTCAATGCCTTCGATGGTGAGCGAGGTTTCGGCAATGGTGGTGGCCAGCACAATCTTGCGGCTGCCCGGCGCGGGCGGGCGGATCGCCTCATCCTGTTCGGCAAAGGACAGCGCCCCATAGAGCGGGCGCACCTGCGCGCCCACTGGCAAGGCCTCCTTGCCGAGCGCTTCCGCCACGCGGCGGATTTCGCCTTCCCCCGGCAGAAACACCAGCAGCGAACCCTTCACCTCACGCAGGGCCCGCAGGCAGGCCTTCACCGTGTCCTCCACCAGCGTGAAGCGGGAGGGCCTGTCGAGATGGGTCACCCCAACGGGAAACATGCGGCCAGCGGTTTTGAGGAGGGCCGCATCGCCCAGATGGCGTGTGAGGCTTTCCTCATCAAGTGTCGCCGACATCACGAGAAGACGGAGATCGGGCCTCAGGCCCCGCTGCACATCCAGCATCAGCGCCAGACCGAAATCGCCGTCGAGACTGCGCTCATGGAATTCGTCGAAGATCACCAGCCCTGTGTCGGAAAGTTCCGGGTCCTGTTGCAGGCGGCGGGTGAGAATGCCCTCCGTGACAACTTCTATCCGCGTGCGCGCCGAAACCTTGCGCTCCAGCCGCACGGTGTAGCCCACCGTCTCGCCCACGGCTTCGCCCAGCGTGTCAGCCATGCGCTTGGCGGATGCCCTGGCCGCCAGCCGCCGCGGCTCCAGCATCACGATTTTCTTGCCCGCAAGCCATGGCGCATCCTTCAGCGCCAGCGGCACCCGCGTGGTCTTGCCGGCCCCCGGCTCCGCCACCAGCACAGCCGAAGGCTGTTCCGCCAGCGCAGCAG
>JAXMCS010000042.1:0-5930 GCA_046349175.1 Hyphomicrobiales bacterium | reverse complement strand
AAACCTCCGCGCTGGCGCTGAAACTGGGTCACGAGATTCTGGCCCGCGACATGGAAGAGCTCGAGCGCCTGAAGTCCGAACAGGAGAAAATGGCGCTGGCTGAGGAGCAGCAGCAGAAGGAAGACGTGGCCAAGTTCGAGGCCTATCAGGCCCAGCGCGCCGAAATCCGCCTGCGCCAGCGCGAGTTGAAGGTCTTTGCCGCCACCCGTGCGGCACGGGATGCGGCGGCGGTTGCCGCCTTTGCCGCCTTCGTGCCGCAGGGCGATGCCATGAACAAGCTGGACCTTGCCCGGCAGAAACTGGCACTTTCGGTGAAGCCGCGCCTTGCTGCCTGGGCCGCCGAGAACGAGCAGAAGCGCCTGGCCGAAGAACAGCGCAAGCAGGAAGAGGCCGACAAGGCCCGCCGCGCCGAGGAGGCCCGGCAGAAGAAACTTGCTGAGGATGCCGCTAAGGCCGAGGCGCAACGCCAAAAGGCGATTGCCGATGAAGAGGCCCGGTTGAAGGCCGAGGCCGAAGCCAAGGCTTTGGCGGAGCAGAAGGCCGTTGCCGAGGCAGAGAAAAAGCGTCAGGAAGAAGAGGCCCTCAAGAAGCTTGAGCCATTGCCGCAGCTTCCGCAATCGCCGCCGGCCGCGCCACAGCCGGGAGCCAGTTCAGCGCCCGTGCCGAAAGACTGCGCCAATCCCCTCTATTGCTGAGGGCGTCAGGCCTTCTCGGCCCGTTGCAACAGCCACACCCTGACCGCCGACGACAGATTGCGAGTGCCACGGGCTGAATCGATCTCACCAACCAGCGTGGACAGGCTTTTCTGTTCCGCCTGGGCCGCCGCCGTCAGCGCGGCCCAGAATTCTGCCTCCAGCGACAGCGAGGTGCGGTGCCCGGCGATGGTGAGGGAACGTTTAAGGTCGCGGCCTGCGCTCACGGCTTTGCCCGTCATTCCTCGCGCTTGTGGCCATCGAGGGATTTCTCCTCGCGCTTTGCCTCAGCCGCGGCATACTGCTTCTCCGCCTTTGTCCGGCCGAACTTGGCGCGGTTGGCGGCAGCTTCGTCTTCCCGCGCCGCGCGGGCCTTCTGCTTCTTGAAACGGTTGAGGTTGATGACCTCTCCCATGGCTCAGCCCGGGCCGATCATGTTCTCGGGCCGCACGATGGCATCGAAGTCCTCTGCCGGAATGCCGAGCTTCACCGCTTCTTCGCGCAGCGTGGTGCCGTTCTTGTGCGCCGTCTTCGCCACCTTGGCGGCAAGGTCGTAACCGTATTTTTCCTTGAGCGGTGTGACCAGCATCAGCGAATTGGCAAGGCCCTTGGCGATATTGTCGAGGCGCGGCTCGATGCCCACCACGCAATTCTCGGTGAAGGAAACCGCCGCATCGGCCAGCAGCCGCACCGACTGCAGGAAGTTGTAGGCCATCACCGGATTGAAGACGTTCAACTCAAAATGCCCTTGCGACCCGGCAAAGGTCATGGCGGCATTGTTGCCATGGATTTGCACCGCCACTTGGGTGAGGGCCTCCGACTGCGTGGGGTTCACCTTGCCCGGCATGATGGAAGAGCCCGGCTCGTTTTCCGGCAGGCTCAACTCGCCCAGGCCGGAGCGCGGGCCCGAGCCGAGGAAGCGGATGTCGTTGGCGATCTTGAAGCAGCTCATGGCCACGGTGGTGATGGCGCCATGGCTCATCACCATCGCATCATGGGCCGCCAGCGCCTCGAACTTGTTGGGCGCGGAGGTGAACTTCATCTGCGTGATGGCGGCGATTTTCTGCGCCACCAGTTCGGCAAAGCCCACCGGCGCGGCAAGGCCGGTGCCCACCGCCGTGCCGCCCTGCGCCAGTTCCATCAGTGACGGCAGCGTCTGCTCGATGCGCTTGATGCCATTCTCAATCTGCGTGGTGTAGCCAGGAACTCCTGGCCCAGTGTCACCGGCGTTGCATCCTGCGTGTGGGTGCAGCCGTCTTGATGATGTCCTTCACGCATAGGCCTTGTCGTTCAGCGCGTTGCGCAGCTGCTGCAGGGCAGGAGCAGCCGGTGCACGATTTCCTCGGCACAGGCAATGTGCATGGCCGTGGGGAAACAGTCGTTGGACGACTGGCTCATGTTCACATGGTCGTTGGGGTGAACGGGCTTCTTCGATCCCATTTCGCCGCCCATCATCTCGATGGCGCGGTTGGAAATGACCTCATTGGCATTCATGTTGGATTGCGTGCCGGAACCTGTTTGCCAGACAACGAGCGGGAAATGCTGGTCGAGCTTGCCCTCAATCACCTCCTGCGCGGCCTTCACGATCACATCGCCGATCTTGGGATCAAGCTTGCCCAGCGCCATGTTGGCTTCCGCCGCCGCGCGCTTCACAATGCCAAGGGCCCGCACCACGGGCTGCGGCTGCTTTTCCCAGCCGATCTTGAAATTCTGCAGGCTGCGCTGCGCCTGCGCGCCCCAGTACTTCGAAGCATCCACCTCGATGGGGCCAAAGGTGTCGGTTTCGGTGCGTGTCGTCTTCGCCATAAGTCATCGGTCCTGAAATTGCTGCACTGCAATAGCATGGACAGGGCGGGGTGGCCAGTCACCCATAGCGCCAGAAGGAAAACACGGTCAGGCAGATGGACCAGCACAGGATGCCGATGCGCACCTTGTCGGCCGGGATCATGCGCGCGATTTTCGCCATGCCATAGCCGCCCGCCACGGCACCCGCCATCATCACCAGCGCAGGCAGCCACTGGATGAGCCCGGTGCGCGCGAAGATGGCGATGCAGATCACCGTCATCAGCGAGATCGTGATGTTGCGCAGCGCATTGGCGTGATGCACGCTCATGTGGCTGAAGATGGAATGGATGGCGAGCAGCATGATGCCCATGCCCAGCCCGAAATATCCGCCATAGAGATAGACCAGGAATTCCAGCACGAAGGAGAGCCAGAGCCAGCGCGACACATCAAAGTCATTGTGCCGTTCCAGCCAGCGCTTGACGCGTGGACCAAGCGCAAAGCTCAGCGTTGCAAAGGTCAACAGCCAGGGAATGGCCCGGTGGAACGAGGCCTCGCCCAGCCAGATGAAAAGCCAAGACCCCGCCGCGCCGCCCACCGCCGCAAGACCCAAGCGCATGACAAGGTTCTTGCGCACCTCTTTCACTTCCCGGGCATAGACAACCGTGCCCACCACATTGGCGGGCAGCAGTGCCACGAAATTCGCGGCATTCGCCTGCATCTCCGAAAGTCCGGCGGCAATGAGCAGGGGAAAGGTCATGAAGCCGGCCCCGCCCGCCATTACATTGATCATGCCGCCCAGCACGCCGCCGGCAAAAAGAAGGGACAGGGAAAGAAGTGACATGCAGATGAGGTCGCCGATAGAATGAAGTCCTTCCGCATATCACAGCGGCATCCCGTTGCGACAGGTGACAGTTGACCAGAATTCCCCGCACCGTCTGGATTCTGGGTTTCGTCTCGCTCTTCATGGACATGTCGAGCGAGATGGCCCACGCGATCCTGCCGCTTTATCTGGTGGGGCCGCTGGGGGCCTCTGTTGCCATGGTGGGGGTGATCGATGGCGCGGCGGAGGCCGTGGCCCAAGTCTTCAAGCTGTTTTCCGGTGTGCTCAGCGACTGGGTGAAAAGCCGCAAGTGGCTGGCGGTGGCGGGCTATGGCCTGTCGGCGCTGACGAAGCCGCTGTTTCCGCTCTCTACCACACCTGCGGGCGTGCTGGCGGCGCGCCTGTCAGACCGGGTTGGCAAGGGCATCCGCGGTTCGCCCCGCGATGCGCTGGTGGCCGATGTGACGCCCGAGGACCAGCGTGGTGCCGCTTATGGCCTGCGCCAATCGTTGGATACGGTGGGCGCTGTTATCGGGCCGCTGATCGCGGTTGTGCTTCTGTGGAAAGCTGCGCGGACTTGCGGACCATTCTCTGGGTCGCCTGCATTCCCGCCCTCGCGGCAGTGCTGACATTGGCGCTGGGCGTGCGCGAGCCCGCGCGCAGGGGTCCGGTCAAGCCCTGCGCAATGCTGCGGCCCGCTGTTCCTACGCGCCTTCTGGCTGGTGCTGGCCTTTGGCGTGGCGCTCTCGCTTGCCCGCATGACCGAGGCTTTCCTCGTCTTGAAGGCACAAGACGCCAAACTCGCCACTGTTTTCATACCGCTCGTCATAATGGTGATGAGCCTCGCCTATGTCTTTGCCGCCTATCCCGCCGGTGTGATCGCAGACCGCGTGGGAACGCGGGGGCTGCTGCTCACGGGCTGCGCCACACTGGCCTTGGCCGATGTGCTGCTGGCCCAACAGGCAGGCCTGGCCGTCATGCTGGCGGGCATTGCCGTGTGGGGATTGCACATGGGTCTGACGCAAGGGCTTCTGGCCAAGCTGGTGGCGGACACAGCCCCACCGGATTTGCGCGGCACCTGCTTTGGTTATTTCAATATCGCGTGCGGTGTGGCCACCTTGATCGCAGGCCTTGGCGCAGGCGCGCTGTGGGATGCACGTGGGCCCTCTCTCACATTCACAGTGAGTGGCGGATTTGCGCTGCTCGCGCTGCTCTGCGTGTTTCTGTTGCCTCAGCGCAGCGTGTCAAACCAATAGGGGTTGCTCCATGCCCTTTTGCCCGCATGGTCGATGGCGGTGACGCGGAACCATGGGCTTTTCTTTTCCAGAAGCCAGCCCGTTTCAAGTTTCGACAAATCAAACTGCGCGGAGGTGATGGCCTTGCCTGTGGCCACACAGCTGCGGGAGTTGCCGCAAACAACAGTGATCGCATCAACAGGCGAGGTTTCAATCTCGATCAGCTTTCCATCGAGCCGGATGTCGTAAAAGAGCGGCCCCTGTGAGGAATAGTGGTGCCCCGCCTTGAGCGCCGCCAGCAGCGCCTCCGGGTCCAGGCTCTCGGCCTTGACATGAACCCAGCCACCAAAGTGATCCGCCGTTTTGAAATGCGCGTCGTCGGTGGCGATGGCGGTGAGGCGATGGCCCTCGTTCAGCATCTGGTCGAGCAGGTAGAAGCCTTCGCCCAGATCATTCTCGATGGCGCAGCCGTGATTGTAGATCTCAACCGCGTGGGCGAAGGAAAGAGCCCGGCCATCTTCAAGCGTGTAGCGCGACCAGGACGGATGCGCGATGGCGATGAAGGCCCCGGCTTCCATCGCGCGTTTTGCGATCTGTGGCCCGGTTTCGGACTTTGCAGGCGGCGCGAAATCCAGCGGCAGGCCCGCCGCAACGATGTGCCACAACTCGCCAGCACTGGTCACGGGAGCGTGCAATTCCGCGCCGAGGATTGTGGTGAAGTCATTGCCGCGCAGGTGCCGCGTGTCGGCAATGGGAAACTTGAAGTGCGAAACGAAATGTTCCGACATCATCACGAAATCATATCCCACCGCCTTGTAGCGGTTTACCACATCGTCCAGCGCCAGCGCGCCATCGGAGAGGTTGGAATGGGTGTGGAGATTGCCACGCCAGAAGCGGCCCGGCTGCGAGAAAGGAAAAAGGGAAGGCATGGAGTGAAATTGCCCGTTCCCTCTCCGGCGCGCAAGGGGCGCGCCACCTCTCTCCAAGGGGAGAGGAAGAGGGGCAACTTTCCTCCTCCGCTGCGGGGGAGGTGTCTGGGCGAAAGCCCAGACGGACAGGCCCCTCACTCCATCATCACCGCCTCAACGATGTACCGCTCCGGCCCATGTGTGATTGCATCGAAGGGATAGCACGTCGCCAGCACCAGATTGCGCCCCGGTGCATGAAGGCTGATGCCGCTGTGGTTCCACGGCGCAACACGTTCACCCGTCACCTTGTAGTGGAACGTCAGACCATCACTGCGCGTCACTTCCACAACATCGCCCAGTTTCACGTCACGCAGGAAGCGGAAATGCGTGTCACGATGCGCGGCAATCACCGTTGTGCCGCGTTCGCCAGGCTTTGCACTTTCCGCCAGAAGCGCCGGCCCGAAGGCCATGGACTCCGGCGTCGCTCCAT
>JAXMCS010000041.1:0-13183 GCA_046349175.1 Hyphomicrobiales bacterium | reverse complement strand
GGTGGAACTGGACACCATGCGCGCCCTGAAGCGCCTCTTCGACCCGCTCAACATCATGAACCCCGGCAAGGTGCTGCCGGACATAGCTTGAGATCACAGCAGGCCCATCTGCCCGTCATTGGCAGGGGGCGGCACCTCGCGCCTTGGCGTGCCACCGCGCGGCACAATGGTGGGTTCCATCACAAAGAGATCATCGGAGGCGGGCCGCATCAACGGCACAATGTCCCGCACATCCTCGCTGGTGCAATCGAGCCACGGCTCGAAATCATCTGGCGCGATCACCACGGGTGAGCGCGGGTGAATGGTGCTGACCAGCGCATTGGCTTCCGTGGTGATGATGCAGGCCGTTTCCAGTTCCGAGCCATCGGGCCCCAGCCAATGTTCCCAGATCCCGGCAAAGGCCATCAGGCCATGGTCAGGCCTGTGAATGAAATAGGGCCGCTTCTTGCCCGGCACATCGCCTTCCCATTCATAGAAGCCATCAGCGGGGATGAGGCAGCGCCGCCGCCTGATGGCATTCCGGAAGCTGGGTTTCTCCAGAATGGTTTCGCTGCGCGCATTGATCAGCGGCTTGCCCGGCTGCACCTCCTTGGCCCAGCTTGGCACGAAGCCCCAGCGCACAAGCCCGAAATGCCGCCCACTGTGGTTTTGACGCACGATGGCCATGGGGCCACCCGGCGTCACATATTGGCGCGGCGGAAAATCCGGCCGCTCAAGATAGTTGAACAGCGTTCGTGTCTCTTCCGGCGAACGCCTGAAACTGTAAAGTCCGCACATGACGCATGAGTCTATCAGCAAGCGGAAGATCATCAAGGCCGCCTCGGCCTGTGTCTGGCGCGGCGATGAGGTGCTGGTGATCCAGCGCGGCAAGGCGTTGGGCTATGGCTTCTGGAGCCTGCCCGGCGGCAAGCTGGAACCGGGTGAGGATGCCTTGACTGCCGCCCACCGCGAGTTGCGGGAGGAAGCCGGTGTCACCGCCGATCTCATCCATCTGGTGGGTGTCTTCCCGGTGGTCACGCCAGAGGTGACCTATGACATCCATTGCTTCACCGGTCTCTATCTGGCGGGGGAAGCCCGGCCCGGCAGTGATGCCATGGCCGTGCAATGGCTGCATGAGCTTAGGCTTCCGGAACTGAAACTGGCCACCAACACGCTTGAAGCCGTGGCCCGGGCCCGCCGCTTGCTGGGCCTTTGAAGAAAATTCGCCCGCCCGCGTTAACCTTCACTTAAGACCTGACTCGAAGCGTCGTTCACATTTGCTAAGGTCTCGATCGACGCCGCAAGAACCACGAAAATGCCGATTGAAACTATGCTGAAATCCCAAGCCAAACTGCCATCGCCCCTGCCAGGCCAGGATGCCAAGCAGGTGGCTTTGCGCTATCTTCTGGAAGCCTGGGAAGAGGCAATCTACGATGGCCTTGATCCCGACACGCTGGCCACGGCGGCGATTTTCGCGGCCCTCTCAGACATGATCGCGGCTTACGGCGAAGAGCCCGTGGCCCAGATGTGCGCCCGCCTTCCGGAGCGCATTCGCCACGGCGAATTCACCGTGATGAAGACGAAGCAGTAAGCCTCAGATGTCCCGCATCATGAAGGTGCTGTTGGGGTCCGGCTTGTAGCCTTCAAAGGGCGGGCATTCCGTGAAGCCGTGCCGCGTGTAAAGCGCCCGCGCCGGGGCGAAGAACTCAAACGAGCCCGTTTCCAGCCACAGGCGCTTCAGCCCCATGGCCCGCGCTTCAGCTATGATGTGGCTGACCATGGCATGCGCAACACCCTGCCGCCGCGCTGTCACCAGCGTGTGCATGGATTTCACTTCGCCATCCCTCGCGGTCATGCGCTTCAGGGCACCTGTGCCCATCAGGGTGTCACCATTCCAGGCACTCCAGAAGGAAATGTCGGGTGCCTTGAGCCGCGACACATCAAAGACATGGGCCGAGCCCTTGGGCGTGACACTGATGTTGGTGTCAAAGTGGAACTTCAACATGGCGATGACACGGGCGTCATCAAGCCCGCCGGACACGATGCGCAGCATCAGCGGAGATCCACCACCACGCGGCCCCGCACCTTGCCGGCCACAATGTCTTCGGCCACCCGCGGCACGTCTTCCAGCTTCACATGGCTGGTGATGGCGGCAAGCTTTTTGCGGTCAAGGTCGCGCACCAGCCGCGCCCAGGCGGCCTTGCGGCGGGGAAGTGGCGTGGCCACGGAGTTGATGCCGATCAGCCGCACGCCCCGCAGGATGAAGGGCGCAACCGAGGTCGGCAGGTCCATGCCCTGCGCCAGGCCCACAGCCGTCACCACGCCATCGTCCTTCATTTGCGAGAGAACATTGGCAAGCGTCACCGAGCCCACATTGTCCACCGCTGCGGCCCAGCGCGCCTTGGCCAGCGGCTTGACCGGACCATTGAAGGCCGCGCGGTCGATGACCGTGGCCGCCCCGAGCCCTTTGAGAAAGTCCGTCTCGTCCAGGCGTCCCGTGGAGGCCGCCACTTCAAAACCGAGCTTGGCGAGAAGCGCAATCGCCACACTGCCCACGCCGCCGGCAGCTCCCGTCACCAGCACTTCGCCATGCGCAGGCGTTACACCCTGCTCTTCCAGCGCCATCACGCAGAGCATGGCGGTGTATCCTGCAACGCCCACGGCCATGGCATCCGCCGTGGAATAGCCTTCGGGCAAAGGCACCAGCCAGTCGCCCTTCACCCGGGCCACTTCGGCAAAGCCGCCATGGTGGCTTTCGCCCACGCCCCAGCCGCCCAGCACCACCTTGTCGCCCGCCTTCCACGCGGCATGGGAGGAGGAGATCACCGTGCCCGCGATGTCGATGCCGGGAATGAGCGGAAAGCGCCTGACGATTGGTCCCTTGCCGGTGACGGCCAGCCCGTCCTTGTAATTGATGGAGGAATGCTCGACGGCAATGGTCACGTCACCGTCCATCAGGTCGGCTTCCGTCAGGCGCGTCAGTTCGGCCTTTTGTCCGGTGTCGGTCTTGCTCACCAGCAATGCGCGGAAGTCTTTCATGGTCAGATCTCCTGTGACAGGCCGAGAAACTGCGCGGGCTGGCCTGTGGCCGGGCCCATGATGGCGCCCTGCCACATGGCACAGCGCCCCTGCACATAGGTGCCCACCGGCCACCCTGGTAACGGTAACGCCGTCATAGGGTGTCCACTGGCCGCGGCTTTTAATCCAGCTGCTGCATGGTCCGCGGCGCTTCAGGTCGACGATAGTGGTCCGCGTCATAGCCCTCAGCAATGCGGCCCTTGCGCGACAGGCCGAAAATGCGCTGCGGCCCGTGCGAGGTGAGGTCCACCAGACGTTCCAGTGTCAGGTGGCCACGGTTCACATGATCAAGCATCACCGGCACAAGTGTTTGCACGCCCGTCATGCCGGAGGGCGATTGCGGATAGGGCTTGGCCTTTTCGTCGAGCGTGTGGGGCGCATGGTCGGAGCCCAGCACATCGACAAGGCCGGAGCGGATGGCCTGCCACAGGCCCCTGCGATGCCTTCCGCTCCGCGCACTGGCGGGTTCATCTGAAGTTTCTGCGCCGAGCCGGGCATAGTCGTCGGCGCGGACAGCGTGAGGTATATGCTGTCACTTCCACCGTCGCCACATCGCGGTGCGCCGCCAGCAGCGGCAACTCGTCCCGTGTGGAGACATGCAGAATGTGGATGCGCTTGCCGAACTTGCGGGCAATGCGCAGAAGCCGCGTGGTGCATTGCACGGCCGCCGTTACATCGCGCCAGACGGGATGGCCTGCGGCATCGCCTGCGATCTGCTGCGAGACCCTGTCGCGCGCGGAACTCGTCCTCACTGTGAAAAGTACAGCGGCGCGAGAGGCGCGCAATGATCTGTTCCAGCCCACTGTCATCATCAACAAGAAGATCACCCGTCGATGACCCGGCAAAGACCTTGATGCCGGCGGAACCTTCGAGCTTCTCAAAAACGGGAATGCCATCAACTGTGTCGCGCGTGCCGCCGACATAAAAGGCGAAATCACAAAACATGCGGTTGCGGGCCCGCGCCACCTTGTCGGCCAGGGCCTCGGCAGAGGTTGTGGTGGGCTTGGTGTTGGGCATTTCGAACACGCAGGTGACGCCACCCGCCACGGCGGCCCGGCTGCCCGTTTCCAGGTCTTCCTTGTGGGTGTTGCCCGGCTCGCGGACATGCACCTGGCTGTCAATCACACCCGGCAGAACGTGGAGGTTGCGGCAGTCGCGCACCTCAGCCGCAACGAGCCCCGCCACATCGCCCACTGCCACGATGCGGCCCTTGTCCACGGCAATGTCGCGCACCCCCGTGCCATCGTGGTTGACCACGGTTCCCCCCGCGAGGATGAGATCAACCTGCCGTGACATAGGTGCCGCCTTTCTTGATTGTGTGTCCGGGCTTTCGTAAAGGTGACCCCCTGTTGACGCAAGCCTCATGAAACCAACCTTCGCCCCGCAGATTCTCACCAGCCGTGCCCTCATCCAGTTGACGGGCGAAAACGTGCTTGCGTTCCTTCAGGGCCTGCTCACCTGCGACGTGGCCAGCCTCTCGCCACGCACCTGGGCCTATGGGGCCATGCTGTCGCCCCAAGGCAAGATATTGCACGAGGTTTTCGTCATTCACGACAGCAGCACGGTCTGGGTCGATTGCGTGAAGGCTGAGCGCGAGGCGCTGCTGCAAAGGCTCACCCGCTATCGCCTGCGCGCCAAAATCACGCTCGCCACCCCGGCCCATTGGGTGGTGGCCGCAGGTCTGGACCGGGGACTTGCCGCCATGGACCCCCGCCTGCCTGACATGGGGCTGCGCGCCATCGTTCCCGAATCACCACTGCCCACATCGGGTGCCTATCACACCCACCGCATTGCCCTGGGGCTGGCCGATGGCGAGGCGGACATCGGCAGCGACCACATGTTTCCCCATGAGGCCAATTTCGACCAGCTGCGCGGCGTGAGTTTTTCCAAGGGCTGCTATGTGGGCCAGGAGGTGGTCGCGCGCATGCAGCACCGCGGCACCGCCCGCAACCGCATCCTCCCCGTCTTTTCCGAAACGGAATTGCCGGAAACTGGAAGCGACATACGCAGCGGCGAAACCTTGCTCGGTGTGCAGTTGTCCTCTGCCGGTGGCTTCGGCCTCGCTCTCATCCGCACCGACAGGCTGGTGGAAGCCAAGGCCCCCCTGCTCGCCGCCGGTGTGCGCCTGCATGTGCAGAAGCCCGACTGGATGAAGCTTGATTTTGAAATTCCAGAGGTGGCGGAATGAGCCTCGAACCCCATGCCGATGGCAAGTGCCGCTGTGGCTGGTGCGGCACCGATCCGCTCTACGTGCATTATCACGACACAGATTGGGGCGTGCCCGAATATGACAGCCGCGCCCTGTTCGAAAAACTCATCCTTGATGGCTTCCAGGCAGGGCTGTCGTGGATCACCATCCTGCGCAAGCGGGAGAATTTCCGCCGCGCCTTCGATGGCTTCGTGCCCGGGATAATCGCCCGCTATGACGCCCGCAAGGTCGAAAGCCTGATGCAGGACGAAGGCATCGTGCGCAACCGCCTGAAGATCGAGGCGGCCATCACCAGCGCCCAGGCCTATCTGGAGATGCCGGATTTCTCGGCCCATCTCTGGGGCTTTCTGGATGGCAAGCCGGTGCAGAACAATTTCTCAAGCCTCAAGCAGGTGCCTGCCGAAACAGATCTGGCCAAGGCAATTTCTAAGGACCTGAAAAAGCGCGGCTTCCGTTTTGTCGGGCCCACCATCATCTATGCCTTCATGCAGGCGTGCGGGCTGGTGAACGATCAACTGGTGGACTGCCACCGCCACGATGCCGTGAAAAAACTGGCCCGCCGATGAAAGCCGCCCCACCCCGGGCCTGGCAGCGCATGCTGTCTGGCCGCAGGCTGGACCTGCTGGATCCCTCGCCCCTCGACATCGAGATTGAAGACATTGCCCATGGCCTTGCCCGCGTGGCCCGCTGGAACGGCCAGACCAAGGGCGACCACGCCTTCAGCGTGGCCCAGCACTGCGTCATTGTGGAGGCGATTTACGCGGCCCAGAACCCCGCCTGCACGCGCGAGCACCGGCTCGCCGCCCTTCTGCATGACGCGCCGGAATATGTGGTGGGCGACATGATATCGCCCTTCAAGGCCGCACTCGGCCTCGACTACAAGGCCTTTGAATTGAAATTGCTCGCCGCCATCCATCTGCGTTTCGGCCTGCCCGCCACGCTGCCCGCCCGGATCACCGCCCAGATCAAGACCGCCGACAGCGCCGCCGCCTATCTGGAGGCCACACAACTGGCGGGCTTTGAGGTGGCCGAGGCCCGCAAATTCTTCGGCACGCCGCAGGGCCTCGCTGGCCTGGCTCCGGAGCACAGCCATGCACTCTCACCCCTTGCGCCAACGGCAGCAGGCGTGGAGTATCTCCGCCGTTTCAGGACGCTGTTGCAGCCATGATTATTGTCACCTCGCTTCGCGAAGCCGAGCGCCAACTCGCCGCCCATGGGGCGCGCCGCGCCATCAGCATTCTGAGCCCGGATACACCGCACCCCACTTTCAATGCGCTGCCCGCCGACCATCATTTGCGCCTCACCTTCCATGACGTGGCCGATGATGTGCCGGGTCTGGAAGGCCCCCGCGCCAGCGATGTGGAACGGCTCATCACCTTCCTGCGCGACTGGGATCAGCAAGCTCCCCTGCTCATCCATTGCTGGGCCGGCATCAGCCGCTCCACGGCAGCGGCCTATACAGCTATGTGCCTGCTGCGCCCCAACGAGGACGAAGGCGGACTTGCCTGGGAATTACGCGAGGCCTCGCCCTCTGCCACGCCCAACCGGATGATCGTGGCGCAGGCTGATGAAATGCTGGGCCGGGGAGGACGCATGAGCAGTGCCATCACCGCCATTGGCCGGGGCGCCAATGCCTTTGAAGGCAGCCCCTTCACCTTGTCCGTGACATGAAAAAGGGCCCGCAAGGGCCCTTGTCATTCACCGACGTCGTGAGACCTCAGCCGTTGGAATAGAAGATGTGGTTGCCGATCTTCACCAGGCGGCGCATCTGGCGGGCCCAGCGCGGCTTCACATAGTTGGCGTGATAGTTGGTGGCCTGATCCATGGCCGAACCCATCTTCAGGCCGCCGGTCATGGCCATGGTGGCCACGCGGCGCGATTGTGCCCAGGCAGCCGGGCTCTTCACATCATCCGGCTGGCCATCGCAGGCGAAGGAGAACTGGCAGGAATTGCGGTTCTGCGAGCCTTGATAGACAACGCCACAGATCGTCTTGGGATAGGCCGGATCATGGGTGCGGTTGATGATGACCTTGGCCACCGCCATCTGCCCCATTTCGCTTTCCGAGCGGGCTTCGAAATAGACCGCGCGGGCCAGGCAGTTCAGTTCCGCCTGTTGCAGGCGGCGTTGCAGCAGGGCCTGCTTCTTGTCGGCCTTGCCGATCTTCAGGCTGTCATCCGCCGTGGCGGTCTTGACGTTGCTGGCCAGCTTCTTGACGACGGGCGTTGCCACATCATTTTCAGCCTTCAGGTCAACAGCGGCGGGAACAATCTTGATGCGCTTCTGCGGCTCGGCTTCCGCCACGGATTTCGTGTTGGGCTCAGGCACCGGCTGGGCGGCACCGGCATCCGGCAGGAAGAGATCGCCCTTGCCTTCCAGCAGCACCGACTGGCGGCGCAGGCTTTTCACGGCAACAGTGCTCATGGTGTCGTCAGCCGCCAGCAGCGAACTTTTGCTGGCCAGCGACGTTGTCTGCGGAACGGCAGGAAACTCAACCGCGGCTGCAACGGCCGTATGGGCGGAAGCATTGCGCCCGACGTAGTTGCCGGCAAAGGCAAAGGCAGCGACCAGCATCAGGCCGCCCAGCACAATGGGCATATACTCGGCGACAGCGCTTTTGGGCTCTTCTTCGTCTTCGAAGAAAGCCTGCTCATCCCAGCTCTGCCGACGGCGGTATTCCCGTGCTCTCAACGTCCCCGCTCCTCGCTTCAACTTCATGGGCCTACCCCCTAGAGAGACCGGAGGCCCGTTACCAGTACAATACAACAGGTTCTGTTTATCATGGGTTAACCATGCCCGGCAACCGCAAAAGGCCTGCCTGCGGCCATAAATCCGCCCTTTTGCACCTGTGGTTAACGCCGTGATTTCGCCGCATTTTCGCCCAATTTCCGCAGCCGCGCCTGGGCTGCGGCAAGACGCGCAATGGGCACCCGGAAGGGCGAGCAGGACACATAGTCCAGCCCCTCGGACTCACAGAAGGCAATGGAGGCGGGATCACCGCCGTGCTCGCCGCAAATGCCGAGATGAAGTTCGGGCCTTTCGCGGCGCCCCCGCTCCACGGCAATATCCACAAGTTCGCCAACGCCTTCCACATCGAGCGTCACGAAGGGATCGGTGACAAAAATGCCCTTGGCCGCATATTCGCCGATGAAACGGGCGCTGTCGTCGCGGCTGATGCCATAGGTGGTCTGGGTCAGGTCGTTGGTGCCGAAGGAGAAGAACTCCGCCGACTGGGCGATATCGCCGGCCTTGAGGGCCGCCCGTGGCAGCTCGATCATGGTGCCCACCAGATAGGTGAAGGCGAGGCCGGATTCCCGCCGCACATCCGCCGCAACCGTGTCGATGCGGCCGCGCACGATGTCGAGTTCGGCCCGCGAGGCGACCAGCGGCACCATGATTTCGGGAATCGGCTGCTTGCCGGTGGTGCGTGCCACCTCCACCACCGCCTCGAACACGGCGCGGGCCTGCATATCCACGATTTCCGGATAGCTGAGCAGAAGCCTGACCCCCCGGTGCCCCAGCATGGGGTTCTGTTCGCGCAGGTCCTGCAGGCGGCGGCGCACCACCGCCGTGTCCGAGCCTTGCGCCTTGGCCAGAGCATCAATCTCGGCCTGGCCCTGCGGCAGGAATTCGTGCAGCGGCGGGTCGAGCAGGCGCAAGGTCACCGGAAGGCCGGCCATCACCTCAAACAGCGAGATGAAATCGCTGCGCAGCATGGGCAATGCCGCATTGAGGGCGGCCCGCCGGTCTTTCTCCTTGTCGGCCAGGATCATCTCGCGGATCGCCACGATGCGCTCGCCTTCGAAGAACATGTGCTCGGTGCGGCACAGGCCGATGCCCTCCGCCCCGAAGCCCAGCGCCATGCGGGCATCCTGTGCCGTCTCGGCATTGGCCCGCACCTTCATGCGGCGGTGCTTGTCGGCCCAGGCGAGAAGCGTTGCGAAATTGCCGGAAATTTCCGGCGGGCGGATCGCCACCTCGCCGCGGATCACCTGCCCCGATGAACCATCGAGCGTGATCACCTCACCCTTGCTGAGGGTGAAGCCGGGGCCGCTGAGCGTGCCGGCCGCCGCATCAATGCGGAGCGCCGAAGCCCTAGAAACGCAGGGCTTGCCCATGCCACGGGCGATCACCGCTGCATGGGAGGTCATGCCGCCGCGCGTGGTCAGCACGCCCTCGGCCGATTGCAGCCCGCGAATATCTTCCGGCAAAGTCTCAGGCCGCACCAGAATGACGCGGATGCCTTGCGCCGCGGAGTCGCGCTTCGTCGGCATCAAAGATCACCTGCCCCGTCACGGCCGGGCGAGGCTGGAAGGCCGGATGCAATCACATTGCGCTTGGACTCAGGGTTGATGGTGGCATGCAGCAGCGTGTCGAGCGACAGGGGATCAATGCGCAGCAGCGCCTCTTCCTCGCTCATCATGCCGCGCCGCACGAAATCCGTGACGATTTGCAGGGCCGCCGCCGTGGAGCGCTTGCCGGGCCGGGCCGACAGAAGCCAGAGCTGCCCATGGTCGGGGTGAACTCCACCTCGACGGCATCACGGTAGTGCTTTTCCAGCGCCGCCATGCCCTCTTCGAGAGCGAGGTCAGCCGCCGGAAATTTCGCGGCAAGCGAAGAGGGATCATCGCGCAGATGGATGGTGGGGCGCAGCCGTGCCGCCATGTCCGGCCCTTGCGCGGCTTGCAGGAACTCGCCGTCCATGCGCCGCCGCCCGGAATGCGGATCGCGCGACCAGGCACGGCCCACGCCGCAATCCTCGCTGCCATTGCCAAAGACCATGGCCTGAACGATGAAGCCGGTCCCCGAGGTCTTCGCTTACCCCATGCAGCTTGCGCTGGGCCTTGGCGCGCGGGCCATTCCAGGCGCGGGCCATGGCGACCAGCGTTTGCTCCAACTGGGCCAGCGGGTCTTCCTCGAAGGCCTTGCCGTTGTTGCTCTCGAACTGGGCCTTGAAGCGCTGGGCGATTTCCTTGGCATCCACACCGCGGATTTCCGTTTCCGAAACATAGCCGCGCTCTTCCCGATAGAGCGCGAACAGGTCTTCAAAGGCGGAAGGATCATCCCCCAGAACCACATGGGCGTAGTTCTGGATCAGGCGGCGGTAGCACTCATGGGCAAAGCGCGGATCATTGCTCTCCCGGCCCAGCGCTTCCACCGTCACATCATTGAGGCCGAGGTTGAGAACCGCCTCCACCGGGCTTGGCACGGTGCGGAGCGGGCTGGGCCGCACGGAAAAAATCAGGGGCTTGCCGCTGCCACCCAGCGTGCGGCCCGTTGCCGCTTCCAGATTGGCAAGGCCTGTGCGTAGGGCTTCCTGCAGGGCCGGGCCCGCCCCATCCCCCAGGCTGCGGCAGGCGGCAGCCGTGACCACAAAACCGGGCGGCACCGGCAGGCCAAGCTGCGCCAGCACGGAAAGCTGCTGGGCCTTTTGGCCCGCAGTTTCCACGGCAGAGGCAGGCTCAGCGCCCAATGGCAAGATCAGGTCAGTCACACGCGTCCCGGCATTCAAATTGCTGCATTGCAGCAAAGCCGCTTGGCCTCTTGAGGTCAAGCAATCTGTGACAGCCCGGTTAAGCGGCGGCCAATTGCGGCCCGCCGGTTCCCGGCCTGCGGCGGAAGGCAAGCCAGAAGGCAATCGCCATGTTCAGCAGGTTCCAGCCGATGCCATGCAGGAAGGCCCAGGTGTAGCTGCCGGTGCGGTCAAAGATTTCACCCGAAATCCAGCCGCCCAGCGCCATGCCCAGAACCGTTGCCGTGAGCACCATGGAAATGCGCCAGCCCGCCTCCCGGGCCGGGAAATTGTCACGGATGATGAGGGCATAGCTCGGCACAATGCCGCCCTGCGACAGGCCGAAGAGGGCCGAGACCACATAGAGCGAGGTGAGGCCATTGAAGGGAATGTAGAAGATCAGCGCCAGGCATTGCAGCGTTGAGCCAAAAATCAGCGTGCCCACACCGCCCACCTTGTCTGCCACCAGACCGGACGCAAGCCGGCTCAGCACGCCAAACCCCAGGAGCAGCGACAGCATGGTGGCGCCACTTGCCGCACCATAACCCAGGTCCACGCAATAGGCGATGATGTGAACCTGCGGCATGGACATGGCGACACAACAGGCAAGCCCCGCCGTGACCAGAAGCGCCTGCAACACCGGCGTGCCATCGGACGTGCGGGCGAGCGCCGCAGGCGCCGGCCGGTCATCCAGAACGGGGCGGGGCCGCAAGAGAAGCGCCAAGGGCACCATGACCACCAGTGTGAGCACGCCAAGCGCCATATAGGAGGCCCGCCATCCATAAGACGCCACCGCAGCCGTGAGAATGGGCGGCCAGATGGTGCCCGCCAGATAATTGCCGCAGGCCACCACGGCGACCGCAATGCCGCGCCGCTTCTGGAACCACAGCGAGATGTCGGCCACCAGCGGGCCGAATGTTGTAGCCACGCCCAGAAACCCGATGAGGCCCGCCTGCGCCGCGATGAACAGCCAGTAGTTGGGCGACACGGCCGTGGCAAAGAAACCGATGCCAAGGGCAATCGACCCGAAGAACATGGGCACCCAGATGCCGAAGCGGTCTGCCACACGGCCCATCATGGTGCCGCCCAGGCCAAAGCCGATCATGATGATGGTATAGGGCAGCGAAGCCCCGGCCCGGTCGATGCCGAACTCTTTCTGGATGACGGGCAGCACGATCACGGGCGCCCACAGCCCGATGCCGCCGATCGTCGCGATCAGCAGCGAAATGGCCATGCGGAACCAGGCATAGGGGGAGTCGGGATGGTGGGTCATACCCTGCGGCCTAACACGCGGGTCCCGCAGCGCGCTAGGTCCACATTGCCGGAATCACATCAGCCCGTGCGGCGGTAAGCCCGGGCCCAAGTGGTGAGGCCGCTCTCCGTGGGCGAAAATGGCATGGGCCGGTAAAGCGGTGTGATCTCCTGCTCCGCCAGCAGGTCCGCATCCATCAGTGCACGGATTTTCGCGGCGAAGCCCTGCGCTTCCCACACACTGGTGGCCACCGTGAACATCAGAAGGCCGCCGGGCTTCAACACCCGCACCAACTCATCAAAGGCCGACGCCGGAGCATGCCCGCTGGTGAAAGTGCCCGTTGAGATGATGGCGTCGAAGGCGGCATCGGCAAAGGCGAGCGGTTCGCCCAGCACGCCCTGGGTGAGCGCCGCATAGCAGCCGCGCGCCCGGGCCCGCGCCAGCATGCCCTCCGACATGTCGAGGCCGGTGAGCCCGGTGTAGCCGAGAATGGCCAGCACTTCGCCAAGCCCGCCGGTGCCGGCACCCGCATCCAGAATTTGCGCGTTTTTGTCGGTCACATGCCGGGCCACCAGCCCGGTCATCACCGGCACATGCAGATAGCCGACCTGTTGCAGATCAGCGTCATAGCTTTCGGCCCAGATGTCGTAATGGGCCTGCAATGCTGCCCGGTCGGGAGCCCGGTAAACCTTCTCCAGCCAATGATCCGTTTCGGCCTGCCCCATGGCGCTCAATCTTCAGCGTAATAGACGCCGGTGGCAGGGTCCTGCTTCAGGCGCTTGAAGTCCTTCACATCGCGCTGTTCCTCGCGTTTCACGCGCGCCGCCTCGGCCTGCTTCTCGATGGAGCCCACAAGCTTTTTCACGGCAGCGGCGGCAAGCAAGGCCACACCGGCGGCAAAAAGGGATTTGAGCGAACGCATGGCGGGAGCCTCCTGAACCGTCTCCTGCCCAAGCTTATAGGCCAAAACGTGACCACCATGCACGGCTTTCTGCCGCATCCAGAAGCGTGTCGGCAAAACCAACAGTGGCATCGCCACCAAAGCCCAAACGGCGCAAGCCCCAGCCACCACCGGCGGAAATGGTCTTGATCTCCACCTTCTCGCCGAACTTGCCGCGCAGCACCGGGTTCAGATGGCCGATGCCATCCACTAGG
>JAXMCS010000040.1:0-17334 GCA_046349175.1 Hyphomicrobiales bacterium | reverse complement strand
CGCGCCACGAGGTGATCATCGCCGTGATGAAATCCACATTGCGGTCAAGCAGCATGGGCATGGCCACAACCGTGGTGGCAAACAGCACAAAGCTCAGGATCGCTCCCACGATGGTGCCGACGACGAGGACGGTCACACCCGAGGGCGATGAGAACACCGCCATGGCCCCTTCGATGCTGGAGAAGGCGGCATAGCCCGCAAACAGCGCCAGCAGCAGCCGCACCTGATAGATCCACACCCAGAAAATGAAGAGCACCGTGAAAGCCATCCAGCCCATTTCGCGCTGGCTCTGCCGGAAGATGACGGAGAGGATCTCCCCCCACTTCAGGGGCTCATGCGCCGCCATCCGGCGGCTCACCTCATAAAGTCCTGCGGCCACAAAAGGCCCGATCAGAGGAAAGCCCAGCGCCAGCGGCAGGATCAGCCAGATGCTGCGGTAATAGGTGAGCAACAGAATGAGCGCCAAGCCACCCAGCGCGTAGATGCCGCCAAAGAACAGGCCCTGCACCGGCGCGCGCTTGAAATCCGCAATACCCTGCCCCAGCGCCGCCGTGATGTCGGCAAAGCTGATGGGGTTTGAAACGCGCCGTGATACCGCTGTCGTGGTCATGCTGTCCTCCCGGTGACGCCCTTTCCGGGCTTGTGTTTGGACGGGATGAGAAATCAGCGCGCGGCAATGCGCCATGCAGCAGGATGACGCACCATCAAACTATTTGACCGGCACCAGCTTGAGAAAGCCCGGCGGTGCCCGCTCTGTCAGCGCCAGCATGTCCTTCAGGCCGAAGTCGGCCGGAGCCTGGCAGTCGCCATTCTCGAAATGTATGCGCGGCGCGAGAAGCTTGTCCTTCTGCAATTCCTCGCACATCAGCGGATGCAGCAGAAGTTCCTGACCCTGTCTTTCGGCCAGCGAATAGGTGAATTCCTTGCCTGCCTCGCTCATCTGCAAGGCCCACCACTTGTCTTTCAATGGCACGAACAAGACTTGCGATGTCTTGCCGTCATCACCGGGCACATCATAGTGATGGCCCGTGAAATTGAAGTCGGCGGGTTTGGCGTCATCGCTCTGCCAGGCCCCGCGTTCAAAGGTGTAGGGCGCGAAGCGGCTGCCCAGATCGGCAAGGGCCGCCACGCCCTGCTCTTCCGTGAGGAGCGGCTGCTCCGATTGCAGCACACAGCCTGCAAGACAAAGGGCTGCGGCAAGGGCAGCGGCGAAAGCGCGAAGACGGGGGATCATGCGGAGGCTCCGGCAAATGAGAGCCAAATCATATGCCGATTTCAGCCGTGGGCAAGATGCCGCTGTCCGCTCACATTTTCCCGTGTGCGTGCCGGGCATAGAAACGGTCCAGTTCGCGTGTCTCCGCCGCACGCCCCGTGAACACCTCCACATATTGCGGAATGCGCGACAGGCGCAGCGGCAGGTCTTCCCGGGTTTGCATGGAGATATAGCCGATCTGCGTGAGATACATGGTGCGCGCCCGCACATCCGCCAGATGTGCGTCAATGCCAAAACGCGTGAACACGCCGGTGAGTGCCGCGATGCGGGTGCTGTCCGCCTCCTGCACCGCCTTCAGCACCTCGGGCGATTGCAGGGCCCAGCTGCGCACCGCGAATTCCAGTTTGGCGTCAAACAGGTTTCCGTCAAACCACAGGTCATTGACGTTGAGCACCGCCTCCACCACTGTTTCGGCATAGGCATTGGCCTGCTTCAGCACATTGCCGGTGTTCTTGTCGCGCCACCTTGAAAGCAAGGCCGTCAGCAACGCGTCCCTGTCGGTGAAGAACCAGTAGAAGCTGGTGCGCGACAGGTTGAGCTTTTGCGCCAGCGGCAGAATCTTGACGGCATCAATGCCCTGCTCCAGCAGCAGCTCATGCGCCGCATTGAGCCACAGCTCTGCCGAACCGCGCCACCCCGCATCTCGTTCTGTCTGCGCCATGCCCAAGCCATATCAGCGTCATGGCGGCCCTTCAACAGAAATGTACATACATGTACTTGACACATACATTCATGAACATTTTAATGGGCCCACATCTTCAGCGGAGTCTGCGCATGTCGAACGATCCCCTTCTCCAGCCCTTCACGCTGAAGCACCTCACCTTCAAGAACCGGCTGATGACCACGTCGCACGAGCCGGCCTATCCGGAAGACGGCATGCCCAAGGGCCGCTACCGGGCCTATCACGTGGAACGCGCCAAGGCGGGCCTTGCCCTCACCATGACGGCGGGCTCCGCCGCCGTGGCGCTCGACAGTCCCCCCGTCTTCAACAACATCCTCGCCTACAAGGACGAGGTGGTGAAGTGGATGAAGGAGATGACCGATGCCTGCCACGAGCATGGCGCGGCGGTGATGATCCAGCTCACCCATCTTGGCCGCCGCACCCGCTGGGACAAGGCCGACTGGCTGCCCGCCGTGGCCCCCACCCATGAGCGTGAACCGTCACACAAGGCGGTGCTGAAACTGATCGAGGATTGGGACATCCAGCGCATCATCTCCGACTTTGCCGATGCCGCCGAGCGCATGAAGGCGGGCGGCGTGGATGGCATCGAGTTCGAGGCCTATGGCCATCTCATCTCGCAGTTCTGGTCGCCCATGAGCAACACGCTCGACAACCAATATGGCGGTTCTCTGGAAAACCGCCTGCGCTTCACGCTGGACATGCTGGCAGCGGTGCGCAAGCGCGTGGGCCCGGATTTCATCATGGGCATCCGCTATGCGGGTGATGAACTGTCGGTCGATGGCTATGACAAGGCTGAAGGCCTGAAGATATCGCAGATGCTGAAGGACTCCGGCCTCATCGATTTCCTCAATGTCACGCGCGGCCATATTGAAACCGATGCGGGCCTCACCGACAACATCCCCATTATGGGCATGGCCTCCGCCCCGCATTTGGATCTGGCAGGTGAAGTCCGCGCCGCCACACGCTTCCCGGTCTTCCACGCCACCCGCATTCAGGACGTGGCCACGGCGCGCCATGCCATCGCCTCCGGCAAGTGCGACATGGTGGGCATGACGCGGGCCCACATGGCGGACCCGCATATCGTGCGCAAGATTCTAGAAAGGCGCGAGCACGATATCCGCCCCTGCACGGGTGCCAACTATTGCCTCGACCGCATCTATCAGGGCGGCATGGCGCTCTGCATCCACAACCCCTCCACCGGCCGCGAGGAAACGCAGCCCCACGACATCGCCAAGGCGGAAACGCGCCGGAAGATCGTGATCGTCGGCGCGGGCCCCGCAGGTCTGGAGGCGGCCCGCGTGGCGGGCGAGCGTGGCCATGATGTCACCGTGCTGGAAGCCGCGCCAAAGGCAGGCGGGCAGTTGCTGCTCACCGCGCAAAATCCGCGCCGTCGCGAAATGATGTCGATCGCCGAATGGCGTCTTGCGCAATGCGAGGCCTTGGGCGTCAAGTTCTCTTATGGCACCTGGGCCGAAGTCGGCACCGTCACCAACCTCAATCCCGATGTGGTGATCATCGCAACAGGCGGCCTGCCCCATGCCGATGGCCTGCGCGAGGGCGAAGACCTCACCGTCACCTCATGGGACATTATCAGCGGCGATGCCAAGCCCGGCAGCAATGTGCTGATCTATGATGATGCGGGCGACCACGCCGCCTTGCAGGCCGCCGAAGTGATCGCCAAGGCCGGCAGCAAGGTCGAGATCATGACGCGTGACCGTTCCTTCGCGCCGGAAGTGATGGCCATGAACCTCTTGCCCTACATGCGCGAACTGCAAAAGCGCGACACGACCTTCACCGTCACTTACATGCTGGACAAGGTGCGCCGCGGCGGCAATGAACTCGTCGCCACCATCGTCAGCGACTATGGCGGCATCAACAAGGAAAAGACCTACGACCAGGTTGTCATCAACTATGGCACGAAACCCAATGCCGATCTTTATTTCGCGCTCAAGCCCCTGTCCTCAAACCTCGGCGAGGTGGACTACAAGGACTTCATTTTCGGCAAGCAACAGGCCCGCGTGAAGAACAGTGACGGCCGCTTCCAGCTTTTCCGCATTGGCGATGCTGTGGCGGCCCGCAACACCCACGCTGCCATCTACGACGCCCTCCGGCTCGTCCGCCACCTGTGAGAAGCGGGGTGTGCCCCTGACAAATGCCCACTCCCGCATGGGGGAGAGGTAAACCTGTGTGCTCTCCGTCCGTCATGGCCCGCTTCAGGCGGGCCACGGGCGCTGGCATCTCACACCACCACCGCCGTCATTCCGGAAGCGCGCCCCTAGCATTTGCGGAGGCAAATGCGGAGCGCCTCGCGGCACGCGAGGTGTTGCGCGCTGTCCGGAATCCCGCTTTGCTTGTCACATGTGCTGAACGAAAGCGGGATTCCGGCTCGCGTGCCGCGATTGCATGCAATCGCTAGACTTGGCCGGAATGACGGGGGAGGGTGTGGAGTACGACTTTCACCTCTCCCGTTCACGGGAGAGGGTGGCGCGAAGCGCCGGGTGAGGGCGATCTCCCGGCGCGGGGCCCGGTGCCTGCGGCACCTCCCGCGCGTTCGTCAGGCGGCGAAGTTCCACTGGCACTTCGCACAGAGCGGGCGCCTCTCCCGGCCCCTCGCTTGAGCTCGGGGCGTTCGGAACTCAAATCATGCCACTGGCATGATTGGCCGGAGCTTCGCTCCGTCGTTCCTCACCCCCTCCTCCTCCTTCTCCCTCCGCCTTCGTCATCGCCTGACATCGTGACAACCGTCACCGGCGGCAAGGTCACCACCTTTTTCAGGTTCACGAAGTCGGCTGTCTTGTGGGGGAGCGCCATGGCTTCCACGAAGTGCTGCTGGAACTTGGGTTCCACAGCGGTCTCGATTTTCTCGATGCGTCTGACCACGCTTTCGATTTCGTCGCGGGCCTTCTTGTTGAGGAGGGCGATGCGCGCCCCTGTGCCTGCGGCATTGCCCGCCGACTGCACGCGTGACAAATCGCAATCCGGGATGAGGCCGAGGATCATGGCGTATTTCATGTCGATGTGGGAGCCGAAGGCGCCCGCCAGCCTGATCTTGTCGAGGTGGTCGATGTTGAGCTTGTCCATGAGCAGGCGCACGCCGGCGTAAAGCGCCGCCTTGGCCATCTGAATGGCGCGCACATCGTTCTGCGTGACGCGGATCAATGGCTCGTTGCCGCCCTCTGCCGGTTGCCGGATGACATAGTTGAAGGTGCGCTTGTAGGGCTCGATGCGCGATGGCGCTTTTTCAGCCATGGCACCATCCACCAGGCCATCCTGATTGATGATGCCCGCCAGATACATTTCGGCAATCGCCTCGATGATGCCGGAGCCGCAGATGCCGGTGACGCCGGTTGAGGCAATCGCCTCCTCAAAGCCCAACTCATCCGACCACAGATCGCAGCCGATCACCTTATAGCGGGGCTCCAGGGTTTCCGGGTTGATGCGGATGCGCTCGATGGCACCTGGTGCGGCGCGCTGCCCGCTCGAAATCTGCGCCCCCTCAAAGGCAGGTCCGGTGGGCGAGGAGCAGGCGAGCAGGCGCTTGCGGCTGCCCAGCACGATTTCCGCGTTGGTGCCGACATCGACGCAGAGCATCATCTCGTCCTGGGCGTGCGGGGCTTCGGAGAGCACAACACCCGCAGCATCGGCCCCCACATGACCCGCGATGCAGGGCAGCACATAGGCCCATGCACCGGGGTTCAATTTGAAATCCATGTCGCGGGCCGGGAAGGTGAGGGGAAGGCCGGTGGCCAGCGCAAAGGGCGCGCCGCCCAGCTCCGTGGGGTCCACGCCGAGGAAGAGGTGATGCATGACCGGGTTGCCGACCAGCACCACTTCGAGAATGTGCGTGAGCTGAACATGTGCGGCGCGCGCCACTTCCTCCGCCAGCTGCTGCAACGCCGTGCGGATGGCCGTGGTCATTTCCTTTTCGCCGCCGGGGTTCATCATCACATAGGAGACACGGCTCATGAGGTCTTCGCCGAAGCGGATCTGCGGGTTCATCAGCCCGGCGCTGGCGGCCACTTCGCCCGTGGAAAGATTGGTGAGGTGGGCGGCGATGGTGGTGGAACCCACATCGATGGCGATGCCGTAAAGCTTGTCGTGGAAGCCGGGCCAAATGGCGGCCAAGCGGTTGCCGCCGCCAGGCTGGCGGGAATAGACCGCACAGGTGAGTTTCCATTCGCCCTTGCGGAGCGCCTTCTGCACCTCGGCCACCACATGCAGGTCGCAGGAGATATTGCCAACGTCCCATTGCGTCTTGAGCGCGGCATAGACACGCTCGAGATCGGACGAGGGCTTGTGCATGTCCGGCTCTTCCACCTCGATGTAATAGAGATGGGTGGCGGGATCGAGTTCGATGACGCGGGTGTCGGCCTCCTTGCGCACCACCTGCTTGTGCACCTGGCTTTCCGGCGGCACATCGATGACGAGATCGCCGTCGATGCGCGTCTGGCAGGAGAGGCGGCGGCCTGCGGCGAGGCCGCGGATACGTCGTAGCGCTTTTCCACATCCATTGACGCCGCTGACGTGAGCGGCTGTGGAAGTGATGCCGTGCTTGGCAAAATCGCCTTCACCCCACGGTGATCTGGCGGCGGCGCTGAACCGGCGCGCTGCTGGCGCCGCTGTCGATGTCAACGCCCAGGGCGCGGGCCGCCTACAGCACGGGTGCGGCAAAGCGGCCCGCGCTTGCCGGAGGGCGTGAAGACGATAAGGGGGTTCTGCTCGGTCATGCCGGCTTTATACGCAATTGCCCGTTGCCCGGACGAGCCAAAAACGACATGGGCATGGCAGTGCTGGAACGGCTTGGCCTCCGGGCGATCATCCTGATTTGGGGGATGTGGCCGCAGCCCCCCTTGGTAAGTTCTTCGCGGTGTATTCGCGACCAGGGGAGGTTCCATGAAATACACTCACATCCTGATGGCTGTGGCGCTGCTTGCGGCACCCGCCGCACTTGCCCCGCCCAGGAAACGGTGGCAAACTGCCCAAGGGCGCCGTGCCGCTGACGGAGGCGGAAGTCCACTCGCTCTATGACGGCAAGTCCATCAATTGGACCGTAGCCTATGCCCTGTGGCGGGCGGACGGCTTTTTCCGGCTATTATCCCAAGAAGGGCGATGAAAGGAGGCTTTGCCGATGCTTTGGACCGTGACGGGCAACGAGATGTGTTACCACATGGAATGGCGCGGCAAGGACAGGCCAAAGCCACCCCTATGTGGAAGATACCTGCCAGAAACTCTACCGCGCCGGGAAAAAGCTCTGGATCGAAAACACCAAGGACCAGGAGAAATACCAGGGCGATGTGTGGACCGGGCTTGAGAAAAAGCTGACCAGCAAGGATTTGGTGACGGCCAAGTATCAGGCCATCAAAGCGAAATATGGTTACAGCAACTGAGGCAGGAGTCGCGCAATAGCGCTGAGCCCTGCCCATTGCCGGGGCGCCGCAAAAGCGGGATGCTGCCGCCATGCGCAAGATTCCCCGCCGCGCCCTGCCGGGCCTTTCCCGTCCGCTCAGCCCCTTCATTCTGGGCTGTGACAACAAGGACAGCTGGGAGGAGGGCGCGCCCATCTGGGACCATTGGCTGGAGGTGGGTGGCAATGGCTTCGACACCGCCCACATCTATGGCGGCGGCAAACACGAGCAGGCCCTGGGCGACTGGATGGCGCGCCGTGGCGTGGCCCGCGATGTGGTGGTGACGGTGAAGGGGGCCCACACGCCCCACTGCACGCCAGAGGCCATCGGCACGCAGCTTGCAGTTTCGCTGGACCGTCTGCAGATCGACAAGGCCCCCATCTACATCATGCACCGGGATAATGAGTCAGTGCCGGTGGGCGAATTCGTGGAGGCGTTGAACGCGCTGCGGGACAAGGGGCGCATCGGCATTTTCGGCGGCAGCAACTGGTCGGTGGCGCGCATTGCAGCGGCGAATGACTATGCGGCGGCGCGGGGCTTGCAGCCCTTTTCGATCCTCAACAACAATCTCTCACTCGCCGTGATGGAGAAGCCCGTCTGGGCGGGGTGCATCACCTCCAACACGCCGGAGATGCTGGGTTATTTGCGCGGCAGCGGAATGGCGCATTTCAGCTGGTCTTCACAGGCGCGTGGCTATTTCCTGCCAGTGGCGTTGCGGGATCGCCTGCCGGAAGACACGCGGCCCGAAACCTGTTTCGGGAGCACGGAAAATGCCGAACGCCGCCGCCGCGCCGAAAAACTGGCGGCAGAGCGCGGCGTGACGGCGAACAACATTGCCGCCGCCTGGGTGCTGAACCAGAGCTTCCCCAGTTTTGCGCTGATCGGCCCCCGCACGGTGGAGGAGATCGACACCGCACTTCCGGCGGCGGGGCTTTCGCTCAGCGCAGAAGAGGCGCGGTGGCTGAACCTGGAGGCGTGAGCCGGTTGCTCATGCTTTGGGGTGCGCAACGCCGCAGAATTCCAAAGCGGGATTCCGGACAGCGCACGACACCTCGCGTAACCGCGAGGTCAAGGTGCGCTTCCGGAATGACGGGTTTGTAGGGCCACATACTCTCTCTGCAGGAGAGAAGTTGGAACGAGCCGCAGCTGCGGCTCTACTTACCTCCGGCGGCGGGCCTCGCGGGCGGCGCGGCGGGCGGCGATGTCATCGGCGGTGGGGGCCACTTCGCCCGGTGCCGCAGCGGCGGCGGGGCGGGGGGCGGCCATGTCGCGGAACTTGTTGTTCCAGAACTTGCAGTGGGCATCCGTGCCGTTCAGCACGTTGGCACCGTAGATGGCGTGCATGTCTTCGTCGTGCATGGGGTTCATGATGGCGGAGGTCATGCCGTGGCTTGCCGCCATGGCGAGGAAGTAACCCGTCAGCGCGCGGCGGTTGGGCATGCCGAAGGAAATGTTGGAGGCGCCGCAGGTGGTGTTCACCTTCAGCTCTTCACGCAGGCGGCGCACCAGGCGGAACACCTGCTGGCCCGCCGTGCCCATGGCCCCAATCGGCATGACCAGCGGATCAACGACAATGTCTTCCGGCTTGATGCCGTAGTCGGCGGCGCGCTGCACGATCTTCTTGGCCACTTCGAAGCGCACGTCCGGATCTTCCGAGATGCCGGTTTCGTCGTTCGAGATGGCGACAACAGGCACATTGTATTTCGCGACGAGCGGAAGAATGGCCTCCAGCTTTTCCTCTTCACCCGTGACCGAGTTGACGAGCGGGCGGCCCTTGGCGGTTTCGAGGCCCATCTTGAGGGCGGAGGAGACGGACGAGTCGATGCAGAGCGGCAGGTCGGTGACGGACATCACCACATCCAGCGTCTGCTTCATCAGCAGGGGCTCAGTCTCGTTGGGGTTCACGGCGGTGACGCCTGCGTTCACATCAAGGATGTGGGCACCGGCGGCCATCTGGGCCAGGGCATCGGCGCGCACCGTGTCGAAATTGCCGGCCTGCATTTCGGCAGCCAGCTTCTTGCGGCCCGTGGGGTTGATGCGCTCACCGATCACCGTGAAGGGCTTGTCAAAGCCGATGATGTGGGTGCGCGTGGCGGAGGCAACGATTGTGTGGGTCATGATGGGTTCCGGCCTCCGTTGGCGATGAGGTCTTTGATGCGGGTGAGAGGATAGGCGGCTTCGATGTCGGCCTTGGCCTTGTCGGCCTCGGCGGCAAGATCGTCAGACACGGGCAGGGGCTCGCCCCGGCGCCAGTCGGCCAGATAATCGTCGGTGGCGGTGGCGCCGTCGCGCATGGCGGCCATGTCGATCGCCTCCATGAAGCGGTTGTCGAGCATGCGCTTCTCCTCCTTGCGGCCCAGTTTCACGGAAACCGCGGAGGGAATGTCACGCCAGAAAGTGATGACGAGGTTGGCCATGGGCAGCTTATGCCGGGGCGCAAATGCGACTTCTAGTCAAAAAACGACACACATTGAAAATCCCGGCTAATGCGAACACATAGAGTTCGATTGGGGGGGGGAGAATGCCGGATCCCAGTGTCTTGACGAGCGTGCAGACTGTGCTGGCACCAGGGGAGCGTTTGCTCTGGGCCGGGCGCCCTGGGCAGGGATTGCGCCTGTCTTCCAGAGATGCCCTGCTCATTCCGTTCAGCCTGATGTGAGGGGGCTTTGCGATATTCTGGGAATCTCAAGTGTTTGCGAGAGGTGCGCCGCCATTCTTCATGATTTGGGGCATTCCCTTTGTCGTCATTGGCCTTTACATGATTGCAGGCCGCTTTTTCTGGGATGCCTACATTCGCTCCAAGCAGCTCTACGCCGTCACTAGTCAGAGGCTGATTGTCATAAGCAGTGGCAGTGTGAATTCGAGCTCATTGCTCAGTTTGCCGCAACTCATTCTGACGGCCTCAGCAGCCGGGCAAGGCACTATTGATTTTGGCCCGTCGTACTACAGTGAGGGCGACAATGGAAACCGCGGCAGGGGTATTTGGACACCCGGTTCCAGCGGCACGCGGTTTGTTTTTCTGGATGAAGCCCAGCACGTGTTTCAGCTCATTCAGAAGGCGCAAAAACAAGCGCAGGCCAGTTAAGCCGTGGGCTTCTTCTTGAACAGCCAGCCATAAATGACCAGCACCACGATGGCGCCGGCGATGGAGCCCACAAGGCCTGCCAGTTCGCCCGCCTTGTAAAAGCCGAAGAACTGGCCGAGGAAGCTGCCGACAAACGAGCCGGCGATGCCCACAAGAACCGTGCCGATGATGCCGTGGGGCGGGTTGGGGCCAGGCAGAACGAGCTTGGCAATCACGCCCGCCACGAGGCCGAAGAGAAGATACCAGAGCAGAGATGACATGGTGTTGCTTGGCCGGGCCGCGCGAAGCCGCCCGGCCTGATGGTTCAGGCACCGAAGAAGGTGCGGGAGAGAATGCCGACGATCGTCGCCCAGGAGCGCACGGCCTCAATGGGCACATTCTGGCCGGTGAAGGTGCCGGAGGCATCAATATCGGCGGCCACTTTGTCGGTGGCGCCATCCACTTCCACTTCAACGTAGCCACTTTCCTTCATGATGATCTGGCCCGAGATGCCATCGGCCGCAGCGAAGAGATCCGCATCGCCTTCCGGCTTGGCAAAGAGCGCCTCATCGGTGCCCGTGTCTGCCGAGGGCAGGGTCATTGTGAGGTCATACTGGTGCTGGTTGCCAACATTGGGGGTGAGTGTGAAGGGCATGTTGCCCTTGAGCGGATATTCCTTGCCGTTGCATTTGGCCTTCACATCGATGAACCAGGACTGCGTCTGATAGGCATAGACAAGATCGCCGTTCCAGACACAGCCCTTGTCGGAGGGCAGGCCTGCCGAGGGCACCGTGAAGTTGACGAACTGCACGGTGTCAATGCGCTGGTCGATGAGGCCGGACTGGGTGGCCTTCATGTTCTTCATGATCGAGTCGCGCAGCAGGCTGGCGGCAGAGGACGGGTTTTCCGGCTTCAGCATCATGGAACCGGAGAAAGAGGCGCTGGAGGCACCCACCTTGCCAAGGGCCAGATAGTTGGCGCTCATCGTCGCGCCGTCGGTGTAGCCGTCCGACTTGACGACCCAGCCGCCGGCATATTGCGTGCGCTGCAGCTTCTGCCCGTTGCTGGGATTGACGAGGGCGCCATTGCCGGTGACGGCGCAGGACTCGTTGCGGCCTGAGACAATGCCGCCGGTGGCCGCCTGACACTTGAGATCAAGATGGGTTTCCACCTGCTTGTCGGCGATGCCCACGGCAAATGTGTCGGTTTCAGCCGCATCATGCAGCGAGGGCATGTGGGCCTTCATGGTGAAGTTCACGGTATCTGCAGCGAGGGCCGCAGAACTGACGAGAGCCGTGGCAGCGGCCAGAACAGCAAGCTGGAATTTCATGGGGGGTCCTTTCGAGCAGTTTCAGGGTCTCAAAACACTCAACCACGCAGGCCGGAAACACAGGCGCAAACATGCGGCGTGCCCGGACGGATTGCAAGATCGTGACCGAAAAATGGCTGCGGACAGATGAACCACGGCTGAACAGGACAATAAAAAAGCCCGGCGATAACCGGGCTTTTCCGAAAATCTTTTAAAAGCGATCAGGCCTTGGGCTTGAACACCTGGCCGTACACCACCAGCACCACGATGGCGCCGATGATGGAAGCAATCCAGCCCGCGGTTTCGCCTGCGCCATACCAGCCAACGGCCTGGCCGAGATAGGTGGCAATGAGAGCACCGACAATGCCGAGAATGGCCGTGAGGATGAAGCCCTTGGGTTCGTTCGACCCCGGCATGATGAACTTGGCAACGGCACCCACGATGGCACCGACAATGATGGTCCAGAGAATAGAGCCCATGAGTCCCTCCGCTGTTGAGCCCCTGCACCTTAGACTTGCCTTGCAATCGTCGCAATCCCTTCCAATATGGGGCCAGCCTCAAGAGGAGACAATACGATGGCGAATACCAATTCCATGCTGAAGGCCCTGCTGGGCCTGGCCGTTGTGGCGGGCTGGCAGAACCGCGACAAGATCAGCGACTTTGTGAAGAACATGGGCTCTCAGTCGGGCAATCCGGCGGGTGGCCTGGGCGGTCTTGTGGAGAGCTTCAAGAAAGCCGGCCTTGGCGAACATGCCGATTCCTGGGTTGGCACCGGCGCGAACAAGCCTGTGTCCACCACGGAAGTGGAAAAGGGCGTGGGCGGCGACATGCTGGACGAACTGGCCAAGCAGACGGGCATGTCACGCGACGATCTTCTGAAGCGCCTGCAAGCCGTGCTGCCTGAAATGGTCAACCAGATGACGCCGAACGGCCGGCTTTCGGGCTGAGGTCAGCGCAAGATTTATGTGACCGCCGGGGCCAAGCTCCGGCGGTTTTTTGTTGCCGCGTTCAGCGCGTGCTCAGGGTGTGTTCAGGTCTGCGGCCTGGGCACGGGGTGATTGAGTTTCGCGGCAAAATATTCGACCCAGGCCTCCCAGGTGCGATAGGTCATCACCGCGTTAAAGGCCGAAAAATCCGCAAAGGCATCCGCCTTGCCGGTGAGCTTGCGCACCAGATAGTTGGCGGAGGTGAGGAACGATTTGCGCTCGAAGCGCAGCACACTCAAGGTTTCGTTGCGGATGTCCTGGCGCGCCGTGTTGCGCAGGGCAAACTCTCGCACGGCGGCGGCCACCCGGACCGGATCGGCCTCTGCGATGACAGAATTGAGAGGGGTGAAATAGCGCTGGCGCCCGCCAATGCTGGGGACGCTCACAATGGGCGTGCCGCAGAGAAGAAACTCCATGGCGGCGCGCATGGCACCTTCCTTGTGGGAGAGGCACAGGCCAACGGCGGATTCGTTGTTGGCGCGCGCCACTTCGCGTGCGGACAGGCGGCGATAGCTGCCATCAGGCGCATCATTGAGCCAGGTGGCGTGGGCGAGTGACTGCCGGATGGTGTCAACATACTGCAAACTTTGCGTATCGGTGGCCCAGAGATAGTAGATGAGGGCAAGGTTGCCGATGTCCTGGCACAGCTGGTGGTTTTTGAAAGGCCGCAGGGTGGCATTGTAGAGCGCCTCAAAGCGCTGGTCCGTGCCAGGCAGGACGTCAAAAACAGTCTCGTCGATGAACATCGTCGCTGTGCCGGGAATGGAGGGGATGCCCGCGAGCTTCAGTTCCAGCTCTTCCGCCTCCTCATTGGCCACCACCACGAACTGCGCCCGCGGCAGGGCCTTGCGGGCCTCAACCAATGTGTTTCTGAGTGCCGCCATGTTATCGAGGATCGACCAGGACGGGCTGAGCAAATGAAGCGAAGGCGTGTTGGCGAAGAGCGCCGGAAAAACCTGCGCGATGCCGGCATAGTAGGGTTCGCGGATGGAGGACATGACCACCAGCGGCTCCAGCGAAACGATGCTTCCTCTTAACGCCACGTGCAAATGCCCTTCTGTTCCCTGGCCCTTTATCCTTGGGCTGTCTCATATCCGCTGGCTGGTCCACCTGCAACGTTGGGTCCGCAGGGCAGGGCCTTGCACCCGCCCCTGATTCATGTATGAGCCAGCAACGGCTCCGGAGACTCCTGTCTCGCGGGGCCGTTTTCGCGTGACGAGGATCAGACGATGGCAAACGTGGCCGTGGTGGGCGCCCAGTGGGGCGACGAAGGCAAGGGCAAGATCGTTGACTGGCTGTCGGAACGTGCCGATGTGGTGGCGCGCTTTCAGGGCGGCCACAATGCCGGGCACACGCTGGTCATCAACGGCACGGTTTACAAGCTGTCGCTGCTACCATCCGGCATTCTTCGGCCGGGCAAGCTCTCGGTCATCGGCAATGGCGTGGTGATCGACCCCTGGGCGCTGATCGCCGAAATCGACAAGCTGAAGGGGCAGGGCGTTGCCATCTCCCGCGCGAACCTGCGCATTGCCAACAATGCCACGCTCATTCTGCCCGTGCACCGTGAACTGGACCAGCTGCGCGAAGCGGCGGCGGGTGCAGGCAAGATTGGCACCACGGGCCGGGGCATTGGCCCTGCCTATGAGGACAAGGTGGGCCGCCGCGCCATTCGCGTGAATGACCTTGCCGACCTTTCGACGATCGGCGTGAAGATTGACCGGCTGCTGGCGCACCACAACGCGCTGCGCCGCGGCCTGGGCCAGCCGGAACTGAAGGCTGCTGATGTGCTGAAGGACCTGAGCGAGATCGCGCCCAAGATCCTGCCCTATGCCGACGCGGTGTGGGCACTGCTCGACGAGCAGAAGCGCAGTGGCAAGCGCATCCTGTTTGAAGGGGCGCAGGGCATTCTTCTCGACATTGACCACGGCACCTATCCCTATGTGACGTCGTCCAACACGGTGGCGGCGCAGGCGGCGAGCGGCACCGGCATGGGGCCCTCCTCCGTGAGCTATGTGCTGGGCATCGCCAAAGCCTATACCACGCGGGTGGGCTCCGGGCCTTTCCCCACGGAACAGGACAATGCCATTGGCGAGCGCATCGGCGAGCGCGGCCGCGAGTTCGGCACGGTGACGGGCCGCAAGCGGCGCTGCGGCTGGTTTGACGCGGTGCTGGTGCGGCAGGCGATCAAGACCTCCGGCATTCAGGGCATTGCGCTGACCAAGCTCGACATTCTCGATGGCTTTGACGAGATCAAGGTGTGTGTGGGCTACATGCTGGACGGCCAGCGCATCGACATGTTCCCGGCGGCGGAAGAAGCGCAGAAGCGCGTGCAGCCCATCTATGAAAGTTTCGAGGGCTGGAGCGGCACATCAGCCGGTGCGCGCTCATGGACGGCGCTGCCCGCGCAGGCGGTGAAATATGTGCGCTATCTGGAAGAGCTGATCGAATGCCCGGTGGCGCTGCTCTCCACTTCGCCGGAACGCGATGACACAATCCTGATGCGGGATCCGTTCCAGGATTGACCGCGTTTCCTCCCCCGTCACGTGGAAGTGGCACGGGGGAGGTGGACTGCCTGTGGCGGGCCGGAGAGGGCCTCTTTCAGCTTCTTCAAGCCGCGACGGGCGTCTCGCGCCGGGCGGCTTCGATCTCATCCTTCAGTTTCAGTTTCTTGCGCTTGATGGCCGCGATTTCGGCATCGGTGGAGGCGGGATGGGCCATGGCATCGGCCAATTCCGTTTCCAGCGCCTTGTGTTGCGCAAGCAGTTCGCTGAGGGAAGAAGATGGGTTCATGTAACGCCTCCGTTGAGAGAAAGCCGACCCGGGGAGCGGGTCTTTCCGCTCTCCTTCACTATGTCACAGAACTGGGGGCTTGTCGAATGGCTGACAAGGGCATAGGTGAATTTTTCGCGGATGGGGGCACTGGGCCCCGCACCACAACCACAGGCGGGGTCGCGTTAACCAATGGATGCCCTGGAACAGGTTCAGCTGCGCACCGAGCTGCGCATTCTTGAGCAGGAACACCGCGATCTGGATGCGGCCATTGTGGCCCTGGAAGCCTCCGGCAATGTGGACCAGTTGCAGCTGCGGCGCCTGAAAAAGAAGAAGCTGGCGCTCAAGGACCGCATGATCATCATCGAAAACAAGCTCATTCCCGATATCATCGCGTGAGGCCCCTGCATTGACCGCTCCTGTCGCCATCATCATGGGCAGCCAGTCTGACTGGGCCACCATGAAGCACGCCGCCACACAGCTGGAGGCGCTGGGCGTTGCCCATGACACCAAGATCATCTCGGCCCACCGCACGCCGGAGCGGCTCTATGCCTTTGCACGGGGTGCCAAGGCAGCGGGCTACAAGGTGGTGATCGCGGGGGCCGGCGGCGCGGCCCATCTGCCCGGCATGACAGCGGCCATGACGGCGCTGCCCGTGCTGGGGGTGCCGGTTGAAAGCAAGGCGCTGTCCGGCCAGGATTCACTTCTCTCCATCGTGCAGATGCCGGGCGGCATTCCAGTGGGCACGCTGGCCATCGGCAAGCCGGGGGCGATCAATGCGGCGCTGCTGGCGGCGGCCATTCTGGCGCTCAGTGATTCCGCACTGGCCAAGCGCCTGGAAGCCTTCCGGGCCAGCCAAAGCGAATCGGTTGCCGATGCGCCCAAGGATGATGCCTGATGGCGGCGCTTCCTCCCGGCTCCACCATCGGCATTCTGGGGGGCGGGCAATTGGCCCGCATGCTGGCCCTGGCGGCGGCGCGGCTGGGCCTGAAATGCCACATCTATGCGCCGGAGGCAGACTCGCCCGCCTTCGCTGTGGCGGCGGCGCACACGGTTGCAGCCTATGACGACGCGGCGGCGCTCACGGACTTTGCCCGGGCTGTTGCTGCCGTGACCTATGAATTCGAGAACGTGCCAGTGGCGGCGGTGCAGCTTCTGGAGGGGCTTATTCCGGTGCGGCCCGGCTCCAAGGCGCTGGCTGTGGCGCAGGACCGGCTGAAGGAAAAATCGCTGGCCCGGCAGCTGGGCGCCATGACGGCGCAATTTGCCCCCGTGACCACGGCGGAGGACATGGCCGCGGCGGTGAAGCTGGTGGGGCTTCCCGCCATCCTGAAAACCACGCGCATGGGCTATGACGGCAAGGGCCAGGCCAAGATCAACGGGCCGGAAGATGTGGCTGCGGGTTTCGCGGCCATGAAGGGGGCGGCAGCGATTCTCGAAAGCTTTGTGCGTTTCGAACGGGAAATCTCGGTGATTGCGGCGCGCGGGGCTGATGGCCAGGTGGCGGTTTATGACGTGGTGGAGAATGTGCACCGCAACCACATTCTGCACACCTCCACGGTGCCGGCACAGGTGTCGGCGGAGCTTGCGGCGGAAGCCGTCTATGTGGCGCAGCGCTTTCTTGAGGCGCTGGACTATGTGGGCGTGCTGGGGGTGGAATTCTTTGCCGATGGCGACCTTCTCTATGTGAACGAGATCGCGCCGCGGGTGCATAATTCCGGCCATTGGACCATGGATGCCTGCCTTGTGTCGCAGTTCGAGCAGCACATGCGGGCCGTTGCGGGCTGGCCGCTGGGGGCCACGCGGCGCCATTCCAACGTGGTGATGACCAACCTCCTGGGTGACG
>JAXMCS010000039.1:0-17774 GCA_046349175.1 Hyphomicrobiales bacterium | reverse complement strand
CCACCACCTTCCGTCCGCCCTATACGCCGCTCACGGTGGGGGCGCTTGCCGGCCGGAACGTGGGCCAGCATTTCCGTCCCACGCGGCGCTCGCCGCTGCATGACTGGCACGCGAAGAATGGCGCCACCTTCATCGAGGCGGGCCTGTGGAAGCGCGCCTGGTATTACAGCTGGGCCGGAGCCACGCCGCAGGACGCCTACATCAAGGAGATGGAGCTGGTGCGCCGAAACGTTGGCATCTCCGATGTCTCCACCCTCGGCAAGATTGATGTGCAGGGGCCGGATGCGGCGGAGTTTCTTAACCGCGTCTATGTCAACGGTTTCGCCAAGCTGCCGGTGGGCAAGGCCCGTTATGGCGTGATGCTGAATGACGATGGCCTGGTGCTGGACGATGGCACCACCTCGCGCATTTCGGAAACGCAATTCTACATGACCACCACCACTGCCCAGGCGGGCGAGGTGATGAGCTGGCTTGAATACCTGCTGCAATGCCATTGGACCGACCTGAAGGTGCATGTGGCCTCCCTCACCGATGAGTGGGGCGGCATGGCCGTCTCCGGCCCCAAATCGCGGGAGGCCCTTGCGCTCGCCTTCCCGGATGTGGACATCTCCACCGGGGCGCTGCCCTACATGGGCGTGAAGGACATCAGCTTCGGCGGCACCACGGTGCGCCTCATGCGCCTCTCCTTCTCGGGCGAACTGGCCTATGAAGTGCATTGCCCCGCCAATTTCACCACGGCCCTGTGGGAGCACATCCTCAGGGCGGCGGCACCTCTGGACATCAAGCCCTATGGTCTTGAGGCGCTGGCCTCGCTGCGCATCGAGAAGGGCCATGTGGCGGGCCTTGAACTGGACCACCGCAACTCGCTGGATGATCTGGGTCTCGGCAAAATGGCCGCCAGGGAAAAGCCCTATGTCGGCAAGGAACTGCGCTTCCGCGAAAACATGCAGGCGCCGGAACGTTGGTCGCTCGTCGGCCTCGAACTCATGGAGCCGGAAAAGAAGCTGCGCGGCGGGTCAATCCTGTTTGCCGCAACGGACGAAATCAAGGGCCACGGCCGGGGCTACATCACCTCGGTCACCTGGAGCACTGAACTCAACAAGTTCATCGCGCTCGGCCTCTATCATGGCGGGCTGAAGCACGAAGGCGAGGAAATCATCGCCGCCTTCCCGCTGAAAAACGAGCAGGCGCGGCTCAAGATTGTGTCGCCCCACTTCATCGACAAGGAAGGATCCCGCCTCCATGCTTGATCTCACGGCAGGTTCGGCCTTGGCTACGGCAGAGGCCGTCATGGGTGAAGGCGTGTCCATCACCGAGCGCAACGACTTCACGCTCACCCAGGTGGCGGGCTTCGGCAAGGGCTTTGAAAAAGACCTCGCGGAGGTGGTTGGCAAACTGCCCGCGAAACCGGGAACAGTGGCTGGCGGCGGTGGCCATCAGGTCTTCCGCATCGCCCCCCAGCAGTTCTGGGTGGTGGCGGCGCAGGCACCCGCCCTGCCAGCCACGTGCCTTGTCACTCCGCTGTCATCGTCGCGCTGCCGCATCCAGATCGAAGGCCCCAAGGCCCGCAATCTTCTGGCCCGCTGTGCGGCTGTGGATTTTTCCGAGAAGGCCCTGAGGCCCGGCCACTTCGTGATGACGGGCATTCACCACACGCCCGTGCTCATCCACTGCGTGGAGAAAAACAGCTTCCACATCTATGCCATGCGCTCGTTTGCGCTGTCTGTTTGGGAAACGCTGGAAGACGCGGCGCACGGCCTTTAGAGCGCCGGACGCTCAATCGAATCCACCTACCCGTCATTCCCGCGCACGCGGGAATCCAAGCTTCTGGCAGGGGAGCAACGGAAAGTCTGGATTCCCACTTTCGTGGGAATGACGGCAATTTCTGTTTGAAATCCGATCAAGCGTCCGTTGTGAGAGCGCCTCAATTCACACCAGCGCTTTCACCTCATCCTTCAGCCAGGCGGTGAAGGCCAACACCTCGGGCCGCCGGGCGCGAGCCTGCGGCGTGGCCAGGAAATAGCTTTGTCCCAGCGGCAGGCTGTGGGGGGATGCGATCACCAAACGGCCCTCGGCAATATCCGTTTGGGCCAGCCAGCGGTGGCCAAGCGCCACGCCCGCGCCACCCCGCGCCATCTGCAAGGCAAAGCGCGAGGCATCCACCACATGACCGGCAGCCATATCGATGCGCTGGCGCGGCGCGAAGGCGGAAAACCAGTCACGCCATGTGGGATTGGAGCCATAGGCGCTGCCCCAGGCTGTGTGGATGAGGTCGGTCGCAAGGTCGGAGGTGAAGGCAAGGCTGCCGCCCTTGCCGCTGAGATAAGCGGGCGCACACAGGGGCAGCACCGCATCGCGGATCAATTCGTCCTGCACGGCGTCTTGCGTGGCGAGGCGGCCATAGGAGAGCCGCAAGTCCACACCCGCGAGAACCGGATCCGCCGCCACGTCTTCGGCCCGCAACTCCACCCGCAACCGCGGATGCTGCGCCAGAAAGCGCGGCAGGGAAGGCACCAGCCAGCATTCCGCCACGGAAAGCTCGCAACTGATCACCAGCTTGCGCTGGGGCCGCGTGCGCTGCACCCGTTGCACCGTCTCGGCAATGTCATGAAGCGCTGGGGCTACGCCTGCGAACACCGTTTGCCCCGCATCCGTGAGCGCGATCCTGTTGTTGAAGCGCGTGAACAGCGTCTTGCCCAGATGCTGCTCCAGCTTGCGCACCAGCTGGCTGATGGCGGCGGGCGTGACGCCAAGCTCCGCCGCCGCCAGGGCAAAGCTGCTGCGGCGGGCGGCGGCTTCAAAGGCCTTGAGGGCGTTGAGGGGCGGCAAGTGTCCGGTCATCGTGATTTAGTTTTTCTTGCTCAGAATAACATTTTCTCGTTTGCCGGATAAGAGAATCCAATGCAAGGCTTGCTCCATCAGCAGGAGCCCGGCCATGCACGACATTCTCGATCTCACCCGCTACCCCCTCGACAAGGTGGGCTCGCCTCAGTGGCAGGTGCTGGTGGAGCGCTGCAAGGCAGACCTCGCGGACAATGGCATGTACAATCTCGAAGGCCTGGTGCGGCCGGAGGCGCTGGCGAAAATCGTGGCGGAGATCACGCCCGTGATGAACACGCTTTCTTTCACCCACACGCGCGAGCACAACATCTACTTCCTCAAGACCATTCCCGGCCTGCCGGAAGATCACCCGGCATTGGCAAAGACAAAAACCGTCAACCACACGGTCTGTGCCGACCAGATCGCCCAGAGCCTGGTCATGTATATTTATGAATGGGCCCCCATGGTGCTGTTCCTGCAGGAAACCATGGGCAAGGAGGCGCTCTATCCCATGCGCGATGCGCTGGCCCGCGTGAACGTCATGAGCTACCGCGCCGGCGAGGCGCTGAACTGGCATTTTGACCGCAGCGACTTCACAACAACACTGCTGCTGCAGGCTCCCGACAAGGGCGGCGAATTTGTCTATCGCACCGACCTGCGCAGCGACACCGACCCGAACTATGACGGCGTGGCCAAGCTGATGCAGGGTGAGGACACAGAAGTGAAAACACTCACGCTCTCGGCGGGCACGCTCAACGTCTTCCGTGGCAGAAACACCGCCCACAAAGTTGCAACCGTCGAGGGTGCAAAGGACCGGCTCATCGCAGTGTTCTCCTACTATCCCAAACCCGGCGTCGTTTTCACGCCGGACGAGCAGCGCGGCTTCTACGGCAGAACGGCCTGAACCTTCGCCACATCGGCTGGCGTGCCGCCGGTGAGTGTCACAAGATCATGCCACGTCAGTCTGAACACTGCATTGGCCGTGCCGCCTGCGGCCCAGATGACATCATATTGCCTGAGGTCCTGATCCAGCACGATCACGGGAGCAACCTTGTGGCCCACGGGCGGAACGCCACCCGGCGGCACGCCCGCATGGGCCAGCACGAAATCCGCATCCGCCGACTTCACCTTCTCGCCGACAACAGCGGACACCTTTTTCTCATCCACGCGGTTGACACCTGAGGCCACCACCAACACCGGGCGGCTGCCCTTCACCGTCTTCAGCATGATGGACTTGGCAATCTGCGCCACGGTGCAGCCCACGGCAGCGGCAGCCTCAGCAGAAGTTTTGGTGTTCTGTTCAAATTCGACAACGGCAAAGCGCGCGCCGAGAATGGCCTGGATTCGTAGGGCATCAGGGTGGCTGGCAGGTTTCATGGCATTTGACTTGAATCTGTTGCGTCTCCGCCTCTTGCCACATGCGCTGACGTTGCGTCTTGTGTTTTGCGCAGCAATCGCATTACTCTGGGGCCGGGCTTGCTTCTGGGGGCGCCCGCGGGCGGATGGGCAGGCTGCAAATGCGATGTCATTCACCGGCGGCATTTTGCCGGGTCCCTGGAGTCCATCATGAGATTGCGTGTCCTTGTCAGCGCGGCATCCGTCGCTCTCGTTCTGTCGTGCAGCACCATGGCCCATGCTGAAACTGTGCCGCCACTCACGGCGAAGGAGCTGGCTTTCTCCGCCAGCAACATGGATCCATCCGTTGATCCCCGGCAGGATTTCTATCGCTATGCTGCCGGCCAGTGGCTGAAGACGGCGGTTCGTCCGGAGGCCATGCCGCGCATTGGCGCCTTTGACTACATGACGGTGCATCTCAATCAGCAGATGAAGAACGTCATGGAGGAGGCCGCGGCCACGGCGGCCCGCGCCAAAAAGGGATCGCCCATCCAGCAGGTTGGCGATTTCTATGCGAGCTTCATGGATGTGAAGCGCATCAACAAGCTGGGCGTGAAGCCCCTGCGGCCGGAGCTGGCGAAGATCAAGGCGATTGCCTCGCTCAAGGATTTCGCCGCCTATGCCGGGCGCTTTGAATTGGTCACGGGCGAACCCATGTTCGTTGGCCTTGTGCCCGGTCCGGACCGCGCCGATGCCACGCGCATGGTGGCCTATCAGACTGGCACCCATTATATTCTCGATGTGCCGCAGTTGTATGTGGGTGACTCTTCGCCGCTGCGCGAAGCCTATCTGGTCTTCATGCGCGATACGCTGGTTACAGCCGGATTCAGCACGGCGCGCGCCACCACCATGGCGGACCACGCCTTTGCCATTGAAACCGAACTCTACAAGGGCAAGCTAACACCCACCGAGGCCGCCAACCCCACCGCAACTTACAATCCCATGGCGACACCGGAGTTGCAGGCGGCCATGCCGGAGTTTGACCTTGCCGCCTATGCCAAGGGTCTGTCGATCGCCTTGCCGGACAAGATCGTGGTGTCAGAGCCGCGCTATGCCGCCGCCGTCACGGAAATTCTGAAGACGCACAGTCTCGATGACCTCAAGGACTTTGCGACCTGGAGCATGGTCGCCAAGCTCTCGCAATTTCTGAGCACGGATTTCCAGACAGCGGCAGACGGCATCAACCTGGTGATTGTCGGCTCGGCCACCCACCCGCCACGCAACGAGCCGGCCCTCGCCGCCATGCGCAAGAACATGGGCCATCCCGTCAGCAAGGTTTATGTGGATGCCACCTTCAGCAGCGAGACGCGGGCCAAGGCGGCGGACATGATTGCCCGCATCAAGGCGGCCTTCCAGAAGCGGCTGGAAGCCAATGACTGGCTGAGCCCGCCCACCAAGGCCGCCGCCCTGGCCAAGCTGGCAAAGCTCAGCTTCGCCGTTGGCTATCCTGAGGAATGGATCGACTACAGTTCAGTCAACATCCGGCGCGATGATCTGCTCGGCAATTTCCTGCGGCTGCAGGCCTTCACCAACGGGCGCGACCTCGCGGGCATTGGCAAGCCTGTGCATCGCGATGGCTTTGCAAGTTCCGAGTCCACACTGCCCATCCTCATCAATGCGGCTTATGATTCCCAGATCAACGGCTTTGAGGTGCCAGCCGCCATTCTGCAGCCGCCAGTGTTCGAGTCCAATCTCGATGCGCCCATCTACTTCTGCAAGCTGGGTTCCATCATTGGCCATGAAATGACCCACGGCTTTGACAGTTCCGGCCGCCAGTTTGACGCCAATGGCAACATGAAGGATTGGTGGACGCCGCAGGATGCAGCCGCCTTCCAGAAGGAGGCCGACAAGCTGATCGCCCAGGCCAGCGCCTATGAAATCCTGCCGGGCCAGAAGATTAATGGCGAACTCACCGTCACCGAAAACATGGCGGATGTGGGTGGCATCACCCTTGCCTATGATGCGTTGGAAACCTATCTCGCCGACCATCCCAAGGAAAACGTGAAGATCGACGGTCTCTCGCCGGAACAGCGCTGCTTCATTGCCTATGCCCAGCAATGGGCCGCCTAGCAGACGGAGGCTTCAATCCGACGCGATCTGGCAACCGACAAGCACGCGCCCAACCAATATCGCGCCACGGCACCCCTGATGCATGTTCCGGGGTTCTATCAGGCTTTCGGCATCAAGGAGGGCGACCCCATGTGGCTCGCCCCGGAGAAACGCCTGCACACCTGGTGATGGCCGCAGGCGTTGCGGTGTGTCCTCACCCGCGCATGCGCTCGCCCTTGGGATCGAAGGGCGGGTCCAGGGTGATCGTCGCCTTGCGCATCTCGCCGATGAGTTCGATCTCGAAGGCACCGCTGCCGAGATCTCCCGCCAGTTCCTTCGGCACATAGCCCTGCGCCATGGACTTGTTCACATAGTGCGCAAAGCCGCCGGAGGTGACCCAGCCCACCACCTTACCCTTGTGGAAGATGGGTTCATCGCCCAGCACATCGGCATCAGCGGCATCCACCACGAAGGACACGCGCCGCAGCTTGCCGCCGCTTTTCTGCTCTTCCGCCGCAGCGGCGCGGCCGATGAAGTCGTTCTTCGTCATGTCGATGAAGCGGTCCATCTGCGCTTCGAAGGGGCCATAGATGGGCCGCAACTCGCGGTACCAGGTGGGGAAGTTCTTTTCGAGACGCATGGCCAGCAGCGCCCGCATGCCGAAATTCACGATGCCATGTTCGGCACCGGCCTTCATGATCGCGTCATAGAGGCGGCGCTGGTAGTCCGGCTTCACCCAGATTTCATAGCCCAGGTCGCCCGTGTAAGTGACGCGATTGATGAGGGCAGGCACATTGGCAATGTCCATCTCGCGGATGTCCATGAACTTGAAGGCGGCATTCGACACATCCGTGTCGGTGAGTGCCTGCAGCACGGCACGCGATTTGGGGCCGGCGATGGACAGGCCCACAAGCCCCATGTCCAGCCGCTCGATCTTCACCGAGCCATCCGTGGGTTGATGCTGTTCAAACCAGCGCATGTGATATTTCTGCGCCTGTGAGGAGCCCCACATATAGAAGGTTTCGTCCTTCAGCTTGCCGATGGTGAAATCGCCGATCAGCTTGCCCGCCTGGTTCAGCATGGGCGTGAGCACAAGGCGGCCCGTCTTCGGCATCTTGTTGGTCATCAGCCGCGAGAGGAAAGCCTCTGCACCGGAGCCCGTGAAGCGGTATTTGGCGAAGTTGGCGATTTCGGTGACACCCACGCCATTGCGCGTGCCCATCACTTCCGCCTTCACATGGGCGAAGTCGTTGGAGCGCTTGAAGGACACAATGTCCTTGGGTTCCACGCCCTTGGGGGCAAACCACAGGGGCGTTTCCAGACCCCACGAGTCGCCCATCACGGCGCCCTGGCTGCGCATCACGTCATACAGCGCCGTGGTCTGCTGCGGCCGCGCCGCCGGCAGTTCTTCGTTGGGGAAGCGGATGGAGAAGCGGCGCGAATAATTCTCGCGCACCTTCTCGTTGGTGTAGCTGCGCGTGGCCCATTCGCCGAAGCGCGCCACATCCATGGCCCACACATCAAAGCCCGGATCGCCGTTCACCATCCACTGTGACAGGGCAAGGCCCACGCCGCCGCCCTGGCTGAAGCCCGCCATCACGCCGCAGGCCACCCAGTAATTGCGCAGGCCCTGCACAGGGCCAACGAGTGGATTGCCATCGGGTGTGAAGGTGAAGGGACCATTGATCACGCGCTTGATGCCGGCGCGGCCCATGGCGGGGAAATGCTTGTAGCCAAGCTCCAGATTGTGCGCGATGCGGTCGAGGTCCGGTTGCAGCAATTCGCGGCCAAATTCCCATGGCGTCTGCTTCGGCTGCCACGGCACACAGGCCTGTTCATAGGTGCCCAGAACCAGGCCCGAGCGTTCCTGCCGCATGTAGATTTCGGATTTGAAGTCGATGATATGCGGCAACTCATGGCCGCGTTCCTTGTTGTAGGCCACGACTTCCGGAATCTCGTCGGTAGCGAGATACATGTGCTCCATGGCCAGCACCGGAAGCTCAAGCCCCACCATGCGGCCCACTTCACGGGCCCACAGCCCGCCGCAATTGACCACATGCTCGGCGTGGATATTGCCCTTGTCGGTGATCACATCCCAGGAGCCATCGGCGCGCGGTTTCAACTCCTGCACCCGTGTGCCCTGATAGATTTCAGCGCCCGCAATGCGCGCCGATTTGGCATAGGCGTGCGTCGTGCCTTCCGGGTCCAGGTTGCCGTCCGCGGCGTCAAGCATGGCACCCACGAAATATTGTTCTTCCAGCAGCGGGTTCCGCTTCTTGGCTTCCGCCATGCTGAGCAGCTGTGTCTCCAGGCCCAGGTAGCGGGCGCGGGCATGGGCCATTTCCAGCCAGTCCATGCGGTCCTTCGAGTCGGCAAGAATGAGGCCGCCCAGGCAGTGAAAGCCCGCAGGCCTGGCCGAAATCTTTTTCAATTCGTCATAGAGGCCGATGGTGTAGCCCTGCAGCTTGGCCACGTTCGGGTCGCCGTTCAGCGTGTGGAAGCCACCTGCCGCATGCCAGGTGGAGCCGGAGGTGAATGTCACGCTCCACCAGCACCACGTCTTTCCAGCCCACCTTGAGATGATAGAGCACCGAACAGCCGGCAACACCGCCGCCGATCACTACAACTTGTGTAGAACTTCATCTGCATTGCCTTTGCTGAGACTGGAAAATTGGGCCGATGAATATCGGCGCCCCATGCAGCCTGCAATCAGCCAGCGGGTGAGAAGCCTTCACCTGTGGCAGGGACCCCGGTTGCCTCTCCCGGCAAGGTACCGGGAGGCCTGCAACGCAGGGGGCCTTTTCCAGGCATCTCTCTGATCGCCTAGCTGTATGCCCGGCCATTTTGCGCTGCAAGTCCCGCGTGGGTTTTTGCCGTGTCCATTTTTGGTGGCATGTGCGGGCAGGTGATTGACGGCGTGAAATGGCAATGCCAATCCAGTCAAAAAAGAAATTTCCGGCCCCAAGAGTCTTGTTTCAGAATTCCCGCTTTTCAGGGGTGATCCTGTCTTTGCTGGCCGCATGTCAGCGGAGGAGTGGTCGCGCATTCTCGCTTTCCGGCAACAGCCGCTGTTTCATCGCGCGCTTCCGACCTACGCCAAGCTGATGCTGCAATATTTCTCGGACAACCTGATTTTGAACCGGGTTGTCACCGGAAGCCTGGCGTTTCGAAATGCTGGTTTACACGCTATATCTGCACGACATGTTCGATCCCGCCGTGCCGGGCAGCGGACTCACGCTCAGCAATTTGCAAGACATCTGCAAACGTCAGCAATGCGCCAGCCCGGGCCGTGTCACGGCCATTCTCGGCATTCTGCGCATTGGCGGTTTCGTGCGGCAGCAGTCATCGGCGGGTGACCGCCGCATCAAGCATCTCGTGCCCTCCAAAAAGTTCATGGATATTGTGGAGGGCTGGAACAACCGCATTTTCCAGATCATTGACGCTGTGTGCCCTGGCGACAATCTGGCGGAGACGCACCGCAGCGTGCCGCATTTGGGCCGCGCCATGCGCCGCGGCGGGGCCGAGGGCCTGCTCAAGGGCTGGAAACTGCTGGACCCCTTTCCCGAGGTCAATCATTTCGTGGTGCGCGATGGCGGCTGGATGCTCTTGCTGCATTGTGCCGCTGAGGCGCTGAAACAGGGCGGCGAAAATGCTGTCGCGCTGGTTTCGGTTGATCTGGCTGCCTTCGGCAAGAAATTCTCTGTCTCGCGCTCTCACCTGCGACGGCTTCTGGAGTCGGCCCATGAGCTTGGCCTGCTGGCCGCACCCCCCAGAAATGGCACGCATATCCTGCTCAGTGACATTACGGTCGCCTCATTTCTCAGCTGCATGGCATCGGAACTGGGTTACTATCGCGGTCACGCCCTCGCGGCCCTGACGGCGCAGGCATAAACTGCCAACAAAAAACCCCGCAGTTTCCTGCGGGGTCCGGAGATTGATCTGTCGCGGAGGCTTAGATCGCTTCCTTGACTTCCTTGGCGGCGCGGAAGGCCAGCTTCTTGGAAGCCTTGATCTTGATCTGCTCACCCGTCAGCGGGTTGCGGCCAAGACGGGCCGGGCGCTTGCGCACCTGGAAGATGCCGAGGCCGGTGACGCGCACCTTGTTGCCCTTCTTCAGGTTCTTCACCGTCAGTTCCACGAAGTTGGCGAGCAGTTCGTTCATCGCCTTCTTCGACATTTCGTGCTTCTCGGCGAGTTCGGCGGCGATCTTGGAAAGCGCAACCGTCACAACTTTTTCGTCAGCCATGTGTCTTCTCCTTTGGGGTGTGGCGAATCGGTATTGAGTGTTTGTTAACTGATCATGCGAGTCGTGAAAACCCTTAATTTACGGGCCTATTTTGCATCACGCCTGCAAAAACCGCGGTTAACTTTTCCTTAACGTTTTTGCAACCGTATTTTTTTATGTGATTACAGCAAGTTAAGTGGAGGCAGGCGAATCGGTCAGACGAAATCCGTGTGGTTTTTCAGCACCAGCCGCCCCAACCCGTAGCTTCCCGGCAAAGGCATCGAGATTGGCCTGCCGCGCCGCGCGCGTCGCATCGCCAGACATGTTCTGCCCGTGAATGCGGATATCGGTTATCACCTCAGGAATGTGCTGCAGGTGGGCGCCACTGCGCGCCACGCGGATGTACCAGTCCCAATCCCAATAATAGGGCAAGGCCGCATCAAAGCGGCCGAGCCTGTCATGCAGCGCCTTGCGATAGCAGACCGCCGAAATCAGGATGGTGTTGTCCACGGCCAGTGACCAGGGTAATCGCATCACGCTGTACGCGCGGCCCTTCACCGAAACTGCATCGTACCATCGCTGAAGGTGAAGTCAACACCCGCATCCAGCGCAGCCCGGGCAAGTTGCAAGTGATCAGGCGATGTCCATCGATCATCATCATCAAGAAAGGCGATGAACCGGCCACGCGCTGACGTGACGCCGAACTCCCGCGCCGGCACCGCGCCGTGGGCATTTTCAAGATGGCGGAGGCGCGGATCAATCGGCAGGGGCGGCAGCGCATCCCCGTCATTGACCACCAGCAGTTCAGGGTCGCGTTCGGTTTGTGCCAGCACCGAAGCAATGGCCTCCATCAGGAAATGCAGTAGGTCTTGCTGGGGATGATGACGGAGAACAGCGGCAAGAAGCGTTACTTCTTCACCGTGGGCACAAGGCCGGTTTCTTCTGCCGTCAGTAGATGCGTCAGCAAAGGCATCCAGCGTCTCGCAGTGAAGCACCAAGGCATGCAGCTTCGAGGATAGTGCGAAGGCCGGGAAAGCTCCGGCAGCCACCTTCAGATGCATGATCATGCAGGTGATGGTCACGTAACTTGCGTCATGTGGGCGTCGTTGAACGAGAATTGTGCCGCATTCATGTTCCAGCCACGAAAGGCCGTGCACTTGATCTGTGAGGCCATGCTTTTCCCGCCGCGCTGCGGGCCTCCGGCGCGTGGTTCATTCTCGAAAAGGCCTGCACCACTTTCTCCGCCGTGCCTGCGGCTATGGCGGTAGCCCGCCTTGCGGCGCTCTGGCCCGTGGCGCGTCGTCAGGGCCCGGGCGGGGCCTGCCATTTCATCGAGATGGTCAATGATGACGGTGCTGTCCACCAGCGTTTCGCCATCCGCAAGAATGAGGGCTGGCACGCGCAACAGCGGATTGATTTTCTACTCAGCCGCATCGAAGAAATCGACGAGGATTGCGCGTGAAGGGCATGTGATAGTGATTGAGCGTCACCGCCACACGCCGCACGAAGGTGAATCATATTGGCCAACAAGGATCTCATGGGCAGAGCATGGACCCGTTATGAAAGGCCGTTCAAGCGCCCGGCTTCCCCGCATGCGAATGGGCAGAAGTGCCTGCAAGCTCCGGCCCGTGATCAAGTCCGGTCAGGGCCAGCCACAGGGCATGAACAGCGCCTTGCCCTTGCGCCCCGTGGCGGCAGAGACAGATGTGGTCCAGGCCTTCCAGGTGCTTGCGTCCCAGGGCTCGGGCGGAAGCACGCCGCGCGCCGCTGCCACTAAGGCGCGGTCCTCTTCCACAACCTGTGGCGCGACGGCCCTTCCACCACACGGGCCCAGCCCGCAACATCTGCAAGCTTTTCGATATTGCCGCGCACAGCCAGCCACAGCGCCTCGCTGCGGCCCGGCAGGCGCGTCTTCACCACTTCCGGCAACATGTGCAGCAGCTTGGCATTGATGGTGGCCAATTCCTTCTCATCAAACCGTCCCGGCGCGCGCGACACCTTGTGCAGATCGAAGTCTGCCACAAGTTCGAATAGTCCTTACACGGATGAATATTGTCGGAGGTGCCGGAGAAGTGCCGCATGGCTCACCACCGCCATGGCCTCGTAACCATCCTCGCGCATCTGCCCGATGGACGGCGAGCCGAGCCGCTGGACAATCCGCCGTCCACCCCACCAGCAGCGAATGATGGTATAAACCGGCGGTGTGCCGCCCAGCGCCTCGGTGATGGCCACCTGCACGCCAGCATTGGTCACATGGTCCTCGCCGCGGATCACATGGGTGATGCGTCGTTATCATCAATCTTTGGCAGGGTGTAAAGATAGGACCCGTCTTCGCGCACCAGAACAGGGTCTGACTGGCTGGCGAGATCCGTGTGCTGCGGCCCGCGGATGAGATCGTTCCATTCAATCACCCGGTGCTCCAGCTTGAAACGCCAGTGCGGCCTGCGCCCCTGAGCCTCCAGCGCCGCGCGCTCTTCTGCTGAGAGCTTCAACGCGGCCCGGTCATAGACACGTGGGCCGCCACGGGCTTCCTGCCGCTTGCGGCGGCGCTCCAGTTCGTCGGCGGTTTCATAGCAGGGGTAAAGCTGGCCCTTCGCCTTCATCTCCGCCACCACGGCGTCATAGCGGGCAAAGCGTTTGGACTGCCATTCCACACGTGATGGTTTCACGCCCAGCCAAGCAAGATCGACAGCAATGCCATCGGCATATTCCTGGGTAGAGCGGGCCACATCCGTGTCGTCATATCGCAGGATGAATTGCCCGCCGGTCTTCAGCGCGAACAGCCAGTTGAGGATGGCGGTGCGGGCATTGCCGATGTGGATGCGGCCCGTGGGAGAGGGGGCAAAGCGCACAATGGTGGGGGCGGTGGTCATGGTCTGTGGGGCTACAGGCGCGGAAGCCCATCGTCAATATTGGCGGGCGCGGCGATGGCGGCTATGTGCGGGGCGCAAGGGAGCGCGACTCATGAAACAGCGTCAGATCGGCAGGAATGGCCCCATGGTGGGCGAGGTGGGTCTGGGCGCCATGAGCCTGGCCGGTGCCTTCGGGCCAACCAACGTGGCCGAAAGCCACCGCACCCTCGACAAGGCATTGGACCTTGGCGTCACCCACATTGATACAGCGCTCATCTATGGGCCGTATGTCTCTGAAGATGTGATCGGCACATATCTTGCTATGAACCCCGCCGCCCGCAACCGCTTCGTCATCGCCAGCAAGGGCGGCATTCAGCCCAACCCGCGCGCCACGCGCAATGATGCCGCCTTCCTGCGGGAATGCCTGGAAGGCTCGCTGCGCCGCCTGGGCGTGGATCACATTCCGCTGTGGTACATCCACCGCCGCGAGCAGGACATCCCCATCGAAGACGTGATGCAGACGCTGGTGGACTTCAAGAAGGAAGGCAAGATCGGCGCCATTGGCTTTTCGGAAATTTCGCCCGCTTCGCTGCTCCGGGCCGCCGCCGTGCATCCCGTGGCGGCGGTGCAGAGCGAATACTCGCTGTGGACGCGCCTGCCGCAGCTGGGCCTGATCCAGACCTGCGCCAAGGTGGGCGCGGCGCTTGTGGCCTTCTCGCCCGTGGCCCGTGGCGTGTTGAGCGATGTGGTGCTCGATCCCGCGAAATTTCCCGACAATGATTTCCGCAAACCCATGCCGCGCTTCCAAAAGGACAACTACGCGCGCAACATGAAATACATCGAGGCCTTCAAGGCCCATGCCCGCGCCATGGGGCACACGCCATCGGCGCTGGCCATCGCATGGGTGCTGCATCAGGCACCGCACATCATTCCCATTCCGGGCACGCGCACCGCCGAACACCTGGCCCAGGATGCCACCGCCTCCCGCATTTCCCTGTCGGCCGGAGATCTGGCGGCCATCGAGGAGATTCTGCCGGTCGGCTTCGCCCATGGCAACCGTTATTCGGATGCCCAGCAGGCGACCTCGGAGCTTTATTGCTGAGCCAGCGGCGGGCTTTCTTCTCCACTGAAATGTTGCAAGTGCGAAGTGCGTTGCTTTGCGATCTGCCGATTCGCTGTTAACCCATGTGGCAACCCGCCACGGGGGCGGGTCCAAAACCAATGGGAGTGGACTATGGATATTACTTCGCTGCTTTTGCAGCTTGTGGCGGGCGCTGTGGGTGGCAATGTGGGCGGCGCTGCCGCCAAGAACACCAGCCTGGGCGGCCTCGGTAACACGATTGCTGGCGCCATCGGCGGCCTCGGCGGCGGCACGCTTCTGCCGTCGATCATCGGTGCCCTGGCCCAGAATGCTGATGGTGGCATCAGCGTCGGCAACATTGCCGCGTCGGGCATCGGCGGCATCATCCTGCAGATCGTCGCTGGCCTCATCAAGAGCCAGATGAACAAGTCGTAAGACCTGCAATCAGTGTCCGGCCCTGCCGGACGGAAGAGGGCGTGCCTCCGGGCGCGCCCTTACTTTTTCCGCGTGATGATGAAACGCGCCGCGTCCTGCATCAGCCCCGCCCGCGCCCCATAGGGGGCGACGGCGGCGCAGGCCTTGTCCACCAGCCGCCGCGCTTCAGCCTTTGCGCCATCAAGCCCGAGAAAATCCACGAATGTGGCCTTGCCGCGCGCCTTGTCCTTGCCTGCGGCCTTGCCCAGCGTGGCCGCATCCGATTCCACATCGAGAATGTCGTCGGCGATCTGGAAGGCAAGGCCCAGATCATCCGCATACTGACGAAGCGCCCCGCGTCCCTGCCGCGCCATGATGGCGCCCGCCTCGCAGGCAAAACGGAACAGCGCGCCCGTCTTCATGCCCTGCATGGCGGCAATGGCCTCAGCCGAAGCAAATCCGCCGCTCTCAGCCTCGATGTCCCGCATCTGACCACCCACCATGCCGGCCTCGCCCGAGGCCCGCGCCAGTTCCAGCACAAGTTCGGCCCGCACTGCCGCGTCGCCATGGGTGGCGGCATCGGCCAGAATTTCAAAGGCGAAGGTCAGCAATCCGTCGCCCGACAGAATGGCCGTGGCTTCGTCAAACTTCTTGTGTGTGGTGGGCAGGCCGCGGCGCAGGTCGTCATCGTCCATGGCCGGAAGGTCGTCATGCACCAGCGAATAGCAGTGCACGCATTCCAGCGCCGCCGCCACGCGCCGGGCGGAGGCCTCCGCTACGTCAAACAGCGCCGCAGACTGCATCACCAGAAAAGGCCGCAGCCGCTTGCCCTGGCTCAGGCTGGCATAGCGCATGGCCTGACGAAGCCGGGCAGGGGTGTCCGGCAGCAGCCGGTCAAGCTCCTGCTCCATGGTGGCGGCTGTCTCCGCCAGGGCCGTCTCAAAGCTTTGCTGCTGCACTTGTGCCAAATGACCAATTCCGCGATATGGGCTTCCATACGCAGATGGCACCGAAATCTCAACAGAAGGACCGGGGCGGACCACCAAAGGCCCCCCAGGAGAAGCTGCCCTGGGCCCCGCGCAAGCCGCGCGCTTCGGGTGTGGCGGAAGCGCCAGTTGAGTCTGCTGCCAAGAATGCCGCGGCAAGGCCCAGCCGCCGCGCGCGCCTGAAAGCCTTCTGGAACGCCCGCACGCGCTGGCAGCAACGCACCATGATGGTGATGGGGGCGATGCTCGCCTGGCCCATCGTGATGACGCTGGTCTATGGCGTGGTGCCGCCGCCCGTGTCCAATATCATGCTGCTGCGGCTCTTCTCCGGCAACGGCATTCACAAGGATTGGGTGAGCCTCGATGAAATGTCGCCGTCTCTTCCGGCGGCTGTCATCACCTCCGAAGATGCCCGCTTCCTGCGCCCATCACGGGGTGGATTGGGTGGAGTTCTCGGGCGTGGTGGAAGATGTCTTCGATGATGACGAAGGTCCCATCCGTGGAGCCTCCACCTTGTCCATGCAGACGGCCCGCAACATGTTCCTGTGGGATGGCCGCGGCATTCTGGGCGGCATCCGCAAGGTGCTGGAACTGCCGCTGGCGCTTTACATGGATGCGGTGTGGACCAAGCGGCGCATGATCGAGGTCTATCTCAACATCGTGGAGTGGGCCCCCGGCGTTTATGGTGCAGAGGCCGCCAGCCAGTTCCATTTCCACAAGCCGGTTTCGAAGCTCACCCAGCGCGAGGCCGCCCTTCTGGCCGCCGTGCTGCCCAACCCCATCAAGCGCCACGCCGGAAAGCCCTCCAAACGGGTGAAGCAGACAGCCAGCCGCATCCAGCTGCGCATGCGCATCATGGGGCCATACCTCACTTGCCTCCAGCGCAAGAAGTGGCTATAGACCCCCCAACATTTGCCGCCCCTGATCGGGGCGATTCCTTTTTATTGAGAGATTTCAGAGGTTTAAATCATGGCTGTTCCGCGCAAAAAAATGTCCAAGAGCCGCATCGGCATGCGCCGTTCGGGCCAGAAGATGCAGACCGTGACCTATGTGGAAGACAAGGCCTCGGGCGAACTGCGCCGTCCCCACCACATCGACCTGAAGTCCGGCACCTATCGTGGCCGTCAGGTTCTGGCTGCCAAAACCGAAGCCTGATCGCTTCACCAGCAGATGGTTTGAAGGCCGGGTTCTACCCGGCCTTTTGCTTTTGCGGCACCGCGCCGGGCGGATTAACCAATCTTCCGCTGCTGGCGGGCATATTGCAGGGCCCACTCCATGATCGCTGCAATGACTCCCGCATTCTCTGATCCCGTATGGTTGCGTTCCATTTTGGAACATCTGCCCGGTGGCGTTGCCCTGGCGGCGGATTCGCAGGCCGATGGCTTTGCCTTTGCTGCCGCGCGCCGCCGCGCCTGGCCGCTGCCCCATGCCGAGTCGTTCATTTCCCCACTCTCACCCAGTGGTGTGCCCGCCGCCGCGGGCGATGTGAGTGCCGCCGGCGCAAGGCGCTTTCTCGCAAGCCTCCTTATGCCGCTGGTGCTGCGCAACGTGCCGGTGCAGCACACTGCAGTGCAGGCCCTTCTTTCCGCAGCCCAGCATCGCCACGTGTTGAAGAAGTGGCAGCGCGCCGCGCTGGATGTCTCCGGCAGTTTTGACACTTGGCTCGCCGAAAACTTCGATCACAAGCGCCGCAAGGAGCTGAAACGGCTGCGCGCCCGGCTGGCCGAGCAAGGAAAGCTCGAACTGCGCACGCTCCGCGCTGGCGAGGACGTGATGCCCTTTGCCGACGCCTTGCTGGCGCTGGAAGCCTCCGGCTGGAAGGGACAGCGCGGCACCGCTTTGGCAACTGATCCCAAACTGGCAGAGGCGCTACGTCAGGGGCTCATTCAGATGCACAGACTGGGCCGTCTGCGCTTCTGGATGTTGGTGCTGGATGGAAAACCCGTCGCGGC
>JAXMCS010000038.1:0-20768 GCA_046349175.1 Hyphomicrobiales bacterium | reverse complement strand
TGGCCGACCTGTGCGAGGCCTCAGGCGCCGATGTGCAGGATGTGGCGCGCGGCATCGGGCTCGACGGCCGCATCGGCGCCAAGTTCCTGCATGCGGGGCCGGGCTATGGCGGCTCGTGTTTTCCCAAGGACACCCAGGCGCTGGTCAAGACCGGGCAGGACTTCAACGCGCCGCAGCGGCTGGTGGAAACGACTGTGGCCATCAACGGCGCCCGCAAGCGCAGCATTGCCCGCAAGATCCTCACGGCCTGTGGCGGGACCCTGCGCGGCAAGCGCATCGCAGTGCTGGGTCTCACCTTCAAACCCAACACCGACGACATGCGGGAAGCGCCCTCGATCGACATCATCCGCTACCTGCAGGATCAAGGCGCAGAGGTTGCGGCCCATGACCCGGAAGGCATGGACGCGGCCCGCGGGCTGATGGAGCATGTGTCCTTCCATGCCGATCCCTATGTAGCCGCACAGGGTGCCGCGGCGCTGGTGATCGTGACGGAATGGGACAGCTACCGGGCGCTGGATTTCACGCGGCTTGCCGAAACAATGGCTGACGAGGTGCTGGTTGATCTCCGCAACGTTTACCGACCCCATGAGGTGGAGCGCCACGGTTTCCGCTATTCCGGCGTGGGCCGGGGTGACGCCGGGGTGCTGGCGTGAAGGTTCTCCTCACCGGCAGCGCCGGCTTCATCGGCTTCCATCTGGCGGAGCGGCTGCTTGCCGAAGGCCATGAGGTGACGGGGATTGACGCCCTCACCCCCTATTATGATCCGGCCCTGAAACAGGCGCGCCTCGCCCTGCTGCAACGGCACAATGGCTACCGCCACCACCAGATCATGCTGGAGGATGCGGCAGCGCTGCGCGCCGTGGCGGAAGAGACGCAGGCTGACGTCATTGTGCATCTGGCGGCCCAGCCGGGGGTACGCTACGCGCTTGAAAATCCCCGCGCCTATGTGGAGAGCAACCTCGTTGGCTCCTTCAACCTGCTGGATGCGGCGCGCCATGTGAAGCCGCAGCACCTGCTGATGGCCTCCACCAGTTCAGTTTATGGTGCCAACCCGAAGGTGCCCTTTGAAGAGAGCGACGCGGCGGACAAGCCCTTGAGCCTCTATGCCGCCACCAAGATCGGCATGGAGGCCATGGCCCATGCCCATGCCCACCTGCACGGCATTCCCACCACGGCCTTCCGTTTCTTCACGGTCTATGGCCCCTGGGGCCGGCCCGACATGGCCATTTTCAAGTTCACCCGCGCCATCCTCGAAGGCAAGTCCATCGATGTCTATGGCCAGGGCCTGATGCGCCGCGACTTCACCTATGTGGATGACCTGGTTGAGGCGGTGATGCGGCTTGTGACCCTGCCGCCCAAGCGCCGCGACGCCGTGGCGGGTGGTCAACATCGGCGGCGGGCAGCCGCGGGAGTTGATGGATTTCATCGCCACGCTGGAACAGGTGATCGGCAAGAAGGCCAGTATCACCATGCTGCCCATGCAGCCCGGCGATGTGCCGCAGACCTTTGCCTCGCCGGCCCTTCTGAAATCGCTGACAGGCTATGCCGGACACCAGCCTGCAGGCCGGGGTGGTAGAAGTTCGTGGACTGGTACCGCCGCCACTACGGCGTTTGAGCACACCCCTTTCCAGTCTTGCCGGAATTGGACTAGGCTTGCGCGATCATGCCCGCTTCCGCCCGAGAGAGAAGCGGCAGAAACAGGGAGCACACCATGAAACACCGCACATTTTCCACATTGCTGGCCGGCGCCGGCGTCTTGGCCCTGCTCAGCACGGGTGCCCTTGCGGAAAGTGTGTGGAACCGTGGCGCCAATGGTGACGTGCAATCCCTTGATCCGCACAAGACCTCGACCGTCGAGGAATTCAACATCACCAATGACCTCTTCATGGGGCTGATGACATCGGATGCCAGGGGCAATGCCGTGCCGGGTGCCGCCACCAGCTACACAACCTCTGCCGATGGCAAGGTGTGGACCTTCAAGCTGCGCGAGGGCGCCACATGGTCGGATGGCACACCGGTGACGGCGGATGATTTTCTCTACTCCATGCGCCGCCTGGTGACTCCGGAGACGGCTTCCGAATATGCCTATCTCGCCAATGTCATCGTCAATGCCGAGGACATCATCGCTGGCAAGAAGAAGCCGGAGGAACTGGGCGTGAAAGTGATTGATGCCGCCACGCTGGAAGTGACGCTCAAATCCAACACGCCCTATTTCCTCGAGCTGATGACGCACAACTCCTTCTTCCCGGTGCAGAAGGCGGATGTGGAGAAGTTCGGCAATGATTTCGTGAAGCCGGGCAACCTGGTCAGCAACGGGGCCTTCACGCTCGCAGAAAACGTGCCCAACGACCACATCAAGCTCGTCCGCAATGACAAGTTCTATGACGCGGCCAATGTGAAGCTTGATGCGGTGAACTTCATTCCCACGGAAGACCGGGCGGCGGGCGTCAAGCGCTACAAGGCCGGTGAAGTGGACAGCATGAACGACTTCCCCACCGAGCAACTCGCCGACCTGAAGAAGGAACTGGGTGACCAGATCCATTCCGCGCCGCAGTTGGGCACCTATTACTACATCTTCAAGTTCAAGAAGGCGCCGTGGGACAACGCCAAGCTCCGCAATGCCATCTCCATGGTGATCGACCGGGACTATCTCGCCGAGAAATCCTGGTCCGGCTCAATGATGCCCGCCTATTCCATGGTGCCGCCGGGGATTGACGGGTACACCACCCATGAAGCCGACTTCGCCAAGATGGACCAGCTTGACCGCGAAGATGCCGCCAAGAAGATCTTCGCCGAACTGGGCATCAGCCCGGACCATCCGCAGAAGCTGGAAATCCGCTACAACACCGCCGAGGGCCACAAGAACACCGCGGTCGCCATCCAGGACATGCTCAAGCCCTTCGGCTTTGACGTGTCACTCGTCACCACAGACGGCAAGACGCATTACTCCTATCTGGAGCAGAAGGGCGATTTCGACCTGGCCCGGGCCGGCTGGATTGCAGACTACAAGGACCCCGGCACTTTCCTTGACCTTGGCCACACAGGCTTTGGCAACAATTACGGTGACTGGTCCAACCCGGAGTATGACAAGCTGCTCGATGCCGCCGCCAGCGAGCCCGATGCGGCCAAGCGCATGAGCCTCCTGTCTGATGCCGAAGCCATTCTGGTGAAGGAGCAGTCGATCATGCCGCTCCTCTACTACAGCAACCACAACATCGTGTCGCCGCACCTCAAGGGCTTCGTCGACAACGTGATGGACAAGCATCCCTCGCGCTTCGTCTCCAAGGAATAGCAGCCACGGGCGCGTGGCGGCTTCCGGCCTCCGCGCGCCCTGTTCTTGCGGGGCCCCATGCTGCGCTTCCTGTTCCGGCGTCTTCTCTCCACCATCCCGACGCTGTTCATCATCATCGCCATCTCATTCTTCCTGATGCATGTGGCACCGGGCGGGCCCTTTGACGCGGAAAAACCCATTCCGCCGGAGGTAAAAGCCAACCTGCTGCGCGTCTACAATCTCGACAAGCCGGTGTGGCAGCAGTTCATCATCTATCTCGGCAATCTGGCCCATGGCGATTTCGGGCCGAGCTATGTGATGCAGAACTTCTCGGTGAACGAGTTGTTCCGCATCGGCCTCAAGGTGTCGGTGCCGCTGGGGCTTTCGGCCTTCCTGTTGTCGCTGGTCCTGGGGGGCGTGCTCGGCATCATCGCGGCGCTGCGCCAGAACCGGGGCGCGGACTATGCGGTGATCGGCTTGGCCACGGCGGGTTCCACCGTGCCCAATTATGTGGTGGCCCCCATCATCCAGCTGGTTTTCGGGCTTGGCCTCAAATGGCTGCCGGTGGGCGGCTGGGGCGACGGGGCCTTTCTCAACATGGTGGGGCCCGTGGTGACGCTCGCCCTTCCCTATATCGCCATTGTGGCGCGGCTGATGCGCGGCTCCATGATCGAGGCGCTGCATGCGCATCACATCCGCACCGCCCGGGCCATGGGGCTTTCGGATTATTCCGTGGTGATCCGCCATGCCCTGCGGGGGGCGCTTCTGCCCATCATCTCCTATGCCGGGCCTGCGGCGGCAGGGCTTGTGACCGGCTCGCTGATCGTGGAAACAATTTTCGGCATTCCCGGCATTGGCCGCTACTTTATCGATTCAGCCCTCAACCGCGACTACACGGTGGTGATGGGCACGGTGGTTGTGCTCGCCCTCTTCACCATTCTCTTCAACCTGCTGGTGGACCTGCTCTACGCCCTGGTGGACCCGCGGGTGCGCTATGAGTGAGGCCGCCCTGTCCGCCGGACGCTCGCTGTGGGGCGATGCCTGGCTCAGGCTGCGCAAAAACCGCGCCGCCACCTGGAGCGCCGCCTATCTTCTTGTGGTGGTGGTGGCCTGTCTCATCGGGCCCTCCTTCACCGGCCATGAGTTCGACCACATCTACCAAAGCTATGTGCGCGTGCCGCCCAGTCTGGAGCCCTACCCGAAGGCGGCGGAAGTTGAGCAAGACCTGCGGGACGCGCTGAAGCGGGCCAAGGTTGATGTGGTGGACTGGCAGGACGAGGGCCGGCGCATCAGCGTGACGGTGCGCAATCCGGCGGGCGTTGATGACCGGGTGACGCGCTACCTTGACCGCTCGGATGCTTTCGACAACAGCCAGATCATGGAGAAATCCGCCGATGGCACGGAGGCCAAGATCAGCGCCGATGTGGGCCGCATCCATTTCCTGCTGGGCACGGATTCCAATGGCCGCGATGTCCTCACCCGCGCGCTGGTGGCGGGGCGCGTCTCGCTGGCGGTCGGTCTTGTGGCCGGGCTTGTGGCCATGGTGATCGGCGTCATCTACGGGGCCGTGTCGGGCTTTGCCGGCGGCAAGACCGACGAGGTGATGATGCGCATCGTCGACATTCTCTATTCGCTGCCCTTCACCTTTTTTGTCATCATGCTGGTGGTCTTCTTCGGGCGCAATTTCCTGCTGATGTTTGTGGCCATTGGCGCCGTGCTGTGGCTGGACATGGCGCGCATCGTGCGCGGCCAGACGCTTTCGCTGAAGCGCCAGGAGTTCGTGCTGGCGGCGGAGGCCCTGGGGGTTCCGGCCTTTGGCATTTTGCTCCGCCACATCATTCCCAACATGCTGGGGCCGGTCATCATCTTTGTCACCCTGCTCGTGCCGCAGGTGATCATTCTCGAAAGCTTCCTCTCCTATCTCGGCCTCGGCATCCAGGAACCCATGTCAAGCTGGGGCGTCGAAATTTCGGAGGGTGCACGCAACCTCGAGAGCGCCGCCTGGCTTCTGGCCGTGCCTTCCGTCTTCCTCACATCGACGCTCTTTGCCCTCAACTTCCTGGGCGATGGCTTGCGCGATGCCCTTGACCCGAAGGACCGCTGAGATGGCCGGTCCGGTGCTTTCCCTGCGCGATGTGTCGGTGCGTTTCGATTCACTCGATGGCCTGGTCGAGGCGGTGAAATCCGTCTCGCTTGATGTGATGGCCGGGGAGACGCTGGCCATTGTGGGGGAGTCAGGCTCCGGCAAGAGCCAGTTGATGATGGCCGTGATGGGGCTACTGGCGGGGAACGGCAAGGCCACCGGCACGGCGCTGTTCGACGGCCAGAACCTGATCGGTCTTGCCAAGCCCGCCCTCAACAGGATCCGCGGCAAGCGCATCACCATGATCTTCCAGGAGCCGATGACCTCGCTCGACCCGCTCTACACGGTGGGCAACCAGCTGGCCGAGGTGATTGCCACGCACCAGCATGTGGACGGGGCGGCGGCGCGGGCCAAGGCGCAGGCGCTGCTTGAACTCGTGCGCATTCCCCACGCGGCGCGGCGCATGGAGAGTTTTCCCCATGAACTGTCCGGCGGCCAGCGCCAGCGGGTGATGATTGCCATGGCGCTGGCCAATGATCCGGAAGTGCTGATCGCCGACGAGCCGACAACGGCGCTGGACGTGACCATTCAGGCGGAAATCCTCGACCTGATGATGGCCTTGCAGAAAAGCCACGGCATGGGGCTGGTCTTCATCACCCATGACCTCAACATCGTGCGGCGCATGGCGGGCCGCGTGGCGGTGATGCGGAAGGGCGAGGTGATCGAGACCGGCACGACAGCCGAGGTCTTTGCCCGGCCGCAGCATGACTACACACGCGCCCTGCTCGCCGCCGAACCGACGGGCCGCAAAACTCCTCCGGCGGCAGACGCACCCACGCTGCTGGCCGGCACCGCCATGAAGGTGACCTTCCATCTGGGCGGCGGCTTTCTGGGCGGGCCGGGCATCGACATCAAGGCGGTGGATGGTGTGTCGCTGACCCTGAAGCGCGGCCAGACCATCGGCATCGTGGGGGAGTCAGGCTCCGGCAAATCCACGCTGGCGCGGGCGCTGCTCCGGCTTCTGCCCAGCCAGGGGGCCATCCGCTTTGACGGCAAGGACATTGCGGCACTGGGACCCGCCGCCATGCGGCCCCTCAGGCGCCATTTGCAGGTCGTGCTGCAGGACCCTTTCGGCTCGCTGAGCCCGCGCCAAACCGCCGGACAGATCGTGAGCGAAGGGCTGCTGGTGCATGAGCCCGGCCTTTCCGCCCGGGAGCGGGACCAGCGCGCCGCCCTTGCCCTGCAGGAGGTGCAGCTCGATCCAGCGCAGCGCAACCGGTACCCCCATGAATTTTCCGGTGGCCAGCGGCAGCGCATTGCCATTGCCCGGGCCATCATCCTGAAGCCTGAGCTTGTGGTGCTTGATGAGCCGACCTCGGCCCTGGACCGGCAGGTGCAAAGCCAGGTCGTGGACCTGCTGCGGAACCTGCAGGAGAAACACGGATTGTCCTATCTCTTCATCAGCCATGACCTGGCGGTTGTGCGGGCCATGGCGGATTTCATCATGGTGATGAAGGACGGCAAGCTGGTGGAAAGCGGGCCCACGGCGCAGGTGCTGGAACGCCCGCAGGACCCCTATACCCAGCGCCTCATGCAGGCCGCCTTCGCGGCAAATTGACTGTCGGCAGATCGCCAATGGCCGCAATGGTGATGTCGGCGGGCGGATAGGCCGCGACGATTTTCGGATCGAGGGCATAATGGCCCTGGCGCACGAAGATGGTGGTGATCCTCTCGCCCCAGCCCCGTTTCATGGCATCGAGAATGCGCAGCTTGTCGTCAATCATCACGTAGTGGCGGGCCGGATAACGCCTGGCGATTTCGTCCAGTTCCAGTTCCTTGTGGATAAAGATCATCACCTCGCCATGCACGGCAGCGCTGAGGCCGGCGCGCTCCAGCTTGCGGGGCTGGAACACCGCCTCGCCATCCGAAAGAAGCGCGGAGGGACCCCATTGCCGGGCGAAGCCGAGCGCCGCCAGGGCGCCGGGATAGAGCCGCTCTGCATAGGGATATTCCAAGAGGAACCCGCCGATGGAAAGGAGACGCAGGTCATGGGGATCGTCGCGGCGCAGGCGCTGCACGGCCCCCAGATAATCGGCATAGCCCAGCTCCTTGAAGAGCGCGTCATAATGGGCCCAGTAACGGGCGTTTACTGCTTCGCCGAAATTTTCCGTGAGGTGGCGGCGGAGGTCGGCCTGCACGAAGTCATTGTCGAGTAGCGTGTTGTCGACATCGAAGAGGACGACAATATCCGGAAGGACGGTCATGATTTTGTCTCCGGCTTTGCGGATTTCTCGGCATGGCCGCCAAACTGCCAGCGCAAGGCCGAGAGAATGCGCTCGGCATAGTCATCAGCCCCGCGCGAGGAGAAGCGGGCAAAGAGCGAGGTGGCAATCACCGGGGTGGGCACGCCCTCATCAATGGCAGCCTGCAAGGTCCAGCGGCCTTCGCCCGAATCCGCCACATGGCCGGAAAAATCAGGCAGGTCCGGATTGCCGCGCAGGGCCTTGGCGGTGAGGTCGAGAAGCCAGGAGCCGATGACGCTGCCGCGCCGCCAGGCCTCGGCGATTTCGGCCACATCAAAGTCATACTGGTAGAATTCGGGATGGCGCAGCGGGGCGGTCTCGGCATCGGCCACGTGGTCCGCCTTCCCAACATTTGCGTGGCGCAGCACGTTGAGGCCCTCGGCGAAGGCGGCCATGACGCCATATTCAATGCCGTTGTGGACCATCTTCACGAAGTGCCCGGCCCCCGCCGGGCCGCAATGGAGATAGCCCTGTTCAGCGGGTGACGGCGTGGCATCTGCCGCATCGGTGCGGGGAGCGGCGGCGATGCCGGGGGCCAGCGCCTTGAAGATGGGGTCGAGGCGGGTGACTGTGGCCTTCTCGCCGCCGATCATCAGGCAGTAGCCGCGCTCCAGACCCCAGATGCCGCCACTGACTCCCGTATCGACATAATGCAGGCCTGCGGCTGCGAGGTCGAGGGCGCGGCGGATGTCATCCTGAAAATGGGAATTGCCACCATCGATGATGATGTCACCGGGGCTGAGCAGCGGCTGAAGGCGGGCGATCACCGTGTCAACCACGGCCGCCGGCAACATGAGCCAGACAGCGCGCGGGGTGGCGAGGCCCTTGAGAAAGGCCGGCAGGTCGGCGGAGCCCCTGGCCCCCTTGGCCAGCATGGCGGTGACGGCTTCCGCGTTCACGTCGTTCACATGAACCTCGTGGCCCGCGGTCAAAAGCCGTTGCGCCATGTTGGCGCCCATGCGGCCGAGGCCAATCATTCCAATCTGCATCTGCGGGAGCCCCTGGTCCTGACGTGTTGCAGTGCAGTCTAGCGGTGATTGCGCGGAAACGGCAGAGGGTTGAGCGAGCGTGACCAAAATGCAATAATGGGGCCATGCAAGTGAGGACGGGCCATGGATTTGCCGAGATCACGCCGCGGAGCAGAACCCTCCGCGATGATGTGATGCTGGCCTGCGCCCGCATTGGTTTTAAACCTTAAGCTTCTGGAATTGCACGATTTTTTGCTCGTCCCATCCGGGGTGAGCCATTTCAGCTTTTCAGGAGCATTGCCATGTCCATCCACCAGAAGAACATCAACATCGATGAGGTCGTGAAGGCCGACATCGCGCATCATTTCCATCCGTTCACCGACCACAAGACGTTCCGCGCAGCGGGCGGCCCGCGCGTCATCACCCATGGTGACGGCGTTTATGTGTGGGACGGCAAGGGCAACAAGATCCTCGACGGCATGTCCGGCCTGTGGTGCGTGAATGTGGGCTATGGCCGCAAGGAGCTGGCCGATGTTGCCTACCGGCAGATGCAGGACCTGCCCTACTATAATACCTTCTTCAAGACGACGACGGTGCCGGCCACGGAACTGGCGGCCAAGATTTCGTCGCTCCTGCCCAAGAAGTTCCAGACGGTATTCTTCACCAACTCCGGCTCGGAAGGCAACGACACCATTGTGCGCTTTGTGCGCCACTACTGGAAGATCATGGGCAAGCCGTACCGCCAGCACATTATCGGGCGGAAGCGCGGCTATCATGGGTCCACCTGGGTTGCCGCAAATCTAGGCGGCATGGTGGGCATGCATGAGCAGGGCGGCACGGAACTGCCGGGCTTCCACCACATCCAGCAGCCCTATTGGTATGATTTCGGCGGCGACAAGACGCCGGAAGAATTCGGCCTTGAAGCGGCGGCAGAGCTTGAGAAGAAGATCCTCGAACTGGGACCCGACAATGTGGCGGCCTTCATCGGCGAGCCCATCCAGGGTGCGGCGGGTGTTCTCATTCCGCCCTCCACCTACTGGCCGGAAATTCAGCGCATCTGCCGGAAATACGGCATTCTCATCATTTCCGATGAAGTGATCTGCGGCTTTGGCCGCACCGGCAAGTGGTTTGGCTTTGAAAGTTTCGGCTATGAGCCAGACATTGTGAACATGGCCAAGGGCCTGTCGTCGGGCTATCTGCCCATCGGGGCCATTGCCTTCTCCGACGCCATCATCCAGCCCTTCTTCGACAAGGGTGGCGAGTTCTATCACGGCATGACCTATGACGGACATCCCGTGGCCTCTGCCGTGGCGCTGAAGAACATCGAAATCCTGCAGGATGAGAAGATGGTGGAACGGGTGGCCAAGCTGGCACCCGCCTTCAACGCCATGCTGAAGAGCCTGGAAAACCACCCCATTGTGGGGGAAACCCGCAGCCTGGGGCTGATCGGTGCCATTGAACTGAGCAACGACAAGGCAAAGCGTGGGCGCTTCCATGACTCCGGCCGTGTCGGCACCATCTGCCGCGACCACTGCTTTGCCAATGGCCTGATCATGCGGGCCTGTTGGGACACCATGGTGCTGGCCCCGCCCTTCTGCATCACGGAAGCGGAAATTGCCGAGATTGGCCGCCTGGCGCGGATCGCTCTCGACAAGACCTATGCCGACGTGAAACACGAAATGGCATGACCACAACTACCGGGCCATGGATTGAACATCTTTGGCCCGGATATTGCTTAAGAGTGAATCAAGTCCGGGCCATTCCGGCCCCAATCTGGAGGGCGACCAAGAATGAAGACTTACAAACCGCTTTACCGGCCGAGCCGCCGCAGCTTCCTGAAAGCCTCGGGCGCTGCCTTTGCCGGCATCAGTTTTGGCACGGGCGCGGCCTTTGCCGCAGACGAAAAGAAGCTCAACCTCTACAATTACGACACCTATATCGGTGAAACCACGCTGGCGGATTTCAGCGGAGCCACCGGCATCGAGACCAAGATGGACCTCTATGCCGACATGGACGAGTTGTTTGCCAAGCTGAAGGCCGGCAACCCCGGCTATGACGCCATTGTGGTGGCCAACGACTATCTGGAACGCATGGCCAAGGCCGGCATGGTGCAGCCGCTCGATCACAGCAAGATCGCCAATTTCGGCAACATCGACCCGCAATTCGCCGATCCGCCCTTCGATCCGGGCCGTAAATTCTCCATCCCCTATATGTGGGGCACGATCGGCGTGGGCTACCGCAAGTCCGCCGTGGGTGACACGAAGATGGACACCTGGAAGGTGCTGCTCGATTCCGAGCAGTTTGCGGGCAAGATCTCGCTTCTGGGTGACGCCCAGAACGTGCTGGGGGCTGCCCTCAAATATCTCGGCTTCTCCTTCAACTCCTCCAACCCGGAAGAGTTCAAGAAAGTGGAAGAGCTGCTGATCAAGCAGAAGAAGCACATCAAGGTCTTCGCTCCCGACAACGGGCAGGACCTGCTCGCCTCCGGTGAGGTGGTGGCCTGCATGGAATGGAACGGCGACATTGCCCAGGTGATGGCCGAAGACGACGACCTCAACTATCTGGTGCCACAGGAAGGCACCAACATCTGGCAGGACACCTGGGCGATCCCCACGGGTGCGCCGCACCCGGACAATGCCCATGCCTTCCTGAATTTCATTCTCGACCCGGACAATGGCGCCAAGATTGCCACCACGGTGCAATTTGCCACCGGCAACCTGGCGGCCAAGAACAAGATGCCGCCGGAATACACCGGCAATCCGGCCATCTATCCGCCGGCTGAGGTTCTGGCGAAATGCGAGTACCTCACCTACCAGGGCGAGGAACTGACCAAGCTGCGCGACGAAACCTGGACCCGCATCCAGGCCGCCTGATCCGGCAAAATTCACTACGGGCGGGAGGAGCGGCTTGCTCCCCCCGCCCGTTTTTGGTTAGCTTCACAAGAGAAAGACTCCGGCGCGGGCAGTGGCCCGTGACACGGGGCGCGAAAATGGGGTTTGGTGCCGAAAGGTGCCGGCTTTGGGGAGTGCGAGAGATTGGATAGCTGGAAAAGCTACAAGGCGGTGTTCTGGACGCTGTTCACGCCGGGAACACTGTGGCTGACGTTGTTCTTTGTCATGCCGCTCGCCATCCTGTTCGCCATGTCGTTCGGTGCCAAGGCGGTGATCGACGGGCAAATCTCGGCCACGGAATTCACCTATTTCACGGGCATCGGCAACTACCTCGAAGCGATCAATCCGCTTTACATGTCCATCCTGCTGAAGACGGTGCTGATGAGCGCGCTGGCCACGCTGGTGTGCCTGCTCATCGCCTATCCCGTGGCCTTCGGCATCTGCTTCGCCCCCGACCGCTGGAAGCCCCTGCTGCTGCTGCTGGTGGTGCTGCCCTTCTGGATCAACCTGTTGATCCGCACCTATGCGCTGATCGCCGTGTTCCGCACCCAGGGTTACCTCAACCAGGTGATCGGCGTGGTGGGCCTTGGCCCCTTCGAAATGCTCTACAACAACACGGCCGTGATCTTCGGCCTTGTCTATGTCTACATGCCCTTCATGGTGCTGCCGCTCTATGCCACCATCGAGCGGCTGGACAAATCCTTCCTCGAGGCGAGCCTCGACCTGGGTGCCACGCAGTTCACCACCTTGCGCAAGATCACCATTCCGCTGACCATGCCCGGCATCATCACCGGCGTGATCCTGGTGTTCATTCCCTGCCTCGGCACCTTCCTCACCTCGGACCTCTTGGGCGGGGCCAATGCCATTCTCATCGGCAACATCATCGAACGGCAGTTCAAGGCGGCCAACAACTGGCCGCTGGGGGCCGCCATTTCCTTCCTGCTGATGTTCGCAACATTCATCGCGCTCGCGATCCGGGCCTTCCTCGCCAGCCGCAGCAAGGGAGTTGACGTGTAATGGCAAGCCTTCTCAAGCCGGGCTCTGGGCCCCTCGACTATGGCCGCCGCTGGTGGCTGAAGACGCTGTTCGCCGTCACCTACTTCGTGCTCTATGTGCCGATCATCACGCTCATTGCCTTCTCCTTCAACACGGACAAGCGCGGCGTGGTGTGGCGCGGCTTCACGCTCAACAATTATTCCAAGGCCTGGGCCAACCAGGACCTGATCAACGCGATGCTGAACTCCCTCACCATCGCCTTCATTGCCACGATCATCTCGACGATCATCGGCACCATGGCGGCGATCGTGCTGTGGCGCTTCAAGTTTCCGGGCAAGGGGCCCTATGAGGCCTTCATGGGCCTGCCCATTGTCATTCCGGAAATCTGCATGGGCGTGGCGCTGCTCCTGTTCTTCAACGCCACGGGCATGATGACCGGGGTGGTGGCCATGCCCTGGCCCCTCAACCTCATCAACATCATCATCGCCCATGTGGCCTTCTGCTTCCCGTTCGTAACTGTCGTGGTGCGCTCGCGCCTTGTGGGCTTCAACCGGCAGCTTGAAGAGGCTTCCAAGGACCTGGGGGCCACGGAATTCCAGACCTTCAGCAACGTGATCATTCCCTTCATGATGCCGGGCATCATCGCGGGGGCGCTTCTTGCCTTCACCCTGTCGCTGGATGATTTCGTCATCACCTTCTTCACCTCCGGCCCGGAGACCGTGACCTTCCCGGTGAAGGTCTATTCGCTGGTGCGCCGCGGCGTGTCGCCGGAAATCAACGCGGCCTCGACCGTGCTCATCGTCATCACCATTCTCGCCACCGTGCTTGCCATGAAGATGCAGGCCCCCGAAAAGTCAGGTCATTGAAAATGGCAGATCCCATCGTTTCCGTCCGCAACGTTTCCCGCCGCTATCCCGGTGGTGTCACCGCCGTGGACAATGTCTCGCTCGACATCATGCCGAACGAGTTCTTTGCCCTGCTTGGGCCCTCTGGCTGCGGCAAGACCACGCTCTTGCGCATGATCTCCGGCCTCGACACGCCGAGCGAGGGTCATATCTTCATCGGTGGCGAGGACATGGCGCTGACGCCGCCCAACAAACGGCCCACCAACATGGTGTTCCAGTCCTATGCCGTGTTCCCGCACATGACGGTGCAGCAGAACGTGGAGTATGGCCTGCGCGTCACCGGCGTGGCCAAGGAAGAATATTCACGCCGCGCCACCGAGGCCCTGGAGATGGTGAAGCTGGGGCACCTCGCCAACCGCAAGCCCGACCAGATGTCGGGCGGCCAGCGGCAGCGCGTGGCGCTGGCCCGGGCCCTGGTGAAGCGTCCCAAGGTGCTGTTGCTCGATGAGCCGCTTTCGGCGCTGGACGCCAAGCTGCGTGATGACATGCGGCTGGAACTCACCCGCCTGCAGAAGACGGTGGGCATTACCTTCATCATCGTGACACACGACCAGGACGAGGCCCTCTCCATGGCGACGCGCATCGCCGTCATGGAAAAGGGCGCCATCAAGCAGGTGGCGACCCCTGAAGAGCTTTACGAACAGCCAGCCACCAAATTCGTGGCCGACTTCATCGGCAAGGTGAATATGTTTGATGCCGAGGTGGTGAGCCAGAAGGGCAACGACGTGATCTGCAAGGTGAACGAGCTGGGCCGCCTCAACCTTACAACCACCAAGAGCTGCGGCAGAAACGTGACCATTGCAGTGCGTCCGGAGAAGCTGAAGATCGCCCGTACCGCCCCCAAGGCCGAAGGCCTGGTGAAGGTGGCGGTGACCGTGAAAGACGTGGGCTATTACGGCGACTGGAGCGAGGTGGTGGCTGAGAGCGCCTCGGGCCAGGACATTTCCGTCAATGTGCAGAACGACAAGCGCGACGGCTCCACGGGGCTGAAGGCGGGCGACAAGGTGTGGGTGACCTGGGCCCCTGCCGACAGCCTGGTGCTGGCCGAATAATCATGGCGCTTGAAATGGACAAGCTCGGCCGTGTGCCGGGCGACGAGGCCTTCCGCCGCGAAAGCCTGAAGGGCACGCAATGGGAGGCCACCTATGCCGGCGCGCTTTCCTTCATGCGGCGCAAATATACCCGTGACTTGGCGGGCGTGGACATCGCCATCAGCGGCGTGCCGTTTGACCAGGCGGTGTCGCACCGCTCCGGCACGCGCATGGGGCCGGAAGGCATTCGCAAGGCCTCAGCCGAAAATGCCTGGGGGCCTTTCTGGCCGTGGAACTTCGATCCCTTCGACAGGCTGGCGGTTGTGGATTACGGCGACTGTTTCTTCGACTGGGGCATGAAGGAAAACTTCCCCGCCACACTGGAGGCCCATGCCGCGGGCATTCTGGCGGCGGGCACGGAACTGGTGACGCTGGGTGGCGACCACTACATATCCTATCCGCTGCTGAAGGCCCATGCCAAGAAGCACGGGCCCTTGGCGCTTGTGGATTTCGATGCGCACGGGGTTGTGGAATTCGACTCCGGCGGGCGCATCGATCATGGCACCATGTTTGGCTATGCCGTGCGCGAAGGGCTGATTGACCCGAAGAAATCAGTGCAGATCGGTATCCGCACCACTTTCACGGGCGAGACCACCATGGGCTTCCGCATCATCTATGCAGATGAAGTGCATGAGTCCACCGCCGCCCAGATCGCGGAGATCGTCACGAAGAAGGTTGGAAGCAGCAAAGCCTATCTGACCTTTGACATTGATTGCCTTGATCCCGCCGCCGCCCCTGGCACCGGTACGCCCATTCCCGGCGGCCTCACCTATCATCAGGCCGCGTCGATCATCCGCAGGCTGACGGATGTGAACTTCGTCGGCATGGACATGGTGGAAGTGTCACCGCCCTATGACCATGCGGAGGTGACATCACTCGCCGCCGCCTCACTGGTGATGGAGTATCTCTGCCTGCGCGCCTGGCAGAAGGGTGCCCGCGCCACGCCGATGGCGGAGTAGGTTCAATCACCGCCTAGCCCCGGCATGGCCGGGGTGATCATGTTGCGGCAGAGATCGGTGAAGGTCTTCACGGTGAGGCTGGGCCTGGCCCCGCGGGCCTGCAGCAAGCCCAGATGCAGGGGCCGCAGTCCCGACAGGGGAATGACCCGGAGCTTGCGGCCATCCGGCGCGCGCCCACTCAGCGGGCGGACATTGGCCAACGAATAGCCGATGCCATTGGCCACCAGCGACTGCATGACCGCCATGTCGCGGGTGCGCTCCACGATGTGGGGCCGTCCCTTCACCCGGGCGAAGAAGGACAGGAAGTAGTCGGCGCTCATGGGCAGATCGAGCAGCACCATGGGCAGCCCCGCAAGATCCCGCGCCGTGACGGATTTGGCCCCGGCCAGCGGATGATCTTCCGCCACCAGCGCATGCGGCGGCAGGGCCATGAGCGGCGTGAAGCGCAGGTCTGCGGGAATGCCGAGGTCATAGGTGAGGGCGACGTCCAGCGTGGCGTTGCGCAGGCCTTCGATCAATCCGGTTTGCGCCTCCTCATACTGGCGGAATTCCACCAGCGGATGATCCCCCACAAAACGCCGCCGGAGTTGCGGCAGCACAATCTGCGCGAAGGTGAGGAGGCAGCCCACATTGAGCGGGCCGCGCACCTGGGCCGTCACGTCATGGGCAAGCGTCAGAAGTTCGCCAGCCCCCTTCAGCACAAGATTGGCCTGGGCCAGAACCCGGGCGCCGCCCGGCGTCAGCGACAGGCCATGGGCGTGCTTGCGCACGAAAAGCTGCAGGCCAAACTCCGCTTCCAGCTGGGCAATAGCCGTGGAAATGGAAGGCGAGGAAACATTGACCCGTTCCGATGCGGCGGCAATGGAACCCGCCTGCGCCACGGCGGCAAAATATTCCAGTTGGCGTAGGGTGAAACGTAAGGGCATGACTAACTCGGCTGCCGCAAAGGTTCAGCAAAAGCTAAGCAGCGTCAAGGCAAAACATTCTGGTCCCGAAGCCCCGCTTTTGTATGGTCGGCCTTCGCGCAATAGGATGACAGGCCATGGCGGACGAACAAGTGGATACCCTCATCATCGGCGGCGGACAAGCCGGGCTTGCCATGAGCGAGCATCTGGGGGCCGCCGGCGTGCCACACCTGGTGGTGGAGCGCCATCGCATTGCCGAACGCTGGCGCTCGGAACGCTGGGATTCTCTCGTTGCCAATGGCCCGGCCTGGCACGACCGCTTTCCCACGCAGGAATTCTCCGACATCGACCCCGCGAGCTTCGCGACGAAGGACCGCATTGTCAGCTATCTCGAAGCCCATGCCCGCCAGAACAAGACGCCGGTGCGCGAGGGCGTGGCCGTGAAGGCGCTGACCCGCGGGGCCGATGGCCGCTTCACGGCGGAAACGACAGCGGGCCGCATTGTGGCCAAGCGCGTGGTGGCCGCCACGGGGCCTTTCCAGAAGCCGGTCATTCCCAAGCTTGTGCCCATCGACTCGGGGCTTCTGCAAATCCATTCCGCCCATTACCGCAATCCAGACCAGCTGCCCGGGGGGGCCGTGCTGGTCGTGGGGGCCGGTTCATCCGGTGTGCAAATCGCCGATGAGCTGCGCCGATCCGGCCGCACGGTTTATTTGTCCGTCGGCCCTCACGACCGGCCGCCCCGCGCCTATCGCGGCAAGGACTTTGTCTGGTGGCTGGGGGCGCTGGGCAAGTGGGATGCCAAGACCATCACCCCCGGCATGGAACATGTGACTATCGCCGTGAGCGGGGCCCATGGCGGACACACGGTGGATTTCAACGATCTTGCCGTGAGTGGCATCACGCTTCTTGGCCGGGCCACGGCCTGCGCCGATGGGGTGATGAGCTTCTCCGCCGATGTGGCGCGCAATGTGGCTGCAGGCAATGCCAACTATCTCTCGGTGCTGGACGAGGCCGATCTCTATATCGCCAAGAACGGCCTCGATTTCCCGCCGGAGCCGGAGGCCCGCCGCCCGCGCCCGCTGCCGGACTGCCTGAAAACCCCCGTCCTCTCCCTCGACCTGGCGGAGGCGGATGTGCGGTCGATCATCTGGGCCACCGGCTATGCGCTGGATTTCGGCTGGATGAAGATTGATGTTTTTGATGGCAAGGGCCAGCCCATTCATGAGCGCGGCGTGTCCAAGGTGCCGGGGCTTTATTTCCTCGGTCTTGCCTGGCTGTCGCGGCGCGCCTCGCCCTTCATCTGGGGCGTGTGGCATGACGCGAAATATCTGGCGGAGCAGATCGCGGCGGGGTGAGGCACCCGCTCAGGCGCGGCTCACCACACGGATGTTGCGCTTTGCCAATTCGTCAAGCACGGAAGACTGATAACTGGCGACGGCAGCCTTCAGCCAGGTTTCAAACTGCCGGGCCGCCTGCGCCGGTTTGCGGCCTGCCACAGTGAAGAGCGAATAGCACTGGGCGCTGAGCAGGCCGGCCGGAAAGGGCACGACCAGATCTCCCGCCATGATGGCAGGCAAGGTCAGGAAACTGTCGCCGATGGTCAGTCCACCGCCCGAGGTGGCGACCGACAAGCATAGGGTCGTTTCGTTGAAGATAGTGGTGCTGGTGCGGGGTCCGCCCGCCTGAAAGCCGGTGTGCGTGCACCACTCGTCCCAGACATCATAATTCGCGTCGATCAGGCAGGGAGCGTCACAGGGTGGATTGGGCCCCTGCAAATGGCGTTCGGCAAATGCACGGGTGCAGACAGGAAGATCGATCCAGCGGCAAAGTTCCGTTTCGGTGAGGCCTGAGGCGGCAAGGCTTCCCGCCAGCCCATAAAAGATGCGGAAGTCGAAGTCCTCGTCCAGCCGCATGCTGCCGTTCTTCTCGGCAATGACCTCGAGCGAGACGCCCGGGTTCTCCACCAGAAAACGCCCGACACGACCAGCCAGCCAGCTGGAGGCGAAGTCACGGCAGACGAGAACCCGCAAGCGGCGGCTTTGCCGGGTGCGGCTGGCGGCGGCCTCAAGGCTTGCGGAAATGATATCGAAGCCCTGACACAGCCCGGCAAAAAGTTCTTCCCCTGCCCCGGTGAGGCGGATGGCGTTGCCGGTGCGGGCCAAAAGCTGGAGGCCCAGCGTGGCTTCCAAGAGCGTTACCTGCTTTGACACTGCGGGCCTTGTGACATTGATTTCGGCAGCGGCGCCTGAAATGCTTTTCAGCCGGGCCACCGCTTCGAAGGCCCGCAGGGCGGTCAGAGGCAGGTGTCTGCGCATGGTGTTTCCGTCACTTGAAGTTACTCTAAAGCACGCATTGTCACTTGTCACGCGCTGGCAGCGGGATAGCAATGGCCCTTTCGCTCAGGAGATTGCCCCGATGCCGCTGCCCATCCGCTTTTCCCCCACAGGCCCTGATGGCTGGCAGGCAGCCCCCGACCAACCGCTCGAGCATGCGGACCTTCTGGCCGGCTTTCCCATGGGGCTGGACCATGCCTATTTCGCCCGCGCCGCAAGTGGCTTGCGCACCGGCATCTGGCGCTCTCAGGCCTATACCGAACGCTATGAGGATTATCCCGCCGACGAATTCATGGTGGTGCTGGAGGGCGAGGTGACGCTGGAAGGCGAGGGTTTCCGCGACACCTATCGCAAGGGTGATGCCTTCTTCGTGCCCAAGGGTTTCAAGGGCACCTGGCACCAGCCGGTGGCGCTGCTCAAGTTCTATGTGATCATCGGATAGGACCCGCCGATGCCCGGGAGCGGAGACTTCGACTACATCATCGTTGGCGCGGGCTCGGCGGGCTGCGTGCTGGCCAATCGGTTGGGCGAGGATCCCGGGGTTCGCATTCTGGTGCTGGAAGCGGGCGGCAGCGAAAAATCCGTGATCGTGGACATGCCGGCGGCGCTTTCCATTCCATGAACACGGCGCGCTTCAACTGGGGCATGAAGACCGAACCGGAACCCGGCCTCGCCGGGCGCGAGAGTCAACCTGCCGCGCAGCAAGGGGCTGGGCGGCTCGTCCTCCATCAATGGCATGTGCTGGGTGCGCGGCAACCCGATGGATTATGAATTGTGGGAGGCGCTTGGTGCCACGGGCTGGCGCTGGTCCAATGTGCTGCCCTATTTCCAGCGCCTGGAGAATGTGCGGGACGGCGGACTGTTGCGGGGCACAACGGGCCCCGTGAAGGTGAAGCGCGGACCGGAGAAGAACCCGCTCTATCATGTCTTCGTCGATGCCGCGGTGCAGGCCGGTTACGCGCGCAGTGCCAACATGAACGGGCTGCAGCATGAGGGCTTTGGCCCCATGGAAATGAATGTGGGCGATGGGCTGCGCATGAGCGCCGCGCGCGCCTATCTGCGACCCGCCATGAAACGCGGCAACATCAAGGTGGTGACGGGTGCCGTGGCGGAGCGCATCCTCTTCGACGGAAAGCGGGCAAGCGGTGTTGCCTTCATCGCCGGAGGCGAAGCCCGCGAGGCGTGGGCCCGGCGCGAAGTGATCCTGTCGGCGGGATCGATCATGTCGCCTGCCATCCTCAAGCGCTCAGGTGTGGGCCCCGCGGCAGAACTAGCACAGTTCGGCATTCCTGTTGTGCATAATGCCCCGCAGGTGGGCGAAAACCTGATGGACCACATGGAACTCTATGTGCAGCGGGACTGCACGCAGCCCGTGTCGCTGTTTCCCACCCAGAGCCTGTGGGGCAAGGCGCGCATCGGCCTCGAATGGCTGGCGACGCGGGGCGGACATGGTGCCACCAACCACTTTGAGAGTGGCGGGCACATCCGCAGCCGGGCCGGCATTGTCTATCCCGATATCCAATATCATTTTCTGCCGCTGGCGATTTCCTATGATGGCAAGGCGCTGGCCAAGGGCCATGGCTTTCAGGTTCACGTGGGCACCAAGCGCTCCAAGAGCCGGGGTTTTGTGCGGCTGCGGGACGCGCGGCCCGAAAGCCTGCCGCGGGTGCGCTTCAACTACATGTCCCATCCGGATGACTGGCTCGAATTCCGCGCCTGCATTGCCCACACGCGGGAGATTTTCAACCAGAGTGCCTTTGCCCCCTATCGCGGCGCGGAACTCGCCCCCGGGCCCGGTGCCACCGAGGGTGCGGCGCTCGATGATTTCATGCGGCGCAAGCTGGAGAGCGCCTATCACCCCTGCGGCACCTGCCGCATGGGCACGGATGAGAAGGCCGTCACGACGCCGGACGGGCTCGTGCGGGGCGTGACGGCTCTGCGGGTTGTGGATGCTTCGCTGATGCCGCAGGCGACAGCGGTCGATCTCAATGCGCCCACACTGGCACTGGCTGAACGCATGGCCGACCTGATCCGTGGCCGCCACCTGCCGGAGGCCGAAG
>JAXMCS010000037.1:0-21442 GCA_046349175.1 Hyphomicrobiales bacterium | reverse complement strand
GCCCCGATGACCTGCCGGGCAAGCGCGTGGGGGCCACAACGGGCTCCACGGCTGCGGAGTTCGTGAAGGCTAAGCAGGCCAAGCTCACGGAATACCAGACGGTTGATCAGATGGTGGCGGCCCTCGAAAAGGGCGAGCTTGATGCCGTGGTCTTTGATGCGCCGGTGTTGCTTTACTATGCCTCGCATGGCGGGGCAGGGAAGGTGCGGGTGGTGGGGCCCGTCTTCAAGAAAGAGAACTACGGCATCGTTTTCCCGCAGGGCATTGACGTGAAGCGCAGGACGAGCCTGCGCAAGAAGATCAACGAAGCGCTTCTCAAAATGCGCGAGGACGGCACCTATGACCGTCTCTACGACACGTGGTTCAAGATCGGCACTGCGCAGTGAATTGCGCCGCCTTTTGCTGCGACACGCGGCTTGACACCCTGTTGCCATGACGGCATACACCGCGCCGCGAAAGGGCCCGCCGCAAAGCGGGCCTGATTGCTGTCTGTAACCGGCGTCGATTCGGGAGAGTGTCCCGAGTGGCAAAGGGGGGGGACTGTAAATCCCCTGCTTTACGGCTTCGTAGGTTCGAGTCCTACCTCTCCCACCACCGGCTGGTGGCGGATCGAAAGCTGGTTTACAGTGAACTGAGTTACGCGGGTGTAGCTCAATGGTAGAGCAGCAGCCTTCCAAGCTGAATACGAGGGTTCGATTCCCTTCACCCGCTCCAAACGCCCCCGTCCCATGGTTGCACTGACTTGCGCAGATTGCTGCGCAATGAGCATCCGTTCCGGAGCAGGGCGCAAAGGCGCTTGCGCGCCCGCGGCTTTTTTCATAAAGAGCGCCCGCGTTTTACGCTTTTCTGCAACAGCATTTTTGTTGGAACACGAACATGGCCAAAGAGAAATTCAACCGCGACAAGCCGCACTGCAACATCGGCACGATTGGTCACGTTGACCATGGCAAGACGTCGCTGACGGCGGCGATCACGAAGGTGCTGGCCGAGACGGGCGGCGCCACGTTCATGGCCTACGACCAGATCGACAAGGCGCCGGAAGAGAAGGCGCGCGGCATCACGATCAACACGGCGCACGTGGAATACCAGACGCAGAAGCGTCACTACGCGCACGTCGACTGCCCCGGCCACGCCGACTATGTGAAGAACATGATCACCGGTGCCGCCCAGATGGACGGCGCGATCCTGGTTGTGTCGGCGGCTGACGGCCCGATGCCGCAGACCCGCGAACACATCCTGCTGGCCCGCCAGGTTGGCGTTCCGGCGCTGGTTGTGTTCATGAACAAGGTCGACATGGTCGACGATCCGGAGCTTCTGGACCTCGTGGAAATGGAAGTGCGCGAGCTTCTCTCGTCCTACCAGTTCCCGGGCGACAAGATCCCGATCATCAAGGGCTCGGCTCTGGCTGCCCTCGAAAACAAGACCCCGGAAATCGGCCGCGACGCCATCCTCAAGCTGATGGCCGCTGTTGACGACTACATCCCGCAGCCGGAGCGTCCGGTTGACCAGCCGTTCCTGATGCCGATCGAAGACGTGTTCTCGATCTCGGGCCGCGGCACGGTTGTCACGGGCCGCGTGGAACGCGGTGTTGTGAAGGTGGGTGAAGAACTCGAGATCGTCGGCATCCGCGACACGGTGAAGACGGTGTGCACGGGCGTTGAAATGTTCCGCAAGCTGCTCGACTCGGGCCAGGCTGGCGACAACATCGGTGCCCTCCTGCGCGGCATCGACCGTGAAGGTGTTGAGCGCGGCCAGGTGCTGTGCAAGCCCGGTTCCGTGAAGCCGCACAAGAAGTTCAAGGCCGAGGTTTACATCCTGACGAAGGAAGAGGGTGGCCGTCACACGCCGTTCTTTGCCAACTACCGTCCGCAGTTTTACTTCCGCACGACGGACGTGACGGGTGTTGTGACGCTGCCGGCCGGCACGGAAATGGTGATGCCGGGCGACAACATCGCCATCGACGTCGAGCTGATCTCGCCGATCGCCATGGAAGAGAAGCTGCGCTTCGCCATCCGTGAAGGCGGCCGTACCGTCGGCTCCGGCGTCGTCGCAAAGATCACTGAGTAAGCGAACTCAGTCATGAAAGTCAGGGCGGCGCTTGCAAAGGTGCCGCCCTTTTTGTTTGCTGCGGCCCATGCTGATTGCTCATTGGCCATCCGGATATCTGCTGACGCAGCTCGCGGCGGGGCCGCGGGTTTCCGTCTGGCCCGCCTTTGCGGGCGCAATGCTGCTGTTGTGGCTCAAGCCACGCGAAGCCGTGCCCCATGGCTGAGGGCTACGCCATCCGTGCGGCGCGGGATGAAGCGGACATGTCCGACATCCGCAAACTGTTGCTGGAATACTGGCAATCCCTTGGCGCTGATCCGGCCTTCCAGAACTTTGAAGCGGATCTCGCCACGCTGCCGGGCGTCTTGCCGCGGCCATGCTGATCGCGCGCAATGTGACTGGCGAAGCCTTGGGCTGTGTGGCCTCAAGGCCCATGGCGGAGGCGGGGCCTGCGAGATGAAGTGCTTTACGCACACCTGCGGCGCGGGGCTGGGCTTGGGCTGGGCCTCGTTGAAGCCTGATCGATGAGGCGCGGGCTGGATACGGCGAGATGAAACTCGATACGCTGGCCAATCACCTCACCGCCATCCACAAGGAAAGCCTTGGCTTTGTACAATCCGCCCTTCAATGATGCGGGCGGAATGCCTACGTCTATTTCCGGCGGGCCCTGTAGGCGACTCCGGTCATCTGAGCAGTGGACGTGTAGCTGAAACCACCGCGGTGCCCTCAACCAAGGGAGGATGACATGGCAGAGTGGCGAAGCCGCTTCATTGGCGGGGCGCACGGCGCTGGTGACGGGTGCCAGCAAGGGCATCGGCCTTGGAATCTGCTGGTGCTGGTATGCGGCGTGACATTGCCGCCGTGGCGCGGGGATGCGGATGCTCCCTTGCCGAGGCGAAGGCGGCGGTTAACCGGGCCGCCGCTGTGTGGTGATCCCGGCTGATCTTTCCATTTTGGTGGAAGTCCGCGCAAGGCGCGCGCGCGGCCCTGAAGGCATTTGGCGTCATCGACATCCTCGTCAACAATGCGGGCATTGTTAACACGGCTGATCGCATCGGCACGCCGGTTGAGGATTGGGATGCGGTCAACAACGTGAACCTGCGCGCCCCTATCTGCTTGCGCAAGAGCTCGCCCGCCATGATCAAAGCAGAAGCGCGGCAAGGTGATCAACATCTCGTCGCAGGCGGGCGGGTATGCTTGGATGACCATGCGCCTACAGCGCCTTCCAAGGGCGGGCTCAACATGGTCACCAAGGTGATGACGGTGGAGGGCCAAGCACAACATCCAGTGCAACAGCGTGTGCCCCACGGTGATCGTGACACCCATGGGCGAGATGGTGGGGTGACCCGCATAGGGCGATCCGATGAAGGCCAAGATCCTGGCGGCGCGTTTTGGCAAGACCACGGAAGTGGTCGACCTTGTGCTGTTCCTCTCGTCTTCGGCGTCGGACCTGGATCAACGGCCGCCGATCCTGACGATGCGCTATACCGCGCAATAGGGCGGCGGAAGACCGGCGCGCCGCTTCCTATCTGACCGAGCGGCCCAAACCGCCATGTATAAGAGCGCAGCACCGGAAAGCGGCAATAGCTGTCCTGGGCCCTTTCCGCCCAACCATAGATGCGGCGATCTGGTCTTTGGCGCCCGGATTCCGGGCTCTTTCGATTGTTGCCACGCGAACGGATACCGGCATCGGTGATGAAGCGGTGCTCACTGAGGTGCGCGTGGCTGCATTGGCTGCCGCGCAGGCAGGTGCGCCTGCCTGGGCCGGGACCCATCTTGCAGACTGGGCAGATGTTTTTCGCCGGTTCGGTGCAAAGCCGCAGCGCACGCCGTGTTCTGCGCAGGCCTTGCGCGACCGCGTGTTGAAGTCGGGTGAATTTCCGGAGCTCGACCCGGTGGTCGATCTCTACAATGCCATCAGCATCAAATACGCAGTGCCTGTTGGTGGCGAAAACATGCTGGCCTATCAGGGCAGTCCGCGTCTTGTTGTAGCTGATGGCAGCGAATCCTTTGACACCATGAAGAATGGCGCGCCCGCTGTGGAGTGCCCCGAAAGAGGTGAAGTCGTCTGGCGCGATGATGTGGGTGTCACCTGTCGCCGCTGGAATTGGCGCCAGGGTGTGCGCACGCGGCTTGATGTCAAGGCGACAGCCATGTGGTTTGTCCTCGAGAGTCTGCCCACGATGCCGCTGGAGGCCTTGGAACAAGCGGGAGATGAGCTCATGACCGGACTTCGTTCCATGTTCGGTTCCATCCGCTTTCAGCAGGCGCTGTTGCAGAAGGAGGGGGCCTGACATGTATCAGCCGCCTGCCTTCAGGGAAGATGACCGCGATGCCTTGATCGCCGCGATGCGCTGCCAGCCATTGGGCCTTTTGGTTTCAGCGGGTGCGGACGGCCCCATCGCCAATCTGTTGCCGTTCGAAGTGGTGGCGGAAGAAAGCGCGGTCACCCTGAAGGCCCATCTGGCACGCGCCAATTCCCAGTGGCAGGGTCTGGACGGGGAAACTGTTCTTGTCGCCTTCCAGGGGGTGGATGCTTATGTCAGCCCGCGCTGGTATGCGAGCAAAGCTGAGCATGGCAAGGTGGTTCCGACGTGGAATTACGTGATGGTGCAAGCACGGGGCAGGGTGCGGGTGATCGAAGATGGAGGCTGGCTGCTCGATCAGGTGTCACGGCTCACGGATCATCACGAGCACGGCATGGGGCAGGGCCAGCCCTGGGCCGTGGCTGATGCGCCTGCCGACTTCATTGCGTCGCAGATCAAGGGCATTGTGGGGGTGGAGATTTCCGTGACCCATCTGACCGGAAAAGTGAAGGCGAGCCAGAACCGGAGCGTCGCTGACCGGGCAGGGGTGGTGGCGGGCCTCGGCGTGCGTAACCAGCCCCATGATCCAGCTATGGCCCTGCTGGTGCAACGCAAAACCTGATCGCTGGTCTATTCAGGCGGGAGGGATGGGGTTTTACGCCCCTCGGCCTTCGCCCGCATGTCGTTGAATTCCTCCACGCTCATCAGAATCAGGCGGGGCTTGCCGCGCTGGGTGATGACCACTGGGGAGCGAAGCGCGTGGGCGATGATATCGCCGGATTTGCGGGAAAGGTCGGAGGTTGAATAGCGCATACTGCAGCATATACAGCATTGCTGTATTTTCTGCAAATGCCGTATGTCAAGGCCGAAAATTTCGGTTGTTGACGAGATGGCAACGACTCTCTAAAGCCCGCCCATCTCAACACATAACTCATGTTCCACTGGCGCCTTTCCGGCGCTGACGGAACTTGGAGTAGGGGTATAGCTCAGTTGGTAGAGCGGCGGTCTCCAAAACCGCAGGTCGTGGGTTCGAGCCCTACTGCCCCTGCCATTGCCTGGTCTTGGATTCACGTGGGGGCGGCCCCATATGAGGCAGCCAAAACCTTGCAGAAAAAGGAAAATTGATGGCTGACAGCAATCCGGTCGAGTTCTTTCGCGAGGTTCGCGACGAGAGCCGGAAAATCACATGGCCCTCACGCCGGGAACTCACCATCTCGACGTTGATGGTGGTTGCCATGGTGGTCATCGCATCGGTGTTTTTCCTCGGCGTTGACGCGATTCTCAAATGGGTCGTGGACTACATCATTTTAGGTCTGGGCCGCTGAGAAGGATCCCCGAGAGCCATGGCGAAGCGCTGGTACATCGTCCACACCTATTCGAACTTCGAAAAGAAGGTGATGGAGGACATCAAGAAGCAGGTGTCCCAGAAGAAGCTCGACGAGCTTTTTGAAAGCGTTATCGTGCCCACCGAAGAGGTGGTGGAAATCCGCCGTGGCCGCAAGTTCAAGACCGAGCGCCGCTTCTTCCCCGGCTATGTGCTGGTGAAGGTCGATCTCACCGACGAGGCCTTCCATCTCATCAAGAACACGCCGAAGGTGACGGGCTTCCTGGGCTCGGGCCTCAAGCCCGTGCCGATCAGCGATGCGGAGGCAGCCCGCATTCTCAACCAGGTTGCCGAAGGCGTCGAGAAGCCCAAGACCACCATTCACTTCGAGGTGGGCGAGCAGGTGCGCGTGGCCGATGGCCCGTTTGCGAGTTTCAATGGCCAGGTTGAGGAAGTGGACGAAGAGCGTTCGCGCCTCAAGGTGGCTGTGTCCATCTTCGGCCGCCCCACGCCTGTCGAACTGGAATACGGCCAGGTCGAGAAGATGAAGTAAGTTTCACCTCTCCCGCTCGCGGGAGGGATGAATGACGAAAGCCTCTCCCGCCCGCGGGAGAGGTGAAGAACTGAACCCGTGGGAGGCACTCGAAAGCCGCACCACTAACCTTGAAGAAGGGATATAGAAATGGCGAAGAAAGTCGTCGGCTATGTCAAGCTGCAGGTTCCTGCAGGACAGGCCAATCCGTCGCCGCCGATCGGGCCTGCGCTCGGTCAGCGCGGTCTGAACATCATGGAATTCTGCAAGGCCTTCAATGCCGCCACGCAGAAGATGGAGCCGGGTTCGCCCGTGCCGGTGGTCATCACCGCCTACCAGGACAAGTCTTTCACGTTTGAAATGAAGGCCCCGCCGGCCTCGTTCTTCCTTAAGAAGGCCGCCAAGATCAATGCCGGTTCCAAGGAACCGGGCAAGACCGTTGCCGGCAAGGTGACGATGGACCAGTGCCGCGAAATCGCCAAGCAGAAGATCCAGGGCATGAACGCCCGTGACATCGAAGCCGCCGCGAAGGAAATCGCCGGTTCCGCCCGTTCCATGGGCCTGACAGTTGAGGGAGCATAAGACCATGGCAAAACTCCCCAAGCGCATGCAGAAGAGCCACGCTGGCGTTGAAGCCGGCAAGGCCTATGGCCTCGACGAAGCCGTGAAGCTCGTCAAGGAACGCGCCATCGCCAAGTTCGACGAAACCATCGAAGTGTCCATGAACCTGGGCGTTGACCCGCGCCATGCCGACCAGATGGTCCGCGGCGTGTGCAACCTGCCGAACGGTTCGGGCCGCAAGGTCCGCGTCGGCGTGTTCGCCAAGGGCGCCAAGGCCGAAGAAGCGAAGAAGGCCGGTGCAGATGTTGTTGGCGCCGAAGACCTCTTCGAGATCGTCAACAAGGGCACGATCGACTTTGACCGCTGCATCGCCACGCCGGACATGATGGGCCTCGTCGGCCGTCTCGGCAAGGTACTGGGTCCGCGCAACATGATGCCGAACCCCAAGGTTGGCACTGTGACGATGGACGTGACAGCGGCCGTGAATGCGGCCAAGGGTGGCGCTGTTGAATTCCGCGTTGAAAAGGCCGGCATCGTGCAGGCTGGCGTAGGCAAGGCTTCTTTCTCTGTCGATGCCATCGCCGCCAACGTGCGCGCCTTCATCGATGCCGTGAACAAGGCTAAGCCCGCCGGCGCCAAGGGCACCTATGTGAAGAAGATCTCGATCTCCTCCACCATGGGCCCGGGCGTGAAGGTGGACGCCGGCACCGCAGGTGCTGCGTAATTGAAGAATACCACGCCGCACTTTGGTGCGGTGTGGCCGCAAAGGGGGCAACCCCGATGCAACTCCTGTCCGAGATTGCCGGCGCGGAACGCGAGTTCCGCTTAAACGCGAAAGCCAGCATGAGATGGGTCAAAACGGAATGTGGACCACGTCACGTGGCCCAGTCGGTTGCGGCCTCAGTCCCGGTGTGAAAGCGCTGGCGGCAGGTTTTAGAAACGCCGGAGACATTCATCCGAATGTGTCCGGCAGGTCCAACCGGTGAAGCGGCAACGCTTCACCACAATGGAGAGTGCAAGTGGAAAGAGCTGCAAAGAAAGAGCTCGTCACGTCGTTCAACACGGTTGCCAAAACAACCGGCGTGCTCGTCGTGGCCCACAACAAGGGCCTCACTGTGAACCAGGTCAACGACCTGCGGAACAAGATGTCCAAGGCGGGAGCGACCGTGAAGGTCGTCAAGAACCGCCTCGCAATGCGCGCTCTTGAAGGTACCGACGCTGCAGGGATCGCCTCCTTGTTCAAGGGCCCCACCATGGTGGCCTACGGCAAGGATCCGGTTTCGGCCCCGAAGGTGGCTGCCGATTTCGCCAAGGCCAACGAGAAGTTCGTTGTGCTGGGTGGCGCGCTTGGCAAGACCATCCTCGATGCCAATGGCGTCAAGGCACTCGCGGAACTGCCGTCGCTTGATCAACTGCGCGGCAAGATCATCGGGCTCATCCAGGCTCCGGCGACCAAGATCGCTGGCGTTCTGGCGGCGCCCGCCGGCCAATTGGCCCGCGTGTTCAATGCCTATGCCACCAAGAACTGATGCAAAGCTTGTTGAACTGAACCGTATAACCGACTGAAACAAGAGAGTAATTGAAATGGCTGATCTCGCCAAAATCGTTGAAGACCTGTCCGCCCTCACCGTTCTGGAAGCCGCCGAGCTGTCCAAGATGCTGGAAGAGAAGTGGGGCGTTTCCGCTGCTGCTCCGGTGGCTGTTGCCGCTGCTGGCGGCGCTGCTGCTGGCGCTGCCCCGGCTGAAGAGAAGACCGAGTTCACGGTCGTTCTCGCCGCCGCTGGCGACAAGAAGATCGAAGTGATCAAGGAAGTCCGCGCCATCACCGGCCTGGGTCTCAAGGAAGCCAAGGACCTCGTCGAAGGCGCTCCGAAGCCCGTGAAGGAAGGCGTTGCCAAGAAGGACGCCGAAGACATGAAGAAGAAGCTCGAAGCGGCTGGTGCCAAGGTCGAGCTGAAGTAATGCGTTTCACTGCCGGCATCCGGATTATTCCGGGTGCCGGTGGTGACCCTTGAGTGTGGACGGTTTGTTTGAAGGCCCATTTCCCCAGCCGGGGCCGGGCTTTCAAGCAAGCCGTTTGGTGCGTCTCGGACGCACCGCTTTTTGAATTCGAAGTGACAGGGAAAAACCGATGGCCGATACCCGTACCACCGTCGCAAGCCGCAAGCGCATCCGCAAGGTTTTTGGCAAGGGCATTGAAGTTGCCGAAATGCCGAACCTGATCGAGGTGCAGCGCGAAAGCTATGACCAGTTCCTGCAGATGAAGGAACCGGCTGGCGGACGCCTGAACGAAGGCCTGCAGTCGGTGTTCAAGTCGGTGTTCCCGATTTCGGATTTCGCCGGACAGGCGGTTCTGGAATTCGTGCGCTATGAATTCGAGCAGCCCAAGTTCGACGTGGACGAATGCCAGCAGCGCGGCATGACCTTTGCCGCGCCCCTCAAGGTGACGCTGCGCCTCATCGTGTTCGAAATCGATCCGGACACCCAGGCCAAGTCGGTGAAGGACATCAAGGAACAGGACGTCTACATGGGCGACATTCCGCCATGGACGAAGAACGGCACCTTCGTGGTGAATGGCACAGAGCGCGTGATCGTCTCGCAGATGCACCGTCTACCCGGCGTGTTCTTCGACAACGACAAGGGCAAGAGCCATTCTTCCGGCAAGGTTCTGTTCGCGGCCCGCGTCATTCCCTATCGCGGCTCGTGGCTCGATTTCGAGTTCGACGCCAAGGACATCATCCATGCCCGCATCGACCGCCGCCGCAAGCTGCCGGTGACGACACTGCTTTATGCGCTGGGCATGCAGGGCGAGGAAATCCTCCACACCTTCTACAAGTCGGTGCCCTATACCCACAGCAAGGATGGCTGGAAGACGCCGTTCAACCCGGACCGTTTCAAGGGCATCAAGCCCGCCGTTGACCTGGTTGACGCGAAGACGGGGCAGGTGGTTGTCGAAGCCGGCAAGAAGATCACGCCGCGCCTTGCCCGCAAGATCGCCGAAGACGGCACCAAGGAACTCTTGCTGCGTGACGAAGACCTCTACGGCCAGTATCTGGCCGATGAACTGGTCAATCCGCAGACCGGTGAAATCTATGGCGAAGCCGGCGACGAGCTTTCCGAGAAGGCGCTGAACGCGCTGAAGGAGCAGGGCTTCAAGACCTTGAACCTGCTCGACATCGACCACATCAACACCGGTGCCTACATCCGCAACACGCTGAAGGCCGACAAGGTGGAAAGCTACGAGCAGTCGCTGTGGAAATCTACCGCGTCATGCGCCCCGGCGAACCGCCGACCCGCGAAGGTGCGGAAGCCCTGTGGAACGGCCTGTTCTTCGACCAGGAGCGCTATGACCTCTCGGCCGTGGGCCGCGTGAAGATGAACATGCGCCTTGAGCAGAACGTGCCGGACACCATGCGCGTGCTGCGCAAGGAAGACGTGATCGAAGTGATCAAGGTGCTGCACGACCTGCGCGACTCGAAGGGCGAGGTGGACGACATCGACCATCTCGGCAACCGCCGTGTGCGCTCGGTGGGCGAACTCATGGAGAACCAGTACCGTCTCGGTCTCGTCCGCATGGAGCGCGCCATCAAGGAGCGCCTGTCGTCGGTCGATATCGACACGGTGATGCCGCATGACCTGATCAACGCCAAGCCGGCGGCTGCCGCGGTGCGCGAGTTCTTCGGTTCCTCGCAGCTCTCGCAGTTCATGGACCAGACGAACCCGCTGTCTGAAATCACCCACAAGCGCCGCCCGGTTGGCCCGGGCGGCCTGACGCGTGAGCGCGCCGGCTTCGAAGTGCGCGACGTGCATACCACGCACTATGGCCGCATCTGCCCGATTGAAACGCCGGAAGGCCCGAACATCGGCCTGATCAACTCGCTCGCCACCTATGCGCGGGTGAACAAGCATGGCTTCATCGAAACGCCCTACCGCAAGGTGACGAACGGCAAGGTGACCAACGAGGTGAAGTACCTCTCGGCCATCGAAGAGTCGAAGTACTACATCGGGCAGGCCAATGTGGCCCTCACCAAGGACGGCAAGTTTGCCGACGACCTGGTGATCGTGCGCCATCAGGGTGACGTGCTGCAGTGGCCCGCCGACAAGGTGGACTTCATCGACGTGTCGCCGAAGCAGATCGTTTCGGTGGCCGCGGCGCTCATTCCGTTCCTCGAAAACGACGACGCCAACCGCGCCCTCATGGGCTCCAACATGCAGCGTCAGGCCGTGCCGCTGGTGCGCTCGTCTGCGCCCTTCGTGGGCACCGGCATGGAATGCGTTGTAGCCCGTGACTCCGGCGCTGCCATCACGGCGCGCCGCACCGGCGTGGTGGACCAGGTCGATGCCAAGCGCATCGTCATCCGCGCCACGGAAGAGACCGATCCGTCGAAGCCGGGTGTTGACATCTACACGCTGGCCAAGTTCCAGCGCTCCAACCAGTCCACCTGCATCAACCAGCGTCCGCTGGTGCGCGTGGGTGACGCGATTTCCGCCGGTGACATCATCGCCGATGGTCCGTCCACGGAGCTTGGCGATCTGGCGCTCGGCCAGAACGTGCTTGTCGCGTTCATGCCGTGGAATGGCTACAACTTCGAAGACTCGATCCTGCTCTCCGAGCGCATCGTGAAGGACGACGTGTTCACCTCCATTCACATCGAAGAGTTCGATGTGATGGCGCGTGACACCAAGCTCGGCCCCGAGGAAATCACCCGCGACATTCCCAACGTCGGTGAAGAGTCGCTGCGCAACCTCGACGAAGCGGGCATCGTCTATATCGGCGCTGAAGTGAAGCCGGGCGACATTCTCGTCGGCAAGATCACGCCGAAGGGCGAAAGCCCGATGACGCCGGAAGAAAAGCTGCTGCGCGCCATCTTCGGTGAAAAGGCCTCGACGTGCGTGATACGTCGCTCCGCCTGCCGCCCGGTGTTTCCGGCACGGTTGTCGAAGTGCGCGTGTTCAACCGCCACGGCGTGGACAAGGACGAGCGCGCCCAGGCGATTGAGCGCGAGGAAATCGAACGCCTGGCCAAGGACCGCGACGACGAACTCGCGATCCTCGACCGCAACTCTTATGGCCGCCTCAAGGACTTCCTGGCCGGCAAGACCGCGACTTCCGGCCCCCGCGGCCACAAGCTGGAAGGCAAGATCAGCAACGCCAACCTGGACGACATTCCGCGTTCGCAGTGGTGGAACATCGCCCTTGGCAACGACAAGGCCATGGCCGAACTCGAAGCCATGAAGGTGCAGTATGACGAGTCCAAGAAGGCGCTGGAAACGCGCTTCATGGACAAGGTCGAGAAGCTGCAGCGTGGCGATGAACTGCCGCCGGGCGTCATGAAGATGGTCAAGGTCTTCGTGGCCGTGAAGCGCAAGATCCAGCCGGGCGACAAGATGGCCGGCCGTCACGGCAACAAGGGTGTCGTGTCGCGCATCGTTCCGCAGGAAGACATGCCCTATCTGGCCGATGGCCAGCCGGTTGACATCGTGCTGAACCCGCTCGGCGTGCCGTCGCGCATGAACGTGGGCCAGATTCTGGAAACACATCTTGGCTGGGCCTGCGCAGGCATGGGCAAGAAGGTGGCCAAGATGATCGAGGCCTACCGCGACAGCCAGAAGGTGAAGCCGCTGCGTGATGGCCTCAACGAGATCTATGGCAAGAACGCCGAGATCGAGGCGCTCGATGACGGCCAGGTGGTGGAATATGCCGAAGGCCTGAAGAAGGGCGTTCCCATTGCGACACCGGTGTTTGATGGCGCGCACGAGGAAGACATCGCCAAGATGCTGACCGAGGCGGGGCTTTCCACCTCCGGCCAGATCGACCTCTATGACGGCAAGACCGGCGAGAAGTTCGACCGCAAGGTCACCGTGGGCTACATCTACATGCTGAAGCTGCACCACCTTGTTGACGACAAGATCCACGCCCGTTCCATCGGCCCGTACTCGCTCGTCACCCAGCAGCCGCTGGGCGGCAAGGCGCAGTTCGGTGGCCAGCGCTTCGGCGAAATGGAAGTGTGGGCACTGGAAGCCTATGGCGCGGCCTACACGCTGCAGGAAATGCTCACCGTCAAGTCGGACGACGTGGCCGGCCGCACGAAGGTTTACGAAGCCATCGTGCGCGGCGACGACGCCTTCGAAACGGGCATTCCGGAAAGCTTCAACGTGCTGGTGAAGGAAATGCGTTCGCTCGGCCTGAACGTCGAGCTGCAAAGCAGCCAGGGAACAGGGGCGCCCGCCGCGCCTGCCCAGGCGGCCGAGTAAGTTCAGCAACGGTTTTGAGCAATTGAATTTGAAAGGCGGCACTGACCGCCAAAGAGGAGAACAGGACACATGAACCAAGAGGTCATGAACGTCTTCAACCCCGCCGTCCCGGTTCAGGTCTTCGACCAGATCCGCATCTCGATCGCCAGCCCGGAGAAGATCCTCTCCTGGTCCTTCGGCGAGATCAAGAAGCCCGAGACGATTAACTATCGCACCTTCAAGCCGGAGCGCGACGGCCTGTTCTGCGCCCGCATCTTCGGCCCGGTGAAGGACTACGAGTGTCTGTGCGGCAAGTACAAGCGCATGAAGTACAAGGGCATCATCTGCGAAAAGTGCGGCGTGGAAGTGACGCTGTCGAAGGTCCGGCGCGAGCGCATGGGCCACATCGAGCTCGCGGCGCCTGTTGCCCACATCTGGTTCCTGAAGTCGGTGCCGAGCCGCATCGCCACGCTGCTTGACATGACGCTGAAGGATGTGGAGCGCATCCTCTATTTCGAAAACTACATCGTCACGGAACCGGGCCTGACGCCGATCAAGCAGAACCAGCTGCTGTCGGAAAATGAATATCTGAAGGCCCAGGAAGACTACGGCGAGGACAGCTTCACCGCGTCGATCGGTGCCGAAGCCATCCGTGACATGCTGATGTCGATCAATCTCGAACAGCTGAAGGAACAGCTGCGCGAGGAGCTGCGCGTCGCGACGGGCGACCTGAAGCCCAAGAAGATCGCCAAGCGCCTGAAGCTCGTCGAGAACTTCATGGAATCCGGCAACCGCCCGGAGTGGATGATCCTCACGGTCGTTCCGGTCATTCCGCCGGAGCTGCGTCCGCTGGTTCCGCTTGATGGCGGCCGCTTCGCCACATCGGACCTGAACGATCTCTACCGCCGCGTCATCAACCGCAACAACCGCCTTAAGCGCCTGATGGAACTGAAGGCACCGGACATCATCGTGCGCAACGAAAAGCGTATGCTGCAGGAATCCGTTGACGCGCTGTTCGACAACGGCCGCCGCGCCGCGTGATCACTGGTGCCAACAAGCGTCCGCTCAAGTCGCTGTCCGACATGCTCAAGGGCAAGCAGGGCCGCTTCCGCCAGAACCTTCTGGGCAAACGCGTGGACTATTCGGGCCGCTCGGTCATCGTGGTCGGTCCCGAGATGAAGCTGCATCAGTGCGGCCTGCCGAAGAAGATGGCGCTTGAGCTGTTCAAGCCCTTTATCTACTCGCGGCTGGAAGCCAAGGGCCTCTCCACCACGGTGAAGCAGGCCAAGAAGCTGGTGGAAAAGGAAAAGCCGGAGGTCTGGGATATCCTCGACGAGGTGATCCGCGAACATCCGGTGATGCTGAACCGCGCGCCGACGCTGCACCGTCTGGGCATCCAGGCCTTTGAACCGGTGCTGATCGAAGGCAAGGCGATCCAGCTGCATCCGCTGGTCTGCACGGCCTTCAACGCCGACTTCGACGGTGACCAGATGGCCGTTCACGTGCCGCTGTCGCTGGAAGCGCAGCTGGAAGCCCGCGTGCTGATGATGGCCACCAACAACGTGCTGCATCCCGCCAACGGCGCGCCGATCATCGTGCCGTCGCAGGATATTGTGCTCGGTCTTTATTACCTGTCGATCATGCACAACAACGAGCCGGGCGAAGGCAAGGTCTTTGCTTCGCTCTCGGAAGTGGAACATGCCCTGTCGAATGGCGTGGTGACGCTGCATGCCAAGATCAAGGCGCGCGTGAAGGACACCGCTGCTGACGGCAAGGTGCGCAGCCGCATCGTGGAAACAACGCCGGGCCGCCTGCGCATCGGCGAGCTTCTGCCCTTGGCGCAGAACATCACCTACGATCTCTGCAACAAGCTGATGACCAAGCGCGAAATCTCGCGCATGATCGACGCTGTCTACCGCCACTGCGGCCAGAAGGAAGCGGTCATTTTCGCCGACCGCATCATGGCGCTGGGCTTCTTCAACGCCTACAAGGCGGGCATTTCCTTCGGCAAGGATGACATGGTCATTCCCGGCAAGAAGGTGCAGCTTGTGGCGCAGACGCGCGAAGCCGCCAAGGAGTTCGAGCAGCAGTACATCGACGGCCTGATCACCCAGGGCGAGAAGTACAACAAGGTTGTGGACGCCTGGGCCAAGTGCACGGACAGCGTCGCCGAAGCCATGATGGCCGAGATTTCCTCGGTGAAGGTGGACGAGGCGACCAAGCGCGAGAAGCCCATCAACTCCATCTACATGATGAGCCACTCCGGTGCGCGCGGTTCGCCCGCGCAGATGAAGCAGCTGGCCGGCATGCGCGGCCTGATGGCCAAGCCGTCGGGCGAAATCATCGAAACGCCGATCATCTCCAACTTCAAGGAAGGCCTCTCGGTGCTCGAGTACTTCAACTCGACGCACGGCGCCCGCAAGGGTCTCGCCGATACCGCCCTCAAGACGGCAAACTCGGGTTATCTCACCCGCCGCCTGGTGGACGTGGCGCAGGATGCCATCATCTCGGAAGAGGATTGCGGCTCGCAGCACTTCATCACCACACGTCCGATCATCGACGCCGGTGAAGTGATCGTGTCGCTGGGCACGCGCATCCTGGGCCGCACCGCGGCGCAGGACGTGACGGATCCGGCAACTGGCGACGTGATCATTGCCTCGGGCAACGAGATCATGGAACCGCATGTCGAGAAGATCGAGAAGGCGGGCATTCCTGAAGTGCGCATCCGCTCGGTGCTCACCTGCGAAACCAAGTTCGGTGTTTGCGCCAAGTGCTATGGCCGCGACCTGGCCCGCGGTACGCCCGTGAACATGGGCGAAGCGGTGGGTGTCATCGCCGCCCAGTCGATTGGCGAGCCGGGCACGCAGCTTACCATGCGCACCTTCCACATCGGTGGTGCGGCCCAGGTGCTGGACGACTCCTACGTGGAAGCCAACGTGGACGGCACGGTGGAAATTCGCAACCGCGCCATCGCCAAGGACACCAGCGGCAAGCTGGTGGTCATGGGCCGTAACGTGGCCATCGTTATCAAGGATGCGAAGGGCAACGAGCGCGCCGTGCACAAGGTGGGTTATGGCAGCCGCGTGTTCGTCGACCAGGGCGACAGCGTGAAGCGTGGCATGCGCATTGCCGAATGGGACGCCTATACGCGCCCCATCCTCACGGAAGTGGATGGCACGGTGGCCTTCGAAGACGTGGTGGACGGCGTGTCGGTCAACGAAGTGGTTGACGAGGCAACCGGCATCACCAACCGCGTCATCATCGACTGGCGCTCCAACCAGCGCGGCTCCTCGCTGAAGCCTGCCATCGTCATCAAGGACGAGAAGGGCGAAGTGAAGAAGCTGGCGCGCGGCGGCGAGGCCCGTTACCTTTTGTCGGTGGATGCCATTCTCTCGGTGGATCCGGGCTCCAAGGTGGGTGCCGGCGATGTGCTCGCCCGCAACCCGCTGGAAAGCGCCAAGACCCGCGACATCACCGGTGGTCTGCCGCGTGTGGCCGAGCTTTTCGAAGCCCGCCGCCCGAAGGACGCTGCCGTGATCGCGGAAATCTCCGGCAAGATCGAGTTTGGCCGCGACTACAAGAACAAGCGCCGCATCAAGATCGTGCCGCAGGAGGAAGGCCGCGAGGCCGTCGAATACCTCATCCCCAAGGGCAAGCATCTGCCCGTGCAGGAAGGCGACTTCATCGAGAAGGGCGAGTACATCATGGACGGCAATCCTGCGCCGCATGACATTCTCGCCATCAAGGGCGTGGAAGAGCTGGCCTCTTACCTCGTCAATGAAATCCAGGAAGTCTATCGTCTGCAGGGTGTTTCCATCAACGACAAGCACATCGAAGTGATTGTCCGCCAGATGCTGCAGAAGGTCGAGATCACGGATGCCGGCGAATCCACCATGCTGGTGGGCGAGCAGGTGGACCGCGAAGAGCTGGACCATGAGAATGCCAAGCTCGAGGCTGAAGGCCGCCGTCCGGCGTCCGGCCAGCCGGTGCTGCTCGGCATCACCAAGGCCTCGTTGCAGACGCGTTCCTTCATCTCGGCTGCCTCGTTCCAGGAAACGACCCGCGTTCTCACCGATGCCTCGGTGCAGGGCAAGATCGACACGCTGGACGGCCTCAAGGAAAACGTCATCGTGGGCCGCCTCATCCCGGCGGGCACCGGTGGCATGCTCTCGCGCCTCCGGCAGATTGCCGACAAGCGCGACAAGCTCATCCTCGAGGAGCAGACCAAGACGCAGCTGCCGCCGGCGGCTGCGGAGTAAGGTCCGGAACACAACATTCACGCAGAAGGCCCGGAGCGATCCGGGCCTTTTGCTTTTGCAGGGCTGGCCCTAGGCAGGCTTCACGTCACGGCATAGGCTTATGCTCAACATCAGGAGTGCGCCCATGTCTCTTTCACTTGCCGGAGTTCGTTTCATCAAGGCCCCGCCTCTGGGTGAGGCGGCAGACATGTCATCAATCGAGTCCAAGGTGCGGGCCATTCTGGCGGATGTGAAGGCGCGTGGCGAAGCGGCGGTGCGGGCCTATTCAAAGGACTTCGATGGCTATGAGGGTCCCATCGAAGTGAGCGAGGCCGAGAAGGCCGAGTTGGTGGCGGCACTCACACCTTCCATGCGCGAAGACCTGGATTTTGCCATCGCCAATGTCACGCGTTTTGCCGAGGCGCAAAAGGCCTGCCTCAAACCGCTGGAGATGGAGAACCTGCCGGGCGTGCATCTGGGCCACCGCATCATTCCCATATCGCGGGTTGGCGTTTACATGCCGGGCGGGCGCTATCCCATTCTCTCGGCAGCGGTCATGACCATTGTTCCGGCGCGTGTTGCGGGCTGCACGGAGATCATCGCCTGCCTGCCACCCAAGGCGCATCCCGCCATGATGGCAGGTGCCATTCTGGCCGGGGCCACGCGTCTGTTCCGGTGGGTGGGGCGCAGGCCATTGCCGCCATGGCGTTCGGGCGGGGCGGCGTGCCGCAGGTGGACAAGGTGTTTGGCCCGGGCAATGCCTATGTGAACGAAGCCAAGCGCCAGGTGTTCGGCCGCGTCGGTATCGACCAGCTGGCGGGGCCGAGCGAAATTTATACGCTCGCCGATGAGACCGGCAATGCGGAGATGATCGCGGCTGATTTGCTGGCACAGGCCGAACACGACATCCACACGCGGGTGGGATTGATCACGACATCGGAAAAGGTGGCGCGCGAGACGCTGGCCGAAATCGAAAAACAGTTGAAAACCTTGCCCACTCGCGAGGTGCCGGCGCCGCCTGGCGCGGGCAGGGGGAGATCGCGGTGTGCGATCCTGAGGCATCGCTTATTGCCTATTCAGACCACGTGGCGGCGGAGCATTTGCAGGTTCACACCCGCGATCCGCATGGGCTGGCCGCCAGGCTTTCCAGCTATGGCTCGCTCTTCATCGGAGAGTTGGCGAGTGTGGTCTATTCCGACAAATGCTCGGGCACCAATCACACGCTGCCCACCATGGCGGGCGGGCGCTACACAGGTGGCCTGTGGGTCGGCTCCTATCTCAAGGTCTGCACCCACCAGTGGATGACGCCTGAAGGCGTGAAGACTGTGGCGCCCCATGCGGTGCGGCAGGCGGGCAATGAGGGGCAGTTCGGCCACCAGATCGCGGCGGATTACCGTCTCAAGCAATTGCAGGTGAAAGAGCGCCTGCCGGACACACGCTGGCCGGAGACGGCCTGATCAGAACCAGAGCTGGCCGCGCCTGGCGCCTGTCGCCAACGCAATCACGGCCAGCAACAGCAACACCAGCTTGCGGAATTTTTCCGGGTCCGTCTTGGTGAAAAGGTGTTGGCCGATCCAAACACCTGCCACAAGTGGCGGCAGGAAGAGCGCGGCGCGCACCAGGACATCCTTAGTGACGAGGCCGTGCGGCAGCATGTTGGCAAGACCGATCACGTCTGTCGCGAGGAAGAAGGCAATGAGAGAGGCGCGACCCGCCACATTGCCCGCTGGCGATGCAAAATAGAAGAGCACGCAGGCGGCCCCGCCATTCCGAAGGCACCATTTGCCAGGCCTGAGGCGGCGCCCGCCGCGATGCTGGCCGGCAAGCCCGGCATTCTCTTGAGCGAGAGTCCGCCCGACATCAGTGCGACAGCGACCAGCACGAACGCCGCCATGGCTAACTGGATGGGGGCGGCAGGCAGCGTGGCGAGGGCCCATACGCCAAGCGGTGTGGCGATCAGGCAGCCAGTCACCAGCGGCAGCAGCGAGCGCCAGTGGACATCCTTCCAATTCTTGATGAGCAGATTGAGGCTGGCGGCAATCTCCATGAGGAAGATGGAGGGCACAATGTCAGCCGGTGCATAGGCAAGTGAGAGCGCCGAAATGGCGAGAAGTGAAAACCCGAATCCTGAAAATCCCCGCACGATGGCGGCAACGAAAATCACGGAAATTGCATAAATGAGCGAGGCCATGGGCCATCCCTACACGTTGGCCCGACAAGGGCCTAGGGGCAGGGTTCACAAAAGGCTTGGGCCTCGCTTTTCGCGCTAACTCAATGCACCATGCTGAGGGCGTGTTCGCGGTCGGGTTCGATCAGGCCGATCATGGCACCGGAGGAATCCGTGACAACCGCGAGCTTGCCCACGCCGGGCACGGCAACAGGGGGCCGCATCACTTCGCCGCCGGAGTTGGAGGTATCGGCCTCGGCCTGGGAGATGTCATCAACCGAAAGATAGGTCATCCAGTGGGAAGGGATGCCTTCGTAATCGGGGGCGGTCAGTTCAAAGACACCGCCCACCGGTTTGCCATCCTTGCGGGCAATCCAGTAGCCGGTGCCATCGGGCAGGCTGGCGGGCTCGAACTCCCAGCCCAGGGTGCGCCCATAAAAGGCAAGTGCGGCTTCCGGTTCCCAGGTGTTGAGCTCGTGCCACCAGTGGCGTTGCGGCATGGTCATCTGTGTTTCTCCCTCGCTCTTAAAACAACCGATTCATGTCGCCGTAGGGCAAGAGTGTCGGCGGCTTTTGGCGGGAGCAGGGCCAGAATGTGGCAGGTGGGGCAGGGGCCTTGCCACATTCACCGGGCTGCAGAGTTCAGGCGCCCTCGCCTCTGGGCTGTAAGATTTGGTTAACGGGGCGGCGCTAAATTCGACGCCTACTTGAACCAGGCGACATGTCACGCAGCGAAATCAAGCTTGACCAGATCAACCGCCGGCTCGGCTCCCACGGCACGGCTGGCGGTGGCATGTCTTTCAACCAACCGTTCAGCGCGGCATCGGCTGATGGTGAAAGTGAAAGCGCCATTCTCAGTTCCGGTTTTATCGCCACCATCTGTGCGATTTTCCTGCTGGTGAGTTCGGGTTCCTATTTCTATGCGGGCGGGCAGATCACTCTGCCTGGCTCGGAAACGCAAATCGGCGATTCCGAATTCGTGCCTCTTGCAGACGCGTCCTGTCTTGCGCTCTGGAAGAGTGAAGCCAACAACGCTGCCGCGATGAACTGCTATCTCTCCACGCAACCGGGCCGGTTGTGTGATGTGCGCGAGCGCAAATATCTCGCCCGGCTCTTCGTGCGGTACCGCGAAGACAATTCTGCCTTTCTGGCACAGACGGCGGCGAATGTGAAAGACCTGCGCGAGCGCATGGTCAAGAACGGCATCAAGAGCAAGGCTGGCGTATTCGACATGTTGAACAGCCCGAGCAAGTCGTCATCGCTCAAGGGTATGGGCCGCAATATGCGCCACGTGAAGGACAGCCTCAACCTGGGGGGCAGCACCGCCGGGCGGCAGGCCTATGACGATGCCGTGGCCCGCCAGAAGAAACAGCTGGCCAGCATCAAGGCGGAGGAGGCCAAGCTCTCCACCAAGATCACAATCCTGGCCAGCGCCGGGTATGTGAGCAAGGGTGATTTCGGCTGGTTCCCCGACCCCATTGTGAAGAAGGGGTTCAGCAAGGTGGAAGACGTCCCGGCCGATCCCTGCGGGCAGTAGCGGATGCAGCTTCCTGCCGATTCCGCGGTGCAACATGGGCAGATTGCCGCAAAGCGCGCCACTTTTCTCATTTAAGCCATTGATCTAAAATGCTTAAATGAATTTTCGGGGAGGGGTTGACGTCCCTACGGTCAATCAGTATAGCCCGCCCAACTTCCGAGACTGCAGGCCGTCGTAGCTTCGCGCTATCGAAACGCTGACACGGGAGGAAAAAGAACGATTTTCAAGAACATGCCCTCCAGACCAGGCCGGTTTGCAGGGCCTCTGGTTTTGAGCACTGGAAGGTTCCGGACCGGACCATCCACGTGCTTTTTGTCGTGTTTGAAACCCGGTTCGAAGAATTTTGCTTAGGTAGAGACAAGGCACAATGCCGACGATCAACCAGTTGCTGCGCAAAGCCCGCACAAAGCCCACCTACCGCAACACGGTGCCGGCCATGCAGGCTTGCCCCCAGAAGCGTGGTGTTTGCACCCGCGTTTACACCACCACCCCGAAGAA
>JAXMCS010000036.1:0-21759 GCA_046349175.1 Hyphomicrobiales bacterium | reverse complement strand
CATTTCCCAAGGCCCGGCTGGGTTCTGCCTCGCCGCGCCGTGGCGTGAGCCTTGACCTTCCGCCGCTGTGGAAATGAAACCCGTTTGCCGTTAAGCATGTGCCATGTCGCCCGATGACGTTTCCAAACTGATTGGCCGCGTTGCCCTGGGCGACCGTACTGCATTTCGTGCGCTATATGACGCAACCTCAGCGAAACTCTTTGGCGTCTGTCTTCGTGTTATGAAGAACAGAAACGATGCCGAGGACGTGTTGCAAGAGGTTTACGTCAAGATCTGGCACAATGCCGGAAAGTTCACAGTGTCGGGCTACAGCCCGATCACGTGGCTTGTTGCCGTCGCACGCCACCAGGCCATTGACCGCTTGCGCAGAGTGCGCCCGCAGACCGCTGAGATGGCTGACGCGGAACATGTTGCGGACAATGCCGCTTCACCGGAACAGCAGGCTCTGATGGTCAGCGAAGCGACACGCCTGCGGTCATGCCTTGACCAGTTGAGCCCTGGCCAGGCCGAGGCCGTCAAGGCTGCATATATGGAGGGTTACAGCTATCAGGAACTGGCAGACCGTTTGAACCAGCCGCTGAACACGGTGCGCACCTGGCTGCGCCGGTCCTTGATCAACCTGAGGAAGTGTCTGTCAACATGACCGCGCAGCGCCATCACCAGGAAGATGACGCCACCCTGGCTGCCGAATATGTGCTGGGCTTGCTGGAGCAGCCAGAGCGCGCGCAGTTTGCCGCGCGCCTTGCCACAGATCCTGCGCTCAGGGATGAGGTTCGCCACTGGGAGGAGCACTTCGCGGGCTTCACGGAAGAAATTGCACCCGTTGTGCCACCGCCGGCCCTGCGCAACGCCATAGAACAGCGCCTGTTCACAGGCACCACCAGGCAGCGGCCCGAAACGGGCATGTGGAACAGCCTGGCCTTCTGGCGCGGGCTTGCTGCTGCATCCCTGGCTGCTGTGGTCGCACTGGGAGCCTGGAACCTGCGCCCCGCAACCGAACAGGGCGCCCCGCTCACGCAGGTTGCGGAAGTTGCTGGCACGGAGGGCAAGATCAAGCTCGTTGCGCTGTATGACCCAACTCGCAACGAGCTGCGGCTGAACCGTGTTGCGGGCACACCAGCGCAGAATCGCGGCTATGAACTGTGGCTCATCGCCGGCAATGAAGCACCCGTATCGCTGGGCGTGCTGCCGGCCAGCACCACCAGCACCATCGTCGTGCCGGAACACTTGCGCGCCAAGGTGCCAGCGGCTGTGCTGGCAATTTCCGACGAACCCGCGACAGGTTCCCCCACCGGGCAGGCCACAGGTCCGATCCTCGCCATCGGCCAGCTGACGGCCATCTGATCACGAACTCGTTATCGGGGCGATGAAACTTTTCGCAGCACACGCCCGTGTCTGCAACTGTCCCCGCAAGACGGGGCTATGGACAGAACAACGGAGACAACCCATGAAAACACTTCGCGCAGCCATTCTCGCAACCCTGGTTGCTGCCACCGCCAGCGCAGCCCTTGCCAACCCCAAGGTGGGTGGCGCTGCGATGTTCGAAGACAAGAACATTGTTGAAAACGCCGTCAACTCCAAGGACCACACCACCCTGGTTGCTGCTGTGAAGGCGGCTGGCCTGGTGGATACGCTGATGTCGGCTGGTCCTTTCACGGTGCTGGCACCCGTGAACAAGGCCTTTGATGCCTTGCCAGCCGGAACGGTGGAAGCACTGCTGAAGCCCGAAAACAAGGACAAGCTGACCAAGATCCTGACCTGCCACGTCATTGCGGCCAACGCCATGTCGACAGACATTTCCAAGATGGCCATGGATGATGGCGGCACCCACGAAGTGACCACCGTTGGTGGCTGCAAGCTGTGGCTGTCTGCCAAGGACGGCAAGGTCACGATCAAGGACGAGGCCGGCGGCACCGCAATGGTGACGATCGCCGACGTGAAGCAGTCCAATGGCGTCATCCACGTGATCGACAAGGTTCTTCTGCCGAAGATGTAAACCCGGTCTCAGGGACCGCTAACGGAACCCCTCCGGCCGGGACGGCCGGAGGGGAAATGTGCAACCGGGACAACTGCCATGAACAACAAGGCCAGCAACATGGGCCGCCTCATCCGGCGGCAGAAGGCGATGACACGCATGACCCACTGGCTGTGGGCCGTCTCGCTGTTCTTCCTGCTCTTGTCAGGCCTGCAGATTTTCAACGCGCACCCGAAACTCTATCTCGGACACCAATCCGGCTTCGAATTCGACAATGCAATCCTCGAACTGCCGGAATTTCCAGGAACCTTCACCCTGCCTTCAACCCAGGACCTGGCCACTGGCCGGGCCATTCACGTCTTCTTTGCATGGATCCTTGTCATCACCCTGGCCATCTGGCTGGTGGCTTCCCTGCGCAACCGGCATCTCCGCAAGGACCTGCTGCCCAACCGCAAGGACGCCCGAAACCTGATGGCTGACGTACGCGACCACATGAGACTGCATTTCGTGCACGGCGTCCGCTACTCGCCCATGCAAAAGCTTGCCTATGGCGGCGTGCTGTTCGTCCTGTTCCCGCTCATCATCGCGACTGGCCTGTGCATGTCACCGGGCATGAATGCGATCCTGCCCTGGCTTCCCGAGCTGTTTGGCGGCCGCCAGTCCGCGCGCACTGTCCACTTCATGGTCATGGTTCTGCTTGCCGCGTTTTTCCTGGTGCATATGGCCATGATCCTGCTGGCAGGCCCCCTGAATGAGCTTCGCTCGATCATCACCGGCTACTATCGCCTGTCGCCAAACCAGAAACGGAACACAGGCAATGTCTAGGCTCATCATCAGCCGCCGCTCACTGCTGCGCGCGGGCCTTGCATCAGCGCTTGGCGCGCCCCTTGCAGGCTGCGATGCTTTTGATGCCCTGCGTGAACGTGACAACACTTTGCGCGAATTGATCCAGGGCATGAATGCAGTGACCTACCGTGCGCATCGCCTGTTGCAGAGCCCAGGACAGCTCGCCCCGGAATTCACCGAGGCCGACATCCGGCAAAGCCAGCATCCCAATGGCACAACAGAACCTGATACGGCAGACTACATGGCGCTGCAGGCCGGCAACTTTTCTGACTATCAGCTGGAGGTGTCAGGACTTGTGGAACGTCCAACCAGATTTGCGCTGGACGCATTGAAGTCCCTGCCATCCCGCACGCAGATCACGCGGCATGACTGTGTGGAGGGCTGGAGCTGCATTGCCAAATGGCAGGGCGTGCCCCTTGCCACCCTTCTGGACCAGGTGGGAGTCAGGCCTGAGGCGCGTTTCGTCATGTTTCACTGTTTCGACGCCATTGAGAAAACGCTGAGTGGCGAGGTCATGTACTTTGAGTCCATTGACCTCATTGACGCGCGGCACCCGCAAACAATTCTCGCCTATGCCATGAACGGCGCACCATTGCCGGTTGCCAACGGAGCGCCCCTTCGCCTGCGCGTGGAGCGCCAGCTGGGTTACAAGATGGCGAAATACATCAGCCGCATCGAACTCGTCCGCGACTTCAGCGCCATCGGCCTCGGCAAGGGCAGCTACTGGGCCGACCGCGGCTACGAGTGGTACGCGGGCATATGAAAACGCCGGATATAACCCGGCGTGGTCACAGCAACGGTTGCGCCTGTCAGCCGGCGATCTTCTGCTTCAGCTCGCCCTTGGCATAGCGCTTGGCCATTTCGGACACCGGCAGCACCTTCTTGATCTTGGAAGCCTGGCCCGCAGTGCCGAATTCGTTGAAGCGCTGGGTGCACAGCTTGGTGATCGCGTCCATGCCGGGCTTGAGATACTTGCGCGGATCAAACTCGCTCGGGTCCTCGGCAAACACCTTGCGGATGGCGCCCGTGAGCGCCATGCGGTTGTCGGTGTCGATGTTGATCTTGCGTACGCCGTTCTTGATGCCGCGCTGGATTTCCGACACCGGCACACCCCAGGTGGGCTTCATCTTGCCGCCGAACTTGTTGATGATCTCCTGCAGGTCTTCTGGCACCGAGGACGAGCCGTGCATCACCAGATGCGTATTGGGCAGCTTCTTGTGGATCGCCTCGATCACATGCATGGCCAGCACCTTGCCATCTGGCTTCTTGGTGAACTTGTAGGCGCCATGGCTTGTGCCCATGGCAATGGCCAGCGCATCCACATCGGTTTCCTTGACGAACTTCATCGCCTCATCAGGATCGGTGAGAAGCTGGTCGTGGCTGAGCTTGCCTTCCGCACCATGGCCGTCTTCCTTGTCGCCCATGCCGGTTTCAAGCGAGCCCAGAACGCCAAGCTCGCCTTCAACCGAGATGCCGCCAAGGTGCGCCATGCGGGTCACTTCGCGGGTCACGCCCACATTGTAGTCCCAGTCGCCCGGCGTCTTGCCATCGGCCTTGAGCGAACCATCCATCATCACCGAGGTGAAACCGGACTGGATTGCCGTCATGCAGGTGGCGGGTTCGTTGCCATGGTCCAGTGCACGCAGACGGGAATGTGCGGATAGATTTCGGTGACGGCATCCATCATGTGCCGCAGCATGATGTCGTTGGCATAGGAGCGCGCGCCCCGCGAGGCCTGGATGATGACCGGCGCATCACAGGCATTGGCTGCGGCCATGATGGCCAGCGCCTGTTCCATATTGTTGATGTTGAAGGCCGGTACGCCGTAGTTTTCTTCGGCGGCGTGGTCCAGCAATTGGCGAAGGGTGATGCGGGCCATGGGGTTCTTCTCCTGACGTTTCAGACCTTGGGTTGTCCGTAATGGAAAACCGGCTGGCATTCAAATTCAATGTGGCATAGTTGCCATGTTTCCCATGGCTTGATGTGTGCGGCGAATTCGGCCAGCCTGCGGCCATGAAATTCACGCCTACCATTGCTGCCCTGCCCGCAACTGTGCCCTTTGTCGGTCCTGAAACCCTGCAGCGCCGCTCGGGCCAGACCATCAAGGCCCGCATCGGTGCCAACGAAAGCATGTTCGGGCCAAGCCCCAAGGCCATTGCCGCCATGCAGGCAGCCGCGGCCGACAGCTGGCAATATGGCGACCCGGAAAACTACGAGCTGAAACACGGCATCGCCGAGTTCCTGGGCTGGACCCCGGCAACATTGCCTGCGGTGAAGGAATTGATGGGCTGCTGGGCCTTGTGGTGCGCCTCTTCATCGACCCCGGTGACGTGGTGGCGGCGTCTCTCGGCGCCTATCCCACCTTCAACTTCCATGTGGCGGCGGCGGGCGGCCGCCTTGTCACCACGCCCTATGTGGATGACCGGGAAGATCCGGCGTCGCTGCTGGCGCTCGCCCGCCGCGAGGGGGCCAGGCTTCTCTACTTTGCCAACCCCGACAACCCCATGGGCACCTCATGGCCCGCAGCAGACGCGCAGCGCCTGATGGACGGGCTGCTGGCCGGTTGCCTGCTGCTGCTGGATGAGGCCTACATTGAATTTGCCCCCGACGGCACAGCACCTGCCATTGATGTGACGCGCAACAACGTGCTGCGCTTCCGCACCTTTTCCAAGGCCCATGGCCTGGCCGGTGCGCGGGTGGGCTATTGCATCGGGCCAGCCGAAGTGATCGCCGCCTTTGACCGCATCCGCAATCATTTCGGCCTCTCGCGCGTCAGCCAGGCCGGGGCATTGGCTGCGATCCGCGATACGGCATGGGTGAACACCGTGCGAAGCAAGGTTGAACATTCCCGCCGCAGGCTCAGCACGATTGCAGCAGACCATGGCCTGACCGCACTGTCCTCGGCCACCAACTTCGTGACCATGGATTGCGGCCAGGATGGCGCCCATGCCCGTGCCATTGTCGATGGCTTGCTGGACCACGGCATTTTCATCCGCATGCCCGGTGTGGCACCACTCAACCGCTGCATCCGCGTGAGCTGTGGCGATGATGCAAGTGCCGATCTGCTGGCAGAGGCCCTGCCCCGCGTGCTGGGCAAGCTGAAATGAAAAAGGCCCGGGGCTGTTGCGCCCGGGCCTTTCTTACAGTTCAGGGACAACTCAGCCCTTGGCCAGCTTTGCAGCGATGGTTGCAACGTGCTTGCCCTGGAAGGCTGCCGCCTCAAGCTCCTGCTTGGAAGGCTGGCGCGAACCGTCGCCGCCGGCAAGGGTCGTGGCGCCATAGGGCGAACCGCCGATGAAGCCTTCCGTGCCCATCTGCCCCTGATAGGAATAGGGCAGGCCGACGATCACCATGCCATGGTGCAGGAGAACCGTGTGGAACGACAGGATGGTGGATTCCTGGCCACCGTGCTGCGTGGCGGTGGACGACATCACCGAGCCGACCTTGCCAACTAGCGCACCCTTCATCCACAGGGCGCCCGTCTGGTCGATGAAGTTCTTCATCTGCGCCGTCATGTTGCCATAGCGTGTGCCGGTGCCGAAGATGATGGCGTCATAGTCGCCCAGGTCATCCACCTTGGCGATCGGCGCCTTCTGGTCCAGCTTGTAGTGCATGGACTTTGCCACCTCCTCCGGCACCAGTTCAGGAACGCGCTTCACGTCAACCTTTGCGCCGGCTGCCTTGGCACCTTCGGCAGCGGCATAGGCCATCTGCTCCATGTGGCCCCAGGACGAATAATAGAGAACGAGTACCTTGGTCATGTCAGTTCCTTTAGCGGGTTGCTTGGTTGAGAAGATCGTTGAGGTCGAGACGGGCCGTCACCATGGCAAGATTGCCGTCCTTGTCATGGGGCCAGGCGCTTTCGGGTTTGTCCCAGTAAAGCTCGATGCCATTCTGGTCGGGATCACGCAGATAGATCGCTTCCGACACGCCATGATCGGAGGCACCGTCCAGCGGCACCTGATGTTCAATGAGCCGCTTCAGCGCATTGGCCAGGTCTGCCCGCGTGGGATAGAGGATGGCCGTGTGGAAAAGCCCCGTGGTGCCGGGCGGCGGCGGTGAGCCACCCTTGCTCTCCCATGTGTTGAGGCCGATGTGATGGTGATAGCCGCCGGCCGACACAAAGGCCGCCTGGGCACCATATTTCTGCTGCAGCTCGAAGCCCAGCACGTCGCAATAAAACTTCAGGGCGCGGTCGAGGTCTGCCACCTTGAGGTGCACGTGCCCAATGCGCGTGCCGGTGGGGAGGGGAGTTTGGGTCATCGTTTTTCCGTAACTGTTATTGTTACAGACAATAGGCAGTGCACCCGGCCACTTCAAGTGCAAAATGCACAATCCGGCCCCTCAAAAATGGTGGACAGCCTGCGCCGCATGCTTGTGAACCCCCTGCATGGCGCGGCAAGGATGGGCCTTGAGGCGACCACGCCGGGAGTAGAGCCATGTCCACCAAGAAGCCGTTTGAACCGCCACACAACCTCACAGTCGTTGCCCATCCGCTGGTGCTGCACAAGCTGACCCTGATGCGCGACAAGCACACCCCATCGGCTGTGTTCCGCCAGCTTCTCCACGAAATCAGCCACCTTCTGGCCTATGAGGTGTGCCGCGACCTGCCCATGACCACGCAAACCATCGACACGCCACTGGCAGAGATGGAAGCGCCGATCCTCAAGGGCAAGAAACTCACCATCGTGTCGGTGCTGCGCGCCGGCAACGGCCTGCTGGAAGGCATGCTGTCACTCATTCCATCAGCCCGCGTGGGCCACATCGGCCTCTACCGCAATCCCGAAACACTGCAGCCCGTGGAATACTATCTCAAGGTGCCAGAAGACATTGCCGAGCGCCGCACCATTGTGGTCGATCCCATGCTGGCCACCGGCAATTCGGTGTCTGCCGCCGTGAAGCGGCTGAAGGAAAAGGGCGCGAAGGATTTGCGCCTCGTCACCCTTCTGTCGGCACCCGAAGGCATCACGCGCTTCCATGCCGAGCACCCGGACGTGCCGATTTTCACCGCGGCCGTCGACTCGCACCTCAACAGCCACGGCTACATTGTGCCTGGTCTGGGTGACGCCGGCGACCGCATGTTCGGCACCAAGTAAACCCTTGTTAAGCATGGGGGGAGAAAGCCTCCCCCCGCATAGAAGCCGGCAACCTTTGGCAATCTATAAAATGCGAACGACCGAGTTAAGGAGTTTGCATGGCCGCTGCTGCCGCGACCGCTGGAACCTGCGTTCAAACGGGAAGATGGCGGCCGCCGCCAGCGCTCGCCATGCCGAGGATCGGGCAGCGCCCGCGTGGTGACAACAGCCCTGCTGGAACGCATGGGCTACGACGTGGTGGCCGTGGAAGATGGCGAGCTGGCCCTGAGCAGGCGCGCCGCCGGTGCGGCGTCATCCTTCTCGACATTGAAATGCCGGTGATGGATGGCGTGACCGCTGCCCGCTGCATTCGCGCAGAACGCACACCCTGCGACGGCGCGCCCATTCTGGCCCTCTCCGCCTTCAAAGCCGATTCAACCGAACACTCGCACTGGCGCGATGCCTTTGACAGCGCACTTCCAACCTGCCAACGGCAATGAACTGCGGCGCGCCATGCAGCGCGCCATCGCGGAGCGCCCGCTGACGGCAGACGCCGCCCACATCACGCCCGCAGCCGCACCGGGCTGGACCGACTTTGGCCGTGTACTGCCGCGCGGCACCCACGCCATGCTGGTCAAGGTTGCGGTGCAGGAACTGAACCACCTTGTGCTGGTCTGTGCCTCCTGCCTTGAGGCGGGCGATGCCGCCACCGTTTCCGAATGCCGTGGCAGCCTGCGCAAACTGGCCCGCCCAGCTTTCCAGGCCGATGAGCTTATGCGCCTTGCCGCCGATGACAGCAGTTTCCTGACAACAGTGATGCTGCTGGATGCAGTGTCAGCATGACCGCAGCAGATCCACGCAGCCTGAGCCTCGCGCACGCAAGCATCGGGAAAAAGAAAGGGGCCGCAAAACGGCCCCTGTTGTTTGGCGAAAGCTGGTGTGGGTGATCAGCGCGTGACGCTAGGTGGCACCGTGACCGGAACACTGGGCTGCGCTTCGAGAGACTTCAGCATGTTCAACACCTCGGCAATTTCCGGAGGCTGAGGCGCTTGGGAAGCTGGCGGGCGGGCGATGTCTCGGTCTTACGCATGGAACTGTCCTTGTGTCTGTGGAACCGGTGATAAGCAAGTGAACTTAAGGTAAGGTATATGCCTGCGAGCCTGACGCGCGGCCTAACAGGAAGTTCATCTTCCATTCATCGGGTGAACACGGTTTTGTCAGTGAAATGACAGGAAACCGATGGAATAAGCCAGCCATTCCGGCGTATTGGTCTTGATGGGCAGGTGTTCATCCGACATCATCGGCACCGGAAACCCTGAGCACACAGTATTGAGGAGACCGTCATGACATTTCGCCTGCTTCCACCCTGGCCGCTGCGGCCATTGGCCTTGCCCTTGGGTCTTCCTTGCAATGGCCGGCCCAGCCGATGACGCCATCAAGGGCCGCCAGGGCTGCGCCAGGCCAATGGCGCGGCCATGGGCGTGTTCATTGCCCATGATCAAGGGTGAAGCCCTACGACAACGCTGCCGTTCAGGACGCCCTTGCCAAGACGGAAGCCGCCTGCGCCGATTGGGGCAAGTGGTGGGGTGCCGACACCCAAAAGGGTGAATCGGCTGAAACCTGGGCCAAGCCCGAAGTCTGGTCTGACGCTGCCGGCTTTGAAGCCGCTGGCGGAGCCTATGGCAAGGCCATTGCCGGTTTGAAGGCATCTGCCGATGAAGCCAGCTTCAAGGCGGCCTTCGGCGCAGTGGGCGGTGCCTGCAAGGGCTGCCACGACAAGTTCCGCCGTCCGAAGGAGTAATTTTGTCTCTACGCTCTAAAAAGTTCCGGGCCCTGGCACTGCTTGCGGTGCTGGGGCTTGTTGCCTTTCTGGTGGCTGACCATTCCAAAGCCGCTGACAGCAGCGAACATTCCTGCCCATACAGCCGACATCGCCAATGGCGAGCGCATACAATGCCGGTGGCTGCCATTCCTGCCATCTCCCTGCCAGGCTTGCGGGCGTGGACGAAATTCTGCCCGCTGGTGGTGCGCCGTTGAAGACGCCCATTGGCACGCTTTATCCACCCAACCTGACGCCCGATCCGGAAACCGGCCTCGCCACCTGGACCGATGTTGAATTCGTCAATGCCACCATGCGTGGCATCAGCCGCGGCGGCCAGCACCTCATTCCGGCTTTCCCCTACACCTCCTACGCCCCACATGAAGGTTGAGGATGTGCTGGACATCAAGGCCTACCTCGCAACACTCACACCCGTGCACAACCCGCGCCAAGCCGATGCCGTTCCGCTGATGAGCCTGGTGCGCCGTGGCCTGGGCCTGTGGAAACTGGCGGGCTTCAGCACGGCCGCAGTGGCTGCCGACGCAAACCAGTCAAGCTGGAACCGGGGCGCCTACCTCGTCAATGGACCGGGCCACTGCAATGAATGCCACACGCCGCGCACGCTGCTGATGGCGAGCGATGCGTCACGTTTCCTTGCCGGTGGTCCCCATCCCGATGGGCAGGGCCGCGTGCCCTCGCTTCGTGACCTTATTGGCCGCAAGCGCTACAAGGATGCAGCCGACCTGACGCCCACAGCCCTGCAGAATGGCGAGCTTCTGGGCTACGACAAGCTGTCGTCAGGCGGCATGGGTGCCGTGCAGACCAACCTGTCCAAGCTGCCGGAGGCTGACGTCCCGCCATTGCCGATTATCTGGTGACGCTGAAGTAGCAGCGGCTACAGCAGGCGGCTGTCGCGCAACCAGTGGTCCAGCGCAGCGATGCTGGCGTCTGGATATTCCAGCGTCGGAAAGTGCCCGCAGGCACCAATCTCCATAGCGGCCATGCTGCACGGCCGCGGCAAGGCGCATGCCGTCGGCCGCCGGGCTGAACTGGTCATGTGCGCCCCACAGGCACAGCACCGAACAGGCGATGGACGAGAGCTGCGGCCAGCGGTCGTGCCGGTGGGCCAGCGCGTGCGGCAGCGGGCCAGCGTGTGCTCATCCACGGCCTTGCCCATGACCCGAAGAGCTTCACGCGTGGCTGGACCATTGGGACCCGGCAGATGTGAAATGATGGCCGCCATCTCCGCCATGACAGCGTCCCTCTCACCGCCACGGATGCGAGCCGACCGGCGCAGGCCTGCCGCCGGATCAGCCACGGCACCGGCCCCGGCCCCGATCACCACCCAGGGCCCTCCACCCGCTCTGGTGCGGCAAGGGCCGTCTCCAGCGCCAGCCGCCCACCCATGGATGTGCCCAGCACAATGAAACGCTCCGGCGCCTGCGCCAGAAGACCCGTCACCATTGCCTCAAACCTGTCCTGCACCGGCACATGCACGCAAAGGCGCAATGTGTCCGCAAAGGCCTTGGTCAAACCGGCATAGAGGGCACCGGAACATCCGAGGGCAGGAATGAGCACAAGGTCACGCATGGCTGCTTCTATAGCGCATGGGGCCATTGCGTACAGCGTGTGCGGCGCGGCAGGACGGGCCGGGCAACGGGGTTGCATTTTAGTGATACCATCAGGCCTGTGCTTGTTCTAAGGACAGTCTTCCAACAGAAGGCATCGCCCATGAAATCCCTCGACCAGAAACTGAAGCGGATCACCACCGGCAGGTACAGGCCGTCTGATTTCATCATCGCTGATGCCAAGGATCAAATGTCAGCCGGTGTGTCATCGCCCGGGCCCCGTGACCTGCATGACGCCAGCAAAGGCCTACAACACGGTTGAAACCTTCCGCCAATCCATCATCGACATCGTGAAGCAGGGTGTGGTGGACATCATGCTGGTCGCCGCCTCGTCGCTGGAAGCGGTGGCGGCCAAAGGGCGTGTTCCGGGAAATCCCATGTGACGCCAGCCATTCGCGCCAATGATGCAACCGACATCTGGCGCGCCCGCGGTTCATCCTATGCCAAGGAATTCGCCCGCCCCTTCCGCACGGCAAATCTGGCCCACTGCAAGAAGTTTGCCGACCTTGGCCTTTACTCGGTGACCTTCAACAACGATCTTGATGCCGACTATGCCCACCTTGAAGCCTACAACGCCTTCCGCGCCGAAGCGTCAAAACTGAAGTTCCGCCACTTCCTGGAAGTGTTCAACCCGAATGCCCCGAAGAACCTCGATCCGGCCAAGATGCCGGACTTTGTGAACGACAACATTCTGCGCTGCCTCGCCGGCATGACACGTGCTGACCGGCCCCTCTTCCTCAAGATGCCGTTCAATGGAAGGCGCGCCATGGAAGACCTGGCAAGCTATGACAGCGAACTCGTGGTTGGCATTCTGGGCGGCGGCGGCGGCACCACCCGCGACACGCTTGAGCTTGTGCACCAGGGCGAGAAATCGGGCGCGCGCGTGGCCCTGTTCGGCCGCAAGATCAAGCTTGCTGAAAGCCCGCTTGACCTTCTGTCCCTGTTCCGCCCGGTGATCGAGCGTGACATCACACCGGAAGAAGCCGTGAAGCAGTACCACGCCATTCTGAAGAAGAAGAACCTGAAGCCAGTGCGCTCCCTGGAGGACGACCAGAAGATCACCGAAAGCGTGCTCGAAGGTTACAAAAGATAAGGCGCGATATCCCCGTGTTCCGACACCCCGGCTAAGGCCGGGGGCGGAATAATCGAGAAATGGTTGGATGAAAGACGCCTTCGAAATCTACCTTGTCGCGCCACCAGGCCTCGAAGAAGCGGTTTGCACAGAAGCGCGCAATCACAATTTCGCCAGCCCAAAAACCGTCCTCGGTGGTGTCACTTTCATCGGCACATGGCCTGATGTCTGGCGGGCAAACCTTGAACTGCGCGGCCCCTCTCATGTTCTCGCCCGCATCGGTGAATTTCACACTGTGCATCTGGCCCAGCTCGACAAGCTGTCGCGCAAATTCCCTTGGGGGGAATTCCTGCGCCCCGAGGTGCCGTTACGCGTCGAAGTCACGTGCAGAAAGTCAAAGATCTATCATGCCGGTGCTGCCAAACAGCGCATCGAAACCGCACTCAAGGAAGAATGGGGTGCCACCATCTCGGAAGACGCCGAGCTTTGCATCAAGGCGCGCTTCGAATACAACCTCTGTACCATCAGTGTGGATGCATCAGGCGAACCCCTTCACAAGCGCGGCCACAAGACATCAACTGGCAAGGCCCCCTTGCGTGAAAACCTTGCGGCACTGTTTCTGCTACAATGCGGCTACAAGGGAAAAGAACCCGTCGTTGATCCCATGTGTGGCTCCGGCACATTTGTCATCGAGGCCGCCGAAATGGCCATGGGCCTGATGCCCGGCCGCAGCCGCGGTTTCGCTTTTGAAAAACTGAAAAGTTTTGATGCCGCGATATGGAAAGCACTGCGCGACAAATCGGTCGCCACAACGCCCACATTCACATTCTACGGCAGCGACCGTGACGCTGGCGCACTCGCGAGTGCCAAATCCAATGCCGCGCGCGCCGGTGTTGCCACCATCACACACTTCCACCACCATGCCATCACTGACCTTTACCCACCTGAAGGCCCGCCCGGCCTTGTCATCATCAATCCGCCCTACGGAACCCGCATCGGTGACAAGAAAAAGCTTCACGACCTCCATGCGGCACTGGGCCAGACGCTCTTGACCCGCTTCAAGGGCTGGCGCGTCGGCCTCATCACAGCAGACACATCACTCGCCAAAGCAACCGGCCTGCCATTCGCAAAACCATTCGGCCCCGTGAACCATGGGGGGCTAAAGGTGTTCCTGTTTCAGGCATCGCTGAAAAACTAGAAACGCGGGCTCCTTTCGGAACCCGCGGCGAAATCGATCAAAGGTGAAAGGGCCTACTCGCCCGTCTTCTCGTCAGAGCCTTCAGCATCGCCCTGCTTCTTGTTCAAGTCTTCCCTCTTCAATGGTCGCCGCCAGCTAATGCTGCCCGCTTGACCTCTTGTCCAGCCAGTTCATCATTGCCAATGCCGTTGAAATAGAGATTGAGTGCAACCGCCGCAATCGATGCAAGCAAGATGCCTGATTCAATCAGCGGATGGATACCTGCAGGCATCCACTGTTTGAAGTTCGGGGCAATGAGAGGAATCATGCCGAGTCCAAGCGATACGGCAACAATGAACAGGTTGTTGCGGCCTGACTTGAAGTCGACCTCCGACAGGATGCGGATTCCAGTCGCAGCCACCATGCCGAACATCACCAGACCAGCCCCGCCAAGCACTGCAGTTGGCAGCGCCTCAACAAGAGCCGAAAGCTTGGGGATCAGACTCATGATGATCAGGATGATTCCACCCGCCACACAAACAAACCGGCTTTTCACTCCTGTGACACCCACAAGACCGACATTTTGCGAGAAGCTGGTGTAAGGAAACGTGTTGAAGATGCCGCCGATCAATGTCCCCAGTCCATCGGTACGCAACCCTGCAGTGAGAGCCTGGCGGTTCACAGGCTTACCTGTCATGTCGCCAAGCGCCAAAAACATGCCACTCGATTCAATCATCACGACAATCATGACAAGACACATGGTAGTGATCAGCAACATGTCGAAGACTGGCATGCCAAAATGGAAGGGAGTCACAACTCCGAACCAGCCGGCCTCTGCCACTTTGGCAAAGCTCATTTTGCCCATCACCACGGCCAGAACCCCGCCGAACAGAATGCCGAGCAGAACAGCGATGTTCTGGACAAAGCCTTTGCCAAACTTGGCGACTGCAAGAATGGCAAGCAGCACCAAGCCAGAAAGCAGTATGTTGGATGGCGTCGCATAAAGCGGATTGGGTGCGGATGGCGCAAGCGCAAGCTTTTCGGGAAGGGCGGGAATCGTCGAACCTGCAGCTTTGGCTGCCTCGGTCACCGCATCAAGCCATGCTTTGTGATCCGGATTGACGATGGTTGGAGCCGTTGGTCCAACGGGGTTGCCGAAAATCCAGTTGATGCCTATGCGCATTAGGCTGACACCGATCACCAGGATGATGGAGCCAGTCACCACGGGCGGAAAGAAGCGCAACATGCGGCCGACCAGAGGGGCAATAAGGATGCCGAATATGCCAGCAGCAATGATCGATCCAAAAATCAGGCGCGCGCCGTCTGGCCCTGAAGTGGTACCGGCCATGGCAACCATCGGCGCAACTGAAGCAAAGGTGACACCCATCATCACCGGCAGCTTGATGCCGAACCACTCGTGGCCCCCATCGACTGGATTAATGTCACAAGCCCGCAACAGAACAGATCAGCCGAGATCAGAAACGCGACATCTTCAGGCGGCAGCTTCAAGGCCCGCCCGACGATCAGAGGCACTGCAACGGCACCCGCATACATTACCAAAACATGTTGAATCCCCAACGCCGCAAGCTTTGGCGCGGGCAGAATTTCATCTACTGGATTTACCGTTGACATTTATATCCCCTCTCTGGCGCGTGTTTTTCCGCGCTTGGTGGCAAGTTAGCCACCGAAATGACGTCATGTCCAGACGACGGATCGTTTTGGTGGCCGGAATTTTCCGGGATTGCTGGTTATGTGCGGCGGAAGGCGATTGTCTGAGTCCTTTCCGGCAGACCGGGTTGAGACCGGGAAGCCCTGCGCAGCTAACAACCTGCCGCGGCGCAATCATTTTGCGCATTGACGTGGTGAAGGGCGCTTTGAAACAGCACGCAAAAAACCGCGGGCTCCTTTCGGAACCCGCGGCGAAATCGATCAAAGGTGAAAGGGCCTACTCGCCCGTCTTCTCGTCAGAGCCTTCAAAGCATCGCCCTGCTTTTTCGACAGGTCTTCACCCGTCGCCTGGTCAACGACCTTCTCGAAACGGATTTTGCCGCGATTGTCCATCCCTAGGAACTTGACCTTGACCATCTGGCCTTCGCTGACGACGTCGCTCACCTTCTGTACGCGCTGAGGTGCCAGTTCAGACACGTGCACCAAACCGTCGCGCGCGCCAAGAAGTTCACGAAGGCACCGAATTCCATGATCTTGACAACCTTGCCTTCATAGATTTCGCCCACCTCGGGTTCCGAGACGATGGACTTGATCCACTTCAGTGCAGCGGTGATGGCAGCACCCGACGACGAGGCCACCTTGATGGTGCCATCGTCCTGGATGTCGATCTTGGCTCCGGTCTTTTCCACGATCTCGCGGATGACCTTGCCACCGGTGCCGATCACTTCGCGGATCTTGTCGGTGGGGATCTTGATCTGCTCGATGCGCGGAGCGTGCTCGCCCAAACCGGGGCGCGCCTTCTCCAGCGCTTCGGCCATCTTGCCGAGAATGTGCATGCGGCCTTCCTTGGCCTGGAACAGGGCCACCCGCATGATCTCTTCGGTGATACCGGTGATCTTGATGTCCATCTGCAGCGAGGTCACACCTTCCGATGTGCCAGCCACCTTGAAGTCCATGTCGCCCAGGTGGTCTTCATCACCCAGAATGTCGGACAGCACGGCGAAACGGTCACCTTCCTTGATGAGGCCCATGGCGATGCCGGCGCAGGGCGCCTTCATCGGCACGCCTGCATCCATCAGTGACAGCGACGAGCCGCACACCGTGGCCATGGAGGACGAACCGTTGGATTCGGTGATCTCCGACACCACGCGAATGGTGTAGGGGAAATCTTCCGGCTTCGGCAGCAGCGGGTTGATGGCGCGCCAGGCCAGCTTGCCATGGCCGATTTCACGGCGGCCCGTGGCACCCATGCGGCCCACCTCACCCACCGAGAAGGGCGGGAAGTTGTAGTGCAGCATGAACTTGCCCTTGGTCAGGCCGTCCAGCGTGTCGATGTACTGTTCATCTTCACCCGTGCCCAGTGTGGTGACCACCAGCGCCTGGGTTTCGCCGCGCGTGAACAGCGCCGAACCGTGGGTGCGCGGCAGCACCGAGGCTTCCGCCACGATGTTGCGCACCGTCTTGGTGTCGCGGCCGTCAATACGCTTGCCGGTGTCGAGGATGTTGTTGCGCACGATGTCGGCTTCAAGCTGCTTGAACTGCTCGCCCACCGCCTGTTCGGACGGGGCATTGGCATCGTCCTTGTTGACGAGTGCCGCCTTCACCGCATCCTTGGCAGCGGCAACGGCGTTCTGCCGGTCCTCCTTCTTGGCAATGGCATAGGCCTTGCGGAGGTCCGCCTCGGCCTGCTTCTTCACTGCTGCATAGACGGCTGAACGGTCGGGCGGCGTGAAGTCCCTGGGCTCACGCGAGGAGCGCTCGGCCAGACGGATGATGGCGTCAATCACCGGCTGGAAGCCACGGTGACCAAACATCACCGCTTCCAGCATCTTCTCTTCCGACAGTTCCTTGGCTTCCGATTCCACCATCAGCACCGCGTCCTGCGTGCCCGCAACAACGAGGTCGAGGGTGGATACCTTCTGCTGTTCAATGGTGGGGTTGAGCACCAGCTCGCCATCCACCATGCCAACACGTGCGGCACCAACCGGACCCATGAAGGGAATGCCCGACAGGGTGAGCGCGGCTGAAGAAGCAACGAGCGCTGCGATGTCCGTGTCGTTCTCAAGGTCGTAGGAGAGAACGGTCGCGATGACCTGGGTTTCGATGCGGAACCCATCGGGGAACAGCGGGCGGATCGGACGGTCGATCAGGCGCGAAATCAGCGTTTCGCGTTCCGTGGGCCGGCCTTCGCGCTTGAAATAGCCGCCGGGAATCTTGCCCGCGGCATAGGTCTTTTCCTGGTAGTTGACGGTGAGCGGGAAGAAATCAATGCCCGGCTTTTCGGCCCGGGCGGCAACGGCAGTTGCAAGCACCGTGGTTTCGCCATGCGAAACGATGACGGCACCATCGGCCTGGCGGGCAACACGCCCGGTTTCCATGCGCAGCGGCTTGCCCGCCCATTCCAGTTCTTCAACATCAATGTTGAACATGTGTATTTTCCTTGCTGTCCTTCGCCGCCACTGTGCACACCGATCTTCTGGACGGCATCCCCTTTTGGACCATTCGGAATTGGCCCCATTGCCTTTTCCGTGTCGGGGGACGCGGGCGGCGCTTCGGTGGTCCGCCCGCTCAAAATGTTAGTCAACGCAAACGCTGGTGACGCGTCGTGCCGGCCAGCCGGGCCTTGGCCCTGGCATGGCCTGCGCAGAAGCCGTTATGGCCCCTGCCGGCCGCACACTCCGCGCGCCCCGCGTCTGAACGGGGCGGCGGCCTTTCGTGCGCCGCGCCATGGTGGGGTGCACCACGGTGCGACACGTGCCGTATCAGCGGCGGATATCCAGCTTCTTGATCAGCGCCTGATAGCGGCCCTCGTCCTTCTTCTTCAGATAGTCGAGCAGGCCACGGCGCTGCGACACGAGCTTGAGCAGCCCGCGGCGGGAATGGTTGTCCTTCTTGTGGGTCTTGAAGTGTTCCGTGAGCGAGTTGATGCGCTCAGTCAGAATGGCCACCTGCACTTCGGGCGAGCCCGTGTCATTGGCCTTGGTTGCATTGTCCTTGATGAGCGCGCTCTTGCGCTCGGCGGTAATCGTCATCGTGCATCTCCAATGGAGCTAAAGGTTGAAAAGTCGGATGGCTTTGAGAACCCCGTCTGAAACGGAAAACAGGCCAAGCGGCGTGCCTTCATGGGTCACCAAAACCGCCTCCGCCGCCGCAGGAACACCGTTCCCGCGCAACAAAACCTGTTGGCCTTGTTTGAGACGCCTGGCTTCCGGTTCCATCACGGCCAGTGCCGGGATGCCGTCCAGCACGGTCTCAATGGGGCGAAGGAGGCCAGCGAGGCTGTTTTCGCTGCCGGGTCTATGGCTCAATTCCTCAAGCTTTTCCAGCGAAATCGCGTCTGCCTCCGAAAACGGCCCAACCGCCAGCCGGCGCAGCAGCACCACATGGCCAAGGCAGCCCAGCGCACGTCCCAGGTCCCTGGCGATGGCCCGCACATAGGTGCCTTTGCTGCACTGCACAATAAACGTCGTCTGCCCTGCCGGGTCGTGAGATTCAATATGTAGCGACTCGATATGAACAGTTCGCGCTGTCATTTCCGGGCTGTCACCCTGCCGGGCAAGGGCATAGGCTCTTTGCCCAGAAATCTTTATCGCAGAATAACTTGGCGGAATTTGCTGCACTGCACCATGGAACTGCGGCAGGCAATTCTGGAGATCACCCAGCGCAGGCAATGAATTGCTGCGTTGCACAATTTCACCTTCGAGATCATCGGTACTGGTTTCCGCACCCCATTGCACCGTGAAACGGTAGGTCTTGCGGCCATCCATGGCGAAGGACACGGTTTTGGTGGCCTCGCCGAAGGCCAGGGGCAGAACGCCACTGGCCAGGGGGTCCAGCGTGCCGCCATGGCCCGCCTTTTCGGCCCCCAGCAGCCAGCGCACCCGCCCCAACGCCTGGGTGGACGACATGCCAAGCGGCTTGTCCAGCACCAGCCAGCCATGGAGATTCCGCCTTGCGCGCTTTCCCGTCACCTACTCCCCGCAGGCAAACGGCAGCTCCAGAAGCTTTTCCGCGGCCCCCTTTGCACTGCCCACCTTCACGGCAATCCGCAGCGGCGTACAGGCGACGTCCTCCACGAAGACCGCTTTGGCAAAGCTGGCGGCACCACTTCCTTCTGCAAGGTCGTAGAACACGTGAATGTTCTTGCGCTCAACAAGCGTGGCACTGCTGTACCTTGTTCTTGACCGTGATGCTGACGGCTGGCGTCTTGCCGCTCGCCTCTTTGGCCGTGAAATGGGCCACCAGCAGAACGTCACTGCCACCGCCACCGGTTGCCCCGCCTTCGCCGATCATGGTGTTCCAGAAATCGATCGTCTTGGCAGGTGGCATGATGTTGGCAGACAGCTTGCCCGTCGCCTGCTCCACATAAAAGGCCTCCATGCGGTCAAACACAATCTCATCCGCCAGGGCAGGCAATGGCAGGGCGGCACTTAGGGCAACAGCCAGAGCAACGCGCATCATGCCTCCCCATCGTCCTGATTGCCGTGTTTGAGGTCACGGGCCACCGCAGGGCTGCGCAGCAGCGTGTCGATCTTGCTGGCATAGTCCAGCGAGGTATCAACCCTGAACCGCAGCTGCGGCATGAACTTCATGTCGATCTTGGGTGCAATCAGCCCGCGCATGTATTTCTGATTGCGGGTGCAGGCATGAAGCAGTTTCTGCTCCTGGCCGGCCACCAGAGGCCGGACGAAGGCTGTGGCAATCTTGAGGTCAGGCGACATCTGCACCTCGACCACGCTGACGCCCAGCTTCTCCAGCTCGGGGTCACCGGTTTCGCCGCGCATGAACACCTCCGCCAGCGCATGGCGGATCAATTCTCCGGCGCGCAGCATGCGCTGGGATGGTGCGCTAGAGGACATGGCCAGGCCGCCTTGTCGCGCAAGCTGGTGGAATGATCGTGGCAGGCATCATCTTCATGCCTTGGACATAGAGCCAATGTCCTTCGCCGTCCACCGTCCGCGCCAGCCGCACCCGCAGAGGCCGGCATTGCGGCCGGACACCAGGAGCAATTACTCCAGCGTGCGGGCGACCTTTTCGACACGGAAGCATTCGATCACGTCGTTCTGCCGCATGTCCTGGTAGTTCTCGAAGGCCATGCCGCATTCCTGGCCCGACGCAACTTCACGCACTTCGTCCTTGAAGCGCTTGAGTGTCGAAAGCGTGCCTTCGTGAATGACCACGTTGTCGCGGATGAGGCGCACCTTGGCACCGCGTTCCACGCGGCCCTCGGTAACCAGGCAGCCCGCCACCTTGCCGACCTTGGTGATGTTGAACACCTCCAGGATGCGCGCATTGCCGATGAAGGTTTCGCGCAGTTCCGGTGCCAGCTTGCCGCTCATCGCCGCCTTGATGTCATCCACCAGGTCATAGATGATGTTGTAGTAGCGGATTTCGATGCCCTGCTGCTGGGCCGCATCACGGGCCTGCCCGTTGGCACGCACGTTGAAGCCCAGCACAACAGCGCCCGAAGCCGCCGCCAGCGAAATGTCGCTTTCCGAAATGCCACCCACCGCATAGTGAACCACGCGCGAGCGGATTTCGTCATTGCCGATCTTTTCCAGTGCCTGAACGATCGCTTCGGCAGAACCCTGCACGTCAGCCTTGACCAGGATCGGGAACTCCTTGCGGCCCGACTGGTTGATCTGCGTCATCATCTGTTCAAGCGAGGCACGCGCCGTGGAAGCACCGCGCTTGTTGCGGCGCTCACGTTCACGGTAATCGGTGATTTCGCGCGCACGGGCTTCTGTCGGCACAACGTCGAAACGGTCGCCCGCTTCTGGCGCGGAATTGAGGCCCAGCACTTCAACCGGCACCGACGGGCCGGCGGCTTTCACCTGCTCGCCCTTGTCGTTGACCAGCGCACGCACACGGCCCCAGGCGGAACCGGCAACAAAGATGTCGCCATGCTTGAGCGTGCCACGCTGCACGAGAACCGTGGCGACCGGGCCACGGCCCTTGTCAAGCTGGGCTTCCACCACAAGGCCACCGGCCTCACGGTCAGGGTTGGACTTGAGGTCCAGCACTTCGGCCTGCAACAGAATGGTTTCCAGCAGGCGGTCCAGGTTGGTGCCCTTGAGCGCCGAAACCTCGACGTCCAGCACGTCACCACCCATGCTTTCCACAACGATGTCGTGCTGCAGAAGGTCAGTGCGCACCCGCGTCGGGTTGACGTTGGGCTTGTCCATCTTGTTGATGGCAACGATGATGGGAACCTCCGCCGCCTTGGCGTGGTTGATGGATTCAACCGTCTGCGGCATCACGCCGTCATCAGCCGCAACCACCAGAATGGCAATGTCGGTGGCCTTGGCGCCACGGGCGCGCATGGAGGTGAAAGCCTCGTGGCCCGGCGTATCGATGAAGGTGATGAGGCCCTTGGGCGTGTTCACCTGGTAGGCACCGATGTGCTGGGTGATGCCGCCGGCTTCGCCAGACACAACATTGGTCTTGCGGATGGCATCGAGCAGCGACGTCTTGCCGTGGTCGACATGGCCCATGATGG
>JAXMCS010000035.1:0-21788 GCA_046349175.1 Hyphomicrobiales bacterium | reverse complement strand
CAACTGATGGCTGGCCCCCTCAAAATCGACGTCGTCTCGGATGTCATCTGCCCCTGGTGTTTTCTGGGAAAACGCAGATTGGACAAGGCCTTGGCCATGTTGCCTCAGGTGAAGGCCGAAGTTGTTTTCCGGCCCTTCTTCCTCGACCCCACGATCCCGCCGGAGGGTCTGGACCGCCACGCCTATATGGTGGCTAAGTTCGGCGAGGAGCGCCTCAAGACCATCCACGATCCGCTGATCGCCGCTGGCAAGGAAGATGGCGTGCCCTACGAGTTTGGCAAGATCACCCGCACGCCTAACACGCTTAATGCCCACCGCCTGCTGCGCTGGGCGCAACAGGCCGGGCAGCAGCCGGGCGTGGCTGAGGCGCTGTTCATGGCCTACTGGCACTTTGGGCAGGATGTCAGCGACCCCGAGGTCCTGAAAACCATTGCCATCATCAACGGCATCAATGGCGATGATGTCGTGGCCCTGCTGGCGGAAGGCAAGGATGTGGACGAGGTGACAGCCGAAGTCGCCCAGGCGCAAGCCGCAGGCGTCACGGGTGTGCCCACCTTCATCCTCGCAAACAAATATGCCGTGGTCGGGGCCCAGCCTGCGGAGCATCTGGCGCGGGCCATCGCCAAGGTGGCGCAGGAAGTGGCGGCGGCTTAACCGGCCAGCTTCACCAGCGTTTGCATCAATTGCCGCGTGCCCTTCAGGCGGGCGGCAGGCGTGGCCCAATCGCGGATCACCACCAGCTTCATGTCGGGGCGCAGCTTGGCCAGCGTGCCCTGACCTGAAATCCATTCCACCAGTTTCGGCGGGTTGGGGAACACGCCATTGCGCAGCGTGATCGACGCGCCCTTGGCACCCGCATCCACGCTTTGCACATTGGCCTTACGGCACAGCAGCTTGATCGACACGATCTGCAGAAGGTGCTGCACGTCATCCGGCAGCTTGCCGAACCGGTCATGCAGTTCGGCGGCGAAGGCATCCAGATCGTTCTGTTCCGCAAAATCGGCGAGACGGCGGTAAAGCCCCAGGCGCACCTGCAGGTCTGATACATAGTCCTCGGGGATCAGCACCGATGTGCCAATGTTGATCTGCGGTGACCACTGGCTGTCATCTGCCGCCAACGTGCTGTCGCTGCGCATCTGGGCCACGGCCTCTTCAACATGGCCTGATAGAGTTCAAAGCCCACTTCCTTGATGTTGCCGGATTGCTCCTCGCCCAGCATGTTGCCGGCCCCACGAATATCGAGATCGTGGCTTGCCAGCGAGAAGCCGGCCCCCAACGTGTCGAGCGACTGCAACACCTTCAGGCGGCGCTCGGCGGTGGCGGTCAGCGCCCGGTTGGCAGGCGTGGTCAGCAGGGCATAGGCGCGCGTCTTGGAGCGGCCCACGCGGCCACGAATCTGATAGAGCTGCGCCAGGCCGAACATGTCGGAGCGATGCACAATCAGCGTATTGGCCGTCGGGATGTCGAGGCCCGATTCAACGATGGTTGTGGAGAGCAGAACGTCAAAGGCCCGGTCGTAGAAGCCGGTCATGATGTCTTCCAACTCCAGTGGGTGCCATGCGGCCATGGGCGGTGCGGAACTTCACCTCCGGCACGCTCTCCCGCAGGAAAGCGGCGATTTCATCGAGATCGGAGATACGCGGCACAACATAGAAACTCTGGCCGCCACGGAAGTGTTCGCGCAGCAGGTGTTCGCGTATGATGACGGGATCAAAGGGCGCGATGTAGGTGCGCACGGCCAGGCGGTCCACCGGCGGCGTGGCAATCATCGAGAGATCGCGCACGCCGGAAAGGGCCAGCTGCAAGGTGCGGGGAATGGGCGTGGCCGAGAGTGTCAGCACATGGACATTGGCCTTCAGTTCCTTGAGGCGCTCCTTGTGTTTCACGCCGAAGTGCTGCTCTTCGTCGATGATCAACAGGCCCAAATCGCGGAACTTCACGGAGTCCGTCAGCAGCGCGTGGGTGCCCACAACAATGTCGATGCTGCCATCGGCAATGCCCTTCTTGGTCTCCTCCACTTCCTTGCGACCCACAAGGCGCGAAGCTTGGGCCAGGCGCAGCGGCAGGTTCTTGAAGCGCTCGGAGAAGGTGCGGAAATGCTGGCGCGACAGCAGCGTCGTCGGCACCACCACGGCCACCTGCTTGCCCGCATAGGCGGCAATGAAGGCGGCCCGCAGCGCCACTTCAGTCTTGCCAAAGCCCACATCGCCGCAGATGAGCCGGTCCATCGGGCGGCCCTTTTGCAGGTCATCGAGCACGGCCTCGATCGAGGAGAGTTGGTCGTCCGTCTCCTCATAGGGGAAGCGGGCGCAGAACTCATCGAAGGCACCTGCGGGCGGGCTCAGAACATCGCCGGGTTTCAGTTCGCGGGCCGCAGCGGTCTTGATCAGGTCATTGGCGATCTCGCGGATGCGTTCCTTGAGTCTAGCCTTCTTGGCCTGCCAGGCGCCGCCGCCCAGCCTGTCCAGCTGCACGCCGTCCGTTTCGCTGCCATAGCGGGACAGGAGGTCTATGTTTTCGACGGGTATGAACAGCCGGTCGTTGTTGGCATAGATCAGCAACAGGCAATCATGGGGGGCGCCCTGCACGTCGATGGTTTTCAAACCTTCAAAACGACCTATGCCGTGGTCCACATGAACCATGTAGTCGCCGGGAGACAGTGACGAGAGTTCCGAAATGACGTCTGCCGCCTTGCGGGCCTTGCGGGCGCGGCGCACCATGCGGTCGCCCAGCACATCCTGCTCAGCGATGACCGCGAGTTGTGCGGTTTCGAAGCCCTCCTCCAGCGGCAACACCACGAGATTGAGCAGCGACGCGGCGCGGCCCTCAACCTCACTCCAGCTTTTTGCATCGGCGATGGCCGGCAGGTCATGGTCGCGCAGAATGGTGGCCATGCGTTCGGCGGAGCCTTCAGACCAGGCGGCAATCACCATCTTGCGGCCCTGCCCTTGCAAGGCCAGCACATGCTGCTTCAGCGCTTCATAGACATTGCTGCCCGCTTCGGCCCGCTCGGCGGCAAAACTGCGTCCCCGCCGTCCACCGAAAGACACGGCATTCGACTCAGGCCGCTCGAAGGGTGTGAACTCCACCACGCTGCGGTCAGCCAGAAGCTGCTGCAACTCATCGGACATCACAAACAGGCGGTCCGGCTTCAGCGGCTTGTAGGGTGCCGCGCCGAAGTTCTGCTTGTTGAGGGCGTCCTTGCGGGCATCGTAGTATTCTTCAATCTGCTCGTGGCGGGCGGCGAAAGCCTCCTGCGCCGTGTGGGCAATGCCAATCACGGCCTCGGGCAGAAAATCCGTCAGGCGCGACAGGCCGGCGTGGAACAGCGGCATCCAGTGCTCCATGCCCTGATAGCGGCGTGCGGCGGTCACACTCTCATAGAGTGGATCCGCTGTATCCATCCCGCCAAAAGCTTCCGCATAGGACTTGCGGAACTGGGCGATGGAGCTTTGGTTGAGCAGCACCTCGTTGGCAGGATTGATGGTCAGGCGCTTCAACTGATCGGTGGTGCGCTGGGTTTCCGGGTCGAAGCTGCGGATACTCTCCAGTGTATCGCCAAAGAAATCGAGGCGCACTGGCGCGCGCTGGCCCGGCGGGAAAATGTCGATCAATCCGCCGCGCACGGCGAAGTCACCGGGGTCCACCACCGTGCCGGTGCGGGAATAGCCGTTGTCGGCCAGGAACTGCAGCAGCTCGTTACTGTTCACCCGGTTGCCGGGCGCGGCACTCCAGGCCGATTTGCTCACCGTCTCTGCTGCCACCGTGCGCATCAGAAGCGCATTCACGGTGGTCAACACCAGGCGCGGCGTCTGCTGCGGGCGGGCAAGCGCCGCAAGCGTGGCCAGCCGTTCCGCCACGATATCCGCCGAGGGCGAGACGCGGTCATAGGGCAGGCAATCCCAGGCGGGAAAACGCAGCACGGCCATGTCGGGCGCAAAGAAAGCGAGTTGCTCCGCCAGCGCCGCCAATTGCTGGTCATCAACGCAAACATGAATGAAACCGCGTGTCCCCGCTGCCTTCACCAGATCCGGCAGCACAAGCGCGTCCATGCCGCCCGGCAGGGCCGACGCGAGCAGCCGGCCGGATACAGTCCAGCGGCTGGTGATGGAGGCCACAGCCGTCATGACAGCACCGGCCGGAAGGCGAGCACGGCCAGCAGCATGGGCGTGGCCTGCGTCTCAGGTATCTTTTGTTGGTTGGTGGCGTAGGCCAGAAGCTCCTGGTCCGGAATGTCCAGCACCTGCTCAAAGGCATCCATCTCGGCGGCCGTCATGGCAGCGAGATGCGCCTCGGCATATCCGCCGACGATGATATCCATTTCCTTGATGCCACGCCGGGTGGCCCGCCACAAAAGCCGTTTGCGCCGGGTTTCCAGACTGTCTGTGCCTGTCATGATGGGCAGTGCCATAGGGGGAGAGCGCTTGCGCTGCAAGCGGTTCCGGGTGACAAGCGTGCCATGCGGCCCGAACGTCTCAACTCCCTTTTTGCCTCGGCCACCAGCCTCAAGGGCGTGGGTGACAAGGTTGAAAAGCTCTTTGCCCGCCTTCTCGGGCGCGCGGCTGGCGTGCGCCTCATTGATCTTGTGCTGCATCTGCCGTCCGGCATCATTGACCGGCGTTTCATGTGCAAGATCAACCAAGTGCCAGAACAAGGCATAGTAACGGTTGAGGTGACGGTTGGGGCCCACAAGCCGCCGCCGCGGGGCCGCGGCAATATTCCCTACCGGGTGCTGGTGCATGACGGCACGGGGCAGATGACGCTCGTCTTCTTCAATGCCTTTCCGGATCACCTCAAGCGGCTCCTGCCAGAGGGCGAGGTGCGCGTTGTCTCAGGGGCCATTGAGTGGTTCCGCGAAGAGGCACAGATGCCGCACCCCGACCATGTGGTGACGCGCGAGGATTTTGCGAAGTTCCCGCTTCTGGAACCTGTCTATCCGCTCACGGCGGGGCTTCCGTCCAAGACCCTGTCCAAAGCCATTCATGCCGCACTGGACCGACTGCCGGACCTGCCGGAATGGCAGGACAGCGCCTGGCTCACCCAGCAGGGCTGGCCGGCCTTTGCGCCTGCCCTGCGGGCTCTGCACGCCCCGGAAAATCCTGCCGCCGTGGGGCTCGAAACGCCGGAGCGGCAGCGCCTCGCCTATGACGAGTTGCTGGCCAACCAGTTGGCGTTGATGATGGTGCGGCAGAGCCTCAAGCGCGCCTCGGGCCGCATGTTGCAAGGCACGGGCGACATCCGGGCGCGGATCATTGCCGCCCTGCCCTATCACCTGACAGGCTCACAGCAACAGGCCATGGCGGAGATCCTGCCAGACATGACGCGGCCCGAACGCATGATCCGCCTGCTGCAGGGCGATGTGGGTGCGGGCAAAACCGTTGTTGCGCTGCTCACCCTCGCCACAGCCGTTGAAGCGGGCGCCCAAGGCGCGCTGATGGCCCCCACCGACATTCTGGCCCGGCAGCATTTTGCCACGCTCTCACCGCTTGCGGAAAAGGCAGGCCTGCGTCTTGCCCTGCTCACAGGACGCGACAAGGGTCAGGCGCGGCAGGACATGCTGGCAGCACTGGCGCGGGGCGGGATCGACATACTTGTCGGCACACATGCGCTGTTCCAGGAGGATGTGTCCTTCCGCGACCTAGGCCTTGTGGTGATCGACGAACAGCACCGGTTTGGCGTGCATCAACGCCTGGCCCTGCAGGCCAAGGCAAAGGAAGCACCTGACCTTCTGGTCATGACAGCAACCCCCATTCCGCGCACCCTCGCCCTGACGGTCTATGGCGACATGGATGTCTCGCGCCTCACGGAGAAGCCGCCGGGCCGCAAGCCCATCGACACGCGGGTGTTGCCGCTGCCGCGGCTTGATGACGTGGTGCAGGGCCTTGCTCGCAGCATGGCACAGGGTGTCAGGGCCTATTGGGTGTGCCCGCTTGTGGCCGAAAGCGAAGTGGTGGACCTGGCGGCCGCGGAGGAGCGCTTTGCGGCCCTGCAATCCGCCTTCCCCGGCAAGGTGGGGCTTGTCCATGGCAAGATGCGGGGAACTGAAAAGGACGCAGTCATGGCCCGCTTCAAGGCGGGTGAACTTGCGGTGCTCGTGTCCACCACGGTGATTGAAGTGGGCGTCGATGTGCCGAAAGCGGCAATCATGGTGATCGAGAATGCCGAGCGCTTTGGCCTGTCACAGCTGCATCAGTTGCGGGGCCGCGTGGGCCGTGGCGAAGCCAAGTCCAGCTGCGTGCTGCTGTATCAAGAACCGCTGGGCGAAACAGCCAGGGCCCGGCTTTCCATCATGCGTGAGACGGAGGATGGCTTCCGCATGCCGAGGAAGATGCGGCTTCGGGGGGCGGGCGAATTTCTGGGCACGCAGCAATCGGGCCCCTTGCCGAATTCCGCGTAGCTGATCTCTCCGTGCACGCCCCATTGCTGGCGGCGGCGCGAGGATGATACCACGCTCATTCTTTCGCGCGACCCGCGGCTCACGTCAAAGCGGGGGGCCGCCTTGCCACCTGCTCTATCTTTTTCGAGCGCGATGAAGCCGTCAGGCTTTTGACTTCGGGGTAATGCCGCTGGCCGCTTTCTGCGCATCCGGGAATACGAGCCCCATGGAGATGACCAGCTTCAGGCCGTCCTCCACCGGCATGTCGAGCATGCGCAACTGATCCCTGTCGGCGAAGACCACATAACCGCCGTGGGGTTGGGCGTGGTCGAGACATAAACGGCATACATGGTGCGGCCCGCGCCAAGTCCAATCGCGGCGCCATCCACTTCGCGAGAAATGAAGCCAATGGTCCAGATGCCGGGCCGCGGCCAGCCACCCAGGCAGACGCTGCGGAAGGATGTGCCCTTGTCTGAGAACAGGTTCTCGGAAATCTGCTTCGAGCTTTTGTAGATGGAGCGCACCACCGGCGTGCAGTGAATGAGGCCGTCCCACCAGCCCAGCAGCGTGCGGCCCACCAGGTTGCGCCCAGTGCTCCCACCCCAGCGTGATTCGATCAAGGCAAGCCAACCCCGTGCCCGGCACTTTGAACGGCAGATAGTGGTCCGGGTTGTAGGCATCCGGAATGAGCGGCTTCACGAAGTTGTCGAAAAGGGAAATGAACCACAGCGTGGCCCAGACCGTGATGGCGGCGGGCGCGATGATGACAACGCCCGTGAAGAAAGAGGTGCGCAGCCGCGCCGCAAAGGATGGGCGGTGGGCGGGTGCCTCTGGCGTCACGGGTGGATCAAATTCCATGGACACTCAATGCGGCAAGGCGCGGTCTGCCGCAAGGGCGGCACGTTTAGTTTTGGACTTAGTTCTGAACACTGGCCGGATATTGGTCAGACCAGACGCGGGCCCGGGCTTCGGCCTCAAGCCGCTCGTCGTCTTCCATGCCGTCGCGCATGCGGGCATAGCGGCTGAGGATGTCGCTGTCGTCCACCCGGTTGGCCGTTTCAGAGGCGAGCGTATACCACATCAGGGCGCGGATATGGTCTTGCTTGACGATGCCGCCCTTCCAGTACAGGTCGCCCAAATAGGCCTCGGCCCCGGCATGGCGCTTGCGGGCCGCTGCCGTCAGCCATTTCAGGCCCTGCTGCGGGTTCTGCTTCACGCCCTCGCCCTTGATGTTCATCACACCCAGGGCAAACATCGCTTCCGGATGGCCATATGTGGACGCCAGCCGCAAATAGGTTCGGGCCGCCTGTTGCGGATCGGCATCCACCCCCGCCCCGGGGATGCCGGTGCGCAGGTAGCTTGCCATCCAAATCTGGCTGTCCACCATGATTTGCAGGCGCTTGTAATCCTGCTCGTCGGGATCATAGTTTTCCGCCACGCGCTGGTAATAGGAATAGGCGATGGCATCATCCTCGGGCACGCCGCGGCCCAGGCGGTACATGTGGCCGAGATACCAATCCGCCACAGCGTTGCCATCTTCCGATTCGCGGCGGAAGAGGCGCAGGGCGCGCGGATAGTTGCCGTCGTTGTAGGCTCGTTTCGCCTTCTTCAGGTCGTCGGTCCAGAACGGGGTGATGCGGATTTTCGGCAGCTTCAGATCGGGGGCTGCTGGCAAATATCTGAAAAAGAAGCCGCCTTCGTCACTTCCGGGCGGCGGTGCATCCGGGCCGCGCATGTTTGACTGGCCGTCGAAGCCCTGATTTTCCTGTGCCGATGCCAGGCCGGCCAAGCCGCAAAAAGCGAGGCAAGTGACAATTACACGCAGAAAATGGAAGGGAAACAGGCGCATTGGCCAGAACTGTAGAGTTCAATTGCGGCGGTTCGTGGCTTGGATTTGTGATTAACCAAGGCAACATTACAAATTGGCTAACTGTTGCGGGAAAGACACATTGCACCCTGCACGGGTGCTGCGCATGCTGTGCGCGAGAGGGGCTTCAGGGAATCATTCGATGCAGGACGGTCAAGCCATCCAGTCGCCACCGGAAGCGCTGCGCTTCAGCTATGTGCCCCGCAAGGGCCTGTTGAAGCTGACAATTGTCAACTTCCTGCTGACACTCGTTACCCTCACAATCTACCGGTTCTGGGCCAAAACCAATGTTCGCCGCCACATCTGGAGCTGCGTGCACATCAACGGCGAACCGCTGGAATACACCGGCACAGGCAAGGAGCTGTTTCTGGGCGCACTCGTTGTTTTTGGCGTTTTCATTCTGCCCTACCTCCTGCTCGTCGGAATGCTCTCGCTGGCATACGGTTCCGACCATCCGGCTGTTTTCATGATTCAGATGCTTTTCTTCCTCATTGTTTACGTGATGTGGGGTTTTGCAGTTTACCGGGCCCGCAAATACCAGCTCTCCCGCACCAACTGGCGCGGCATCAGGGGCGATCTGGTGGGGTCGGCCATGACCTATTCCCTGCTCTATTTCGGCTCGCAGATTGCGCGTTCCATGTCCTTCGGCTGGGCCACGCCCGTCATGAATACGGTGCTGCAGGAGCAGATCATCAACGACATGCGCTTTGGCGATGCCGCCTTCAAGTTCAAGGGCCGGGCCGGGCCGCTCTATCCGACCTATGCCATCTGCTGGGTGCTGAGCCTTGTCGGCATTGTGGCACTCATCATGGGTGCTGGCGCTTTCCTGCCCAGCCAAGGGGGAACTGCCGGTTGGAGCGAGGATAACAAATTCGTCTGGCTCGTCGGCGGCGGCTTCGCCATCTTCCTGTTGCTCACCATGCTGTTCATCCCGGCGCTGTGGTCGATCTACATTGCCAAGGAGATCCGCACATTTGCGAATTATTCGCGTTTCGACGGCGCGCAGTTTCATCTTGATGCCACGGCGGGAAGCGTGATCGGGCTCGCAGTTGGAAATATCCTCATCCTCGTTCTTACCTTGGGCATTGGCTGGCCCTATATCAACCAGCGCACCGTGCGGTTTGTCGTGGACAGGCTCAGTTTGCGCCTGATCGACGTGGACTGCATCCGGCAATCGCAGACCCCGCTCCTCAGGCGAGGCGAGGACTGCCGATGACGATGTCGGAGGACTGTGATGTCCGTCGAAGGCACCTATTTTGATGGCGAACATGCGCGGGACCTGGCCGTGAGCGTGACGGCCACCGCCGATACCTTGCTGTTCAGCGGCGAACACGTACCGGAAACGCGCTGGCCCATCTCCAATCTTCACCCGGTTGATCCTCCTGGCCCTGGGCCAGCCTTTCCGCCTCTCCAACCAAGCAGTTCCCGGTGCGCGGCTGGTTTTGCGCGATGCGGAATTCATCCATGATCTGGTGTTCCGCCATCCCGCCTTGCGGGGCGGCTATTCATGGCTTCACCTGCGCCAGGTTGCCGTTTTATCCACGGCGGGCTTGCTGCCTGCATCGCACTTTACATGGCCTTTGTCTCGTTCCTGCCAGACAAGATCGCCTACATGCTGCCGGACGAATGGCGCAACCGCGTGGGCGACCAGGTGGTAAACAGCATCACGGGCGGCGCACAGCAGTGCCACACGCCTGCTGGTGACGCTGCCAACCGGTTATGGTTGCCGCCCTCGCAAATGGCAACCCCGATATGCCGCCCCTGTCCTTCGAGGTCTACAACATTCCCGTGCTCAATGCCTTTGCGGCACCGGGCGGCAAAATCATTTTCACCCGCGAAATTCTGACGCAGGCCGACACGCCCGATGAAATTGTTGGCGTGCTGGCCCATGAAATCGGCCACGTGAATTACCGCCACCCTGAAACGCAATTGGTGCGCCTCACTGGCATGCAGGTTCTGATGAGTGTCATGTCGGGCCGGAACGGTGTCTTTGGCGAGGAATGCCGCGTTCTGGCGGCGCTGCTGCAGTATTCGCGCGCCGCCGAGCATCAGGCGGACTCTATACCAGGAGAACACTCGAGGCTGCCCGGATCGACCCCACGGGTCTGCGCCGCTTCTTCGAGAAGGTGTTGAAAATCGAACACAAGGATCTCCCCGCTGGCAACGAGAAGAGCGCTGTCTGGTCAAAGATCGGCAACATCTTCAGCACGCATCCAGGCACGGAAGAGCGCATCAAGGAAATCCAGCCCTGCTCGCTGGCACTGCCGCCGGGTTGCCCCTGAACCCGGAACAATGGGTCGGTACAAGGCGATTTGCGGTTGAGGCTGGCGCGGCCCGGGGCGCATAGGCCCGTGGTCTGTCCGGCGAGCTGGCTGGTGGTTGAGACTTTCACCTGATCGCCCACAAGCGCAATGGCATGGGCACCGCTGCGCCAGACATCGAAACGGTCGAGCGTGGTGACGCGGCCCTTGCAGCGGTGTCGCAACGGGAACGCCGCCAGCACAATGTCGGCCTGCGGGGCATGAGCCGCCTGCAGCGGCATCGCCGGAGCCGGAAAGATAGGGCGACACTGCGGCCCCGAACTGACGCTGTGCAAACATTGTTCACGCAGGTCCATGGTGAGATCACAACCGCTTTTCGGTGGCCTGCCGACTCGCGCCATTTCTTGACCGCAGCCCATGGCAGCGCTGTTGGGGGCGGCGGCATAGTCGCCATTCTCAAGGCGGATGGCAACGGCCCGGGCCTCGGGTCTTCAAAAGCAGGTCTGGCGCACGGTCGGCTTGCAAAAGTGGATAGACCAAGAGCAGCGGCAGGCTGCCCGCCGACCAGCGCGACAGCGGTGAGCGGTCGCTGCGGCGGCCAGCGCCAGTGCGGGTCCCACCGCATGGGCGGCACGGAAATCCAGCCGTGCGGCCAGCTGGCCACCCAATCCGATATCAGCATGACCACTTTGAGCCCCGTCACCCACAGGGGGGCTGCTTCCAATCCGAAGGGCATGAGAAGCGTTGCCGCAAGAGCCGCTGGCATCACGATGCCAACAACAGGCAAGGCCAGCGCATTGGCTACCACACCGTAGGGCGCCAGCCGTCCGAAATGGTGTGCTGCCGGAATCCCCGAGAGGCCGCCTGCGATCAGTGACGTGAGAATGGAGGCCACCGTGAATTTCCAGCCGGAATGCAGCAGCCGCCAAATGCCGCGCCGTGGCCGCTCTTCTTCCTTGTCGTTTCGGCGGTCCCACCATTCGAAAAATCCGGCAAGCCCCATCACCGCCATGAAGGACATCTGAAAACTCGCTGCCACGGCCTGCTCCGGCTGGGCCATCAGTATGATGAGGGCGGCAATGGCCAGATTGTTCAGCGAAATGGCTGGCCGGTCCACCATCATGGCAAAGAACATCACCGCGATCATGATGAAGGAGCGGTCCGTGGCCGGGCCGGAATCGGCCATCAGGTCGTAGATCAGCCCCACGAGCAGCGCCAACGCCGCGGCCCACTTCTTGATCGGCCGGCGCAAGGCCAGGGATGGAAAAAGGGCGAGCAGAGCCCGCACCAGCCAGAATGTGCCGCCCGCCACCATGGCCATGTGCAGGCCGCTAATTGAGAGAATGTGGAACAGTCCGGATTTCTGCAGGCTCTCGATCATCGAACGTGGAATGGAGGCCCGTTCGCCCGTGATCAGCGCATCGGCAAAGGAGCCCAGCGGCCCTGCAATATGGGCCCGCACGCGATTGCCAATGGCCTTGCGCAGGCCATTGAACATCCTTTGCGGCCAATATCTTGCGGGGATATCCTCGGATGACAGTTGAACCGCCACATTGGTCCAGCCCGTCGCCCCCACCGATTGGAAATAGAGGCTGCGGGCATACTCGAATCCACCGGGCATCAGGGGGCGCGGCAAGGGCACCACACTGGCCGTGGCGCGGATGTGATCACCAATTTCGGCTGCATAGGCATCGGCGCGGGCTTCCAATTTAATGCGGCGCGGCGTTTCATCGGGAGGAAGGCCGAGTGCCTCGTCCACATCGACCATGAGGCTGACGCGGCCCTTGTTGATGGGGGTGAGATCAGAGACATGGCCCGCGATAATGACCTCAGGCGCATAGGCCCCGACCAGCGGTGACCCCACATGGAGCGCGCGCAAACCGGGCAAGCCAAACCCCAGAAGCATCGCTGCCACCAGAACCCAGGCCGGACGGGACAGGCCACGCCAACCGCAGAGAAGTGCCGCGGCAAGAACTGCCGTGAGCAGCCAGAGGTTCGGTTCCCAAGTGAGGCTGAAATAGAGCCAAATGCCGATCGTCAACGCGATGGCAGACCAGATGGTGGTGCGGCGCGACTCCGCCTCCAGATACCCGGCCCATGCCGTGAAGCGTGACGGTGCCGCTTCTGTCTCCCGCACTTGGAGGTCCATGGCCCCTGTGCTATCGGCCCCAGAAATTGTCACCGCCGTGTCATCTCCCCGGCCACAACTAAAAGGATTTTGGCGGCCATGTCATCGCCTGTCGTTACGCGTTTTGCCCCCTCGCCCACCGGCTTCCTGCATATTGGCGGGGCCCGCACGGCCCTGTTCAACTGGGCCTATGCCAAGGGCAAGGGCGGCAAGATGCTGCTCCGCATCGAGGACACGGACCGCGAACGCTCCAACCCCGCCGCCGTTGATGCCATTCTCGATGGCCTGAAGTGGCTTGGCCTGGGCTGGGATGGTGAAGCCGTCTCGCAGTATTCGCGCATGAAGCGCCACGCCGAGGTGGCGGAAGACCTGCTGAAGCGCGGCAAGGCCTATTACTGCTACTGCACGCCGGAAGAACTGACCGCCATGCGGGAAAAGGCGGAGGCCGAGAAGCGGCCCATCCGCTATGACGGCACCTGGCGGGACCGTGATCCGTCCACAGCGCCTGCGGGCGTCAAGCCGGTCATCCGCTTCCGCAGCCCGCAAGAGGGCGAGACGGTGATCCATGATCACGCCCAGGGCCGGGTTGTCATCCCCAACAAGGATCTCGACGATCTGATCATTCTGCGGTCAGACGGCAACCCCACTTACAATCTTTCCGTGGTGGTCGATGACCATGACATGGGCGTCACCCACATCATCCGCGGCGTGGATCATCTCACCAATGCGGCGCGGCAAACACAGATTTACCTGGCCATGGGCTGGGATGTGCCCTCCATGACCCATGTGCCGCTCATTCACGGCCCGGATGGCGCCAAGCTCTCCAAACGTCATGGTGCGCTGGGCGTGGAGGCCTATCGCGCCATGGGCTATCTGCCCGCCGCCTTGCGCAACTATCTGGCGCGGCTGGGCTGGAGCCACGGCGACGATGAAATCTTCAACGACGAACAGCTGATCACCTGGTTCGACATTGACGGCGTGGGCAAGTCGGCGTCGCGATTTGATTTCGCAAAGCTAGAGAATCTGAACGGCCACTACATCCGCCACACGCCGGATGCGGAGCTGCTGGCCGCCCTTCTCGATTTCATGCCCCATGCCGAAGGTGGCGTCGCCCTGCTGGCCCGCACCGATGAGGCCATGAAGGCCAAGCTGCTGCGGGCCATGGCGGGCCTGAAGGAGCGCGCCAAGACGCTCGCAGAACTTCTGCGCAGTGCCGCCTTCCTTTATGTGCAGCGGCCACTGCCCATGGACGACAAGGCCAAGCAGATTCTGGCCGATGGCGGACACGCTGCCGTTGCTGCTCTCATTCCGGTTTTATCGTCTGTTTCCAATTGGCTGGCGCATGATCTTGAGGCTACAGTGAAGGCCCATGCGGAAGCCACCGGCCTCAAGCTTGGCAAGCTGGCGCAGCCCTTGCGCGCGGCGCTCACCGGCACATCAACCTCGCCCGGCATTTTCGACGTGCTGGAGGTTCTAGGCCGGGATGAGGCTTTGGCGCGGTTGAAAGATCAGGCCGCCGGCTGAGCAGTTTAGCCGTCTGCCACCTCACAAAAGCGACACTTCATTGCGGTAATTCTGCAATTAGTGCAGCAATATTGACCTTTTTGCTGCGCTGCAATAGGATGCAGAAAAATTGGGAGAGTGGCCATGGCCGACAGCAAGAAGACCGCGAAACTTGAGTTCAACGGCAAGTCGGTGGCACTCCCGGTCCGCTCCGGCAGCATCGGCCCTGATGTGATCGACATTCAGGCCCTCTACAAGGAAACCGGAGCCTTCACCTTCGATCCCGGCTTCACCTCCACCGCGGCCTGCGAATCCGAAATCACCTACATCGACGGCGATGCCGGTGTACTGCTCTACCGCGGCTACCCTATCGAACAGCTGGCCGAACAGGGCGACTTCCTGGAGACCTGCTATCTCCTCTACTACGGCGAACTGCCGACCAAAGCGCAGCGTGCCCAGTTTGAACATAACATCATCCACCATACCATGGTGCATGAGCAGATGGCGTTGCTCTTCCGCGGCTTCCGCCGTGACGCGCACCCCATGGCGGTCATGGTGGCCGTGGTCGGTGCCATGTCCGCCTTCTATCAGGACTCGGTTGACATCTCGAATGCGCGGCACCGCGAAGTGGCTTCGCACCGCATGATCGCCAAGCTGCCGACGATCGCGGCCATGGCCTACAAGTATCACATCGGCCAGCCCTTCGTTTATCCGCAGAACAACCTGTCCTATGCGGGCAATTTCCTGCGCATGTGTTTTGCCGTGCCCTGCGAGGAATATGTTGTCAATCCGATCCTCGAACGGGCCATGGACCGCATCTTCGTGCTGCATGCCGACCATGAACAGAACGCTTCCACCTCGACGGTGCGTTTGGCCGGTTCATCAGGGGCCAATCCCTTTGCCTGCATTTCCGCCGGCATTGCCTGCCTGTGGGGCCCTGCCCACGGTGGCGCAAACGAAGCGGCCCTCAAGATGCTGGAAGAAATTGGCACGCCGGAAAACATCCCCGCCTTCATCGCCAAGGTGAAGGACAAGAATTCCAACGTGCGTCTGATGGGCTTCGGCCACCGCGTCTACAAGAACTATGATCCGCGCGCCAAGATCATGCAGCAGACCGCCAAGGAAGTGTTTGACCTTCTTGGCGTGGCCAAGGATCCGCTCCTTCAGGTCGCCCAGCAGCTCGAACAGGTGGCGCTGTCGGATGAATACTTCATCGCCCGCAAGCTCTATCCGAATGTGGACTTCTATTCCGGCATCATCCTCAGGGCCATGGGCTTCCCCACCTCGATGTTCACGGTGCTGTTCGCGCTCGCCCGCACCATCGGCTGGATCAGCCAGTGGAAGGAAATGATCGGCGACCCGAACCAGAAGATCGGCCGTCCGCGCCAGCTTTACACGGGCGCTGCGCGCCGGGATTACCTGCCTGTCGATCAGCGCTGAGCCGCCAGCCCGCAAAAGACAAAGCCCGGACTTGCATCCGGGCCTCGCCTTGCAGGGGACTCTTCATCCAATCTCAGTATCTGTGTCAGTTCATGGCTGTCGCCGACGACATGAACTTCAGCGGGTCGAGGGCCGTTGCACCCTTGCGCACTTCGAAGTGCAGCTGCGGGCTTGAAACCGCGCCGGTCTGGCCGGCCTTGGCAATCACATCGCCCTTGTTCACGTTGTCACCGCGCTTGACGAGCAGTTCCTTGGCGTGGGCATAGGCCGTGACGAAGCCACCGGGATGGCGGATCAGCACGAGGTTGCCGTAGCCCTTCAATTCATTGCCGGCATAGGCGACAACGCCACCTTCGGCCGCGCGGATGCTGGTGCCTTCCGGCACGGCGATGTTGATGCCTTCATTCTTGAGGCCGTTGGCCTTGGGCCCGAACTCCGAAATCACCTTGCCACGCAGCGGCCAGCGCAGATTGAAGTTTCCGCCGGCGGGAGACGCGGCCATCTGGGTCTGGGCGGGCACGGGCTTTTCCGTGGCCAGGTTCTTGGGCTTGCTGCCAGAGGCGGCCTTCTGCGGAACCTGCATGCTGTCGTCCGCCGGGGCGGCATCAGCCTGCTGTTCTTCGTCAGCGGCGAGCGACAAAGGCGCCTTGCGCTTTGTCGGCTTCACGGCGGGCTGCTGAACGGCATCCGCACCGTCATCGGCCTGGGCCATATCCTGATTGGCGGCCGGCTGGCTCTTCACGGCCTTGGCGCCGGGAATCGTCAGCTTCTGGCCAATGTGAAGGCCCTTGTCGTGGGGCAGGCCATTAGCATCGGCAATCACGAAGGGTGACACACCGTAGGTGCGGCCGAGTGAATAGAGCGTCTCGCCACCGGCGACGGTATGCGTGGTGCCCTTGGACGAGACCGGGCGGGCCGCGGTCTTCACTGGCGCGGGCGCCGGTGCTGCATCAGCATCGTCAGAGGTGTTGTCGAACACGGGCTGCGAATAACGCGGCTTGGCGGAGGCGGTCTGCCGCACGGGCGCGGGCTCGGCCCCTGTCGGCATGTGAAGCTTCTGCCCCGACCACACAACATAGGGTGCCTTCATATTGTTGGCGGCGGCCAACTGCATGGGATCAACGCCATTGTCGCGGGCGATTGAATAGATAGTCTGGCCCGGGCCGACCGTGACGGTGCCATTGCTGGCGCGGGCCACGGGTGCGGGCTGCACGCGGCGGGCCGTCACCGGCGTGTCGTCAACCGCCACATCGGGTTCGTTGACATCATAGGACGGAGCCTGCGGGGCCTTGTAGGCCGGCTGCTTGTAAACCGGAGCCTTGTAGGGCTTGTTGTAGGCCTGTGCGTAATCATACTTTGGCACGGCAGGTGCCACCGGGGCCCTCGCCACCGGTGAGCGCGTGACCGGGCTTTCGCTGATCGTGTCGTCGGACGCCGCATCATATGAAGGCGCAGACACCGGCGCGCGGTAACGCACGGCGGGCTTGCGCGCCGGTTTGGGCACGGAAGCGGTGTAAACAGGATCAGCGTCGGAAGGATTGTTGTAGGCTGACTGGAAGCGCTCGATGGAGTTGGAGCAGCCCGCCAGCACGGCGGCGGTGGCGGCGGTGGCCAGGCCCTTGACGAAAACGCGAACGGTGACGCGGCCCATCAAGCGCGGGAAAGTGCTGTGACGCATACTCGTACTCCGAAACTCACAAACTCAACTTTGCTCAAAATGACGCGTTAAAGTTAAGGGAGCGTTTATGGTGAACGGCCTCTTGCCGATTTTTCATTCGACAATGACGCGCGCGCCAACGGCCACGCGGTCATAGAGGTCGATCACCTGCTCGTTGAGCATGCGGATGCAGCCGGAGGACACGGCCTTGCCGATGCTCCAGGGCTGTGTGGTGCCGTGAATGCGAAACTCGGTCTGACCGATATAGAGGGCACGTGCGCCCAGCGGATTGCCCTCACCCCCCGCCATGAATTCAGGAATGTAGTGGCCGCGCGCCATTTCGCGGGCAATCATCACCTTGGGTGGCCGCCATTCCGGCCACTCCTGTTTTCGGGAGATGCGGTTTGTGCCAGACCAGCGGAAGCCATCGCGGCCCACGCCGATTGGATAGACCAGCGCCTGACCCCCTGGCAGCACGAAATAGAGTTTGCGCTCGCTGGTGCGCACAAGGATGGAGCCGGGTTCAAGGTCGCGGGTGAAGGCCACAGTATGCGGCGCTTCTACGGGCCCAGAATTTCCACCGGGAGAGAAATCCAGAACGCCGCCGTTCAAAGAGCCTTGCCCGCCATCGTCCTGCATGGCGCCCAGAACTTCAAAGCTGCCGGCGGCAGAACATGCTTGAGAAGCCATGCCGGCAAGACAAAACGTGATGATGGCCGCCACGCTGCTTTTGCGCATAGCCAGAGTCCCCAGAAACATTCCCACGGCGCGCAGTGTGCGGCATCACGCTTAAACCGCGTTTAAGCGGCGTGCTTTACAAATGGTTACGGATGCCGCTTCGTGGGTGACCGGATGTTTCCACTGCGGCGCGATGGCGGCCAGGGGCTCCATCACAAAGCTTCGCAACAGCATTTCGGGATGCGGCAGGGCAAGCGGCTTGATGGCCAGGCCGCGGCGCGGCCGCACCAGACCGTGATAATCAAGCAGGTCCAGATCCAGCGTGCGCGGCCCCCAGCGCAGGCGGCGCTGGCGGCCCGCCTGCCGCTCGATCATGTGCAGACGGCGGAGCAACGCCTCTGGCGGCAGATGGGTTTCCACAAGGGCCACAGCATTGCAAAAGTCAGGCTGGTTCTTGCGGCCATAGGGCGCGGTGCGGAGAACGGGCGAGCGGGCGACAAGATGCAAGGGCCAGGCATTCAGCGCCGCGAAAGCGCGCTCCAGCGTGTCAGCCGGCGCGCCCCAGGGCCCCGAGAGATTGCTGCCAAGGGCAATGAGGATCATGGTCAGCCGCGGTCGCGCAGCAGGCGGGATTTTTCGCGGTTCCAGTCGCGCGCCTTGATGGTGTCGCGCTTGTCGCTCAGCTTCTTGCCACGGGCAAGCGCCAGATCGACTTTCACACGGCCACGCGGATTGAAGAAAATCTTGAGCGGCACAATCGTCAGGCCCTCGCGCTGGATGCCGATGGAGAGGCGGCTGATTTCCTTGCGGTGCAACAGCAGGCGGCGCGGGCGCTTGGGCTCGTGGTTGAAGCGGTTGGCCTCGCGATACTCAGGAATATTCGAGTTGATGAGATAAAGCTCGTTGCCCTTCACGGCGGCATAGGCCTCGCCCAGGTTGACGTGTCCTGTGCGCAGGGACTTCACTTCCGAGCCCTTCAACTCGATGCCCGCCTCGAATTTTTCGAGCAACTCATAGTCGTAGCGGGCCCGGCGGTTGTCACCCTTGACCTGGATGCCTTCCGCCGCGCCCTTTTTCTTTGCGCCACCGCTTTTCGACGACATTTCGGCCCGTCAGTTGATCAGCCCGGCATGCACCATGGCATCACGCACAGCCTTTTTGGTGGCATCCGAAACAGGAACCATGGGCAGGCGCGCTTCCGGCGTGCGGCTGGCCGAGCAGGCTCACAGCATATTTGATCGGACCGGGCTTGTTCCCTGAAGAGCGCATGATGCAGCGGCATCAGCTTGTCCTGCAGTTTCAGCGCCGTGCGATGATCACCGGCCAGCGTCGCTTCCTGCATCTCGGCGCAGAGGCGCGGTGCACGTTGGCCGTCACGAAATGCAGCCCGCCGCCATGGGCGACCAGGAAGCCCAGCGCGTACTGGCCTCGCCGAGCTGGATGAAGCCCTCGCCGTCATCAGGCGCTGGCGCGAGGGCCGCGTGAGATCGGCAGGGCATCCTTCGTGCCCACCACGGTGCGGCAGGCCTTGGCCAGGCGGTCCAGTGTCTCAACGGAAATGTTGGCCACGGTGCGGCCCAGCACATTGTAGACGAAGCAGCGGAATCTCAACCGCATCGGCAATTGCCTTGTAGTGGGCGAAAATGCCGTCTTGGGTAGACTTGTTGTAATAAGGCACAACGACAAGCGCAGCATCCGCCCCCGCCTTCTTGGCGTGTTCGGTGTACTCGATGGCTTCAGCCGTGTTGTTGGAGCCTGTGCCGGCGATCACCGGCACCTTGCCCTTGGCTTCTTCCACGCAGATTTCAATCAGGCGCTTGTGCTCCTCCGGGGTCACAGTGGGGCTTTCGCCGGTGGTGCCCACGGGAACGAGGCCGTGGCTGCCTTCCTTGATCTGCCACGCCACGAATTTTCGGAAGGCAGCCTCATCCACTGCTCCATTCTTCATCGGCGTAATCAAGGCTGGGAAAGATCCCTGGAACTTCACGGCAAACCCCTATGGTTAACAACTTGGCAACTTGCTGTGGCCTAGTCTCTCTGGACCCCCGCGCATCCGCAAGTTTGCGCGGCACCATAGTCGTTCGCATTTGGCGCGGCAAGCAAAGGCATTTCTGCCCGCGCTTGGTGCCCCAAACCCGGCACAATTGGCCTTTACGGCCCCCGGGGCAATGCGAAATACCGGAATCGGAGACCTCGCGTGACGGCAACAATGAACCGCAGATCCCTGCTCAAGATGGCCCTCGCCTCCGGCGTGGCGCTGACGCTGCCTGCTGCCCTTGTTCCAGCAGAGGCTGCGGCTGTGGATGCCATCCGCATGGCGCTTTCGGGCGATTTCATTTCAGCCGGAGCCGCTGCCAGCCAGACGGGCGACATTGCTGCCGTCAAGCTGGTGGAGCTGATTTATCTGCGTGACCACGGCGCAGACGCGGGCTTTGACCGTGTCGTGGCCTTCCTCAATGCCGCGCCGAACTGGCCCCTGCAAGAAACACTGCACAAGCGGGCCGAGCAGGCGCTGTTCAAGGCGGGCGAAAACGGCCCGCGCGTCATCCAGTATTTCCAGAACAAAACGCCCCTCACCTCTGCCGGCTACATGGCGTTCGCCCGCGCCCTTTATGCGGCGGGCAACGCGAAGGGCGGCCATCAGGCGCTGGTTGCGGCCTGGAGCAACCCCGATGTGGACCCGGCTGTTGAAAAGGCAATCGTGGCAGAGTTCGGCAATGCCTTGTCAGAAGCCGATCATCGGTACCGGCTGTGGCGGCTGATCTTCGCGCAGCAGCCCAACGCCGCGTTGCGTCAGGCCAGCCGTCTCGGCTCCGGTTATGTGGCCGTGGCCAAGACCGCCAAGGAACTGCTCGCTGGCAACAAGGCCGGTGAGCGCATGTATGCCGGTCTTTCTGCCGGCAACCGCAATATCCCTGCCCTCCAATACGCGCTGGCCCGCTACTACCGCCGCCAGGAGAAATTCGGCAAGGCCCGCGCCATTCTGGTTCAGGCTTCACAGAACCCCGCGAATATGGGTGATGCCGAGGCCTGGTGGGCCGAGCGCCGCATTATCGCCCGTCGCTCGGTGGGCCCCAACGATCGTGGCAATTGGGCAGCCGCCTATCAGATTGCAGCCAATCATGGCCTCAGGAGCGGCGACAGCGCTGTTGAAGCAGAATTCCTCGCGGGTTGGGTGGCGCTTCGCTATCTCAACAAGCCGGACGTGGCTTTGCGCCACTTCCAGCAGCTGCAGGCACTGGCCCCTTCCCGCACGGAAAAGGCCCGCGCCGCCTATTGGATTGGCCGCACCTTTGAAGCCAACGGAGACACCGGCAATGCCCGTGCCGCCTACAAGACGGCCTCGCATTTTTCCACCATCTATTATGGCCAGCTCGCACGCGAGCGCATTGGCCTCGGCAAAGTGCCGGAGGAAATCGAAAGCGGAAAAACCACACCGCAAGCGCGCATGAGCGTTGACCGCGATGAAGTTGTCCGCGCCTTCCGCATGATGGCGGCGGCCAGCAACAAGTCGCAGCTTGGCATGTTCCTGTGGGCTATCGCCTCCCGTTTCGACACGGTTGCCGAAATGAACGCGGCTGCGGCTGTGGTGCATCAATATGGCGGCACATACATGGCCCTGAAGCTGGCAAAGGCGGCCAGCCAGCGCAATGTGGACATCGACTCCTGGTCCTATCCGCTACGCGGCCTGCCGGACTGGCGCACCATCGGCAAGCCGGTGGAAAAGTCGCTGGTCTTTGCGCTGTCACGCCAGGAGAGCGAATTCAACGCCTCGGCGGGTTCAAAGGTGGGCGCGCAGGGCCTGATGCAGCTGATGCCGGGCACGGCACGGCTTGTGGCCAAGCAATATGGTGTGAGCTTCGCCCCGGGCAAGCTCA
>JAXMCS010000034.1:0-22702 GCA_046349175.1 Hyphomicrobiales bacterium | reverse complement strand
CCTATGACGGCGTTGCCTGGCGGCTCAAGGCCCGTTGCGCCTGAGCGCATCCCTCCGAAAGGTTCCAGCGCGGCCGCCATGCGCGGCCACTTCTTGAAAGTCGAATTTGAGAGTGCTTAGCTTTCCGGCCTGATTACCGGGATGCTGACCAGTTGGCTTTCGGAAGTGGGTTGGCGTCATCCGGGCACGGAGCATCGGAGGCGTTCATGCTGCTTGAAGCAATCCTGCGCAATCTCATCCGCAAGGGCAATCTGCGTGTCACAAATTGGCAGGGGGCGACATCGCATTTCGGCGATGGCAGCGGCCCACTGGTCCACGTGAAGTTCAACACCTCGCGCGCCTCTCGTCTCATCGCCTTCCACCCCGATCTCTACGTCGGCGAATGCTACATGAACGGCAGCCTCGAGCTTCTGCATGGTTCGATCTACGATCTCCTCGCCACCGGGTTTGCCAACATCCAGGCGCGTGGGTCTTATCATTGGCTTCACGAGGTCGCCAACACCGCCCGCATGATCACCCGCCGTGTGAGCCAGCAAAACCCGGTGGGCACTGCCAAGAGCAATGTGGCGCACCATTATGACCTGAGTGGGGGCCTCTACGACCTCTTTCTCGACAAGGACCGTCAATATTCCTGCGCCTATTTCGAGGCGGCGAATGGCACGCTGGAGGAGGCCCAATTGGCCAAGAAGCGCCATCTTGCCGCCAAGCTGCAAATAGAGCCCGGAATGCGGGTGCTGGATATCGGATCGGGCTGGGGCGGTCTTGGTCTCTATCTCGCGGAGGTCTGCGGCGCGGATGTGACGGGTGTCACCTTGTCCGAGGAGCAGCATAAGCTTTCCACTGAGCGGGCGCGCGCCAGCGCAGCCTCTGGCCGGCTGCGCTTCCTGCTGCAAGATTATCGGTCTCTGGACCAGCAGTTCGACCGTATCGTGTCCGTCGGTATGTTCGAGCACGTGGGTGTCGGCCACTACCCCGAATTCTTCAGCAAGGTGCGCCGACTGTTGAAAGACGATGGCATTGCCGTGCTGCACTCCATCAACCGGTCCGATGGCCCGGGCTTTACCAGCGCATGGGTGCGCAAATATATCTTCCCGGGCGGTTACATTCCCGCCCTGTCCGAAGTCATGCCGCATCTTGAACGGGAGGGGCTCTACGTAACCGATGTGGAAATCCTCAGGCTGCACTATGCTGAAACACTGCGTCACTGGGCCCGCCGCTTTGCCAAGAACCGTGAGCGCGCCGCTACAATCTATGATGAACGCTTCTGCCGCATGTGGGAGTTCTATCTCGCAGCCTCCGAATGCGCCTTCCGCTTTGGCGGCATGAACAATTCCCAGATTCAGTTCGCCCGCAACCAGCATGTGCTGCCGCTGACCCGCGATTATGTCAGCGCCGCCGAAGACCGGCTGCGGCGTCTGGAAGGGAAAACACCCATGCTCCGCAAGGTGAGCGGCTGAAATTCTTCACTTTCGCCTGCTTCCCTGACCTGCTAAGGGCGCGGCCAAATTGCGCGCCAGCCTGCGTGTTTCCCGCAGGAAAAGCAAAGGTTGTGGGGGTCTCAACCGCGCGCAAAAGTTGAAATCGGCGCAACAGAGACACCAGATGTCGAACAGGTCACCCTGCGCTGCGGCCCTGGTGGCTGTGGCTCTTCACGCGGGCAATGCGGCCAATGCCGCAGATAACCTCTTTCACCTGCGCGTACCGCTGGATTCCACGTCGGTTAAACCTGCGCCCAGGAAACGGCGCTGGGTGACTTTCTGGCGGACGGTCATGAAAAACAACCGGCGCCGATGTGGGGCTTCTACCCCGTGGCGATATCACCGGAAACCGGCAGTATGCGGTTGGCGCGACGTTTGGCCCGGCTGAAGTGGCTGCCGAGATCGCAACCGAGCGCCAGACCGTCGCTGTCGAGGTGACAGGCGAGCAGCTGCTTGGCCTGATGGAACAGGCTTTGGCGGCGCTGCCGCAATCCTCGCCGAAGTTTCTGCAGTTCTCGGGCATCCGCCTGAAAGCCGATCTCAGCCAACCAGCTGGCGGGCGTGTGACCCAGTTGACGGTGCAGGGCAGCGCTCTTGACCTGACGCGTACCTATACCGCCGCCGTAACCGATACCGATGGTGGACGGGAGATGCCGTTCCGCTGAAAACCGCCAAGGCCACCAGCCGCTCGGCAACGCCCACACGTGGCGACATGGGCGCGCTCATCATGAAAACCGGCGCAAGGCGACATCAAGCTTTTAAAGCCGCATCAATATCCTGAAGTAACCGGTGAAGCGCCATGCGGCATCCTTGGTGGCTGCGGGCGTTCTGGTTGCATCACTTTTCGCGGCATACAAGGCCTATCTCATGGGCCGGTGGCGCTTGAATTATCCGTCTTTGGCAACACTTTCCGGTGCAGGGCATTGATGTCAAAGCCACCACTGTGGGCCACAATCGAGATCATCTGGGGCGGCAGAAGACCTGCGCATTTCATTTGTCTATCTCAAGGCCACGGAAGGCGGCGATCACAAGGACCGCTTGTTCCAGCAAAACTGGGCCGCACTCAAGGACACGCGGCTGGTGCGCGGGGCCTATCATTTCTTCACCTTTTGCCGACCGGGCCAGGATCAGGCCAGCAACCTTCTGGATTTGTTGCCGGCGGAACGAGGCACACTGCCTGTTGCCATCGACCTCGAATTTGGCGGCAATTGCGCCCGCCGCCCTGCAGTGGAGGAGATGGCGGCGGAAGTCACAGCCTTCGTCAGTGCGCTGCGGCAGAAGGATGACAGACCGCCCGTGTTTTATGTGACGCAGGAATTTTCAGACGCCTATCTGGCAGGTCATGAGGGGCTCTATCCAGATCACGCCCTGTGGCTGCGTGACATATACAAGCAGCCACAAGGGCAGGGGTGTTCAGGTTGGACCTTTTGGCAATATGCGGCACAGGGGCTTGTTGCCGGCATCAAGACACCGGTTGACCTCAATGCCTATTGCAGCGATGCGGCGGCTTTCCAGAAACTTCTCAGGCCATAGGCTTACTGGGAACTGGCCATGCGGCGCGGTGGCTCCGGCGGTGCGGCAATGGGAATACTGCGTGCCACCTTGTAAGCCAGGTCGTGATTGAAAAAGCCGCGCATGGCGATGTCGAGCACCGCATCCTTGCGCATGAGTTGAATGAGTGCCGCCCGGTTCCATGCGATACACAGCGCATTGGGATTGAGCACCACGGTGGCCGATGCCGGAAGGTCCGACAGGAAGGCGATCTCACCCAGAAATGCGCCCGCTTCCAGTGTTGAGGTCTGGCGGTTCTTGATGATCTGCGCGGACCCCCGCAGCAGATAATAGAGCCGGTCCGGCTTCATGCCTTCCGTGAGGATGGCATTGCCGCCGCCTTCCACCCGAACTGTCTTGGCAATCAGCTTGCGGAATTGCCCCGGCGTCAGCACCGCCATTTTCTCGTAAAGCCCGCGCAGGTCTTCCGGGATGCCGAAATCCAACTTGCCGCCAAACACCAGCACAATCATGGCCAGATTTGCAATGAACGACACCACTTTCCAGAAAAGCGGATCATAGAGTGGCCCGGCCGGGATCGAATAGTAATAGAGCCCCTGCAGGAAAAGGCTGGCGGCCATGACGATGCGCAGCCGCAACTGGTCACGCAACAGGAATGCGAGAAACGCCACGAGATTGGAAAAATGGAACAGCAACGTGAAGATGTTGCCGAGCTTGCTCAAGTCAAATGCCACATGATCCTCGCCAGTCCCCCGCGCAAGATTGGCTGCGGCTCAGCGTGCTTGTCAATGGAAGGTCCTCAATGGAACCTCCGGTCCCACCAGTCGGCAGCGCGGAAATAGGCACCCACCAGCGGCAGGAACCAGGGATTGCCGCCATAGAGGGCGCTCTTGGGGAAGTCTCCCGTGTCGAATGCAATCCTGCGGTTGCTCTTGCCGATGATGCGCCGGGCTGTTTCGCGTCCGAGGTAGCTCATCATGGCTACGCCGGAGCCGTTGCAGCCCAACGCATAGTGCAATCCATCCATTTGCCCCGTGTGCGGCATCTCATCCAGCGTGAAGGCGACATTTCCAGTCCACGCATGGGTGATCTTGGCCTCGCGCAACTGCGGGAAGCGGTCGGTCATGAAACGGTGCAGCATGGGTGCTGTTTCAACGGGATCGGAAAAACCGAACTTGGCCCGCCCGCCAAAGATCATGCGCTTGCCGTCGGGCGAAAGGCGGTAGTAGGTCAACACCCGCCGTGTGTCAGCAAAGCTGTGGTTCTGCGGGCTGATGGCGGCAATCACATCAGGCGCAAGCTCTTCCGTGGCGATGATATAGGACCCCACAGGCACCAGCCTCCGCTTGAACTGCGGCGTCACATCGCCGGTGTAGCCATTGGTGGCAATCACCACATGCCGCGCCTTGAGGGTGCCGCGTGATGTTTTTACTTGCCATGTGGAATCATTGTTCTGCGAAAGCCCCATGACCGGTGTGCCCGAGGCAGTGTCCACGCCCGCTTTCTGCACCAGGCCGAGCAGACCCTTGTAATAGAGGGCAGGGTGGAGGTGCGCGGCCCGGGCCACCAACATGCCGCCCTGGTAATAGTCGGAACCGATGTGCTGCCGTTGGGCTTCGCGCGGGATAATGCGAGCACCAGATTGGGCTTCGGCATTCAGCAGATCGACCTTCTTCGCCATGGATTCATAGTGCGACTTGCACCAGGCTCCCAGGAAGTAGCCTGTCTTGTGCCAGCCACAGTCAACGCCGTTGGTGGTGATCAGGTCTTCGATGTGGGTGAAGGCATCCACGGCATCGTTCAGGAAGGGCTTCGCCTCTTCTGGCGTCAGCGCCCTGTTGATGATTCGCTTCCCCACATTTACGCCCGCGGACACCAGCCCGCCGCTGCGGGTGCTGCCGCCATAGCCGGGCTCGGCCGCATCCAGCACCAGCGATTGCACACCATTCCGGGCCAGTTCGAGGGCCGCATTCATGCCTGCATAGCCGCCCCCCACGATGGCCACCTCCACCTCCCGGGGCAGCGTAACCTGCGGAAGTGGTTGGGGTTCGTAAGCCTCCCACCAGAACGGCCGCGCCTTGAATGAGGGGTGGAAGATCGTCTGTTTCACGGAAATGTGACCTTCTGTTGCCCCGTGACTTTATGGTCACAGCGCCGCTATCAGCAAGCCCTGGCCTCGACGTATCCCGCCAATTGGCGTATCACGCGAGTTCCATTGCAGATTGGGGAAAAATCCATGCGGGTCCGCGCACTTGTCATTGCCATCACAACACTTGTTCTGGGCCTTTTCGCCATTGCCGAAAGCGCCCTCGCCACGCGGATCGACATTCTCATCAGCAAGCCCGGCCAGAAAATGACCGTGCGCGTGGATGGTGTGGTGAAGTATGTCTGGCCCGTGTCCACCGGCGCCCAGCAGTACGAAACACCCGCTGGCACATGGAAACCCTTCCGCATGGAGGCCGAGCACTTCTCCAAGGAATGGGATGATGCGCCCATGCCGCACTCGATTTTCTTTACAGGCGACGGCCATGCCATCCACGGCAGCTACCATGTGAAGAGCCTGGGCCGCAAAGCCTCCCACGGTTGTGTGCGTCTGGCACCTGAAAATGCCACCATCCTGTTTGGCCTGGTGCAAAAGGCCGGCATGAGCAACACCACCGTCACCATCAAGGGCGGCTTCTTTGACGGCGGTGGGACCCTGACGGCTGGCACGTCTCACCCCGGTTCGCCCTGGTGGATGCGCAACAGCGGCTTCAAGCGGTCCTTTGCTTCCGTTGGTCAGGATATTGAAAAGACAACAAATCCGGGCAAAGCCAAGCCCAAGGCAAAGAACAAGACTGCCGCCGTGAAGTGCACCATCAAGGACGGCAAGAAGGTCTGCCGCAAACCCTTCACGCTGTTTGGTGGCAACGCGGGTTGAGCGGCAGCGGTTTCCGCCGCGCAAACTTGACAAATCGGGGTCTCCATGCGCTTTAGCGCCTGATTTCTGAGCTTTCCCCGAGGATTCAATGACCCACCGTTATCGCAGCCACACCTGTGGCGGCCTCCGTGCTGAACATGCCGGCGGCGAAACCCGCCTTTCTGGCTGGGTGCATCGTGTTCGCGACCATGGCGGCGTGCTGTTCATCGACCTGCGCGACCATTACGGCATCACCCAGGTGGTGGCTGATCCCGATTCTTCCGCCTTCAAGACAGCCGAGCGCGTGCGCTCCGAATGGGTGATCCGCATTGACGGCAAGGTGCGTCCGCGCCCCGCCGGCACCGAGAACAAGGACATGCCAACGGGCCTGGTGGAAGTTTACGCCACCGAGATCGAAGTGCTTTCTCAAGCCGCTGAACTGCCGCTGCCCGTGTTCGGCGAGCCGGACTATCCGGAAGACACGCGCCTCAAATACCGCTTCCTCGACCTGCGCCGCGAGACGCTGCACAAGAACATCATGACGCGCACGCGCATCGTCACCAGCCTGCGCAACAGCATGACCAGTATCGGCTTCAACGAATTCTCGACCCCGATCCTGACCGCTTCGTCGCCCGAAGGCGCCCGCGACTTCCTTGTGCCGTCGCGCATCCACCCTGGCAAGTTCTTCGCCCTGCCGCAGGCCCCGCAGCAATACAAGCAGCTGCTGATGGTGGCGGGCTTTGATCGCTACTTCCAGATCGCGCCGTGCTTCCGCGATGAAGACCCGCGCGCCGACCGCCTGCCGGGCGAGTTCTACCAGCTCGACCTGGAAATGAGCTTCGTGACGCAGGATGATCTCTTCGCCACCATGGAGCCGGTCATCCTCGACACCTTCGAAAAGTTCGCCAATGGCAAGACGGTGCGCAAGGATGTGCCCCGCATTCCCTATGACGTGTCCATGCGCAAATACGGCACTGACAAGCCGGACCTGCGCAACCCCATCGAAATGCAGGCGGTGACGGAACACTTTGCGGGCTCGGGATTCAAGGTCTTCGCCGGCATGATCGCCAATGACCCGAAGGTGGAAGTGTGGGCCGTGCCGGCCCCCAAGGGTGGTTCCCGCGCCTACTGCGACCGCATGAACTCCTGGGCGCAGGGCGAAGGACAACCGGGCCTTGGCTATGTCTTCTGGCGCGAGGGCGAGGAGGGCGGTGCTGGCCCCATTGCCAAGAACATCGGACCGGAACGTACCGAAACCATTCGCACACAGCTGGGTCTTGGCGTTGGTGACGCATGCTTCTTCGTTGCAGGACGCCCCGAAAAGTTTGTGAAGTTCGCAGGCGACGCCCGCACCCGCGTGGGCAAGGAATTGTCACTGACCAACGAAAGCGAATTCGCGCTGGCCTGGATCGTGGACTTCCCCTTCTATGAATGGGACGAGGAGGAAAAGCAGGTGGCCTTCTGCCACAATCCCTTCTCCATGCCGCAGGGTGGCATGGACGCGCTGCAGAGCCAGGACCCGCTCACCATCAAGGCCTTCCAGTACGACATGGTGTGCAACGGCTTCGAAATCGCGAGCGGCTCCATCCGCAACCATTCCCCTGAAACCATGGTCAAGGCCTTCGAGATCGCAGGCATGAGCAAGGCTGTGGTGGAGGAGAAATTCGGCGGCATGTACCGCGCCTTCCAGTTTGGCGCGCCGCCCCACGGCGGCATGGCCTTCGGCGTGGACCGCATTGTGATGCTGCTGGTGGGGGCCGAAAACCTCCGCGAGATCACGCTCTTCCCCATGAACCAGCAGGCCCAGGATCTGCTGATGGGCGCGCCATCCGACGCCACGCCCAAACAGTTGCGTGAACTCCACATCCGCCTGAATTTGCCTGAAAAGTGAGTTTACGGCCTCTTAACCAGCTTGCTTGACCATAGCGGACTCGGTTAGGAACCTGCGGGCGTTCTGAGAGGTCAAACATGATGCGCAAATTTTTGGCGGCTGCGCTGTGCACCGCTGTGGTGTTTTCTGCTGTTGACGTAGGCTTGGCGGCCACGGGCACGGGTGATCCTGCCTCAGTCGATCAGCTTTTGCTGAAGAAGAAGAAACAGGCGGAGGCGCCGCGCCGCCGCGAAAGGCCGAAGCCGATTATGCCAAGGCCAAGGCTGTTACCGCCAAGAAAGCCAAGCCCGCCAGCAAGCTGCAACTCGCCAAGCCGGCACCGGCCAGGCCGCGCCCTTGTGGCCAGCACGTCTGGCCAGGGTATTGCCGTGCGGCCCTGCAAGGCTCATGGGCTGCCTGTTCACGCGCTACCGCAATGTGCGCATGCTGCGTGATCCTTCCCTGCAGACGGCCTCCATCTCGCAGTCTGATGTCATGTCCGGCCGCACCATGCACAAGACGGTGGCCTGGACCGAGACACAATATCCCGTCGGCTCCATTATCGTGCGCACCCCCGAGCGCGCCCTTTACTATGTTCTCGGCGATGGCAAGGCCATCCGCTACGCGGTGGGCGTGGGCAAGGAAGGCATGCAGTGGAGCGGCAATTCCTCCATCGTCGCCAAGCAGGAATGGCCGGACTGGACACCGCCGCAGGTGATGATCGAGCGTGAAGCGGCCAAGGGCCACCGCATCCCCGACCCGATGGCGGCCTACAACTGGGCGCGCGCCATGTATATCGGCGGCACCATGTACCGCATCCACGGCACCAACAATGAAGCCTCCATCGGCGGCGCGGTCTCTTCTGGTTGCATCCGCATGATGAACGCCGACCTTATGAGCGTGTGAAGGTGGGCTCGAAGGTCTTCGTTTATCTCTGACGTTTCATTCCTGATGCGAAAGGGCCGCGATCTGCGGCCCTTTTTCGTTGGTGGTCGGCAGGCAATTGCCTTCGCTTCCCCCTGAAATGAATTCGGCTCCGGTGGCAGAGCCAGCCGGAGCCGAATGAAGAGAAAGCTCTTCAAAGAAGAATGTTACTTCTTCTTGGCGGCCTTCTTCGCCTTCTTGGCGACCTTCTTAGCGGCCTTCTTTGCTTTCTTCGCAGCCATAGTGATCTCTCCTAGAGATTTGGTTGTTAATGCCCCACAACGCAGGCTCTACAGTCGTGAATCAAATGCGTTCACATGGCTGATTTGCCGTACACGCATTTGTCACTGTTCACCTTCTGAACCCGTTTGTGTGATTCGGCAATATGCCGACAACATCTTGTGTGTCTCATGGAAGTGGCTAACAACTCGTAAATATTCAGCCTCCAGAGCATTTCGTCAGTATACGGAGAGAAATTCGGAGCGGGCATTTCTCTTGAAAATCCTTGCTAAAGCTGCACTGTCCGTATACGGAACAATAGCGTTGTGTGTCGTGTCTGAGCACAGCTTTGGGCAAGCCAATTTGCACATCTGAACCCGTTGTCCACAAATTTTTTGCACGAAGCGGCGCAACCATGCATGCGAAGCGCTGAATCGGGGCGATGAAGAGGGGGATGAAGCATGATGGAATTGGCATCGTCACGCGGGCGATGACGACTGGGAAGGCCATCACCACGCGTGCGATGCGCAGCTGCTTTCCGCCCAAGAGGCGAATGGCAACGGGAATGACGGTGTGAGGGAATAGCCTCACGGCGGACGGGTGAGCGGGAGGGATTGAGGAGGGACGGTTTCCGCCCCGGCCCGATGCCAGCGCTGTGGGAAGTGGGAGAAAGGTATTCGGCATTGGGCCGTGACACCACGCACGCCGCCAGCGCTTGTGGGCGCTGGCGAAAAGCGTGCCGTGATCTTTTTCAAGAGAAACGCAGCGGTTTTGGCCCGCATTGACCGCGCTCGCCACATCTCCCGGGCGGGGCGCTCAAGGACTGAAGCGTCCGGCCCCAAACAGCCCATTCCGGCCCAGGCGAAGCCTTGGACGATCAGAATGCGCTGCAGTTTGGGCGTGAACTGCGGAAACCCGCGCTTGGACCGTAGTATCCAAGGGTCGGTCAACCGGCTCCCGGGATCCATCAGTGCTTGGCTGATGAAGCGCGGGCGCTGCTCATGGTCTGAACGATGAAGACAAGCTCGCGACACCGGTCCCTCCTCTGTTTCAGACCATCACGGGAATGTAAATCGGCCAAAATAGGATTAAAGTCAAGCGTTTCCGAGTTCTCCCACCATACCCGTCACCCCTGCGGAGGCAGGGGTCCAGCTTTCTTGACGGGTGGAAATGGAGGACCATCGAAACGAAGACCTTCGGCGGTTGGAGACTTCACCACTCGATCGATTTACTTGCGACACTGGTGGAACCCAAAGGAGCCCGCCTTCGCCGGGGTGACGAGTGGGGGTGGCAGGTGTCCGGGAAAAGAGCGTGGCGGGTGAGGCGACGTTGGCGTGTTCCGCTGTCACAAAATTGAGAACTGTCACCTCTGCGACAAGTAGGTCCAGCTTTTGAAGCATGGAAATGAATCATCGTATCGATGAACCTCGACTGCCTCGACTTGCCACGATTCCACTTGCCCACGCATCACACGCGGCCCTGCCGGGACCCCGTTCTTCGCTGGGGTGACGGGTGAGTTTGTGGTTAGGGGTGAACGCGCCCCCCAACTCTCCATGGCCGGGCGAAGACCCGGCCACCCAGATGTTCATCTGCGGCGCAACGGAAAAACTGGTTCACCGGCTCAGGGCCGGTCATGGAGAGGGGGTGAGATGTGTGCGGTTAAGGGTTAAATGCACTGTCACCGTAATCCTGTCACCGTAATCCACTGTCACCGTAATCCCGTAATCCTGTCACTGTAATCCGCAGAAGAAGGAGAAAACACCGCCACAGAAAACCGACAGCCAGCTCGCAGCCTGAGCCCTATCCGCAAGCGGCAACTGTCAGGTGATTGTTCTTTTACAATCAATGCTGTCTAAAGCTAATAGAGTGGGGATATGGGTAAGTCTTGCCAAGTGATGTACTTTGAAGAGTCAGGAAACAAGTGCGCAATCGACCTATCGTCTATCATCGATAGTCGCCGCCGGTTTTTTATTCCTCTGCGTTTTCTCCAATCAACTTGGTGACACTCGATGTCTGTCGCAATCAACTTTGCAAAGAAGATTATATCGTCAGTGCAGGCAAGTAAGTTCTCATGGGCATGACGGAATCTCTCGTCAACAGTTCTCTCTTCTTCACCTTGCATCAATCCGAGCATTAGATGCATTCTCACCTCATCATCTTCAATTGCCATCAATTCAGGTATTTGCTTGTTTATTGAGTCGATCAAGATATCCAACAACATGCAACTTCGCCTCAATTCTTCAGCACATTGAAATGGCCTCCCGGCAAGACTCGTCAAACACGAAAGTCGAGCCACAATATCTGTGTTGTACAAAGAAATTTGCGGATGCATCTTCAACAACTGTACAACATTTAAACGAATCTCGGATTCGGTCGGAACTTTTGCAAGATGTGTTTCAATTTGATTGGTTAGCGCCTCTATCTCCGCAGTCTTCGGTAAAACTACTTGCTTCTTAAAGTTCAACGCGGCGCTTAGAATTGTGGTAGCAGCCTGGAAGGCTCTAATGAGATTGGTGTCTTCTTCAATGTCGTTGCGCACTTTTTCAGTTTCGAATGAAAGCCGAAAAGCGATATATGCACCTAAAAAAGTTCCGAAGCTGGCAAGCAAAAAATCATAAACTTTGAGTTCATTCAGGACCTGAAATAGTCTCTCAATATCTTGGAGTCTTGTCAAAATCGTCACTCCGCCGCTTCCTTCCGGCCGCGCTTGAGGACGTCCTTGAGATACTGCCCCGTATAGCTCCGCGGATTCCGCGCCACGTCTTCCGGTGTTCCCGCCGCCACGATTTCGCCGCCGCCATCGCCGCCTTCGGGGCCCAGGTCGATGATCCAGTCCGCCGTCTTGATCACTTCGAGATTGTGCTCGATCACCACAACGGAATTGCCCTGTTCCACCAACTCGTGCAGCACCTCCAGCAGCTTCTTCACGTCATGGAAGTGCAGACCGGTGGTGGGTTCGTCCAGCAGATAAAGCGTGCGGCCCGTGGCCCGCCGCGACAGTTCCTTTGACAGCTTCACGCGCTGCGCCTCGCCGCCCGAGAGCGTGGTGGCCTGCTGGCCGATCTTGATGTAGCCAAGGCCAACGCGCTCCAGCGTTTCCAGAATGTTGCGCACCGAAGGCACGGCGCGGAAGAACTCCGCCCCTTCCGCCACGGTCATCTCCAGCACATCGGCGATGGACTTGTCCTTGAACTTGATCTCCAGCGTTTCGCGGTTGTAGCGGTGGCCGTGGCAGGCATCGCAGGTGACATAGACATCCGGCAGGAAGTGCATCTCGATCTTGATGACGCCATCGCCCTGGCAGGTTTCGCAGCGCCCGCCCTTGACGTTGAAGGAGAAGCGCCCCGCCTCATAGCCGCGGGCCTTGGCTTCCGGCAGGCCGGCAAACCAGTCCCGGATGGGCGTGAAGGCGCCCGTGTAGGTGGCGGGGTTGGAACGCGGCGTGCGGCCGATGGGCGACTGGTCGATGTCGATGATCTTGTCGAGGTGTTCGATGCCTTCGATGCGGTCATGTTCCAGCGGCGGCTCACGCGAGCCCATGAGCTTGCGGGCGAGCGCCCGGTACACCGTGTCGATGAGCAGCGTGGACTTGCCGCCACCGGACACACCCGTGATGCAGGTAAAGACACCGAGCGGAATTTCCGCCGAGACGTTTTTCAGATTGTTGGCGCGCGCCCCCGACACGCGGATGGAGCGGCCCTTGTCCCATTTGCGGCGGCGCGGCGGCACCGGCACCTGTTCCAGCCCCACCAGATATTTGCCGGTGAGGCTTTCCGGATTCTGCATCACCTGGTCCGGCGTGCCCTGGGCCACGATGCGTCGTTGATATTGATGCCGGCGGGGCCGATGTCCACAACATAATCGGCCAGGCGGATGGCATCCTCGTCATGCTCCACCACGATCACTGTGTTGCCGAGATCGCGCAGGTGCGTGAGGGTTTTGAGCAGGCGGTCGTTGTCGCGCTGGTGCAGGCCGATGGAGGGCTCGTCCAGCACATAAAGCACGCCGGTGAGGCCGGGATGATCTGCGAGGCAAGCCGGATGCGCTGGCTTTCGCCGCCCGACAGCGTGCCGGAAACACGGCTGAGCGAGAGATAGTTCAGCCCCACATCCACGAGGAACTTCAGGCGCTCGCGGATTTCCTTGAGGATGCGCGCGGCAATGTCCTTCTGCTTCTGCGTGAGCTTGCCGTCCAACTGGCGATACCACTGGTCGGCATCGGCGATGGAGAACTGCGAGACCTGGCCGATGTGAAGCTGGTCAATCTTCACGGCCAGCGCCTGTGGCTTGAGGCGGTAGCCGATGCAGACATGGCACGGTGGTCGGACTGGTAGCGCGCCAGTTCCTCGCGCATCCATTCGCTGTCGGTCTCGCGCCAGCGCCGCTCAATGTTGCCGATCACGCCTTCAAAGGGCTTCTTGGTCTTGTAGGTGCGCAGGCCATCGTCATAAGTGATGGCGATTTCTTCCTCGCCCGTGCCGTTCAGCACCGCATCGCGGAACTTCTTGGGCAGGTCCTTCCAGGGCGTGGTCATGCTGGCCTTGAAGTGCTTGGCCAGCGCCTCCAGCGTTTGCATGTAATAGGGCGAGGTGGCCCCGGTCTTGGCCCAGGGCGCAATGGCACCATCACGCAGGCTGAGCGAAGTGTCGGGCACCACAAGGTCCGGCTCGAATTTCAGTTCCGTGCCCAGGCCATCGCAGGTGGGGCAGGCACCGAAGGGATTGTTGAAGGAGAAAAGCCGGGGCTCGATCTCCTCAATGGTGAAGCCGGAGACGGGGCAGGCGAAACGCTCCGAGAAGATGATGCGCTCGTGGGTTTCGTTCTTCGACTTGTTGGCGCTTTCCTCAGCCGTCTGCGAAGGCGGCAAGGGCTTGTCGGCAAACTCGGCAATGGCCAGGCCATCGGCCAGCTTCAGGGAGGTTTCAAAACTGTCGGCAAGGCGCGTGGCAATGTCGTCGCGCACCACAAGCCGGTCCACCACCACGTCGATGTCGTGCTTGTATTTCTTGTCGAGTGCGGGAACAGCGTCGATCTCGTGGAACACGCCGTCCACCTTCACGCGCTGGAAGCCCTTCTTCTGCAGGTCTTGCAGGTCTTTCCTGTATTCGCCTTTGCGGCCCCGAACGATGGGCGCGAGAATATAGAGGCGCGTGCCCTCCGGCAGGGCCAGCACGCGGTCCACCATCTGTGTCACGGTCTGCGCCTCGATGGGCAGCCCGGTGGCGGGCGAATAGGGCACGCCGACACGCGCGAACAGGAGTCGCATGTAGTCGTAGATTTCCGTGACAGTGCCCACGGTGGAGCGCGGATTGCGGGATGTGGTTTTCTGCTCGATGGAGATGGCAGGCGAGAGGCCGTCGATCTGGTCCACGTCCGGCTTCTGCATCATCTCAAGGAATTGCCGCGCATAGGCGGAAAGCGATTCCACATAGCGGCGCTGGCCTTCGGCATAAATCGTGTCGAAGGCGAGCGACGACTTGCCCGAGCCCGAAAGCCCGGTGAAAACCGTCAGACTGTCCCGGGGGATTTCGAGGGAAATGTTTTTCAGATTGTGCTCGCGGGCACCCTGAATGGAGATCACGCGTTTCTGTTCGGCCATGGATATCAACTAGAATAAAACAAGAACATTTACAAGGAAGGCGAGTGCGGTTTGTAGCCCGCCGTTGTAGCCTCCAAGTGTCAGTACGCTGTCAGTAACGGTGGAGATTTCCACAAGTTCTGGCGGCTCAGGCCGCTCGTGCCCGCAATTGCAGCAGCACATGCACAAGGAGCGCCGCAAACACCACGCCGCCGCCCAGCAATGTCATCGCCGAGGGCACTTCGCCATGCATCAGCCACACCCAGAGTGGCGCAAGCACCGGTTCCAGCGTGCTGATGAGGGCGGCAAGGGCTGCGGGCAGGGCGCGCGCGCCCGTCACGAACATGGCAAGGCCGAGCCCCAGATTGACGGCCCCGAACAGCACCAGCCAGCCGAGGTCGGGGAGGCTCACATAGACGACCGTGGCCTTGCAGGCGGCAAAGGCGAAGGCCATGGCCGTGCCCAGGCACACGGCGGGCACCATTTCGATCTCGGCATGCCGCCGTGTGATGACAATGGCAATGGAGAAGGCCAGCGTGATGATGAGGGCAAGCCCGTCGCCCATGAGCGAAACCTTGCCCGTAAGGGATTGCGACACCATGATGCCGACGCCGGCAATCACCGCGGCAATGGCCACCCAGGTGGTGGCCGAGACCCGCTCATGGAAAAACACAAAGGCCAGCAGGGCGGCAATCAGCGGTGCGCCGGCCTGCATCAGCAAGATGTTGGCCACCGTGGTGTAGGAGAGCGCCACCACGAAACTGGTGGACGCGATGGCAAAGCAGGTGCCAACCGCAATGCCTGCCAGACCCATGGCGCGGAACTTGGCCACAGTGCCGATGGGCCCGTCCCGCACACCCATGAAGAGCAGCAGAAACAGCGTCGCGAAATAGGAGCGCCAGAACACCACCGTCCAGGAATCAGGCGTGGCGATGAAGCGCGAGATTGTGCCGCCGAAACTCCACGCCAAGGCGGCCGCAGCCACCAGCAGCAGGCCTTTGCGGGCGCGGTGGTCAGGCCGGGATGCCGATGCAGAAGGGAGTGTGAGTGCCGCGTCCATGCCCTTCCATGTGCGAGGGCGCACGGGCTTTCAAGGACCAGTTTGCGGCAACCGCCTGCATCCAGTGCGGCAGCAGGCCATCACTGCACGGGTTGCGGCGCTCCATCCACCGTCAGCGACTGGGCCTGCACCGTGTAGGTGACGCCCATGGTCTTGCCCACCAGCTGCACCGGGAAATAGGCGGGGGACGACGCGCCATTCAGCACCACCGGAACAAACACCGCCTGATAGCTGTCCACATCCTTTTCGCCCTGGTCGAAGGAACGGCCGGCGATGGGCGTGTAGGTGATGGTGCAACGGAAGCCATCCGCCTTGCCGCCACCCAGCTTCACCTGTGCGCCAAGGGCGAGGCCAAGATCATAGACATCCTTGCCATCGTAAACCCGCAGTTTGCCGGTGCAGGGCTTGGCCGCACTCATGGTGGCGATGTTGAGGATCGCCGTCAGCGGGTCTGCCGAGGGTTTGCCAAGGGCCTTGGCCACGCCATCAGGCAGGGGCTGGGCCCCTTTGTCGGTGATCACTTTCACTGTGCCATCGGCGGCCCAATTGATGCCGGTGGTGCGGGCGTCCTTGTGCTTCTTCTTCTTCATGTTCTGGAAGTTGCCGGGCAAAAAGCCATCACCGGTCATCTGGCCAGCGGCCGACATTTCAAGGCGCACGCCCTTGAGGAAGTTGGAGATGCCGGCCGTCTTGCCGGAGAGCGATGACGTGAAGCTGTTGCCATCAATGTTCGCCTGATAGAGCGCGCGCAGAATGGTGGTGTTGGCGGCCTCCACCTTGTATTGCGCCACAACGGCGCTGCCAGCCTCAGCGGGTGCTGCGGCTGCTGCGGCAAGTGCCATGATCAGAAGTGCTGTCTTCGCCATCTCGGTCTCAATCTGTTTTCGCCCGTGCGTCCAATGGCCAAGCAATTTGGCCTCAATGGGGCAGGGGTGGGGCGCGCAGAAAACGGCGTGAACCCCCGCAAATCCGTGATAGCATGACTCCGTGGCAAAAAGCTTCCGTCTCTTTGCGGTGCTGTTTCTCGCGGCTCTTGCCGCCGCGCCCGCCCGCGCCCTGAACTGGGAAGGCCATGACGGCTTTTTCCATGAGGCCCTGCCTGTGCCGGACTTCACCGATGGCGTGGCGCCCCCCAAGGTGAAGCCCCTGCCGCTCTGCGAAGAGCTGGAAAAAGCCCACGCCACCAACAGCTATGCGCAAATTCCCCTGCCGGGTGTGAATTGCCGGAAGGCCATCCCGGAAGGTCCATCCTGACTGTCAGAACCAGTATTTGCCCGCGTAATAGACCGTCATCACCAGGCCCATGGCCACCACAAAGCCGCGAATCCACGGCGCGGGCACAACACGCAGCAGGCGGCCGCCCGCGTAACCTCCTATCAGCGCGCCCGTGAGCATGACCAGAGTCTGCGGCCAGGCGACAACGCCTTGCAGGGTGAAGATGACAATGGCCACCCAGTTTACCGCGGCCCCCATCATGTTCTTCACGGCATTGGCACTGCGCACGGACCAGTCGCTGGTGACACTGAACAGCGCCATCATCACAACCCCCATGCCAGCACCAAAATAGCCGCCATAAATGGCGGTGGGCAGGAACAGCGCCAACCGCCAGCGCGGGTGATGGTGTGTGCCGCCGGTTTGTGTGCGGAGATAGTCTTGCAAAGGCCGCGACACGGCGAACACAAGCGTGGCCACTCCGATGAGGGCGGGAACCAGCGCCGCAAACACCCGGTCGCTGGTGTAGAGCAGGAGCAGCGCGCCGATGCCGCCGCCCAGCATGGCCAGGGCGAGTTGTGCCTTCAGGCTGCGGTCAAAGGCAGGCAGCTGCGCCCGTTCTGACAGAAGCCCGCCCAGATTTCCCGGTGTGAGAGCCACAGAACTTGAAGCATTGGCCCAGATCGCCGGAAGGCCAGCCGCCATGAAGGCCGGAAAAGTGAAGAAGGTGGCCCCGCCAGCCACGGCATTGACCGCGCCGCCCAGAAGGCCGGCCCCGAAGAGGACAAGTGATGTGCCGAGGTTCATGGATTGATGCTGCCCTGCGTTGCGGGTTTTCCACGCCGCCCCATGCTTTGCAAGCACCACGGCACGCGCTGGGAAGCCAAATTCCAACTGGATTTTGCAACGCCCTTCCGCCATATTCACCAGCGAATTCAAACTCGATTTCCAACCCTGATTTGGACCTACAAGATGTTGCGGCTGATCAAGCAGTTCATTACCTGGTGGAACGGAGCCACCTGGAACACGCGTTTTTACACATGGCGCAAGGGCGAGCATGTGGGCACCGACCAGATGGGCAACCGCTATTACCGCGCCAAGTCGGCTGTGCCTGATTCCATTCCGGAACGCCGCTGGGTAATTTATTCAGGCTATTCCGAAGCCTCGCAGGTGCCGCCCGGCTGGCATGGCTGGATTCACCACCGCGTTGATACCCCGCCCAGGGATGGCGACTACACGCCCCACCCATGGGAAAAGCCACACCACGAAAATCTCACCGGCACGGCCCAGGCCTATCACCCGCCGGGCTCCATTGCCGTGGGCGGCAAGCCGCGCCGCGCCGCGCCGGACTATCAGGCCTGGCGGCCTGAGTGACAGGCGAAAGCTGAACAGGGGAGGGCCCGGTGGCCAATTCGCTTGAAACAGTTGTTGGCGCCGCCGTTGTGGCGCTGGCAGCCGGTTTTTTTGGCTTCGCCTACAAGACAGCGGGTGTGGGCACAGGGGCGGGCAGCGGTGGCTACCTGCTGATTGCCGAGTTCGACAATGCCGAGTGTATCAATGTCGGCACCGAGGTGCGGGTCGCCGGGATCACGGTGGGCAGCGTTACCGCGCAAAGCCTGGACAAGGACAGCTATCAGGCGCGCATCGAGATGACTCTCGACAAGTCGCTGATCCTGGCAGATGATTCCGCCGTTAAGGTGACAAGCGAAGGCCTGCTCGGCGGCAAATTCATTGCCATTGATCCCGGCGGTTCGGACACCAAGTTCGCCGATGGCGGCACCTTCTCCTATACGCAAGGAGCAGTTGATCTTTGGGCCCTGATTGGCCAGGCCATGGCCGGCACTGCCAAGGGTGGCGCTGCACCGGCCTCTGATGCTGCTGGAGCTGATGCGCCCGCCGCACCCGCCGCGGATCAACCGCAGCAATGAAGTTGATCAATCGCGCCGTGCCGCTGGCTTTCTGTGCGGCCGCAGTCTTGGCCGCACCTCAGGCCCACGCCGACCGCATTGCCAATCCGCTGGCGGAGTTCAACGGCCTCGACAAGATCACCGGCATCACCACGCATTTCGAGGTGGCGGTGGGCGCTGAATACAAATTCGGCAGCCTTACCGTGAAACCCTTCGTCTGCTACAGCCGCCCGGTGACGGAAGAACCCAAGACAACGTCCTTTGTGCAAATCGACGAGACCGAGGTCTCGGGTGAATCGAAGCGCATCTTCTCCGGCTGGATGTTTGCCGAAAGCCCGGGCCTTGATGCCCTTGAGCATCCGACCTTTGACGTGTGGCTGACAGGCTGCCGCGATCCAAACGCGCCACCGCCGCCCGTGGAAGAAGCGCCAAAACCCGAAGATGGCCAGCAGACCGACGAGCCCGCGACCGACGACTGAGTTCAGTTCCCCGCCGCCAGACGCAACACGGTATCGGGATCATCATCGTCCCGGAAGGCGAAGAAGTCGCCCTGACTGGCCAAGGCTTCGCGCAGCTTTGCCAGATAGTCCTGCTTCAACATGGTGACGGCACCGAGCCGCTCCAGATGCGGGTTCATGAACTGGGCATCAAGCAGGCGGAAACCCCCTGCGTTGAGGCGTGCCACCAGATGCACCAGTGCCACCTTGCTGGCATCGGTGGCGCGGCTGAACATGCTTTCACCGAAGAACACGGCCCCAAGCCGCACCCCATAAAGCCCGCCCACCAGTCTGTGGCCCTGCCAGCACTCCACTGAATGGCAATGGCCCATCTCGTGAAGGCCCGTGTAGAGATTGAGAATGCGGCTGTTGATCCAGGTCTCCCGGCGGTCGTCGGTGCGGGCCGCGCATTGCCGCATCACCTCGCTGAAGGCGGTGTCGATGCGCACCTCGAAAAGCCGGTGCCGCACCGCCTTGCGGAGCGAGCGTGACACCTTCAGGCCATCAAGCGGAAAGACCCCACGCTCCTCCGGCTCCACCCAATAGAGGGCCGGATCATCAGCGCTTTCGGCCATGGGAAAGACACCCGCCGCATAGGCCTTGAGAAGAAGGCTTGGCGTGACGGCTGTCATGGGAGGTCAGGCGCCCCGTGCGAGGAACTTTTCGAGCCAGTGGATGTCGTAGTTGCCGTCGATGATGTCCGGCTCGGCCAGAAGGCGCTGGAACAGGGGGATGGTGGTCTCCACACCTTCGACAACGAACTCCGACAGCGAGCGCTTGAGCCGCATCATGCATTCCGTGCGTGTCTTGCCGAACACGATGAGCTTGCCGATCAGGCTGTCATAATATGGAGGAATGCGGTAGCCGGAATAGAGCGCGCTATCGACGCGCACATTGAGGCCGCCCGGAAAATGCACGGCATCCACCCGGCCCGGCGAGGGCGCGAAAGTGGAAGGATTCTCCGCGTTGATGCGGCATTCGATGGCATGTCCAGCGAACTGGATGTCATCCTGCGTCATCGAAAGCGCGGCGCCAGAGGCCACGCGAATCTGCTCCTGCACCAGGTCAAGCCCGGTGATCGCTTCCGTCACCGGATGTTCCACCTGCAGGCGCGTGTTCATTTGATGAAATAGAACTCGCCGTTCTCGTAGAGGAATTACGGTGCCGACGCCCTCATAGCCGAGGTCGGCCACGGCCTTGGCCACGGTATTGCCGATCTGGCTGCGCTGTGCCGCGTTGAGGGCAGGGGAATGGGCCTCTTCCCAGACCTTCTGGTGGCGGCGCTGCAGCGAGCAATCGCGCTCGCCCAGGTGCACGGCCTTGCCCTTGCCATCACCCAGCACCTGGATTTCGATGTGCCGGGGCTTTTCCAGGTATTTCTCGATATAGACTTCGCCATTGCCGAAAGCCGCCTTGGCTTCGGTCTGCGCCGTGTTGACGGCGGTTTCGAGGTCGGCCTCGTTGCGCGCCACCTTCATGCCGCGGCCGCCGCCACCGGCGGTCGCCTTGATGATCACAGGATAGCCGATGTCCCTGGCCACCTTGCGGGCGTCTTCCACCGTGGCCACACCGCCTTCCGAACCTGGCACAACCGGAATGCCCAGCGCCTTGGCTGTGCGCTTGGCCTCGATCTTGTCACCCATGGTGCGGATGTTCTCGGCGGAGGGGCCGATGAACTTGATGTTGTGTTCGGTCAGGATCTCCGCGAACTTTGCGTTTTCGGAGAGGAAGCCGTAGCCTGGATGCACCGCTTCAGCGCCGGTGATCTCGCAGGCCGCGACGATCGAGGGAATGTTGAGATAGCTGTCACGCGCCGGCGGCGGGCCGATGCACACGCTTTCATCCGCCAGCTTCACATGCATGGCCTCGGCATCGGCGGTGGAATGAACCGCCACCGTCTGGATGCCCAGTTCGCGGCAGGCCCGCAGCACGCGAAGCGCAATCTCGCCGCGGTTGGCGATGAGGATCTTGTCGAACATCTTTTACTCGATCACCAGCAGCGCTTCGCCAAATTCCACGGGCTGGCCGTTCTCGACGAAGATCTTGGTGACGGTGCCAGCCTTGGCCGCCGGAATTTGGTTCATGGTCTTCATGGCTTCGATGATGAGCAGCGTCTGGCCTTCCTTGACCTGGGCGCCAACCGTGATGAAGGGGGCCGCACCCGGCGCCGATGCGAGATAGGCCGTGCCCACCATGGGCGACTTCACCGCACCGGGGGAATCGTGGCCAGCACTGGCTGCCGGGGCAGGGGCCGCAGCCGGAGCCGCCACCGCAGTCGCGACAGGAGCCGGAGCCGCAACTGGCATGGCATGCTGCACATGCGCCACGGCAGAAACGCCCTTGGACACGCGCACCCGCACGCCCTTCTGCTCAAGCTCGATCTCGCTGAGGCCCGTGCCATTCAGGATATCGGCAAGGCTGGAGATCAGCGCCAGTTCTGGCGACTGGTGTTGGGCGGGCTTGGCAGAGGATTTGGCAGGCTTCTTTGCAGGCATGATGACCCTGTTCGCTGAATTGGTCTTGCGGGGCTTTGAATGACCCGTCTTCAACATCCAGAAATGACTGAATCCGCCACGTTTGTAAACCGTGGCGGCAGGCCGCTGGATAAACTTTACCGGCTCAGCAGAACTTGCAGCCGCCGTTGGCCCTGACCGCGGTGACAGCGGCCACCAGCTCGCTCTGCGGCACGTAGCCGGGGATCACCCTGTCATCGACGATGAAGGCCGGTGTGCCATTGAGTTGCATGGATTGGGCCAACGTCATGTTGTTGCTGATCATGTCAGCGATGGCCGGATCTTCCATGTCCTTCTGCAACTTGTCGGTATCAATGCCGACGCTCTTGGCAATCGCCAGCGTGACGGTCTTGTCCACATGGCCCATGTGGGCATAGAGCGCGCGGTGCAGGTCCCAATATTTGTCCTGGCGCACGGCGGCCAGCGCGGCCTTGGCCGCATATTCGGAGGCTTCCCCGCCGATGATCGGCAGTTCCTTGAAGACAACCCGCAGGTTCTTGTCCGAGTCCACTAGGCCGGCGACTTCGCCGACCGCCTTTTTGCAGTAACCGCAATTGTAGTCCATGAACTCGACCATGGTCACATCACCCTTGGGGTTGCCCGCCACGGGGTCGGTGGCCGAATGGAAAATGCCGGGGGCCGCTTCCTTGAGCATGGAGTTGCGCGCATCCGCTTCCGCCTGGCGCTGCATCTCCTGCAGCTTGTCACTCATCTCCTGCAGGATTTCAGGATGCTCCAGCAGGTAGCCGCGCACCATGCCTTCAATTTCCTTCTTCTGGTCATCATTGAAGGAGCCAGCCGAGACAGGCGCGAAGCCCACGGAAACAAAGGCGAGGGCGGCAAGGGCAATCTTGAAAATGGGGCGCATGGCGGTTCCTTTTGTGGTTCTGGCAGTTTGGCCCATCCGGCGGGGCGCTTCAAATGGCAAATGCGTGATCATGGTCAACGGCTCTTGTCGCTGAAGGTCACAAGGTCATTGGCGCGCAGCCATTCCGGCGTGCCCTTGGGCAAGGCGTCCTGCGCCGTCTTGGCCT
>JAXMCS010000033.1:0-23178 GCA_046349175.1 Hyphomicrobiales bacterium | reverse complement strand
TTTTGCTGCAAGGCAGCAAAAACTGTCCGCGCTGCTTCCGGCCTTTCATGGTGCAGTGCAGCAAATTCCGCCTGCCTATTCGGCCATCAAGGTGGATGGGGAAAGGGCCTATGCCCTGGCACGGGCTGGGGAAGAGGTGGAATTGGCCCCCCGGACGGTGCAGATCGACAGTCTGAGGGTGCTGGAGTGGCCGTCCCCTTCGCAAACCACCTTCGAGGTCAGCTGCGGCAAGGGCACCTATGTGCGGTCGCTGGCCCGCGACATGGGCCGCGCTCTCGGCTGGCTGGGCCATGTGGTGATGCTGCGGCGCGTGGGCGTGGGGCCGTTCCGGGCCGAGCACATGATTTCGCTGGAAAAGCTTGGGGAAGTGTGCAATCAGCCGCCCAGCGAAAACAGCCTCTCGGGTGTCCTTCGCCCCATCGAGACCGTGCTGGACGGCATCCCGGCACTGGCCGTGATGGATGCGGACGCCCAACGCCTCAGACAAGGTCAGTTCGTTCTGATCCGGGGAGCGCAAGCTCCTGTGACGGCGGAGGTGGTTTTGGTGACCCATGGGGGCAAACCCCTTGGGCTCTGTTCCATCGAACAGGGAACACTGAAGCCCAAACGTGTGTTCAACCTCTAAGTCCATTCAGGAGATGACCGGATGACGATTACCGCGGAGCGCAAGAGCGCGCTCATCAAGGACAATGCCACGACCGCCAATGACACGGGCTCGCCCGAGGTGCAGGTGGCCATTCTGACGGAGCGCATCACCGCGCTCACCGAACACTTCAAGACCCACAAGAAGGACAACCACTCGCGCCGGGGCCTGCTCAAGATGGTCAGCACCCGCCGCAGCCTTCTGGACTACCTCAAGCGCAAGGATGAGGCCCGTTATCAGGCCCTCATCAAGAAGCTCGAAATCCGCAGGTAAGACCTCACTGCTCCCGCCTGCGGGAGATGGTGGCGCACGCCAGTGCGCCGGATGAGGGGTGTTTGATGCCCCCTCACCCGCCGCGCCTCCCGCGCGGCGTCCTCTCCCGCAAGCGGGAGAGGTGAAGACAGTAGCATGAGCGGGCGGACACCGAACAGCCGCCCGCGTCCCCGACCAGAGTTCCGGCAATGGGGCCGGGCCTCGCATGTCCAAAGGGGATGCCATCCAGTGATCGGTGCTGAAGCGGTGGCGAAGGACAATAAGGACGAATTGAATGTTCAACATTGATGTTGAAGAACTGAATTGGGACGGCAAGCCGCTGCGCATGGAAACGGGCCGCGTTGCCCGCCAGGCCGATGGTGCCGTTCTGGTGACCGTTGGCGAGACCACGGTGCTGGCCACCGCCGTTGCGGCGCGCAGCGAAAAGCCGGGGATCGACTTCTTCCCGCTCACCGTCAACTACCAGGAAAAGACCTATGCCGCCGGCAAGATTCCCGGCGGTTATTTCAAGCGCGAGGGACGCCCGACGGAACGCGAAACGCTGGTTTCGCGCCTGATCGACCGGCCGATCCGCCCGCTCTTCCCCGATGGCTTCCGCCTGGAAACCCAGGTGATCGCCACGGTGCTTTCCTACGACCTTGAGAACGACACCGACATCGTGGCGCTGGTCGCCTCATCGGCGGCGCTCACGCTCTCCGGCATCCCCTTCATGGGCCCGGTGGGTGCGGCGCGCGTGGGCTACATTGATGGCCAGTTCGTGCTCAACCCCACCATGGAACAGCAGAAGCTCTCCAAGCTCGACCTCGTTGTGGCGGGCACACAGGACGCCGTGCTGATGGTGGAATCGGAAGCGCACGAGCTTTCCGAAGAAATCATGCTCGAGGCCGTGATGTTTGGCCACCGCGGCTTCCAGCCGGTGATCGAGGCGATCATCAAGCTGGCCGAGCGCTCCTCGCGCGCGCCGCGCGACTTCAACCCGCCGGACCGCTCTGCCGTCTATGCGGCGGTGAAGAAGCAGGCCGAGGCCGACCTCCGCAAGGCCTATGCCATCGCCAAGAAAGAAGACCGCCAGGAAGCCGTGGCCAAGGCCAAGGACGCCGTGAAGGCCGCGCTCGTCAACAAGGAAGACCCGAACGCGCCTTCCGAACAGGCGGTGGGCGAGCAGTTCAAGGAACTGGAAGCGCATATCGTGCGCAACAACATCCTCGACACGGGCAAGCGCATTGACGGCCGCGACACCAAGACGGTGCGCCAGATCATTGCCGAAGCCAGCGTGCTGCCGCGCACCCATGGTTCGGCGCTCTTCACCCGCGGTGAAACCCAGGCGCTGGTTGTGACCACGCTGGGCACGGGCGAAGACGAACAATATATCGACTCGCTCGATGGCCTGACCAAGGGCAAGTTCCTGCTGCACTACAACTTCCCGCCCTTCTCGGTGGGTGAAGTGGGCCGCATGGGCGCCACGGGCCGCCGCGAAATCGGCCATGGCAAGCTTGCCTGGCGCGCCATCAACCCGCTGCTGCCCAAGCCGGAGGACTTCCCCTACACGATCCGCGTGGTCTCGGAGATCACCGAATCCAACGGCTCCTCCTCAATGGCCACGGTGTGCGGCTCGTCCCTCTCGCTGATGGATGCGGGCGTGCCGATGAAGGCACCCTGCGCCGGCATCGCCATGGGCCTGATCAAGGAAGGCGAGCGCTTTGCCGTTCTGTCGGACATTCTGGGTGATGAAGACCACCTGGGCGACATGGACTTCAAGGTGGCCGGCACATCGGAAGGTGTGACCTCGCTGCAGATGGACATCAAGATCACCGGCATCACCGAAGAGATCATGCGTGTCGCCCTGTTCCAGGCCAAGGAAGGCCGCATGCACATTCTCGGCAAGATGGCCGAAGCGCTGGAGAAGGCGCGCCCCGGTTTGGGCGAGCACGCTCCGCGCATCGAGCAGATCAAGATCCCCACCGACAAGATCCGCGAAGTGATCGGCACGGGCGGCAAGGTCATCCGCGAGATCGTGGAAAAGACCGGTGCCAAGATCGACATCCAGGATGACGGCACGGTGAAGGTGGCGTCCTCCTCGGGAGCCTCCATCACGGCGGCGCTCAAGTGGATCAAGTCCATTGTTTCCGAGCCGGAAGTGGGCGAAATCTACGAAGGCAAGGTCGTCAAGATCATGGAATTCGGTGCTTTCGTGAACTTCTTCGGTGCCCGCGACGGCCTTGTGCATGTCTCGGAACTCGCCCCGCAGCGCGTCAACAAGGTTGGCGACGTGGTGAGCGAAGGCCAGATGGTGAAGGTCAAGTTCCTCGGCATGGACAACCGCGGCAAGATCCGCCTGTCCATGAAGGTGGTGGACCAGGCCACGGGCGAAGACCTTTCCAAGAAGCAGGGCGACGCCCCGGCGGAAGGTTCTGACGAAAAGTCGGGCGACTGAGCTCTTTCACTAGTCTGAAAGATTGAACGCGGGCCGCTGAAAGGTGGCCCGCGTTTTTCATGTGTTGGCCGCTCTCCCGCGCGGATTTGACATCGCGGCCTATCGGGGGAAAATTCAACGGGGGGCCAGAGAGACCGAATCTCCACGAGGCAGACATGTCCGCAAAAGTCATTCCGGGCAGCAGCCGAGAGGCGCTGCAGTTCATCGCCGCCCATTGGGCGGCCCTGCTCAAGATGAGCCTTGTGCCTTTGCTGGCCTATCTCGTTGTGATGGCGGTGCAGATCCGCAGCCTTGCCACGCTCTATCGCAGCATGGGCGGCATGGTGGCGGGACAGACTCCGGGGCCGGAGTTCTTTGGGGCCTATATGCGCGGCATGGCCCTGTCGATGCTGGGCTCGATTGTGGCGGCCTGTCTCTTCGGCATCCTGTTTGCGCAGATCGTGCGCTTCCGCCGCAGCGGCTTTGCTCCCTGGATCCCCGCGGACAAGGCCAGTCTTTCCGCGGGGCTGATGACACTGGTCTATGGTCTTGGCATCGCCGGCCTGACATTGCTCTTCTACATTGCCGCAGTTCTCGTCTTCACCATCGTGGTCGTGATCATCGCCGTGCTGGCGTCGGCCTTCGGTGATGCCGCCAATGTCATCGCGGCCGTTCTGACCTTCGCAGGTGCTCTGGCGCTGCTCGCCAGCCTGCTGTGGTTCTCGGGCCGCTATCTGGTGGGCCTGCCCGGCGTGGCGTTGGGCAGTTCGCCTGATTTCTTCAAGGACATGTGGCCCCTGGCGCGGGGCGAAAGCTGGGCTGTGCCGCTGCGCCTGGTGGCGGCCACGCTGGTTGTCTATGTGCCGATCATCATCGTCTTTGCCGTGTTCATGGGGCCTGCCTGGCTGGACATGATGCGTCAGGTTGCTGACCCGGCAAATGCCGGCAATCCCAATCTCGTCTTTCCGCTGATGGCCGACATGCTGGACCATATATTTCCGGCGAGTGCCGTCATGATCCTGTTCTACATGCCCTTCATGTGGTTCACGGCCCTGCTGCTGGCCATTGCCTTCGAACGGTTCCGGGCGCGCGACCAAGCCGCAAGCGCCTGAGCATCAGCCGCGTAATCCCTTCTCGGCGGCATAGGCCAGGCATTGCTGCCACGGCCTGATTGAGGCTGAGGTGGTGGCAGAGTGAAGCGACGTGGCCGCACTGGCATTGCCAAGCGCAAGACATTGTGCGAGCGGCCAGTCCTCATGCAGGCCAAAGAGCATGCCAGCGTAGAAGGCATCGCCCGCGCCCACCGTGCCGACAATCTCGCTTTGCGGCACATTGACCGAGGGGGCGAAGGCCTGTTCGCCGGTCTTGCGCAGGGCCACGGCCCCTTCCGGGTGGTGAATGCCCACAAGCTCTGCCACGCCCAGATCGAGCAATTTCTGCGCCGCGGCAAACGCGAGGGTCCGGTCGAAACGGCCGTGGCGCGACACGGGCAGGCCTGAGAGGATTTCCGCCTCGCTGTCGTTGATCACGAAATAGTCGAGCAGCGCCAGGCAGGGCAGGGTTTGCGCCCGCTGCAAGGCCGCCGGCACAGGGCAGAGTTCCATGGCCGTCTTGAAGCCACGGGCCCGTGCCTTCCGCAATGCCGTGCGCCAGCCATCGCTCGCATCCATGGAGGATGAGATGCCGGGCGACCCCAGATAGTAAATTTTGCCCGTGTCATCGGGTGGCATCATCTGCTCCGCGGACATGGTGGCATTGGCGCCCGGCTGCACGAAAAAGGTGCGTCGCCCGGTGGCCATGGATGTCATCACATGGGTGACATCTGTGGTCTGGCCCGTAGCGCGGATCACGCGGGCGGTTTCAAGTCCCAGGTCGCCTGCCTTGCTGATGAAGGTGTTCGCCGCCGGATCATCGCCCACCAGACAGATGAGCGACACGGGAAAGGGTGCCCCCAGCCTGACGAGACCCGCTGCCGCGTTGTGCGGCGGGCCACCGGGGGCTTCGATCGTCTCGCGGATGAAGGCAATCTGCTCCTCGTCTGGCCAGTGCCCGATCATGTGCACCACATCGAGCACCACCGTGCCTGCCAGAACAATGCCGGAGCGGGTCATGGCCTAGCACCCTGCACAAAAACAACATCGTCATTCCCGCGAAAGCGGGAATCCAGACTGTCCACGATTTGGGCTGTTGAAAGTCTGGATCCCAGCGTCTGCGGGGATGACGGGTGTGACAGCGGCATGAGAAGCAGGACTACTTCTTGTATCCCTCAAGCACCTTCTCGGTGATCATCTGGTCATCCTCGAGGGAGCGCACGGGCTTGAGGTTCTTCTTCTTGAGCACAGCATGATAGGCCTTCACGGCTTCGGCTGGTGTCATGTCGCGTTCGATGACGGGGCGGAAGAAGGAGAGCAAGTCGAGCGGGCTTTCGGCCAGCTTGATCTTGCGGCCGAACAATGCCACGCGGGCTCCTGACTTTTCGCCCTGATGAATAAGCTCAAGGCAATCGCGCGTGGTGCCGCCACCGCCACCCAGAATGCCGACCACGAGTTCAGTGTCATAAGACGCCAGTTCTTCCATGGCGCGGCGGCCATTGAAGGGCATCTTCAGGAAGAGCGGACGGTCGGCCTTGGTCATGCCGCCGAGGCAGCGCAGGATGTTGTCGTTGACGAAGAAGGGCATCTTTTCAGGGTCGAGGTTCTTCGGTGCATTCGGGTTGAACACCTCGAGGAAGTGGCGGAACTTCAGCTTCGAGGCTTCGTAGCGGAATTCATTGTAGGCCATGAGGTGCGCATAATCGGCATCGAGGTCGTTGTTGAAGGTCACCGAATAAAGGCCGAGGTCCGAGAATTTCTTGCAGTGTTCAAGGTTCACCGTGCGGAAGGGGCGTGCGAATTCCTTGGCATAGGACGAGCCACGGGCACGCCAGATGTCGGTTGCGTCATTTGCGCGGATGGCAGGCGTGACGTGAGACTTCCTGAACACGCCCTTGGCTGACACGGCTTCCAGTGAAGAGGCTGCCACCAGCATGATGTCAACCACGCCCTGCTTCACGACATCGACAATGTCCTGCCGGAATTGTGCGACTGAATTGTAGCCCTTGGATTCGTCATGCAAATCCTTCGGTCCGGGTGACGATACGCCAGCCGACATTTCCGGGTCCTTGGCATCGGCCACGATGAAATCCTTGGGCGTGTATTTGCCAGAGGTGATGCGCTTCAGCTTGACGTCGAGGGATTTGACCATGGTCTCTCTTCCGGGATGGCGGGTTCAACTGGTCCGCGTTATGACGGTGCCGGACGCTGCGCACAAGCGGCAAACGAAGAAGGTGGTCCATGCAAAAAGTGCTGCAAACGCCCCTGGTTCTGGTGCCGGCGCTGGGCTGTGACGGCCGGCTCTATGAGCCGCAGCTGGCGGCATGGCAGGGCGGCGTCATGGCACAGCTGCATGTCGCCAGGGAGGACCGCTTTGCCGCCATGGTGGCTGGGCTGCTAGCGGCCGCCCCGGCGCAGTTCGCGATCCTCGGCACCTCCATGGGGGCGCGGCTCGCGATCGAAGTGGCCCTTGCCGCGCCAGACAGGGTGAAGGGTCTCCTCGTCATCGGCTCTACAGCGGGGGGTGTTGCCGATCCCGCCGCTGGCCATCGCCGCACGGCACGGCTGCGGAATGGCGAGCTGGAGGGCGTGCTCGGCGACATGGCGCGGATGATTTCCCACGGGCCTGGACCTCGGGGTGAGGACACGCGTGCCGCTTTCATCACAATGGGGCGCCTGACGGGGGCCGCCATCATGGCGGCGCAGTCGGATGCGCTCGCGCACCGCGCCGAACTGTGGCCCCGCATGGCGGAGATCGTCTGCCCCACGCCTGCCTGTGGGGGCGGGAAGACCAGTTTTCACCGGTGGCGGATGGCCTGCGGTTGGCGCGGGCGGTGCGCAGGGGCACCTATGTGGAACTGCCTGCCTGCGGGCATTTTCCGACGCTTGTATATCCGGACGACAGCACTGCGCTGATCACGGCATGGCTGCGGGGGATTGACGGCGCGTGAAGGCGAGGGCGCGCTCATGGCCGCCCAGATCGCGGCGGGCCTCGATGAGTGTGAAGCCATGAGACGCGAAAATCGCCTCCACATCGACGCGCTGGCCCGCGCCAATCTCGAGGATGAGAAGGCCATCCGTGTTCAAGTACGGGGACGCGCCTGCGGCAATGGCGCGATAGGCGGTAAGACCATCGGCGCCGCCATCCAGCGCCAACAGTGGGTCATGCTCGCGCACATCCGGTTCAAGCGCGGCGATGTCACCTGCCGGAATGTAGGGCGGGTTCGAGACAATGAGATCAAAGCGCCCGCTGACGGCCTCAAACCAGGCACCATGCGAAAAATCGCAGCGCGCTGCCACATTGAGTGCCGGCGCATTCTGACGCGCCACTTCAAGTGCTTCAGGTGAAATATCAACTGCCATTCCAATGGCTTGCGGCCATTCCGCAAGAAGCGTCAGGAGGATGGCGCCGCTCCCTGTTCCGAGATCGAGGACCCTGGGGGCCGGAATCTTAACGAGATCCTTGGCCAGTTCAATCAGCGTCTCGGTATCGGGGCGTGGGTCGAGCACATGCTGGCTGACGATGAAGCGGCGGCCATAAAACTCGTTCCAGCCAAGGATCTTTGACACGGGTTCATGGGCCATGCGGCGCGCCACACAGGCGGCAAAGCGCTGCCGTTCATCTGATGACAGGCGTCTGTCGCCCGCCGCGATCAGTTCCGCATGATCGAGGCCCAGCACGTGTTGCAGCAGCAGCCGGGCATCAAGGGCCGTCAGTTTCTTGCGCGCGCTGGCAAGGGCCTGTGCAATGGTCTCAGTCCCTTGCATCCTCAGCCGCCAGAAGTTCCGCCTGATGGTTGGCGATCAGCGCCGACACGACTTCTTCCAGCGCCGGGCCTTCAATGATCTCCGGCAGCTTATAGAGCGTGAGGTTGATGCGGTGATCGGTGAGCCGCCCCTGCGGAAAATTGTAGGTACGGATGCGCTCGGAGCGGTCGCCTGAGCCCACCTGGCCCTTGCGGGCGGCGCTCCGTTCACTGTCGATGCGCTGGCGCTCGATTTCATAGAGGCGGGCACGCAGCAGTTTCATGGCGCTGTTCTTGTTCTTGAGCTGCGACTTTTCCGTCTGCTGGGCCACAGCGATGCCGGTCGGGATGTGGGTGATGCGCACAGCGGAATCCGTGGTGTTGACCGATTGTCCGCCGGGACCGGACGAGCGATAGACATCGATGCGCAGGTCCTTGTCCTCGATCTTGATGTCAACTTCCTCGGCTTCCGGCAGCACCGCGACGGTGGCTGCGGAGGTGTGGATGCGCCCTTGCGTTTCGGTATCGGGCACGCGCTGCACCCGGTGCACGCCGCTCTCGAACTTCATCTTGGCATAGGCGCCTGCGCCATAGATGTTGGCGATCACTTCCTTGTAGCCGCCGTGTTCGCCGTCACTTGCTGAAATCATTTCGACGCGCCAGCCCTGGGAAGCGGCATAGCGCTGATACATGCGGAAAAGGTCGCCCGCGAAGATCGCCGCCTCGTCGCCACCTGTTCCGGCGCGCACCTCCAGGATGACGTTGCGCTCGTCGGCAGCATCCTTAGGCAGCAGCAGAAGCCGCATGGCGTGTTCCCGCTCGGCGATCAGGGCCACCAGGGGGGCGCGTTCATCGCCTGCCATGGATGCCAGTTCGCCGCCTGCGGCGATCATCTCGTCAAGGCCACGCAACTCGTCATAACTCGCCTTCAGACCCTGCGCCGCCTTGGCGGCGGGTTCCAGTTCGGCATAGTCCTTGGAGAGCTTCACAAAGGCTTCGCCCGTGGCACCGCTCGACAAGCCGTGTTCCACGGCGGCGAAGCGCTCGAGAATGCGGTCCAGTTTTTCGATCGGAAGGGCAGCCATTTGGGCGGCTGTCTAGCTTATCTGGCGGCGGTATCAAACCAGATCGTCACCGGGCCATCATTGACCAGGGCAACTTTCATGTCGGCCCCGAAAACGCCCCGGGCCACGGTCAGGCCCGTGGCCGCCATTGCGGCGCAAAAGTGCTCGTAGAGTGTCTTGCCCAGTCCAGCTTCGGCGGCTGCCGAAAAGCCCGGACGGTTGCCGCTCTCACAGCCATTGGCGGCCAAGGTGAACTGGCTCACCGCCAGCACGCTGCCTGCAACGGCGGAGAGCGCCAGATTCATCTTGTCCTGGTCATCCTTGAAGATGCGGCAGGCGGCGATCTTGCGGGCAAGCCAGGTGGCGGTTTCTTCCGTGTCACCTTCCATGGCGCAGACCAGCACGAGAAAGCCCCGGGCAATCTCGCCGGTGATGACGCCATCGACGGTGACGCGGGCTTCGCTCACCCGCTGCACCACGGCCCGCATGATTGCGTTTCAGCCCTTGGCGGCCAGCGCCTTGGCATCCAGCGGCTCAGCCGGCAGCAGAACGCCGGGCTGGCCGAGCAGGCCCTTGTCCACGCCATCCACAGTATAGGAGAGCGCACCACCATCCTGGGCAATGGCCACAAGGCCATCCTTGTTGGGTACGCGGTATGTGTCGCCGGGGTTGAGAAGCTGGGTTGCCACGCGGTTACCCTGGGCATCCTCAATCAGCAGCCAGATGGGCTTGCTGGCGGTAAGGACCACGCGGACATTGGCATCAGTTGCGCCAAAGACATGGGCACCCGGGGCACCCGCAGCAGCAGGTGCCACATCGGCAGGCTTGCTGGTGGCTGCCACGGTCTGCGGGTCGGCATCGGCGCCCACCTGCTGGGCAATGAAGGCGCCCAGTTCATCTTCAGACTTTGCACCTGAATCAGCTGTGCTGGGGTCGCCTTCCAGGCCATCCACGGGCAGGCCATCGGCCACGCCATCAACGGCCACAGGAGATTCCGTTACCTTGATGGCGGCGGCTTCCGGGCCTGTGGTGGCGGTGGGCATGGCATCCGTCTGGGTCGCGGCCACCTGTTGCAGGCCGGGGGTGGAGGAGCCGCCCGATTTCATCCAGAGGCCGCCCGCCAGCAGGACAGCGATGGCCACGGACGCGACAATGCCATTGCGGCCGCCTGGCATGGGGGGCATGGGCGGCAGCTTGATCGATTTCAGATCAAGGGCCGGAATTTTGGGGAACTTGCCGAAGGGCAGGATCTTGGCGCTCATCATCGGCAGGGGATTGGCCGGGTGGTGGCGGGGCGCCACCTGCGGGCGCGGCAGGAAGCCCGCGTAATGCTGCAGCAGCGGCTCGGGATCAAAGCCCAGCAGATTGGCATAGGCGGCGATCATCTCCAGCGCTTCAAGGCGCGGCGGCATGTGGGTCATGTCGCCATATTCGATGGCTTCGATGTGATAGGGGTGAATGCCAGTGGCGGCGGCTACCTGCTCGCGGCTGTAACCACGGCTGAGGCGTTCGCGCTCCAGGAACCATCCGGCCTCGCCGGCCGGGTCCATCAGGGTGTCGGGCTTGGGGCGCATGGCCTGGGGGGCCTCATCATGGTAGCCCGCATCATGGTCCTGCGCCGCCTGGGTTTCGCTGTGGTAATGGTCGTCCATGGCCTCAATCCTTGCGGTGGGCGTGGGCCCGTCCATGGGCCTGTCCCCGCATTAACATCTGCATAACCATGACCATGGCGGAGAATGGTGAATGATGCCCTAACGGCACTCGCCGCTGAACATGAATTCCGGGGGATTTCCGGCATTTGATCCCCGTCAATGTTGAGGGGTGCGGGTCAGTCCAGAGTGGGGCGTTCCATTCATCCCGGAGGATTTCCATGAAAGACCTGACCCGCAAGACCTGGATCGTGGTGGCCGATGGCGGCCATGCCCGCATCCTGCTCAACACCCACCGCGATGCCGGCGTCAGCGAGCTGCCGCTGGTCAATGCCCATGATCCGCGTCTGGCCAGCCACCATGGTGAGTTGGCCGCGGGCGTGCATCATGCGGCGGCCCACAAGCCCTCACCCGAGATGCGCGGCGAAGAGCATTTCCTGTCAACGCTCGCCGCCACGGTCCAGACCGGCGTGGCCCGCAAGGAGTGCGAAGAGCTGGTGCTGGTGGCACCCTCCAAGGCCATGGGCGTGCTGCGCGGGGCCCTCAGCAAGGATGTGCACAAGCACATCATCGCCGAAGTGGTGCATGACTACACGCACCAGACCAACGACTTCGTGTGGAAGCACGTGAAAGAAAAGCTGCCGATCTGAGGGGGCGCCAGTGCAGCGGCGCGGTGTTACAGCGCCACGCCGTTGCGGTTGGCAAATTCCAGGAGATCGCCGCGCAGCGAATGCAGCGGCGAAGAGAGCAGCGGCTCCATGAAGTTCCACAGCTTCTGCTGATCGAGCGAGCGGATCATGGCCTTCACCGGGCCGATGCCGGAGGGCACCATGCTCATGGAAGTCATGCCGATGCCGGCAAGGCCCATGGCCTCCAGCGGGCGGCCGCCCAGTTCACCGCAGAGCGTCACCTTCTTGCCGTGCTTCTTGCCCTTTTCGACAATGGTCCGCATGGCCGAGAGGGCGGCGGGCGAGAGCGGGTCGTAACGCCCGGCCAGCTTGGGATTGCCACGGTCCGAGGCAAAGAGGAACTGCACCAGATCGTTGGAGCCGATGGAGGCAAAGTCCACAAGCGGCAGAAGATGGTCCAGCTGCCAGATGAGCGAGGGGATTTCGATCATCACGCCCAGCTTGAGTGACTTGGGCAGGGGATGCCCCCGCGCCTCCAGCCAGGCGATTTCCTTGTTCACGGCGGCCTCGGCCTGCAGATATTCGTCCACATCGGCGACCATCGGAAACATGATGCGCATGTCGTGGCCTTCACCCGCAATCAGCATGGCTCTGGATCTGGAGGCGCAGCAGCGCCGGGCGGTCCAGCGCCATGCGGATGGAGCGCCAGCCCAAGGCCGGGTTTTCCTCGCGCGGCTGGCGCAGATAGGGCAGCACCTTGTCGGCACCAATGTCGAGGGTGCGGAAGACCACGGGCTTGCCCTTGGCCTGATCCAGAATCTGCTGGTAGTGGCGGATCTGCGAGGCGAGGCGCGGGAAACGCTGGGCCATCATGAACTGCAGTTCGGTGCGATAAAGGCCAACACCCGCCGCGCCCGATTCATGCAGGTGCGGCATGTCCACGATCAGGCCGGCATTGATGTTGAGTTCGATCGGGCAGCCATCCTTAGTGATCGATGGCTCCTCGCGCAGGGCCGCGAACTGCGCCTGCTTGCGGGCGTAGAAGCGGACCTTCTCGGCATAGGCCTTTTGCAGCTCCGAGCTTGGCCGCACGAAGACTTCAGCCGTGCCGCCATCAACGATGATGTCATCGCCGGGGTCCACAAGGTCGATCAGTCCATGGGCGAGGCCGACGGCGGGAATGCCGAGGGCCCGTGCGACGATGGCCACATGGCTCGTCTTGCCACCTTCCTCCAGCACCACGCCGCGGATCTTGCTGCGGTCATAGTCGAGGAGTTCAGCGGGGCCCATGTTGCGGGCCACGACGATGGCGTTCTGTGGCAGGTCGGTGCGCGAGGCGGTGGCCACGGCACCCGTGAGAATGCGCAGCAAGCGGTTCGACAGGTCGTCGAGGTCGTGCATGCGGTCCCGCAGGTATTCATCTTGCATGCGCTGCATGCGGGCGCGGTTGTCGTTCTGCACGCGCTCCACGGCGGCTTCGGCGGTGAGGCCCGTTTGCACCGCTTCCTTCAGGCGGTTCACCCAACCCTTGTCATGGGCGAACATGCGGATCGTCTCCAGCACGTCGGAATAGTCGGTGGCGCGGGCCGCATCGGAGCTGTCCAAAGTTCATCGACCTCGGCGCGCAGCTGCTCGATCGCCGCTTCCAGCCGCTTCAGTTCGGCAGGAACATTCTCGGCGATGAGGTTTTGGATCTCGACGCGCGGCTCGTGCAGCACCACCTGGCCCAGCGCAATGCCTTCCGCCAGGGTCTCGAAGGCGAAATGGTGGCTGCGCATGTGGGCGACATCGATTGCCACCTCGCGGGCCACTTCTTTCAACTCGCCCGAGGCAATGATCTCCGCGAGCACCATGGCCGTGGTCTGGAGGGCTTCTTCTTCCTCTTCGGTGTAGTGGCGCTGGGTGCGGTTCTGCACCACGAGCACGCCGATTACAGAGCCGCCGCGCATGACCGGCACGCCGAGGAAAGACTGGTAAATCTCTTCGCCGGTTTCCGGCAGGTATTTGAACTGCGGATGATGCTGGGCGTCGGACAGGTTGAGGCCGATGGCGTCCTGGCCGATCAGGCCGACCAGGCCTTCGCCCACCTTGAGCTTCGACTTGTGGACGGCTTCGCGCTTCAGGCCTTCACTGGCGTAAAGTTCCAAGACGTCGCCCGGCCGCATCACATAGATGGAGCAGACCTCCGCCACCATGTTGGCGGCGATGAGCATGACGATCTTGTCGAGTTTTGCCTGCGCTGTCTCCGGCTCCGCCATCACTTCCCGGAGCCGTCTGAGGAGGACACGCGGGCCGAGAGTGGCATTGGCCATGTGACGTGTCCTTAGGGGCGCTTGTGGCGGTGATACATGGCGCGGGCTGCCAGCCCATGACCCCGCCATGCCGCGGCTTTAAAGACGGGGCAAATGACAGACTGCATGGGGCGGGCGTTGGCCATGGACTTACTTTTTGTCCAATCCGTAGGCCTGATGCAAGGCCCTGACCGCCAGTTCCGTATAGGCCTCGTCGATCAGCACCGAGACCTTGATCTCGGAGGTGGTGATGGCCTGGATGTTGATGCCCTTGTCGGCCAGCGACTTGAACATCTTGGCGGCCACCCCCGCATGGCTGCGCATGCCGATGCCAACAACCGAGACCTTGGCCACGTCGGCGGAATGCACGAGGTCGTCAAAGCCGACCTTGCCCTTGACGCTGTTGAGCACCTCAATGGCCTTGCGCAGGTCCTTGCGGGCCAGCGTGAAGGTGATGTCGGTGAAGGCACCATCATGCGAGAGGTTCTGCACGATCATGTCGACGCTGATGTCGGCTTCCGCCAATGGCCCGAAAATGGCGGCAGAGATGCCGGGCTGGTCCTTGACGCGGCGGATCGAAACCTTGGCTTCATCGCGGGAATAGGCGATCCCGCTCACAACATGCTGTTCCACGATCTTGTCCTCATCGCAAACGATTGTTCCGGGTCCCGTGCCATCGGGCTTGTTCTGGTTGGGGCTGTCGGGGGCCTCGAAGGACGAGCGCACCTGCAGCGGCACCTTGTAAACCATGGCCAGTTCCACCGAGCGGGTTTGCAGCACCTTGGCCCCCAGCGAGGCCTGCTCCAGCATTTCCTCATAGGAAATGCGGTCAAGCCGCCTGGCGGCGGTGACGATGCGGGGGTCGGCGGTATAGACGCCGTCCACATCGGTGTAGATGTCGCAGGCTGCGTCGAGGGCGGCGGCCACGGCCACTGCCGAGGTGTCCGAGCCACCCCGGCCCAGTGTTGAAATGCGCTTGTCCGGGCCCAGGCCCTGGAAGCCGGTGATCACCGCCACCTGGCCCTGTTCCATGCGCTTGACGATTTCGGCACCGTTGATGTTGGTCATGCGGGCGGCCCCATGCACGCCGTCGGTTTCGATGGGGATCTGCCAGCCAGCCCAGGAGCGGGCGGGAATGCCCATGTCCTGCAGCACGATGGCGAGAAGCCCCGCGGTGATCTGCTCGCCCGTTGCCACCACGGCATCATATTCGCGGGCGTCATGCACGGCTGCTGCCTGGCGGCACCATTCCACCAGCTGGTTCGTGGTGCCCGACATGGCGGAGACTACGACGGCAACATGGTTGCCTGCCTTGACTTCGCGCTCCACATGGCGGGCCACGTTGCGGATGCGGTCAATGTCCGCAACCGACGTTCCGCCGAATTTCATCACCAAACGGCCCATGGGACCCGTAACCCCTAAATCTGCCTGCCGCCGGAAATCAGAACGATTTCAGCCCGTTGTCGAGGGTGTGAAGGGAATCCCCGGAAGCGTCGTGCGTCTCATAGTGGACGTGTGCGGGGGATGCAATATAAGGCCCGGGAAAATGTGACGGATCAAGGTGATGACAAGCGATACAAGTGCCCGGGAAGGAATTGCGGGCGGGGGGCGGACCAGCGTGGACCCGGCCGAGGTGGAGAAATTCTCGAAAATGGCCGCCGAATGGTGGAACCCCAAGGGCAAGTTCGGGGTGCTGCATGTGTTCAACCCGGTGCGGCTGGACTACATCAAGGAACAGGTGACGGGACGGCTGGGCCGCGATCCCCTGGAGCGGAGGCCCTATGAGGGATTGCGTTTCCTCGATATCGGCTGTGGCGGCGGGTTGTTGTCAGAGCCGATGTCGCGGCTGGGTGCGCAGGTGGTGGGCGTTGACCCTTCCGAAAAGAACATCAAGACCGCTTCCGTGCATGCGGAAGAGATGGGACTGGCCATCGACTATCGCGTGGGCACGGCGGAAGATCTGGCGGCTGCGGGCGAGACATTCGATGTCATCCTCAACATGGAGGTGATCGAGCATGTGGCCGACCCGGAGGCCTTCGTGCGGTCCTGCCTGTCCATGCTCAAGCCGGGCGGCCTCATGTTTGTCGCCACGCTCAACCGCACGGGCAAGAGCTTTGCACTTGCCATCATCGGAGCGGAATATGTGCTGGGCTGGCTGCCGCGCGGCACGCACCAGTGGGAGAAATTCATCACGCCGTCGGAATTGAAAGGCTGGGTTTCAGCCCATGGCGGCGAGGTGAAGGACGAAAGCGGTGTCACCTATCATCCGTTGGCAGGGGACTGGAAACGCTCGCGCGACATGGCCGTCAACTACATGGTGGTGGCGGAAAAGCCGCCCACACATTGAGACTGGCCCATTGAGGCAGGTGCCGCTCTATTCGGGATTGATGGAAAAGGCCGCGATGGCGGTCGTCAGTTCAAGGTCGTCATAGTTCTTGTGAACGATGAAGCGGCCCATGCGGCCATGGGTGGAAGCGCGGGGGCAGAAAGTTTCCACCACGTGATAGTTGGGCCTGTTGGCATAGTCGTCGAAGAGGATCACGGTGCCGGGTGCTGCCGCCTTGAGGCTGAACAGGAAGCAGGCCACGCGGAAGCGGCCATCGACCAGTACCACATTTGGGCTCACGCCCGTCTGCCGGGCGGTGCGCCAGGGGGTGGCCATGTATTGCCAGAAATGGGCCAGTCGCTCGCCGTTCTTGGGGCGGCCCCAATTGCCGGTTTCACCGATGTTGACGTAGTTCAGATGGATGTGAGGCTGCGGCCCGCCCGTTTCAACTTGCACCTTGTTGAGCCAGCCCGTGTCTGAATCAACGGAGATGATGGACTTCACGCCCGCTGTTCGGGCGGCATAGATAGTGCTGCCGCCGCTGCCATATTCGAGCAGGCGCGTCTCCGGCGTCATGTGCGCCTTGAAGCATTCAAGACCACCCGCGTCCATGTGTGGCAGTTGCTGGTTCATGTAATTTCCCCCGCCGTTATTCCAAACAGCTTTATCGCTTCACTTCAGCCCGTGGGTTAGCGCAAGAGTTCTCGCAGGCGCAACAACAATGGAAACACCAAAAAAATTCAATTCGGCGCCAAAAGGCCTGCGTCAACAAGGCTTTTCTTTCCCTGAAACTTCACGGAGTCTGGCCAGACGAGGTTGACATCAGACATCTTGCGGATCGCGAGATCCAACAGCTTGTAATGTTGTGATGCCCGGTAATATTGACCCTCGCCGGTTGCCACTTCCACCTTGCGCTTCAAACCGGGATAAAACTTGAAATGTGCCAATGCTGCGTGATGTGCAAGGTTTAGCGGCTGATTCACCCAATGGCTGTCTGTTACCGTTTTTCCATCATAAAAGATAAGCGGCACTTTGTAATTCGTCGGTTGAGCCATCCCAAAACTACGAAATTTACTAAATATGTTTCTCATATCATCAGGGTGATTGTGGGCAAGGTATGCCAATATCCTGTGCCTAACTCCCGTCGGGCGCTGGTCAGGGCGCCCGCCTTCTTGGGAAAAGCGGTGATAGGGACCCCGATCGAAAAAGGGACACAGCTGAAATGGATTCAGGCCGCCGTTCTCCATCTCAGCGAGGCGGCGAGGGTAGAAGTCGATCATGGGGGCAAAGCAATGGTGCTGACCAGATTTTGACAATGCTGCCGTAAAATCATCCAACCCGTCGAATCCCGGTGGTGCCAGGAAGAACTCGTCCGCATCGACGATCAATACCCAGCGGCCACGAAAATGATTGGGGGCAAAGGCCGCCTTCAAGAAATCCGGCAAGCGGATACGCATGCCGCCCTCACGCTGTCCGAATGTGTCGCCAAACGTAAAATCGGCCGTGATGATCCCCACATCCTCTTCTGCTTCAAGTGCGGCGAGCATGTCTGGTGCGCACCTGTCCGCATAAATCCAGATCTGCCGTGCGCCCAGCTTGCGGTAGTGATTGAGAAAGTGTGGGAGAAAGTAGTACTCATCCCGCATGATGGAAAAAACGGCGACCCCATCATCAGGTGTGACTGGCTTTTTCCGGATCGTGATCTTGTCCAGGGAGTCCTGCTGTTGTTTCGGATAGTCCGGGCTGAAGGGATCTACGAAGTCGTCCATGGTGTTCTCAGGGGCCTTTTATCGCAGGTGAGCCAGCAGGCATCATGCTGGAAACAAGTGAGTCCACAAAATAAGTGGGCACGCCGGCACGCGTTGCATCTTTCTGTGCAAACAGGTGATGTTCAACAGCGTGTGCCCACGTCCGCTGCTCTGCGGCAGCTGCGCCATCCAGCGGGTTCGCGGCTAGGAACTTCGTCATTTGCACCAGGCCTTCGCCATTCGCGCCCGTGTAGCCTGACAGATCCATGCCGGCCTCGCTTGCTGCCCAAACGAGTGCAAGCCAGGCCTCCATGTTGCACATGCAGCGGCCCGCAGGATTCTCGCCCGTCACTTCAAAAATCTGGAGGCCCGGCCGCACCAACTGCTCGGCCAATTTGAGGGGAGCTTCCCTGAGCAACTTGATCGCAAGTGCTGCATCGCCGGCTGCGATGGCGAGGCTTGCCTGCAAGGCCATGGCCCAGGTGGAGATATGATTGGGCAAGGCAAGGGCTGCTGTGAAAGCAGGTGTCTTCACGAAATTCTGGAGGAATTGCCGCACCCAAGGCAAGGCTGTGGTGATATCGATTCCCGCCGCTTCAATGCATTTCATCGTTGGAGCCAGGAGCCAAAGCTCTTTCACATCCAAGATGGCAGGTGGTTCGGACTGCCCGGACTTCACATCAAAACTGGCAAAGCGAACAAGCGGATTCATTCGCGTGGCCGGATCCACAGTCCAGGCCTTCACCAGTTCCCATGACTTCTGTGTGAAGGCGGCATTGGCAGGCTCGAGGCCGCCTACGGCCAGCAGAAAACTGTGGCGCGCAAAGTGCCTGAGACGGGCCGCATCAGCCAATGATGGGTCTTCTCCTGCGTTCGCAGGTGCTGCTGTGCAAAGCATTGCCGCGTCAAATGCATTGCCGCGGGCCGGGGAGGAAAAATCATGCTTGTCCTTGCTTGGCCCTGGCAGAAGCTTCTCGGGGATCGTGGGTAAGGTTTGGGCCGCAAGCTCTGCGCAGATCGCGGCGAGTTCGCTGGACACAGATCCATGGGCAGGCAGCTTTTGCCGCTGCGCTTCCATGACAGTCTTGCCGAAGCGCTGGTCAATCGCCTCCGACAGGCGTTCCACGCCGGAGAAGCGGGCCTGCCAGAGATCTGTGTTGTTGTCGCGGATGCCGGGAGGGGCGCCTGAGGGCAGGCGGATGCAATAACCCGCCGTCACGAAAGGCGAGGGATTGCGCGGGCGTTGCAGGCTGACCTTGTCCCAGAAGGCCGCTGGCCAATTATCCCAGGGGCCGGGGATGGCGAGGCGCTTGAAAAGCTCAACCTTGTTGAGGTTGCCGTAGCGCATGTTCTCGTCGAAATCTTCTTCGGCGTCGTTGCGCAGCGCGATCTGCGGTTCCACCAAGGCCGGCGGGTTGGGCGGCAGCTTGGCGATCTCGGCAAAGCCGTGCACCCGCAGCATGGGGATCACCATGTATCGGGCCTCGCCTGCCGTGTTCGCGGCCTCGGCGATGGCGGGCCAACTCTCAGGCTTTATGGTGACGCCGCCATCCAGCGGCAGCACCCAGCGGGCTCCGGCCCGGCCAATTTTCAGGGCCGTGTTCCTGGCATTGTTGATGTGCACAAGGGTTTGCGACTTGTGGCGCAGCCGCCATTCCTTGCGGAAGGCTTCATAGTCCTTGCTGAAGGGAATCCGTCCGCGGGGATAGGAAAAGTCGCGGGGAATGCCGCTGTCGTCGAGGAAGGCGGCGTAGTGTTCTTCCGGCGAAAACGGAATGATGTGGTGCGGCTGGCCCGCCTGGGTGACAAGGGCGATCAGCCTGGCCAATTCATCCTGATCGACGATGCGGTTGAAGAGCCAGCTTTTCTTGCAGCCCTCGAAGTCCGGTTCGTTCTCCAGAATGTATTTGACGTTTTCGAAGGTGCTCTGCGGGGAATGGCGTGGCGGCAGGCTGTTGCCCACAATGCGGACCAGCGAAAACGGGAGGGGTGGCATGGGACTCAGTTTCCGTCTTCGGGCAGGCGGGGCAGGGGATGAACGTCAATGCCCTCTTCAATCAGGGCCTGGGCCTCATCCCGGCTGGCACTGCCATAGATGCCGCGCTCCTCGGTCTCGCCGTAATGGATCTTGCGGGCTTCCTCGGCAAAACGGTCGCCCACGTTCTCGGCCGTCTTCTCCACATGGGCGCGCAAGTCGCGCACCATCTTCACCATGGCCTGCAGGCGCGGATCGGCGGGACCCGCCATCATGGCGTGACTGGGAGATGGGCTGGGGGAAGAGCTGACGCCTGTGCCTTCCTTCTTGGTGGAGCGGGCACCAAGGCGTGGTGCCATGAGCTGCTTTTCAACCCTGATGGAGCCGCAATGACTGCAGGCCACAAGGCCGCGCCGCGCCTGCTTCTCGAAACTGTCCGAATCCGAGAACCAGCCATCAAATTCATGGCCCTTGTCACAGATGAGGTCGTAACGGATCATGGCTTTGAGGTAGCAACGGCTTAGTGCGATTGCAAGGCGAAGTCCCGGGCGTGGCGGAGCGCGGGAATGCGCTGGCGGGCCAAGACTGAAGCTTCCGGGTCAATCACGGCGGAGATTACGCAAGGGTCGGTGGCCGCCTCGGCCAGCACTTCGCCCCAGGGTGAAATGATCAGGCTGTGGCCATAGGTGCTCTTGCCGCCATCATGGGTGCCGCCCTGGGCGGCGGCCAGAACGAAGCTTCCCGTCTCGATGGCGCGGGCCCGAAGCAGCACATGCCAATGGGCCTCGCCCGTGGGCACGGTGAAGGCGGCGGGATAGCAGATGACGCTTGCCCCGCCAGTGGCCAGCATATTGGCCAACCTGGGGAAGCGAACGTCATAGCAGATGGCCAGTCCGAACTTCGCCTGCGGCAATTGAACAGTAGTGGCGTGGGCACCCGGCGCATAGGTGGCGCTTTCGCGGTAGCTTTCGCCATTGGGCAGGTCGATGTCGAAGAGGTGCAGCTTGTCATAGCGGGCGATGATCCTGCCATCAGGGGCGATCATCAGGCTGCGGTTGGCGATGCGGCCGTCCTCCGCCTTCACGGCAACCGAGCCCAGGTGCAAGTGAATGCCATGGCGGCTGGCCCAGCTGCTGGCGGCGCGCACGAGATCATCGGCGGCTTCGTCCTTGATCACCGCCTTCAGGCGCTCCTTGTCCGGCTCGAAGATGTTGCAGACTTCCGGGTCTGAACATAGCTTGCCCCGGTGGCCGCCGCTTCAGCCACCAGCGCTTCCAGATCCTTCACATTGCGGCTGACCTCGCGGCTGGCGCGCTGCTGGATGAGGGCGGCGCGGAAGCCCATGAGGCGAGCAGGCCGTCGAGCTTGCCGGCAGCGTCCAGGCATGAAGGTCGTCGCTGCCGCCCACATGGGTGGTGCCAATGAAAATCTGCGGCACGGTGCGGCTGCCGTTGGAGCGTTCCTTCATCACCTTGCGCTGTTCGGGATCATAGGTCACATCAATCTCGGTGAAGGCCACACCCTTGCGCTTCAACAGGGCCTTGGCGCGGGCGCAATAGCCGCAAAACTCCTGGGGTGTAGATGGTCACGTCCTTGCTCATGGTCCCTCCGTCAGACATCCAATATATGTAGCCGCGCTGGTTCCAGCACAAGGGCGGTCAGCACGTCGACGCGCGCTGCCCAGCGGTAAGCAGGGTTCTGCGCAGGCCGCAGCCGTGGCCCCGGTGGTGCGCACGTCATCGATCAGAGAACTTGTTTGCCATCAACTGCCGGGCGCTTTTCGGGCGGCACGCAAAGGCGCGGCGCAACGTTGCGGCGGCGCTCGTCGGCGGTCAGTCCCACCTGGCTGCGGGTGCGGCCTGGGCGCAGCAACACATCATGGGCCACAGGCTTTGCAGCTGTGACGCCGAGGCGCTGCGCCAGAAAGGCCGCTCCTGGTTGAAGCGGCGGCGCCACAACCGCCAACGTTCCAGCGGCACGGGGATGATCACATCGCAGGCGGCGAGAAGCTTGCGCCCCGGGGCCTGCATCATATTGGCCATGGCAATGCCGGCTTCCTGCCGGTCGCCATATTTCAGCTGATGCACCAGTGGTGCCGCATGCTCGTCAAAGGCCAGCGCGGCGCGGGCGCGAGACCAGGGTGGCGGCTCGGCAATGGCGGCAGGCGACAGCGCGCCCTCGCCTTCATCATATTCGAAGGGCGTGCCCAGGGCCTCGCAGACGGGCTCTTCGATCCAGTGCAGTTTCTGCCAGCACGAGAGGCACAGGCTTGCGCCTTCTGTCACATCGGCACGGCAGACGAGACATTTGGGAGGCGTGACAACATTGACGAAGCCGTGCCAGAGGGCGCGCGAAGCCACAGCCAGCTTCTGGCTCCATGGCGGCTTTTCGGCTATCGGCTCTTCCGTCATGGCAGAAGCACACCACATTTTTGACCGTCCCGTCCATGTGGCGCGGCGGGCCCGCGCCAAAGGTGAGGCCTTGCAGCTGTTGATGGCGCGGGTGGCGGAAGACCTTTCCGACAGACTGGCGGTGATCAATCACAGTTTCGCCGCGGCGGTGCTGCTGGGGGATGCCCTGGGAGCTTGCGAAAACGCCTTAAAGGCCAGTGGAAAATGCTTGAAAATCAACAGCCTGCAGCAGTCGGCCGATGATGCCCTGAGGGTGGCACCGGCGTCTGTGGATGCCGTCTTCAGCATACTCGATCTGCAGACCATCAATGATGTGCCGGGCCACCTGGCACAGGCCGCGCGGGCGCTCAGGCCTGATGGGCTGGCGCTCTTTGTATTCTTTGGCGGTGAAAGCTGCCGCGAGTTGCGCGAGGCCTGGCTGGCGGCAGAAAGCGAATTGACCGGTGGGGCCAGCCCGCGGGTAGCCCCGATGATCGACCTGCGCGAAACCGGAAGCCTGTTGCAGCGGGCAGGTCTGGCGCTTCCCGTTGCCGACAGTGACCGCCTGACCTTGCGCTATGGCTCGGCCCTGTCGCTGATGCAGGACATTCACGCCACGGGATTTTCCAATTGCCTTGAGGGGCGCAGCCGCAATTTCGTGTCGCGGCGCTTCATCGGGCGCGTGGCGGAGATTTATCACCAGCGATTTGCCGATGCCGATGGCAAGGTGCGGGCCACGCTCGACTTGTGCTGGGCGCTGGCCTGGAAACCCCATCCCTCGCAGCCCAAGCCACTGAAGCCCGGCTCCGGCAAGGTGAGCCTGGCGGATGTGCTGGCACCCGGCAAAGGCAGGCCGGGGGCTTGAAACTGTAACCGTGATACTTACGTTCTTCGAATCATCATCAGGAGGACATACCCATGAAGATTGGCATTCTCGGTT
>JAXMCS010000032.1:0-23928 GCA_046349175.1 Hyphomicrobiales bacterium | reverse complement strand
GACCGCATGCGGGCCTCGCGCGTGGGTGAAGAAGAGGACGAACAGCGGGCGATCACGCAATATGCCGTGCTCGACAAGGCCAAGGTTGCAGCCTGGGTTTCGCTTCGCCCGCAGACGGGCCGCCAGCACCAGCTCAGGGCCCATATGGACCACATCGGCACGCCCATTCTGGGCGACAATAAGTACAATGGCGACAAAGACATGCCGGATGGTGTTGAGAACCGGCTGCATCTGCATGCGCGGCGCATCGAGTTTCCCCATCCGCGCGGCGGCACGGTGGATGTGACAGCGCCGCTGCCCGAGCATATGCTGGGCACCTTCCGGATTTTCGCCTTTGATGCCAACCGTTTTGACCGTGACGATGACTGACGACCAGACCGAGGCCCGCCTGCGCGAATTGATGAAGGACCGCTATGAGCGGCCCTTGCCCAAGCGCTTCTACAAGGCTGTTTCCGTGAGCGCGGAGAACGGCATTCTGCTGGATGGCCGCTCTGTGAAGACACCGATGAAGGCGGTGCTCGCCCTGCCGACGCGGGCGCTGGCCGAGGCGGTGGCGGCGGAATGGCAGGCGCAGGAGAAATCCATCAATCCCGAGACCATGCCGCTCACCAAATATGCCAACACGGCCATTGACCGGGCGGTAAGTGAGCGGGAGGCTGTGCTTGCCGATTTTGCCAGTTATGCGGGGTCGGACCTTGTCTGTTACCGGGCGGAAAAGCCGCGGGCCCTGGTGGACCTGCAGGCGCTGCACTGGGATGGCATCATCGCCGATGCGGCCGAACATGCGGGGGCCGTGATGTTGGTGACGCGGGGCGTCATGCCGGTGCTGCAGCCGCCAGAGGCCGTGGTCCGGCTCAAGGCTGCGGCGGCGGCGCTCGATCCGTTCCGGCTGACGGCGCTTTACAATCTCACCACGCTCACGGGGTCGGCGCTTCTGGCGCTCATGCTGGTGGGGGGCCGGGCCGGCGCGGAACAGGGCTGGACAGCGGCCCATGTGGACGAGGACTACCAGATTGCCGAATGGGGGCAGGACGAGGAGGCCATGGCGCGCCGCGCCGGGCGCCGTGTGGCCTATGACGCGTTGTTGCGGTTTCTGGCCCTGCTTTAGGGCGGGTGCTTGAATTCGGCCCGAAACGCGCCTTATCTCTGTCAACATCCTCGGGCATAGGCACAACCACAGATCAGTGACGCCTGCGGGCGAATTAGGGACGACCATGAACATCAAGATCAACGCGAAGCTTCTTGCCTCCATCACCTTTGCGGCGGCCCTCACGGCCGGTGCGGTTTTTGCCGAGGCGGCCTCGCCGGAACTGACGCTGGCCTACCGGGCAGGCGTGGCTGCGGCCAAGTGCAACCTGGGCCTTGATCCGGCCAAGGAAAGCGCGCTTGGCGATGCCGTGCAGCGCATCGAAGCCAAGAGTGGCCTGGCGCAGGGCGAGCTTGATGCCGCATGGGCTGACGCCCAGGCCGAGCAAGCCGCTGATGCCGAGGGCTTCTGTGCCGCTGCCGCCAAGGACATCGACAAGGCCATTGCTGCCGCCAAGTGAGGCGAGGCCGGTTGCGCGAAATCTGCGCAAATCGCTAAAATTGCAATGACGGGTGAAAACGGGCGTTAGCCCGGACGCGGTATTTTGCTGGCATTGGGAGTGATGCCATGAAAGCCGCGTTCTTGTTTTCCGCTGCCGTTGCAGCGTTCATTGCCGGGGGTTCCACGGGATTGCAGGGCAATCCGCCGATGGACCCGCTGACCCACAGGCTCGCCGTGCCGGGATGGCTTGGGCTTTCTGGCTCCACGTCGCTCACTTCGATCCAGTATGAGGGGGAGCCGGGCTATGAGTGGAGCCGCGGCACTTTGACCTTCAAGATCCAGGATGACGGCGCTGCGGAAATGAAGCGCCTGGCAGTGCGTTTTGCGGGCCGGGGCTTCTTCATCGAGGACCGCACCTCTAGTCTCGACAATTTCGCCGGGGCCGACAGCGTGACCAGCGCTGTTGATCCGGTCTCGGGCCGCAAGGTGCTGTTCTCGAACATCCGCACGCTGGATGGTTCGCTGCTGCGGGTGCATTTCGAAGAGCCGCCGGGCCAGCGCACCTTCGGCAGCTGATCTGCCGCCTCCGGGTTGGCAAAGCAGAGACCGCACGGTAACAAGGCGTAGTTGCAGACCGGGAGCGATCACGTGCGCCAGCTTTCACCCACGGCGGCCTTTGGCCATGTCGTCAAATCGACCTTTCACAACCTGCCTTTTGCCTTCCACCTCAGCTGGCCGTGGCTGTTGGTAATCGCGCCTGCCAATATTTTGCTTAACGTCTATTCGCTCACCCAAGTGCCGGACAATACCAACCCCACCGGGCGGGAAGCCATCATGGGAGGACTTGGCGTCATCATCGGTCTGCTGACTGCGTTCTCTTTTTCATCGATCGCCGTGAGCTGGCACCGCTACATTCTGCTGGATGAAGTGCCCGTCGGCTGGGCCCGGCTGCGGGCCGACAGCACGGTCTGGCGCTATTTCGGCAACACGATTCTCATCGCCTTGCGCGCGATGGTCACGGTTCTTCCAGTCATGCTGCTTGGCGGTGTGCTGGCATGGGCCCTCGGCAACGCAGGTGTTGTTCTCTACGTGATTATGGCTGTCGGCTGCGCCTTGTGGGCCTTTGTGCTCACCTACCGGCTGAGCATCAAGCTGCCCGCCATCGCGCTGCAACGCCGGGATTTCTTCATGGGCAACGCCCTTGCGGCCAGCGAAGGCAATTTCTGGCAATTGCTTGGCCTTGGCTTCTTCATGGCCATGATCTTTGCGGCCATGGTTTTGGTGGTGCTGGGCGTCTCATTCCTGCAAGTGTCGTCGGGCAGCGAAATCATCATGGCGATCGGTTTCGCAATCCAGGTGCTGTTCAACTGGGTGGTCACCATCATGGGGGTGACGCTGTTCACCAGCCTCTACGGCTTCTTCGTCGAGGGACGGGAATTCTGAGGCTCAGGCCAGTTCCGCCACGAGGTCGTATTCCTCTGCCTCGGTGATCTTCACCTTCACCATGTCGCCGGGGTTCAGGTGGGTGGCGCCTGGAATGAAGACATTGCCGTCAATCTCCGGGGCATCCCAGGGACCACGGGCCACAGCCTCTTCGGTTTCCGGGTCAATTTCATCCACCAAGACATTGACTTCGCGGCCGATTTTCTCTCGCAGTAGTTCCTCCGAAATGGCCTGCTGGGTTTCCATGAAGCGAGCATAGCGCTCCGCCTTCATGGCATCGGGCACAGGTGCCAGACCCATGTCATTGGAGGTGGCACCGCTTACCGGCTCATACTGAAGCAGCCCACGTTCGAGGCGCGCCTCCTTGAGCCAGACGAGCATCTCCTCGAACTCCGCATCCGTCTCGCCGGGGAAGCCAACGATGAAGGTGGAGCGCACGGTGATGTCCGGGCAGATGGATCGCCACTTGGCGATGCGCTCCAGCACCTTCTCCTGGTTGGCCGGGCGGCGCATGTTTTTCAAAACGGTGGGCGAGGCGTGCTGGAAGGGAATGTCGAGATAGGGAAGCGATCTTGCCCTCGGCCATCAGCGGAATGACATCATCCACATGGGGGTAGGGGTAGACGTAATGCATGCGCACCCAGGCCCAACTCGCCCAATTCCTTCGCGAGATCGAGAAATTTGGCGGCGCACGTCGCGGCCTTTATATTTCGAGTCCGCGTATTTGAGATCGACGCCATAGGCGCTGGTATCCTGGGAGATAAATCAGCACCTCGACGCCAGCCTTCACCAGGCGCTCGGCCTCGTAAAAAGCACGCAGCCGCCGGCGCGACACGAGATCGCCGCGGATGGAGGGGATGATGCAGAAGGTGCAGCGGTTGTTGCAGCCTTCGGAAATCTTGAGATAGGCGTAATGCTTGGGCGTGAGGTGCAGGCCTTGCGGCGGCACAAGATCAGTCTTGAAGTCATGCACCGGGGGCAAGGCCTTGTGCACGGCACCCACCACTTCTTCATACTGGTGGGGGCCTGTGACAGCGAGAACGCCGGGGTGGGCCTTGCGGATTTCATCGGATTCCACACCGTAACAGCCGGTCACGATCACCCGGCCATTTTCGCTCATGGCCTCGCCGATGGCGGCCAGGCTTTCCGCCTTGGCGCTGTCGAGAAAGCCGCAGGTGTTGACGATCACCACATCGGCATCGTCATAGCCCGGCGCGATCTTGTAGCCTTCGGCGCGCAGGTGGGTGAGAATGCGTTCGCTGTCCACAAGGTTCTTGGGACAGCCCAATTGGACGAGGCCCACCTTGGGCACACTCTGTGTCTTGGCTTTGTTCATGGGGCGGGCTTTAGCCCATGGCGGCCCGCCACCGCAATGCAGCGCATTCCTGAGAATGCCCACTACTCATGCGGCGCGTTTCCGGTTAACCTCCATACCGGTTGTGCATGACGGCGCTGGGGGGCGCCCGCCGCAATCAGGATTTGTGTGGAGCCCCCATGGCGCGAAATTGGTCCATTCTTGCTGCGGCCGCATTGGCCGTGGCTTTTGCCTCTGAAGCTCGTGCTGACAGTCTGCGCCCGCCCCCAGGGCAGCATTGGATTGCGGTGGCTTCCACCAAGGACAAGGACACGGCAATGGCCATTGCCGACTATTATTCAGAGTGCCATGGCCGGGTGGTGACTTCAAAAAGCGGCTGGCTGGCCGTGGTGCTGGGGCCCTATGCGGGCAAGTCCATCGCCGCCATTCAGAAGGAGCACAGCGAGATCATTGATCTGCCCAAGGATGCGCGGCTGAGTAATGGTGACTCTTATGTGGACACCGTCTGGCAGTCCAAGCCTTGGGCGGAGTCGCGGCCGTTGTCGTCCTACAGCACGGGCAAGCCCGCGCAGTTTTCTTCCGGCGGTCTCACCTTCAAGGTGGAGATGCAGGGCGACGAAGACAATCCTGGCCCCACCCATGCGGTAGCCGCGCAGGGCAGCACGGGCGTGTTTTCGTTTGAAACGCCGAATGAATATTCGCAGTTCGAATCGAACGCCGGACTGGTGCGGCTCGACCCCGCCACGGATGCGCCGCAGCTGGTGTTCACGCGCTACACGGGCGGTGCTCATTGCTGCACGGAGACATGGATCGTCTCCAGCCCCAAGGATGGCACGGGCTGGACGCTGATCGACACTGGGCCTCTCGACGGTGGCGGCTACAGCTACGAAGACCTGGATGGCGATGGCGCGCTGGAACTGGTGCATCCTGACAATGATTTTCTCTATGCTTTCGATTCCTATGCGGGCTCCTATGCGCCTGTGCGAGTCCAGCAATTGCGCGGAGGAAAGCTGGTGGACGTGAGCGACATGGATGCCTTCCGCCCGGTGCTGCGGCGTGATCTGGCACGCATGGAATTTGAGGCCAAGCTTGACCCCGGCCTGTGGAAATCAAACGGTTTTCTGGCGGGCTGGCTGGCTGCCAAGATGCGGCTGGGGCAGGGCGAGGAGGCCTGGCAGGTGGTCTCCGAAAACCTTGAATCCGGCACGGATTTCGGCCCGATGATTTGCACATCTGCCAAGGAACCCAATGACCTTGAGAATTGCCCGGATCAGGATCAGGTGCGGGTTCCTATCCGCAAGGCGCTGGCGCAATTCCTCAATGAGCGGGATTATGGCGAGCTGCCGCAGGGGGCGCTGGCCGCGATGAACTGACAGTCGCGGCAAAAGGAAAGCGGCGCGGACACGGGTTCCGCGCCGCCGGTCTTGCGGGGGATTGGTTCAGATCAGGCGGCGCGCTTGGCGTCGAGGCTCCAGGGGCCTGCACCGGCGGTGGCCAGCCACAGGAAAATGAAGCTATAGAGCAGGGCCGGCTCACCCATGTTCAGCATGGGGAAGAAGCCCTGCGGGGCGTGGGCGAGGAAATAGGCGACAGCCATGAAGCCCGACAGCACAAAAGCCGTGGTGCGCGTGAAAAGCCCAAGCACGATCAGGATGCCGCCGACGAGTTCGACGAGGCCCGTAAACCACAGCATGCCGCCAACCATGCCCATCTGCTGGAGCATCGCGTCGATATTGGGGAACTTGAGGATCTTGGCGGTGCCGTGCTCAAGGAAGGCAAGGCCGGCGACGATGCGCAGCAGGCTGTGTGTGTAGCCCGACCAGGATGCGGGAAGGATGCCGTTCAGCATGTGGAATACTCCAGGAGATGTTTTGTTTCGGGTTTGAGTTGCGCACGCGCAAGGCGCATGATCTAGCCAAAGCATATATATGTATCAAGATAAATTACACTATTTGCGCAAGATTCTTTGAAGCGGGGCGTTTCGTGAAGGTGTCGCAGAAAGACATTGAATTTTATCAGGAAAACGGTGCTATCGTGATCCGCAAGGCGTTTTCGTCGGACCACGTGGCGTTGCTGGAGCAGGGCATCGCTGCGAACATGGCGTCCCCCAGCGGGCTTGCCATGGTGGCCTCCCGGCCGGAAGACCCCGGCTATTTTATCGAGGATTTCTGCAACTGGCAGCGCATCGCCGCCTACAGGACGTTTCTGGAAACCTCGCCCGCCGCAGAGATTGCCGGGCAACTGATGGGCTGCAAGACGGTGCGGCTCTACCATGACCATCTGCTGGTGAAGGAGCCCAAGACCGTGGCCAGGACGCCATGGCACCAGGACCAGCCCTATTACAACATTGATGGCTTCGACAATATTTCCATGTGGATGCCGGTTGATCCGGTGGCGGTTGAGGCCACGCTGAAATTTGTGGCGGGCACGCACAAACAGGGCTGGATGATGCCGCGCAGCTTCATGACCAATGAGGCGAAGTGGTTTCCGGAGGGCACATTGAAGGACATTCCGGATGTGGAAGGCAACCCGGAAACATACAAAGTGCTGGGCTGGGCGCTGGAGCCGGGGGATGCGGTGTTCTTCCACATGCTGACCCTGCATGGGGCGGGTGGCGTGGGCGGGGGCAACCGCCGCCGGGTTGTGTCATTCCGGTTCATCGGTGACGATACAACCTTCGCGCCGAGGCCCTGGCGCACCTCGCCGCCCTTTGCCGGGCTGGACAAAGAGCTTGAGAAGGGCGCGCCCATGGTCAATCCGCTCTTTCCCGTGCTGTGGGAGCGCGGCGCATAAGCCAGCAGAGTTAACGGCACGGGCCTTGCGATGTTCCGCCTGAGACACAGAAACTGTTTCAGGACGGAACACCATGGCGAAGCTGCTGAAGAACCCGAAGATCCGCAAATACGGCGCCTGGTATCTGGCCTATGAAGCGGTTTCGTTCCTCGCCACGGTGGGTCTTGGCGCGCACGCCACCCATCTGATTTGACCCTCCAAATTTCGCCACCATGGCCTATATTGTGGGGCCATGGCCCGACCCCCGCAAAACCCACCGACAGAACGCCCGGCCGCGAAGACACCGGGGTTCTGACGCGCACCAAGGCGAAGACCAAGAAGCCTTCGCTCTACAAGGTGCTGCTGCTCAATGACGATTACACGCCCATGGAATTTGTCGTCCATGTGCTCGAAACCTATTTCAGCAAGACGCGTGAGGATGCCTATCGCATCATGCTGCATGTCCACCAGAAGGGCGTGGGGGTGTGCGGTGTCTACACTTTTGAAGTGGCTGAAACCAAAGTCACGCAGGTCATGGATTTCGCAAAGCAGAACGGTCATCCGCTGCAATGCACGATGGAAAAAGAATAGCACATCACTGGCGGGGCGCGTGAGCGCTCCCCATATGCATCAGAATTGACGGCGGCTGGAAAAGACCCCAACCTGCCGGATGAAGAAGGAAAGTCCCGCGTGCCCACATTCTCGAACTCGCTCGAAAAAGCCCTGCATCGCGCCCTCTCGCTGGCGGCCGAGCGCCGCCAGGAGTTTGCCACGCTGGAGCATCTTCTCCTGTCCCTCACCGAGGACAAGGACGCGATTGCCGTGCTGAAGGCCTGCGGCGTTGATGTGGGCGAGCTGAAGGACGACCTCACCGACTATATCGACACGGAACTGGCCAATCTGGTGACGGATGCGGCGGCGGAATCAAAGCCCACGGCGGCCTTCCAGCGTGTCATTCAGCGGGCTGTCATCCATGTGCAGTCGTCGGGGCGCGACGAGGTGACGGGCGCCAATGTGCTGGTCGCCATTTTTGCCGAGCGGGAATCGCACGCCGCCTTCTTCCTGCAGGAACAGGACATGACGCGCTATGATGCGGTCAACTACATCTCGCACGGCATTGCCAAGCGGCCGGGCCTTTCGGAATCGCGGCCTGTGCGCGGCGCGGAGCAGGGCGAAGGCGAGAGCGACGACATGGGCCAGGGCAATGGCGGCAAGAAGAAGGCGGAGCAGAGCGCGCTCGAAGCCTATTGCGTTGACCTCAACAAGAAGGCCGGCGAGGGCAAGATCGACCCGCTGATCGGGCGCGAGGCGGAGGTGAACCGCACCATCCAGATCCTGTGCCGCCGCCAAAAGAACAATCCGCTTTTCGTGGGCGAGCCCGGCGTGGGCAAAACGGCCATTGCCGAAGGCCTGGCCCGCAAGATCATCAAGGGCGAGGTGCCCGAGGTTTTGAAGGGTTGCACGGTCTATCAGCTCGACATGGGCACGCTTCTGGCGGGCACGCGCTATCGCGGAGATTTCGAGGAGCGCCTCAAGGCCGTGATGAAGGAGATCGAGGCCAAGCCCGGTGCCATCATGTTCATCGACGAAATCCACACGGTGATCGGGGCAGGGGCCACATCGGGTGGGGCAATGGATGCCTCCAACCTGTTGAAGCCGGCTCTCGCCGGGGGCGCGTTGCGCTGCATCGGTTCCACGACCTACAAGGAATACCGCCAGCACTTCGAGAAAGACCGGGCGCTTGTCCGCCGCTTCCAGAAGATCGATGTGAACGAGCCATCGATCCCGGATGCCATCGCCATTCTCAAGGGCCTCAAGCCCTATTACGAGGCCTTCCACAAGGTTCACTTCACCGACGATGCCATTGAAACGGCCGTGCAGCTTTCGGCCCGCTACATGAGCGACCGCAAGCTGCCCGACAAGGCGATCGACGTGATTGACGAGACTGGCGCATCGCTGATGCTGCTGCCGGAGGAAAAGCGCAAGAAGACGATTGGCGTGGCGGAAATTGAAGCCACCATCGCCACCATGGCGCGCATTCCCCCCAAGACGGTGACGCGCGACGACGCCACGGTTCTGAAGAACCTGGAGTCCGAACTGAAGCGCATGGTCTTCGGACAGGACAAGGCGGTGGAGCAGGTGGCAGCCGCCATCAAGCTGGCCCGGGCCGGCCTGCGCGAGCCGGAAAAGCCCATCGGCAACTATCTCTTTGCCGGCCCCACGGGTGTGGGCAAAACCGAAGTGGCCAAGCGCCTCGCTGAAGTGCTGGGGGTCAAGTTCCTGCGCTTCGACATGTCGGAATACATGGAGCGCCATTCCGTGTCGCGGCTCATTGGCGCGCCTCCGGGCTATGTGGGCTTTGACCAGGGCGGCCTTCTCACCGATGGCGTGGACCAGTCGCCCTATTGCGTGCTGCTGCTCGATGAAATCGAAAAGGCTCACCCTGACCTGTTCAACATTCTTCTGCAGGTGATGGATCACGGCAAGCTCACGGACCACAATGGCAAGTCGGTTGATTTCCGCAATGTGGTGTTGATCATGACCACCAATGCCGGTGCCGCCGATCTCGCCAAGCCCGCCATCGGCTTCGGCTCCACGGTGCGCTTTGCCGAGGACAACGAGGCGATCACCCGCATGTTCACGCCGGAATTCCGCAACCGTCTGGATGCGGTCGTCAACTTCGGCCATCTGCCGCCCGAGGTGGTGCGCAAGGTTGTCGAGAAGTTCGTGCTGCAGCTTGAGGCGCAACTGGCCGAGCGTCAGGTCAACATCGAGATCTCGGCAGAGGCGGCGGACTGGCTGGCCAAGAAAGGCTATGACCAGCAGATGGGGGCCAGGCCCCTGGCGCGCGTCATCCAGGAATACATCAAGAAGCCACTGGCCGAAGAGGTGCTGTTCGGCAAGCTGGCCAAGGGCGGCACGGTGCGCATCCTGATGAAGGAAGGCGCGCTCGACTTCGCCTATCTCGGCCGCGACGAGGAGCGCGCCTCACTGCCCAAGCCTCCGGAGCGCAAGGCCCTGCCGCGCGCCAAGGCGAAGGAGGGGCCGAAGGATGATGGCAAGAAGAAGCCACCGGCGAAGAAGCGCAAGGCGAAGGCTTGAAAACAAAATGGCCGGGATCGCTCCCGGCCATCGCATTTCTGATCAAAGTTCAGGGCTTACGCCAGCCCCTCTTCTTGCAACGTCTTCTGCACGGCGGGGCGGGCGGCGATGCGGCCCAGGTAGGCGCTGATGGCCGGGAACTTGGCGAGATCAATGCCCACATGCTTGGTCCAGCCGAGCACGGTGAAGGCATAGGCATCGGCCACCGAGAAGGCATCGCCGAGCATGTACTGGTGCTTGGCCAGCTGCTTTTCGAGCCAGGCGAGGCGCACATCCACGCGCGACTTGATGGCGTCCTTGCCGGCATCCGGCATGGCCGGATTGAAAAGGCCGCCAATGCCCTTGTGCAGTTCGGAGGCGATGAAGTTCAGCATTTCCATGGCGCGGTAGCGGGCCATGTCGCCAAACTTGGGCAACAGGCCCTTGGCCGGGTAGTGATCAGCCAGATATTGCAGGATCACCGACACTTCCGTGAGCGTGCCGTCCTTGCCGGTTTCCAGCGTGGGCACATAGCCCTTACCGTTGATGCCCAGGAAATCGCCACCCGATTCCGTTTTCTTGCCGCGCAGATCAACCTTCTCGGTGGTGTGGGCGAGGCCCATCTCGTTGAGAACAATATGCGGGGCCATGGAACAGGCGCCGGGTGAGTAATAAAGCTTCATGTGCTTCCCTTTTTCGACGAATGGTCGGTCTGTAGACCGAGTAACACCTCTAGTTACGGAATGCAATCAGCCTGAAGACGTCGGAAATGGCCTACGGGCATTTTGGGCATAGAGCATGACGACAGCATCTCCTTGGCCTTCACTTCATCCCTTTAATAGTCTGGAACAGAGAAGGGGCCGCTCACCCATCCACCGTGAAGGCCGCCACTCACTGTTGAGAAAACACCTGACGGAAACTGCGTTGCAAGGCTTCATCAAGGCCAGGCATTTCCGTGGCAAGCCCCAGGTCACGGAAGCTGGTGACGCCGTGCTGCGTTACGCCGCAAGGCACAATGCCAGAGAAGTGTTCAAGATCAGGCGCCAGGTTGATGCTGATGCCGTGGAACGATACCCCGTGTCGCACACGAATACCGATGGCAGCTATCTTGTCTTCGCGATCCGGTGCCAATTCGGGGTGGTTGACCCAGACGCCCACGCGGTCCTCGCGGCGGCCACCTGCGATGCCGAAAACCTTCAGTGTGCGGATGATCCAGTCTTCGAGCGCAGTCACAAAGGCACGCACGTCATTGCCGCGCTGGCGCAAGTCGAGCATGACATAGGCCACGCGCTGTCCCGGTCCGTGATAGGTGTATTGCCCGCCGCGTCCCGCCTCATAGACCGGGAAGCGGCTGGGATCGACAAGATCGGCCGGCTTGGCGCTGGTGCCCGCCGTGTAAAGCGGAGGATGTTCCACAAGCCAAACAAGCTCCGGGGCCTCTCCCTTGGCGATCAAGGCCACCTCGCTCTCCATGCGGGCGAGAGCATCGGGATAATCCGTCAGGCCCGGGGCCACCTCCCAGCGCACGTCCTTTGGCAGGGCGAGGGACTTGCCGATATCATCACGGAGTTTTGCGGGCGCGGCCATGACCGGGCTTTGCCCCAATTCGACTTGGGCCCGCAAGTGCATTAGCATCGTCCCATGGAATCGCTTTTCATTCTGGGCCTTCTCATCGTTCTGGCGGGGCCAGTGCTGGGCATCATCGCGCTGGTGCAGGTTTCCAATCAGGGCATGCGGCTTGCGGCGCTAAAACGCGACATGGACAGGTTGCTGGCCCAGCAGGGGGCCGCCACTGCGCCCGCGCCTGTGCCCGAGCCGCCAGCGGCGGTGCCCGAGCCGCCCCCTGCCATCGCGGCAGAGGCCGCGCCGCCCGCGAGCAAAGGCTGGATCTCGTCTGAACCCGACACACCTGCAGCGCCACCTTCACCGATTCCGGCGAAACCCGGCAAGGATGTGGAGAATGCGTTGGCCTCGCGCTGGCTCGTTTGGGTGGGTGGCGTAGCCGTGGCGCTGGGCGGATTGCTGTTCGTGAAATATGCCCATGACAACGGCCTCATTCCGCCGGTGTTGCGGGTGATCATCGGCTTGGCGTTTGCCGCTGCTCTTGTGGCGTCGGGCGAAGGGGCACTCCGGCGAGGTGGCAATCTCGCGGCGGGTTACATTCCAGCGGCCCTCAGCGCGGCCGGGCTCTGCATCGCCTTCGGCGTGTTCTATGCCTCCTATGCGCTCTACGAACTCATCAACCCGACGACCGCCTTTGTCTTCCTCGCCGCAACAGGGCTTGGGGCCATCTGGCTGTCGCGGCGGCAGGGGCCACTCATTGCGGCGCTGGGCCTTGTCGGGTCCTATGCCGTGCCAGCCCTGGTGCAGACCGAGCAGCCCTCAGCCTTCGGATTTTTCGCTTATCTCGCGGTGATCGTGGCCGCATCACTTTATGAACTGCGCAGCAGGCCATGGTGGTGGCTGGGCTTTGCCGCCATTGCTGGAGCAGGCGGCTGGGCGGTGCTGTGGCTGCATGGTTCATTCTTTGCGCCACCGCAAAGCTTCACGGTTGGAGTCTTTGCGTTGCTGCTGGGCGCGGGCGCAGCCTTTGTGCCACGGGGCCGCGGCATTTTGGCAGATGATATGGGCACGCTCGCCGATCCCAAGACATTGCAGCCCGCCATGCAAGTGGCGGTTGCTGGAATGACTATTGCGGCTCTTGTGCTGGCGCTGCTGGTGCATGCGGCGGGACATGCCACGCCGGCGCTGGTGTTTTTCCTGATCGGTATGGCTGCCATTTCGGCCTTTGGCTGGTTGCGGCAGGGGCTGGTGCTGGCCTCGCTTCTGGCGGCGGCCCTTGCCCTTGTGGTGCTGATGCTGTGGCCCGGTGTGGCCTTCCATGAGTGGGCCTTTGATGAACGCGGCTTCTGGACCTCGGTGCCGGGGCTGGTGGAGCCGCCACGCTTCCGCAACTGGACGCTTCTGGCCGGTGCCGGTTTTACCACCCTTGGACTGGCGGGGGCCTGGCTTAAGGCAGAGCGCCGTCCCTGGGCCGCGCTTGCCGCAGGCTCTTCCGTGCTGTTTCTTTTCGGGGCCTGGGCGCGCGTTGATTTTACGTGGAGCACACTCTCCTGGGTGATTGCGGCTTGCGCCTTTGCCGTTGGCCTGAAGGCCGTGGCCTGGAGGCAGCGCATGGCCGAAGCGCTGGCAGAGGTGCAGGCCCTGCAACTGTTGATGGTGGGCGTTTTACTGCTGGGCCTCTTTGTTATCGACCGTCTGTTTGACGGCGTGTGGCAGACGATTGCCATTGCCACCATGGCGGCGGCCTATGCGTGGGCCACACGCTTCTTCCCGTCTGCGGGTCTTGGGGCAGGGGCGGCGGGGCTTGGCAGTCTCGCGGCTGTGCGGCTTTTTGTGGGCCGGGAGTTTTGGGCGTCGCCAACCGATCTGCCACTTGGTCAGCATTGGGTGCTCTATGGTTATGGCGTTCCCGCAGTTCTTTTGTTCTTGGCTTCGCGCTGGCTTGCGGCTGGGCGCTGGCGCATGGCGCTGGAAGGGCTGGCGCTCGGCCTTGGCATTTCGCTTGTATCGCTGGAAATCCGCGTGTTGATCGGTGGCAGTAGTTTGGATTCGGACATCGGTTTCCTCGAGTCATCGGCCCACGCCATGGCCTGGCTGGGAGCCGCCTATGGCCTGGCCTGTCGCCAGCAGGTGTTCTCCGGCTTCATATCGCGCTGGGGGGCCATCGCCCTGTTGGCGGCCTCATGCCTTGTGATGTTCGTCAACCTCACTTTCAACAACCCAGTGCTGACAGGTGATGGTGTTGCCGGTGGTGCCTTCTTCAACGCGCTGTGGCTTGCCTATCTCGTTCCGGTGCCGGTGCTGGCCTTGATGGCCCGCAAGCTGGAAGGCCTGGGCCCTGGGGCGTTTGCGCGATGGACTTGGCATCTTTGCGCTTGTCCTTCTTGTCATGTTCGTGACGATGGAAGTGAAGCGCCTGTTCCAGGGGCCGATTCTTGATGCAGGTTTTCTGAGCGATGCAGAATCCTATTCCGTTTCAGCGGCCTGGATCATCACAGCGCTTGCCATCTTTGCAGGGGGCATTTTTCTGTCGCGGCAGAATGTGCGGCTGGGCGGACTCGCATTCCTGGTGCTAGCGGTACTCAAGGTTTTTGCGCTCGACCTTTTTGAACTGGGTGGCTTGTGGCGCATCGCCAGCGTGATCGGACTCGGCCTGTGCCTCATCGGTGTGGGCTGGGCCTATACACGCTTTGTGCAATTGCCTGCGGCAGCACGAAGCAAAACGTGATCACAGGGCGAGTCACAGGTCTGTGATAAAATCCGCGCGCGAGTTTATTTCCCGTTGCGGTCGAAGCGGGGCATTGTCTGCTTACGGCTTCACACCGAAACCGGATCAGAAAAAAGAGGAGAACTTCATGACCAATCGCCGCGTGTTCAATACAGCCATGCTGGCTGGCGCAGTTGCAGCAGCTGTCGGCGCCGCATCGCTTGCTTCCGCCACAACGGCTGCTGCCGCCGAAAAGGAAAAGTGCTTTGGCGTCGCGCTGAAGGGCCAGAATGATTGCGCCGCTGGCGCTGGCACAACCTGCGCCGGGACGTCCAAGGTCGACTACCAGGGCAACTCCTGGAAGTATGTGGACAAGGGCACTTGCACCTCCATGATGCTGCCGGGCGACCGCAAGGGTGCGCTGGAAGCCCAGACCCGCGACATGCCGTCGTAATTTCGCGAGGGCAGGTGTAGCATGGCTTCCGTTTCTTCCCCCAAGCGCAGTCCCGGCCGGTTGCGCCTGCCCATTTTTCCAACACCGCAACTGGCGGGCGCGGGATTCAAACCCGCGCACCTGCCCTCTATCCTTGCTGAAGACAAGGCGGCCGGTTTCTTTGAAGTCCATGCCGAGAACTACATGGGCGATGGCGGCGTTCCGCATGCGCAGCTCGAAAGGCTGCGCAGGGATTATCCCCTGTATGTGCATGGCGTCGGCCTTTCGATCGGCGGATGGCAGCCGCTGGATGCCGGCCATCTGGCGCGCCTCAAGCGGGTGGTGGAGCGCTATGAACCACAGATCGTGTCGGAACATCTGGCTTGGTCCACCCATGACACGACCTTCTACAACGACCTTCTGCCCGCGCCTTACACACGCGATGTGCTGGAGCGGGTGATCACCCACATTGATCAGGTGCAAAGCGTGCTGGGCCGAACCATTCTCCTGGAGAACCCTTCCACCTATGTGGCCTTCGCGCAATCCACCATGAGCGAGTTGGATTTCATCCGCGAAGCTTCTGCGCGCACCGGCTGCGGCCTGCTGCTCGATGTCAACAACGTCTATGTCTCGGCCATCAACCACAAGACCTCGGCTGAGGCCTATCTCGACGGCTTTCCGCTGGATCGGGTGCGGGAAATCCACCTCGCCGGCCATGCCACCGACACCGATGATGAGGGCGCGCCGCTGCTGATTGATGCCCATGACAGGCCGGTTTCCGCCGAAGTCTGGGCGCTTTACGAGCATGTGATCGCGCGGCGCGGCGTCACGCCTACCCTGATCGAATGGGACAATGACATTCCCGCCTGGGACATTCTCAAGGCGGAGGCGCGGGCCGCGGACCACATCATGGCCCGCTACGCCACGCCGGCCCACCCGGACCTGGTGGCCGGAGCCGCAGATGCTGCATGATTTTGCCAGCGGGCTGCTTGATCCCACAGCCCCGCCGCCCGAAGGCGTGGGGCAGGGGCAGCGCAAGCGCTATGGCGTCTATCGCAACAATGTGACGGTGGGCTTGATCGCGGCCGTCGAAGCCAATTTCCCGGCGCTGCAGCAATTGCTGGGCCCTGCCTATTTCACAGGACTGGCGCGGGAGTTTCTGCGCCTTCATCCCCCGCAATCGCCGCTGCTTTTTCTCTACGGCGAACACTTTGCAGCGTTCATGGCGGCGCGCGAAGATCTCGCGGCCTTTCCCTATCTCGCCGATGTGGCGCGCATAGAACAGGCCTGGCGGCGGGCCTATCATGCCGCTGATGCCACGCCCTTCAGTGCGGCTGCATTGGCCAGCCTTCCGGCGGATGCGCTGGAAACGTTGCGCCTTGCCGCCCATCCCGCCCTCGCGCTCATTCCATCGCGCCATGCGGCACACAGCATCTTTGTGGCCAACAGGTCGGGCGCGGCGGAGAGCCCCGCCGACTGGATGCGGCCGGAGACCACGCTTGTGACACGGCCCGGCTTCGAGGTTTTGACCCGCACTGTTTCGCCCGGCGAGGCAGCTTTCATTTCGGCGCTTGCCTCCGGCCTTGCCCTGCCGCAAGCCGCCGAAGAGGGAGCAGCGGCCGACTCGCGGTTTGATCTCGGCGCGGCGCTTGCCGTGGCGCTTTCGGCGGGCGCTTTCATTATCAGCTAATTCAAGTTTTGCAGGAGGCCTTTGTGCTGTCATTCATCCGTTCTCTGGAATTCACGGCGGCGCGCCTGGTGCCGGGCTGGCTTGCGGGCCTCGCCTTGCGCTTTGGCCTCGCGGTGCCGTTCTATTTCTCCGGCCTCACCAAATGGGTGGCGCCCTTCAAGCTGAATGACAGCGCCATCACCCTGTTCGAGCAGGAGTTCAAGCTGCACATTCTGGGCAAGGTCTATGACTATCCCTTTCCCACGCTGATGGCCTATGGCTCCGGCACGGCGGAGATTGTGCTGCCGGTGCTGCTGGCGGCCGGGCTTTTCTCCCGGCTTGCGGCGGCGGGGCTCCTCATCATGACTGGCATCATCCAACTGACCATTCCCGATGGCTGGCCCATTCACATCACCTGGGCGGCGATGGCGCTGGGCGTGATCGCGCTGGGTCCGGGGAAGGTGTCGGTGGATGGGGCGGCGCGCGGGTTGGCGTAGGGGGAGTGGGTGGTGAGTAGCGAGTAGTGAGTAGTGAGTAGGGAGTAGCGAATAGCGAATTGCGAATAGGGTAGCCCGTCCTCTCCCGTATTCGTCCTTTGTCCCTCTCCTCTGGAGAGGGTGCCCCGAAGGGGCGGGAGAGGTCACTTAGCCACCTCATCCGTCTTGCGAATTGCCCCACGATCACCCATACCCCTTCACCTCTCCCGCTTGCGGGAGAGGGTGGCGCGTAGCGCCGGGTGAGGGCACTTCGCTCCTTTTCCCTCTCCTCTGGAGAGGCTGCCCCGAAGAGCCGGCAAAGGTCCCTTCGGCACCCATTGCAACAAAATTGCATTTCGGCGATGCTGACGCGTGCGGTTGAGTTTCTACCGGAGGGGAAATTGAATGCACTGTCACCGTAATCTGTCACCGTAATCGGGAAAAGTGAGAATCTTGCAAGCGCCGGGCCGCCGCCATCGCAAGCGATGGCCAGAGGTGATGGCCCGCAACTCCCATTGCAAGTCAGTTGCACCTGAGCAATGCTGTTGCTTCTGGTTGAAGCGCTGGTGGATAGGGAATTGAATGCACTGTCACCGTAATTCTGTCACCGTAATCCGTAATCCTGTCACCGTAATCCTGTCATCGTATTCCCCAAGTTCATTACGGCATTCCAGAGATTAAATATGATCAACTAAACTACTGAGACTACAGGTGATTTTGGGGACGCTGCCTTGAACAATACTGCACTGTTCTATAAGGCTACTGAAGTCCTTTTCTAAAACAATTAGATCGCAAATGGGGATTGTTGTGGTTGCATTCTGCAAGTCTCGCAATTCGTTTTCAGCAATCTTTTTGTTTCGACCTTCGATCTTGAGCGTGAGTTCGGTTTCGATCCGGAAGTAATCCAGCTCCCGAATGACCTTCCTAAGTAGTTTGCCATTTTTGTCTGTCAGTTTGGCCTTTGTTATACCGTGCCGATCAGCTTCTCTTAGAATTTGATCTTGGTGGTCATACGCCAGAATTGCCTGATAGAACCGCCTTCTCGTCCCAGTTGGCTCCGACTTGAGTCCTTGAATTCTCGAGTTGATTTCGGAAATCATCTTCTGACTGCTTCTTGAGTAGTTCTCGACGGCAATTTTTCTATGTTCATTCGAGGCCTGAGTCATGTAGCTAAACAAAGCTATGCGTGGGTCCATTTTGGAAATTGCTAGCGCAGTTTCTAAGTCTCCTTCTTGAAGCCCAAGATCTTCTTGGTCTGCAAATGCATCGGGGAAAAAGTCAGAAATTACATTTTCTGAGCTGGGCTGTGTTGCCGTACGGTCACCGAGTCTTCCGAAAAACTCACGGAGCTGAATGCGCCTTTGCGCTGTGCCGTTCTTTATAACCAACCCGCCGCTGAGCGTTGCTTGGCAAAATGCTAGAGTGCTTCGGCTGACCGGATCATTTCGCTTAAGGGTTTCATAAATATTTGACGCCGTAAGCGGTACAAGTAGTTTGCCCTCCTGGACATATCGAACTAGTTGGTCGAAGATGCATGCATGGCGCTGAGCAGAGCTCCATAAGGATTTCTCCCTAGCGAGTTCGATCCATTTGTTCTGATCCGGAAATAGAATTTTGGGCCGCATAGTTGTGTTACGGATTACGGTGACAGGATTACGGTGACAGGATTACGGTGACAGTGCATTCTAGGATTACGGTGACAGTGCATTCTAGTGAATGAGTGAAAGCAGTTTTTGGGCAGCCGGTTTGCACGTTGTTGAACAGCTTGACACTCTAACCCTCATGACCCTCTGTCAATGAGTCTTCAGAAACAGTAGAAGCCCGCGGTTATCTCTCGAAGAGAAGCATTTCGCGCTTGCCCAAAACGTCATCCCGGCCTTCGCCGGGATGACGTTTTGGGGTGATGCGCCAATCATGTTGGAGACCAGCCGGATTGCGGTGACGGCGATGAATCTCGGGGCCGGAGCAGGGACCCTCACCCACCGCGCGGCGCGGTCCCCCTCTCCCGCAGGAGAGGGGACGCGTGGTGCTACCTCGCACTCCCGTTTGACATCTCGCACCCGCGAAGCTATAGGCCCGCCCGTTCAACACTCACACGGGGTTGGATTGTTCCCCGCCTGCGCAAGCGGGCCACATAGAAACAGTCCGTCCGGTGCCGGAATCCTCCGGTGCAACTCTCCCCGTGGCGGATCAACCGGAGAAGGAAAAGACATGGGCGCAGTTCCCTTTACCATGCGCCAGCTGCTTGAAGCTGGCGTTCACTTTGGCCACCAGACCCACCGCTGGAATCCCAAGATGCAGTCGTACATCTACGGCTCGCGCAACGGCATCCACATCATGGACCTGTCGCAGACCGTTCCGCTGCTGCACCAGGCCCTCAACGCCATTTCCGACACGGTGGCCAAGGGCGGCCGCGTGCTGTTCGTGGGCACCAAGCGTTCGGCCCAGGAGCCGGTGGCGGAAGCCGCCAAGCGCTCGGCCCAGTATTACGTGAACTCCCGCTGGCTGGGCGGGATGCTGACCAACTGGAAGACCATTTCCAACTCGATCAAGCACCTCCGCTCGCTCGACGAAATCGTCGCCAAGCAGGGCCAGGGCATCACCAAGCGCGAACTGCTGAACGTCACGCGTGAGCGCGACAAGCTGGAAAAGGCGCTGGGCGGCATCAAGGACATGGGCGGCACGCCCGACATCCTGTTCGTGATCGACACGAACAAGGAACAGATCGCCATCAAGGAAGCCAACCGTCTTGGCATTCCGGTTGTCGCCATCATCGACACCAACTCCGATCCTGCCGGCATCACCTATCCGATCCCGGGCAATGACGACGCGGCCCGCGCCGTGGCGCTCTATTGCGACCTGGTGACCAAGGCCGTGATCGAAGGCATCTCGCAGTCGCAGTCGGCCTCGGGCGTGGACATCGGCGCTGCCGAAGCCCCGATCGAGGAAGCCGTGGCGGCTTCGGTCTAAGCCTTCCGGCGTTTCAATCGACACGGGGTCCGTGCTCAGTCGCGGGCCCTCATTCCTTTCAGGAGAAATCTCATGGCTGAAATCACAGCTGCACTGGTGCGCGACCTCCGCGAAAAGACGGGCGTCGGCATGATGGACTGCAAGGCCGCTCTCGCTGCCACCTCGGGCGACATGGAAGCCGCGGTGGACTGGCTGCGCGCCAAGGGCCTGGCCAAGGCCGCCAAGAAATCCACCCGCGTGGCCGCGGAAGGCCTGATTGGCATTGCCACCCGTGGCACCACGGGCGCCCTCGTGGAAGTGAACTCGGAAACCGACTTCGTGGCCCGCAACGAAAAGTTCCAGGCCATGGTGGCCGAGATTTCGAAGCTGGCGCTTGATGCCGATGGTTCGACCGAAAAGCTCAAGACCATGAAGTTCCCGGGTTCGGCCCATGACGTGGCCGCCTATGTGGCTGAAATGGTGGCGACCATCGGTGAAAACATGACGGTACGCCGCACCTCTGCCTTGTCGGTGAAGGAAGGTGCTGTTGCCTCCTACATCCACAATCAGGCCGCCCCCGGCATGGGCAAGATCGGCGTGCTCGTGGCGCTCGAATCCGCTGGCAACAAGGACGAACTCAACACGTTCGGCCGCATGCTGGCCATGCACATTGCCGCGCCACCGTGGCGGTGGCGCTGACCTCGCCTCGGTGCCGGCTGACGTGCTGGCCCGCGAAAAGGCCATCCTTGAGGAAAAGAACGCCGGCAAGCCGCCGCAGGTGATGGAAAAGATCATCGCGTCGGGCCTCAAGTCCTATGCAAGGACAACTGCCCTGCTCGAACAGGCCTATGTGCATGATGGCTCCAAGACAGTGGCGCAGGCGTACCGAAGCCGGCAACAAGGCCGGCGGCAGCGCGGTTCTCAAGGCCTATGTGCGCATGCAGCCGGGCGAAGGCATCGAAAGGGCACGGACGACTTTGCCGCCGAAGTGGCCAAGATGTCCGGCGGGGGCTGAAAGCAAGCCCCTTCACTGAAATCGCGAAGGCCCCGGTGTCGGGGCCTTTTGCTTTTGGGGACGCTTGTTTTCGCTTGGGGTTGCGATAGCCTGCGGCGGCCATGACTCACATCGCCCGCCTTTTCGCCGCCGCTTCCGCCGTGTGCCTTTCACTTGCCGCGCGCCCGCTGGCCCCGCCCGCAGTTACGATCAAAGCTGCGTGCCCTATCTCGCGTCGCTGGCCAGCGCTTTCAACTGCGATGTGCTGGGCGTGTTGGCACCCGACAATGACACGCGCGACAACCTGATCATGCTGGCCGCCGACCGTCAGAAACAGGACCTGCCGCAATGGCCCGTGCGCAAGGCCGATGAGAATGAGGAAGGCTACTACTGGGGCGAGGGGTCGGTCTGTGTCAGTGACGCATCGGGGGCTGCCGCCTTCGCTGCCGCGGTGGATGCCGATGCGGGCATTCCCGCTGCCGAAAAGGCGACGTTGAAGGCCCTGCGCAACGCCGTGAAGTGCAGCGATGGCTCCGCGCAGGCCGATGCTGCCGCGCAATTGGCCAGTGTGCAGTCGGCAAATGGCAAGGCGTTCGCGGCCTATCTCACGGCGGTGACGGATTTCTATCTCAAGAGCCATACGGATGCGGCGGGCTTTGCGGCACTTTCGAACGCCACGAACCCCTGGGTGAAAGAAGCCGCACACTACATGCAGGCCCGCATCACCCTGTTGCAGTCGCAGGCGCTGGCCTTTGACGACTACGGCTCGCTTGACCGCAGCAAGATCGACCAAGGGCAGGTGGTGAAGGCGCGGGAGGCGCTCACCGCCTATCTCACGGATTATCCGGCGGGGGCCTATGCCGCTTCGGCCAAGGGCCTGTTGCGGCGCGCTGACTGGGTTTCCGGCGACCCCGCCACACTGGCCGCCACCTATTCGAAAATTGTCACAGGCGGGCCGGTGACGCTCGCCACCATGGACATTGCCAACGAGATTGATCTCAAGCTGCCGCTCGAATCCTACACCAATGCGGCGGCTGATCCGCTGCTGCTTGCGGTTCAAGACTTGCGGCTGATGCGCTCGGAACTCGATGAGAACGACAACGCGATCGTGAAGTTCAAGGCGGAAGATCTTGAGGCGCAGCGGCCGCGCTTTGCCGGGCAGGAGGCGCTCTTCACCTATCTTCTGGCGGCGCGGGCCTGGTATGCGGACAAGAATGGCGCGGAAGTGCTGCGGCTGCTGGGCGTTGCCGCACCTTCAGGCAAGCAGAGCTATCTCGATCTCAGCACCCAGATGCTGCGTGCGGCGGCTTTGGACGCCAGCGGTGATGCCAGTGCGCGCGATCTCTATCTGCAGCTCCTGCCGCTGGCCACGCAGGCGTACCAGCGGCCAACGGTGGAGATGGCGCTTGCCAAGTTTGACGAGCGGCACAAGAACATCTCTGCCGTGTTCGATGAAAACTCGCAGATCACTGATCCGGATATCCGCATGAAGCTGCTGGATTATGTGGCGGGGCCGATCATTCTGAAGATGCAGGCCACATCGGACAAGGCGAGCCAGGCCGAGCGCGAGACGGCCATCTACCGGCTCTTTGTGCGCGACATGACGCAGGGGCGCTTCAAGGGCTTCCTTGAGGACATCAAGCTTTTGCCGCCCAAGCCTGCGCCCAATGCCGATGGTGATGTTGAAGACAAGTTCGCGGCCTTCCGCTGGGAGGGTGGCAGTGATGACGGGTATGCCTGTCCTGATGTGGTGCAGATTGCCAAGGCGCTTGCCGCCAACCCGAAAGATGTGAAGGGCCGTCTCTGCCTTGGCGATTTCTTCCGCACACAAGATGTGGTGCCCATTGAGCCTGCGGAAAAGGATGCGCTCGGCGGCACCGGCAGCATCTTTGGCGGGGCGGAACTGGCCCGGCATGATTTCTATACCAGCATCATGCACGACAAGCAGGCCAGCCGCAGCGACCGCGCCTATGCGTTGTTCCGCGCCATTCATTGCTATCAGCCTGTGGGCAACAATGCCTGTGGCGGCGGCGATGGCGTGGAGCTTTCGCAGCGAAAGGCCTGGTTCAACGAGTTGAGGGCCAAGTATGGCGACACGTCGTGGGGCCGCTCTGCGCGCGTTTATTGGTAGGCTTATAGCACTCGCCATTCTCTGTTGGGCAGGGCCTAGCTGGGCGGGCTTGGTGACCGCGGAGGACTATCAGGCCTTCTGGCTGTGGGCCGGAGTGAAGCCACAGCCAGTTTTGCGGCAGGCCCAAGAGATGTATCTGCTGGCAGGTGAAGTGCGTGAGAGGCGCGGTGGCGGCCATGTCCATGTGATCGCCCAGCGCAGCGCCACGCCGCAGCTGAAAGGCCCGACGATCTGGATCGTTTTCCGGGCGCAAACCATTGCCTGGAATGATGCCGTGCTCGATGCCGTGATTGCAAAGGCGCAAGTTTGGCGAAGGGCTGGCAACAATGTTGTGGGCCTGCAGATCGATTTTGATGCGGGCACGCGGCATCTTGAAAACTATGCAGCCTTCCTCACGCAGGTGCGGGCACGGCTACCAGCGGATTACCGGCTCGGGGTGACAGGACTTCTGGACTGGAGCGCCAATGGTGATCCGGCGGGTCTTACGGCGCTGGCGGGTGTCGTGGACGAGCTGGTGCTGCAGATTTATCAGGGCCGGCGGGTGATCCCCGGTTATGAAACCTATCTGCGGCGGCTGGACACGTTGCACATACCCTTCCGCATAGGCCTGTTGCAGGGCGGCGAATGGACTGCGCCAGCCGGGTTGGCGTCCAATCCGGATTTCAAGGGATATGTGGTATTTCTGGTGAACCCGCTGTGAGGCGGCTCATCGTTTGCCGAAGGCAGGCCGCGCGCCCAACGAATTGACCGGCGTGATTGACGCTTCTGGCCGGGCATAGGTGGACTGCACGGAAGGAGCCGCTGCGGCCTTTTGGGACTGAGCGGCATAGTTGCGGAAATATTCGTCGTCCAACTTTGCGAATTTGC
>JAXMCS010000031.1:0-29048 GCA_046349175.1 Hyphomicrobiales bacterium | reverse complement strand
CCACAACAACGCCCTGGTCACAGACACCTTCAATGACATTGCCACGCTGAATGGCGGCAGCATCGGCGGATCGGTCATCGCCGATTCAATCGGGCAGGTGGGCAACGACCAGGTCACCGTCGCCGGAACCGCCGTGACGGCAAATGTTGACCTCGGCGACGGCAACAACACCTTCAACATGAGTTCTGGCTCCGTGGGTGGCAATGTCACCAGCGGAACGGGCACCGACTCGGTGACACTCACCGGCGGCACAGTTGGCGGCAACATTGACACTGGCCAGGGCGTTGACACGCTGAACCTGAATGGTGGCGCGGTAACGGGCAATGTGTCCGCCGGAGCAGGGGCTGATGGCATCACCATCAACGGCTCGGCCATCACCGGCAATCTGGATGCGGGCAGCGAAAACGACACCATCAAGCTGCTCTCAGGCTCCGTGGCCAACATCATTGCGGGAACAGGCGATGACAGCCTCACCTGGTCGGGCGGCACACTCGCCGGCTTCGATGGCGGTGCGGGCTCTGACACACTTGACGTGACGGCGTCCAGTTATAATGGCAGCCAGATCCTGAATGGCGGTGACGACATCTCAACGGCGGATGGCTTCATCGACAAGCTCACCCTCGGCGGCCTGACCGCAACGGTGAACAGCGGCACGCTGCTCAATTGGGAAGTGCTGGCGCTTCAGAATTCCACGCTCACGCTCAATGGCCTGGTGGCGGGTGAGGTGGATGTCTGCGGCGGCTCCACCACTTTGGGCGGGGCGTCCAGCGTGGTGGATGTGAAGGGCTGTTCCAGCGCCGACGCGATCACGGTGACAGGTACCACTGTTGTCTCCGGCAACATCGAAGGGGCAGGCGGCGGCGACACGATTTCTGTTCTGGGCGGCGCCAGCGTCACTGGCACGGTGCGAGGGGCAGGTGCGGGCTCGGACAATTCGGCAGCGGCCGATGCCGGAGACACTGTCACCATCAACACAACCGGCACCGTGGGCGCGGTCGACACGGATCTTGGGGCCGACACACTCACCCTTACGGCGGGCACAATCACCACCACCGTTGCAACGGGGCAGGGCACGGACACGCTGAACCTCGACGGCGGAACGGTGTCGGGCACCATCGACACGGGCAGTGGGAGGCGGACACGGCCAACTGAACGGTTTCCACCTTGAGCAGCACCATGTCCATGGGCACGGGCGCCGACATACTGAACGCGTGACGGCGGGCAGCGCCCAGACCATTTCCCGGGCGATGACGCCGACGAAGCCAATGTCAGCGGTGGCACAGTGGCCACCCTCAACCAGGATGCGGGCGATGATACGGCGCTGCTCACAGGCGGAACAGTTGGCGCGCTCTCGCAAGGGCTGGGCTTCGATGAGGCCTATATCAATGGCGGAACCATCACGGGACAATTCTTGGATGGAGACTATGTTGAGTTTGCAGCGGGCTCGATTGGCGATGTTGATCTGACCACAGCTGCGAACATCTATGCGATGTGGGGCAGCGCGGCGGTGGTGAACAACCTCAATTCGGAAAGCGGCGCGGATACCTTCAATCTCTTCGGTGGCAGCATTGGTGGCACTGTCAGCACGGGCCGCGGCAATGACCAGGTCATCATCGGTGGCACACAAAATGTCTTCAACGGTGCCACCATCCCCGCGAGCACGGGTGCCACCAATGTGACGGGCGACATCATCCTGGAGGGCGGCAACGACACGCTGGAGCAATACGGCGGCACCGTGAGCGGCGATGTCTATCTCGACGGCGGTGCGGGCCACACCGATGGCCAGTCCGAAGGCGACACCTATAACGACACGGCCATTCTTGCGGGTGGCACCATTTCCGGCTCTGTCTTTGCCGATGCGGCGGGTGGCCCGGCCGGACATGACGATGTCACCGTTGATGGCACCACTGTGGTGGGCGATGTCGACCTCGGCAACGGCAACAACTTCCTCACCATGGACTCAGGCTCCATTGGCGGAAACGCCACAAGCGGCACTGGCGTGGACACGGCCACCATTAACGGCGGTGCCATCACGGGCGCGCTCGATATTGGCAGTGGTGACGACATTGCCCACTTGAATGGTGGAACCATCGGCGGCGGCGTGGTCACAGGCGCAGGCGAGGACGAGATCAGCATTGCGGGCACGGCCGTGACCGGATCCGTTGATGCCGGAGCCGATAATGACCAGATCACCCTGTCCGGGGGCTCTGTCTCAGCCAACATTCTGGGCGGCACTGGGGATGACCAGTTCGTCTGGTCTGCGGGCACCATGGCGGGCTTCATGGGCGGCGATGGTTCTGACACCGCTACAGTGACTTCGGCGACCTATGACGGCACGCAATTGCTCGACGGTGGCGACGACACGGCAACGGCGGATGGCTTCACCGACAAGCTGGACCTCAACGGTCTCAACGTCACATCAACCGGTGCCAAACTGCTGAACTGGGAAGAATTGAACCTCAACAGCACGGACCTTCTCCTCTCCGACAACACGCTGGCCGCTGGCACCATTTTTGTGAATCTTGGCGGTGAACTGGAAAGCGCCGGCAACCTATCTGTCACGGGCAATGTGCAGGTTGCCGCGGGCGGCACATGGACGGCCACCTCCGGTGGCGCGGTATCCGGCAATCTTGTCAACGCCGGAACCGTGGACCTGCAGGATGGCGTGGTGGGTGACACTGTCACTGTCACGGGCAACTATACGGGTGGCGGCCAGCTGAAGCTGGATGCGGACACAGGCGCAGGCACGGCTGATCTGCTCGCGATAACCGGCAATGTCACGGGCCCGCACACCACGATCGCCCTCAACAATCTCTCTGTCTCCGGCAGCTACACGGGTGATGGGCCGGACGCAGGCATCGCACTGGTGAGTGTGGGCGGCACCACCGCCGCCAATGACTTTGCCCTCGCGGGCGGGCCCTTTGTGGCGGGCGGCTTCCTCTATGGCCTCAGCCTCGAGTCCGACGGCACCTTCTATCTGCAATCCACGATCCGCGGTGAAGCGGTGGCCAGTTCAACATTGGGCGTGATCACCGGCGATGTGGGCCGCGCCTTCATCGGCACGCGGCACGAACGCGTGGGTGAGCAGGAACGCTCGCAGACCTCCAACATGTGGGGCAGGGCCATTGGCGAGTTCTCCAGCGAGGAGATCGCGGCTTCCGGCGTGGGTGCTCCCTGTCTATGGACAGCAACATCACCGGCTTGCAGGCCGTCTGGATGATCGGCTATCGGCCGAAGAATGGCTCGCGCACCCGGATCGGGGTTTATGGGGGCTTGCCATCCTTGTCGGCCACAACAGGCACCACCACCGCCGGCACGGCTTCGGCCGCCTCGGGCGGCGATGGCTATGTGGGCGCGCTCTATGCCTCCCACGACAATGCCGCAGGCTGGTATGCGGATGCCGTGTTGCAGGGCACCTGGCTTGATGCCACGGCAGGCGCCGCTTCGGCAAAATCCAGGGGCTGGTTGGCCTCGCTGGAGGCCGGGCAGACCCTGGCCCTGACGGACACATCCTGGCTCGAACCGCAGGCGCAGGTGATCTACGGCCGCAACAGCATGGGCCCCATCACCGACAGCGCGGGCGTTGTCACCACTTACGCGGGCGACGACGTGCTGATCGGCCGCGTGGGCATGCGGCTGAAGTCCACCCAGGAGCTTGCCAATGGCAGCATCTTCACTGGCTGGCTGAAGACCGACCTGTGGGGTGATGCCCATGCCAAGGACCAGTCCGTGGCCATGACGGGCGGTGCAGGGTCAACCAGCATGGCGCTGGCCCGCAAGCAGGTCTGGGCCGATGTGGGCCTCGGCTTCGATCTCCAGGCCAGTGCGGACGTCACGCTCTTCGCCGATGGCGACATGTCGGTGGGGCTGGACCGTTCGTTCCAGTCCTTCGCGGGCAAAGCGGGCGTCCGCCTCGGATTCTAATCAGCGCGCGCCTGATAGAGCATCAGCGCCGCCGCCGTGGCCACGTTCAGGCTCTCCACGCCAGACTTCATGGGAATGCTCACCAATGTTTTGCAAGCCCTTGTCATGTCTGGAGAAAGGCCGCGCGATTCAGACCCCAGAACGAGCACGCAGCTGGCCCCATAACCGCGCTTGAAGCTCTGCCTTGCGGCCATCGCCGTGCCCACCACATCTCCCGCGAAACCTTTGGCGAAATCTGCAAAGGCCGCGAGCGGCATGCGCACCAGCGGCACCGCGAAAATGGAACCCGTGGAGGCCCGCACACACTCCGGCGAATAGGGATCGCAGCAATCGCCCACCAGAATGATGCCCGCCGCCCCTGCCGCATCCGCGGTGCGGATGATGGTGCCGAGGTTGCCGGGATCGCGGATTTCCTCCAACGCCAGCCACAGGCCGGACTTGCCCGCATGGGGCTGAAATTTCATACGGAAACTGGCCAGCACCTCATGCGGGTTGTTCTGGGCCGAGAGCATGGCCATGAGCTTGTCGGTGACGATGAGTGGGCGCACTTCGTCCCACAGGTGCGGCGGCTTGGTGGCGATCACCTGTTCCGGCACCCAGCCCAGGTCCATGGCGCGCTCCAGCATGGCGCTTCCTTCCGCCACAAAGAGCCCGGACTCGCGCCGGGCCTTCTTGTCGGCGAGCGCGCGCACCTGCTTGATGACGGGATTCTGGAGGGAGGAAATCGGCTGCATGGCGTGCTAATAGCAGCGCCTTGAGAGACCCGCCACGAGCAATCACATGAACATTCACACCCCGCCTCGCAATGTCCGGATCGGCAAATCGGTCTGCCCGCATGATTGTCCCTCGGCCTGTGCGCTTGATGTGGAACTCTTGGATGGCAACACCATTGGCCGCGTGCATGGCGCGCGCGACAACAGCTACACCCTCGGTGTCGTCTGCGAGAAGGTGGCCCGCTATGCCGAGCGCATCCACCATCCGGAGCGCCTGCTTTACCCCATGAAACGCGTGGGCCGGAAAGGCGAGGGGGCCTTCACCCGCATCAGCTGGGACGAGGCCATGGGAGAAGTTTCCAGCCGCTTCCGCCAGATTGCCGAAAGCCACGGCAGCGAGGCCATCTGGCCCTATTGGTATGCGGGCAATATGGGCTTTGTCATGCGCTGGGGCGACGGCATCGACCGCCTGACCCATGAGATGAACTATTCTGCATGTATGGCACCTTCTGCATCTCGCTCTCCTGGCCGGGTTATGAGGCAGGCGTGGGGGCAGTGCGAGGCGTTGATCCCCGCGAGATGCAGAAGTCCGATCTCATCGTCGTGTGGGGCGGAAACCCCGTGAACACGCAGGTGAACGTGATGACCCACATCGGCATCGCCCGCAAGACGCGCGGCGCGAAACTGGTGGTGGTCGACGTTTATGAGACGGGCACCCTGAAGCAGGCCGACCACGGCTACATCATCCGCCCCGGAACCGATGGCGCGCTGGCTTGCGCCGTGATGCATGTGCTGTTCCGCGATGGCCACGCCAACCGGGACTATTTGCGCAAATACACGGACGATCCTGAAGGCCTGGAGCACCATCTGCAAACCCGCACGCCGCGCTGGGCGGCGGAGATCATCGGCCTCACCGTGGAGGAGATCGAGGAACTGGCCGGGCTGATCGGCAAGACGCCGCGGGCGTTTTTCCGCATCGGCTATGGCTTCAGCCGCTCGCGCAACGGCGCCGCCAACATGCATGCCGTGACCTGCATTCCCGCCGTTACCGGGGCCTGGCTGCATGAAGGCGGCGGCGCGCTCCATTCCAACAGCGGCATGTACAAGTGGAACAAGGCGTTTCTCACGGGCAAGGACGTGGCGAAGGCAGGCACCCGCACCATGGACCAGTCCCGCATCGGGGAGGTGCTGTGCGGCAACCTGGCAGATTTGCAGGGCGGGCCGCCCGTGCAGGCACTGTTCATCCAGAATACCAATCCCGTGTCCGTGGCCCCGGATCAAACGCGCGTGAAACAGGGCTTCGCCCGCGAAGACCTGTTCACCGTTGTGCATGAGCAGTTCATGACCGAGACCGCCCGCTATGCGGACATTCTGCTGCCCGCCACCATGTTCCTCGAACATGACGACATCTATCAGGGCGGCGGCCACAGCCACATCATGTTTGGCCGCAAGCTGGTGGAAGCGCCGGGGGAGTGCCGCTCCAACCACGATGTGCTCTGCGACCTGGCCCGGCGCCTGGGTGCGAAACACGAAGGCTTCTCGCAGACGCCGCGCCAGCTGATTGACCGAACGCTGGCGGACTCCGGCCGCCCGCCTTTTAAAAAGCTGGAACAGGAAAACTGGATCGATGTGATGCCGGACTTTGCCACGGCGCATTTCATCAACGGCTTCGCCCATGCCGATGGCAAGTTCCATTTCAAGGCGGATTGGAAGAAGGCTTCCAGCATCATCTCTACCATGGGAGTGCTCGGACCCTGGCAGGACATGCCGCAATGGCCGGACCATTGGGCGGTGACGGATCCCGTTTCGCCGGAAACACCCTTCCGCCTCACCACCAGCCCGGCCCGCACCTTCCTCAATTCCAGCTTCAATGAAACGCCGGGATCACGGAAGCGGGAAGGGCGGCCCTCGCTGCTCATCCACCCGCAGGACCTGGCGGCGCTGGGCGGGGCGGATGGCGCGCCGCTCCGCGTGGGCAATGCCCGCGGCGAGGTGCGGCTTCATGCCAAAGCCCACGCCGGGCAGCAACGCGGCGTGGTGATTGCCGAGGGTCTGTGGCCCAATGCCCTGCATGAGGGCGGCCATGGCATCAACACCCTGACCGGGGCAGACCAGCCAGCACCCGCAGGGGGTGGCACGTTCCACGATATCGCGGTGTGGGTGAAATGCGCATGAAACGTATTGTCTTGGCCTTTGCACTGATTTCCACGCCTGTTTGTGCTGAGGATTTGCCAGCGGGCCTTGAGGACCTGAGCATCGAGGGCGTGGGATACCAGGGCCGCAAGGCGCTGGAACAATTCTATGGTCGGCCGCTGACCGTGAGCGAGGGCCGCTGGAAAGGGGTCTTTCATCTCTCGCCGGGCGGCCAAGTGGACTGGGAAAAGCCTTCGGGGGGAACCCTGCACGGCCATTTTGGTGACGGCCCGCAACACCCCGCCATGTGCCTCGACTTCTCCTACGATGACAGCGCCTGCTTTGACGTGCAACAGGTGAAGTCGGCGCTGAAGTTCGAGAGTGAGGGCGGCAAAAGCTTCATGGCAACCGCGCCGGAAGGGGAGGCAGAGCAGGCTCTGCCAGACCCGGAAGAGGCCTTCTGCGGTCCTCTGGCTCAATTTCTGAAAGCGGGCCGGGCCGACGCATTTGACAGCCTGGTCGATGAGACCCGCGAAGCCGTGCAATTCAATCCGCTGCTCGCGCCCAGTTATTGGACCACGGTGCAGTTCGGGCAAGATGCCTGCCGCTATGACACCAACGGCCTCGGCCCCGGCATTACCTGCGATTTCGTTTTTTCCGATGACGCGCCCGAGGCCGAAATCCTCTTCGAAAAGGTGGTGGGTCTGGCGCAATCTTGCGACCCGCGAGCTGTCGAAAGTGCCGACATCGACATGCAGACCTGGCTGCGTTACGGCGAGATCGACTTTGTCCGCAAAAAAACCCGCAAAATTCCACAGGAGCGGTATCACCCCGCCAAGGATGACTCGCTGCGCCGCGCCACCATCCACTTTGCGGGCGGCGTGGATTTGCAGGCCGACGTCAGTTATCGCAGCATCTGCACATCGGCGGTTGCCTGCAAATACTACTACGGCACATGGCTGTGGTTTGAGCACCGGAAATGAATCAGGCCTGAACGCGGCCTTCAGCACCAGCTCATCCGTATTCTGATAAATTTCCTGCAAGTCCATGATTTTGGCACATTTCAGCCAAATGCGGAGCACGATTGCTCCGTACACGGTTGATTGGCAGCACAAGGACAGAAAACGGTAATTAACGGGTTGTTAAGATGTCTGACGGCGCGCAAGTCATTGAAAAGAATCATTTTCCCGGGTGCCAGAATCGGGCGACAGTGCCACCCATGCAAACGGCAATGCACACCACAATCACCCCTACACTGACGGCGACCTACAGCGTTTCCACGGCCCGCCGCCGCGCCCGGCTGCTGCTCATGCTGCTGGCGGCGGTTTTGGCTGCCGCCACCATCGCGCCCGTGGCCGTGCTCGCAGGCTGAGGCTTTAACCGCTGCTGCTTTTGCGAATCTCCTGCATCAGCTTGCAGGTCTTGCAGGTGCCACACTCCGCATACTGTCCATCAGCCTGGCGCACCGGCTTGCGGCAGGTCCAGCACAGCTCCAGCACCGGCCTTGGAAGATAGGCCATCTCGTCGGCCTTTGGGATGAGCGGCAAAAGTAAGAAATCCGGCGCTGCATGCGGATAGCAGTTCGCCGCACAGCAGTTCAGCACATGGGCAAAGCGTTTTTCGTCATGCCCTTCCTCAAGGCAGGTGCCGATGGTCCAGCGGTCCAGCCTGCGCTTGCGGGCGATCTGGAAGGAATGCGCGAGAACCCCCGCCTCGAAGCCAACGGCCATGATGTCGAAGCCGAACCACTTGAGGCCGCGGTGATCAATGGTCGATTCCGAATACTTCACCTTGCGGATGTTCTGGTTGCACCAATGCACGATGGCGCGGGCGCGTTCTTGTTCCACCGCGTGCCGCCCTTCCGGGTTCACCATGTTGATGTGGTGGGCGTAAATGTCGTCGTCCGTTTCGGCGAGCAGCTTCACCAGCGTGTAGGTGCTGTCCACGCCGGAGGAAAACATCACAAGGGTCGCACGCGATGTTTGGTCTTGGGGTTTGTCCATCACCGGAATTGCTAGACAAAATGCCACGCCGAGTCACCTGGTTGGTTACATTTTCGTTGCGAGTATAGGCAAACTGTGAAATCTTCGAGTGGAAGGGCAGTCAGGGCGCTGGGGGCGTCGCTGCTGATCCGTCCTCGCACATTTTGAGGAGAGACGGACATGCCAAGTTTCGTAACTACAGCAGCCGACAGCGCAAGCGGGACAGGCCAGCTTTTCTCCAAAACTCCGGCGGTTGCAAGTTCCTACACCTTGATACAGGGGCGTTTCTCATTTCCACCACCGATTACCCCATATACTTGGGAGGGGCGGGAGCGTGGACTGTCAATTTCAATGGCCATGCGGCTGGAGCAACGGGTGCGCTGTACGTCGCTGAAGCGGGCGCACTCGCCAAGATCAATATTGGCGAGGATGGTTCACTGTATGGCTCCGCTGGGGAGCCATTGTGGGTTCAGCTACGTGACGCAGTTGTCAACAACAAGGGCAATGTTGTCGCTTCAAATACGACGGCCATGGTGTTCATGGGCTTATCGGCGGTTTCAGTCACCAATTCCGGTCTTGTGGCGGGCGGCAGCGGCACTGCTTGCGAATTCTTGGAGAATAATGGCATCACCAATGATACGTTCACCAACACAGGCACGCTGCTGGGCGACATTGTTTTAGGCAACGGCACAAACAAACTCACGAACAGCGGGCTGATTTCGTACGACACCGATTATGGCGCGGGGCTCACCCACGCCAACATTTTCTTCGGCTCAGGCAATGACACGCTGGACAACAAGGGCGTGATCGATGGCTATGTCTCGTTCGGAGGCGGCGCCAACAAGGGCACAAACAGCAAGGCCATCACCGGCAAAGATGGCAATGGCGTGAGTTTGCTCTTTGGTTCTGGTGATGACACATTTACCAATGCCAAGGGGGCCACAATCGCTGGTGCGGTGGATTTGGCAAACGGCCTCAATGTCTTCACCAACGCGGGATATGTGGGCACCAATGGTATTGCCGAAAGCTTGTTTGGCGGCAACAGCGTGGACACGGTGAAAAATTCCGGCACTTTTGCAGCTGACGTCCATCTGTATGACGGCAATGACGTGTTCACCAACACGGGCCAGGTGCTGGGCGTGATCGACCTTGGCGACGGCAATGATGTGTTCAAGGGCGGCAACTTCGCGGAGACCGTGAAGGACAGTTTCGGCTCGGACACCATCACGCTGGGCGGCGGCAACGACATCTTCCTCGCCTTCGGTGGCGAGGGTGATGGCAAGGATGGCGTGGGCGGCAACCTGGCATCCGACACCGTTGATGGCGGCGCTGGCATCGACACCTATGACGGCTCGTTGGTGCCTCAAGATGCAGGATATGGCATCCTCGTCAATCTCGACGGCGTCAACCATCAAGTCGTCACCAAGGGCACGGCCGGCAACGCCAACAGCAGTTATATCGACAAAATCAAGGGGTTTGAGAATGTCACTGGGGGAGATTTTGCGGATGTGATCTTTGGCTCATCCGGAGCCAATGTGATCAAAGGCAATGGCAGCTTTGACGAACTCTACGGCTTTGGCGGAAATGATACTCTCGATGGCGGCGATGGCGCTGATACGCTGACCGGCGGTCTTGGCGCCGATATTTTGACGGGAGGCTTTTACTTTGACATATTTTCTTACGACAGCATCAAGGACAGTGGCCTGACCAAGGCAACCCGCGACACGATCACGGATTTTGAGGACACCGTTGACACCATTGATCTGGGCGACATCGACGCCAATACAACGCTTGCCAACGACCAGGGTTTTTCCAATGTTTTGCTCCTGGGGAATGGCACCTTCACCGCCACTGGCCAGTTGCGCATCTATCAAACTGCTACGGGCTGGATGATCGAGGGCGAGGTGACGGGCGACGGCAAGGCCGATTTCTCCATCGCCGTGAATGACCTCGATCATTCTATCAGTTGGGATTCAGTCGACTTTAGTTTGTAGGGCATACGGCTTTGGCCGCGGCTTGCGGCCATCGTCTGCTCACCTACGCCGGTGTTTCAATCCACTCTGACAGCTGGTTGAAGAAGCCTTCCGCGGCGATGCCAAGGCCGGCTGCTGCTCATAATGCTGGCCGCGGTTCTGGCAGCCGCCACCATTGAGCCCGTGGCCGTACTCGCAGGCTGAGGCCTTAACCGCAGTTCGCGGTGCGAACCTCCTGCATGAGCTCTTGCTAGTCAATATGCCCGGCCCTGTCATGTGCCGCCACAGCGCCCGTTACAATTGCGTTGCCAGATCAAGAAAACTGTGAAAACCTCAGATACAAGGGCAGTCAGGGCGCTGGGGGCGTCGCTGGTTGGCTTGGCCCAGTAGTCTTATTTCTGGGGAGAGCCATGACTGCTTATATTGTTGCGCCTGAGAACAGCTACATCGGCACGGGTTCGCGCTTTTTTTTAACAGCTGGGACGGCTAGCAGCTTCGTGCTGGAGACAGGCGCATTTCTCGGCTCAACCGATAATGACAATGCGCGTTTTCATGAAACAAACTGGCTGGAGCTGGTGATGCTGGTCAATTTTGCGCCGCATCGGATTGTTCAGCGCGCTGTGGCTGCAGGCGAGTGGTGCCGCCTCAAAAGTGACCATTGGAGATGAGGGTTCGTTGAAAAGTGGCCCCTATTTGCGGCCCCTGCGTGGAACGCGATGTTGCGATAACCAACAAGGGTATCGTCCTGGTGGCTACGATGGCGTGGATTTTTTAGTGCTGGCGCAAATAGCATCAACAATCTGGGGCTGGATCGCTGGCGCGAACTGGGGGATAGCCGGTGGGAACGGCAAAATTTATATTATCACAAACTCCGTCAGATTTTCCAATCATTGACTCCGGGCGGCGGCGTCAACAAGCTCACCAACACGGGGTCCATCACATTTGGTCTTTATGGATCAACTTCGCCAACGTATCTTCGAACAGGAGTCGACACCCTCAAGCCAACAAGGGTTTCATCAATGGCTATGTGAACCTCGGTGATGGTGCAAACACAGCGAAAAACGCTGGCCGCATCATGGGCGTGGACGGGAACGGCTACAGCCTCTTTGCGGGCACAGGCAGCGACAAGGTAGACGTTCAAAGGCGGGCAACTGCTGGGCGGCGTGAATCTGGGGAACGGCACCAACACGTTCAACAACGCCGGCACCGTTGGAATGAACCTGCTGGTCTTGGACAGCTACGTTAAAGGGTGGCACCAGCGTCGATACCGTCAAGAACACTGGCACATTTGAAGGCGGCACTAGCCTGTTTGATGGCAATGATGTCTTCACCAACACGGTCCAAAAGGCGAAATCGACATGGGCACCGGCGATGACAAGTTCACCGGCGGCAATGCGGCAGAAGTGGTCAAGGATGGCGTAGGAGCGGACACACGCACCTTGGTGGCGGCAATGACATTTTCAAGGCCTTCGGCGGCGAAGGGGACGGGCTGGACAAGGTGGATGGTGCGGCAGGCCAGACACCTATACGGGCTTCCAGCCACGCATGGCCTGATCATCAACCTCGACAAGGTTGATCATGTCATTACCAACTATTTTGCCTTCAACCCGGTGAATCCCCGGTTAAATCGATACAGCGTCGGATTCGGTGACGCTCCATGCTGACAGCATCAAGGGCTTTGAGATCACCAGCGGCAAGCGGGCAAACTACAATTTATCGACCAGGGGATCGTCAGCAGCCGATGATCAATGTCCCCGGCGGAATTGACGATCCGGGGAGGGGGCGGCAACGACATTATAGGTGGAGGTGCCGGCATAGATGTCACTGGTGGCCTTGTGGTGCCGATGTGATGACCGGGGCAGCGAAAATGACTACTTCGTCATCGAAACCTTTGAAAGACAGCGGCCTCACCAAGGCAACGCGCGATGTGATATCGTCGATTTTACCGACGGCGAGGACAGCATCAATCTGCAAAATTTGGACGCCGACACGCGCACCGCATTCAATGACAGTTTTGCCACGTTGATTCTCGGCAATGGCAGTTTCGTTGTGGGGCAGGCAGCTGCGCTGCGCATCTATGAAACGTCCACAGGCTGGATGATCGAGGGCGAGGTGAACGGCGACGGCAAGGCTGATTTTTCCATCGCAGTTGACGACATGGACCATTCCATCGCGTGGCAACTCATCAGTTCTGACGACTTCGTTGCCTGAACACGCCTGATCAATCAACCTACAAGACCGGAGAACCACAATGTCCAACTACATCTTCGATGCTGCTGATAGCGTCGTCACTCCTGGAAAAATTCTCAACGCATTCGGCGAAACAGGGAGCGGCAATTTTGTGGTGGATGCCGGTGCCTTCCTGCGCTCAACCGATGACAACGTCGCTTATCTTGGCGGCACGGCAAAGTGGACTGTCACCGTCAACGGTCACCTTGCAACAGACATGCTGTTTGGGCCAGCACTGGTTGTAGGTGGTGCCTCTGGATCGAAAGTGACGATCGGTGAAGAGGGCTCCATCAGCAACATGGGCGACTCCAATGGTGCGCTTGAAGTCGATTCCGATTCGGTGATCACCAACAAGGGCATCATCAAAAGCGCAACAGGAAACGGCCTGGGTATCTATAGCGACAATACCAGCAGCCTGACCAACAGCGGCGTTATCGCGGGGTTCAACGCCGCACTCTATGTGCAGGATGCCGCGAGTTTCACCCTCACAAATTCCGGCAACATCTTCGGCAATTTGATGTTGTCGAATGGCGCCACCAAACTGGTGAATACTGGCAACATCACAACAAGCAGCTTCTACGGCGTTCTGGGCGCAACCGTCGTTTTCGGCAGCGGCAATGATACCCTCGACAACAAGGGCCTGATCAGCGGCTATGTTGACCTGGGCAATGGTAACAACATCGCAAAAAGCAGTGGCCAGCTTCTCGGTAACAATGGCAGTGGAGTCAGCCTCATCAGTGGCGCAGGCACGGACAAGGTAGACATTCTCAAGGGCGGCGTGGTGTCCTTCGGTGTGAATCTCGGTAGCGGCGCCAACACGTTCAACAATGCGGGGCATGTGGGGTATGACGTCAACCACAAGAGCTTTGAGGGTGGCACCGGCGTTGATACGGTAAAGAACACGGGCACCTTTGACGGTGGCGTCGATCTCTTTGGCGGCAACGACGTTTTCACCAACACCGGGTCCATCGGTGGCGAAATTGATCTGGGCACCGGCGATGACAAGTTCATTGGCGGCAACGCGGCAGAAGTGGTGCTCGATAACGCTGGTAAGGATGACTACAAGTTGGGCGGCGGCGACGATTGGTTCACAGCTTTTGGCGGCGAAGGCTTCGACGAACTCACAGACACTGTGGATGGCGGCACAGGGGTTGACACGTATGACGGCAGCAGCCGGTTTGCGGTTTACATCAACATGGACAGCGCCGACCATACCAGCAACGGCTGGACAGGATTGGGTTCGCCCGTATTGACCAAATCCACCGCTGTCGAGCAGGAGGCGCTGAAGGTCGATAACATCAAAAACTTTGAGAATTTCTTCGGCACAGGAAACGCAGACATCTTCTTCGGAAACGCCTCTGCCAATGGTGTGATCGGCGGTGGCGCTGGTGATGAGTTGCACGGCATGGGCGGCAACGACAAGCTGGATGGCGGGACGGGCGACGACTATCTGAACGGTGGCGCGGGTGCGGACATTCTCATAGGTGGAACAGGCTTTGACCAGCTTGACTATTCAGCGGCATCCGACAGCGGTGTGACCAAGGCGACCCGCGACACGATCACTGATTTTGAAGTTGGGGTTGACGCAGTCCATTTTCAGGGGCGCTGGCTGGAAAGTTTACCTCTATCGCGGTGAGAACGCGATCTTCACCAACCATGCCGGTGAACTGCGTTCCTATTGGACAGCGGCAGGCACCATGCTGGAAGGTGATATCAACGGCGATGGCAAGGCTGATTTCTCAATCTTCTTTGTGGACATCAACCACGCCCTGACCTTCCATTTGAACGACGACGATCTCTTTGGTGGGCCCTAAACCAGGGCCATCACGCCAGCGTTTCAATCCGCTCGGACAGCAGGTTGAAGAACCCTTCCGCGTCGATGCCACGGCACACCGTGGCATTGGCCTTGCGGTCGGTGACGCGCCACCAGTCGATCACTGTCATGCCCATGGTAAGTTCGCTCTCGCATTCCACCGAGACGTTGACGTCGCGGGATTGGAACAGCTCCGGCTTCAGCAGCGGGGCCATCACGCAGGGGTCGTGCAACGGGCCGCCATCGGTGCCGTATTTCTGCTCGTCGAAGCGCTCGAAGAACTCCAGAAGCTGGGCGCAGGCCGGGCCGGATTTGTTCTTCATGGCCCGGAAACGCGCAATGCGCTTGGCCGTGGTCAGGGCCTGATGGGTGCAGTCCAACGGAATGAGGGTGAAGGGAATGTCCGAACTGAGGCACAGCCGCGCCGCCTGGGGGTCCACATAGATGTTGAACTCTGCCGCAGGCGTCACGTTGCCACCCTCGAAGAAACCGCCGCCCATGGCCACGATGCGCTTGATGCGCGAGGCAATGGCGGGTTCCTTGACAAGCGCCAGTGCCACGTTGGTGAGGGGGCCGAGCGTGCACAGCGTCACCGTGCCGGCCGGGCGGCTCATCAGCGTCTCGATGATGAAGTCAACACCGTGCTGCTTCTGCAAAGGCATGGCGGGCTCGGGCAAGACCGGGCCATCAAGCCCCGTGCGGCCATGAACATGCTCTGCCGTTGTCAGGATGCGCACCATGGGGCGGATCGCCCCGGCATAAACCTTTGTCTCAGGCTTTCCTGCCAACTCACAGATTTTCCTCGCATTTTTCTCGGTGAGCGCCAGCGGCACATTGCCCGCCACGGCGGTGATGCCCAGCACCTCGAACTCCGGTGAGGCAAGCGCCAGCATGATGGCCAGCGCGTCGTCCTGGCCGGGATCCGTGTCGATGATGATGGGAAGCTTGTGCATGAGGGGCCTCTGTTCGCAGTGTTGGGCGGGCACACTATCGCGGCAGGGGCGCGGGCGATAGGGCCAGTTGGCGGCCTCTCCGGCCTTGCCTTGCTGCCAGCCTGCTGACACACTGCTGTCAGCAGCCCTCGCGTAGGATCACCTCATGAAACGCGCCGACCGATTGCTTCGCATCATCCAGATTCTCCGCCGCCACCGCCGCCCGGTGAAAGGTCAGGCCATGTCTGAGGAACTGGAGGTGAGCCTGCGCACGCTCTATCGCGATATTGCGGGCCTCATCGCCGATGGCGTACCCATCCGGGGCGAGGCGGGTGTGGGTTATGTGCTGGGGCAGGGCTACGACCTGCCGCCCCTGATGCTGACAACCGATGAAGTAGAGGCGGTGATCCTGGGCCTGCGCTGGGTGATGCGGCGCGGCGATGCTGATCTGGTGCGGGCCGCCGAAGACGCCGCCGCCAAGGTGGGAACGGTTCTGCCGCCTGCCTTGAAGGCGGTTCTGTTTGACGCGGCGCTCATTGTGCCGCCTTCATGGCGTCATGTGCCCGACATGGTGGACCTTGCCGCCATCCGCCGCGCCATCCGCGAACAGCGCAAGGTGGCGATGAAATACCGCGACGAGCAGGGCCGGGCGACCGAGCGGGTGATCTGGCCCATCGCCATTTCATATTTCGAGGCACAGCGCCTGGTCGTGGCCTGGTGCGAGTTGCGTCAGGATTTCCGCAGCTTCAGGTCGGACCGAATGTCGGACATTGCGGTGCTGCCGGAGAAATATCAGGAGCGCCGCAAATCCCTGCTCAAGCGCTGGATGGACCGCGAAGAAACGCGAGACGATGACCGGCGGTTTGACGTTTTCATGTAGACCCGTCATCCGGCTTGTATTCAAGAATGTCGCCGGGTTGGCAGTCCAGCGCCTTGCAGATGGCTTCCAACGTGTCGAACCGCACCCCGCGCACCTTGCCGGATTTCAACAGCGAGATGTTCTGCTCGGTGATGCCGACGATTTCGGCCAGCACCTTTGAGCGCATCTTGCGCTTGGCCAGCATCACATCAAGGTTGACGATAATCGCCATGCTCAGATGATGCTCCGGTTGTCTTCGTCAAGGCGCATCATTTCGGCAATGATGTGGGTGAACATGAAGAAGAGCACGCCCATGATGAGTGCTGCAACCTGCGAAGAGGAAATCTCCACCAGCAGCATTTTCTGGCCCGGCGGGTTGTCCTTGGTCATCAGCAGGCTCACAAGCGAATGGCAGATGATGCTGGCAATACCGCTGGCCACGGCCAGCCAGCCCAGCCAGCGCAAGAGTCGCGCAAAGGCCGCATCAAGAAAGTTGCCGCTGCCGGTGCGCTGAAAGACCTTCCAGACCAGCGCAAGTATGGCGGCAAAGATGCCGCCGGGAATAGCCGCGGCAAATGCCGCCAGCGCAAGGCCAAGACCGGAGGGATCATTGGGGCTGCCGGGCAAGCCGCGGTTGAGCACGGCGCGCAGCTCGGTAGGCGTGAGGGCGAGATAGAGGCCGTAGGCCAGAAGTCCGGTCAGCGACAGGGCGGCAATCCACCGGCCCAGGCGCGAGAGCTTGCCGAGCCTGGTGGCGGTTTCCGGTGAGAGGCCTGTGTTGCTCATGGTGATCCCTGTGTCCATTGACATAATGATCGTAAAACAATAAGAAATAAAAGTCCAGTATTCATGTCAGTGGAGTTGGCATGCCCAGATTTTCGGCCTTTGCCCTGCTTTTTCAAGCGCTTCTTTTGACCGGATGCACCGTCATGCCGGTATCTTCGATGATCGCGCTCAGCAAGGTGGACGCCATGACAAGTGACCTTTCGCGCTTGCGCATTGCGCTGGCCACACCGCAGGCTCTCCAGCCCAAGCCGGGCGGCGTGCATATGGATGTGGTGGTGAGTTATGGCGGCCAGCCTCCGGAAAAGAAGCTCATCAGGCTGGAGGAGACGGCCACGGCTGCCGATCTTGTGGGGCTTCCCACCGCAGACAAGCCGGGCCAGCAGACCCATGTGTTCAAGCTGTCACAGGCAGGCATCGCGGAGCTGACGCAGATCCGCCAGAATGCCAGCGCCGCCAAGGCAGAGAAGAAGAAGGGCTCGCTGTCCATGGGCGTGTCAGCCAAGGAGTTCTGCCTGGCAGCACCGCTGCCGCAGGGGCCGCTTTACACCACCACCTGGATGCTCACTTCGGAAACACTGGCCTATGTGGAGCTGGCGCGAAACTATGACTTGCGCAGTGATGATACAATCGCTGCAGGGCTGAAAGATGTGGCGCCCTGCGCGCCATGAAAATCAGGGCAGGGACCGCGCCACTAGCGCCAGCGCCTTGACATAGAGCGGATGCTCCACGGCAAGCACCCGCGCTGCCAGTTGCTCTGGTGTGTCGTCAGGCAGCACGGGAACCGAGGCCTGGGCAACGATCGGCCCGCCATCCAGCTCCGCCGTCACCACATGCACGGTTGCACCATGCAGCCGGGCACCTTCGGCAATGGCCCGCTCATGGGTGTGCAGGCCTTTGAAGGCGGGCAGCAGGGAGGGGTGAATGTTGAGCATCCGGCCCTCCCAATCTTTGATAATGGCGGGCGTGAGAATGCGCATGAACCCGGCACAGCACACAAGATCAAGCGCCTTTGACTTGAGATGCGCGCTCAGCGCCGTGTCATAGGCCTCACGGCTCGCAAAGCCCTTGTGGGACATCACTTGGGTGGAAATGCCTTGTGACGCCGCCCAGGCCAGCCCCGGCGCATCCGCCACATTGGAAACAACCGCGACAATCTCCGCTGGATAGTCCGGCACGCGGGCCGCCTCCACCAACGCCTTCATGTTCGAGCCGCGGCCCGAAATCAGCACGCCAACGCGCTTGCGCCTCATGCGCCCAGCGTGCCCGCATAGGCCACTTGCGCTTCCTTGCCCTTGCGCGTGCGAATGCTGCCGAGCGTGACAACACGTTCACCAGCGCGCTTCATTTGCGCAGTAACAGTCTTGGCATCCTTGGCGGCCACCACCACAATCATGCCGATGCCGCAGTTGAAGGTGCGCAGCATTTCCGCATCGGCCACGCCGCCCGTCGCCCGCAGCCAGCGGAACACCGGGCTAAAGGGCACCTCGTCAAGGTCGATGGCCGCCACCGTGGCCTTGGGCAGTACCCGGGGAATGTTCTCGGTGAAGCCGCCGCCCGTGATGTGGGCCAGCGCCTTGATGGTGGAGCCCTTGCGCAGCACCTTGAGCAGCGATTTCACGTAGATGCGGGTGGGCGTCAGAAGGGCCTCGGCTACCGTCTTGCCTTTGGCAAAGGGAGCTTCATCCGAAAGAGTGAGGCCGCTGGCCGCCACAATGCGGCGGATCAGCGAATAGCCGTTCGAGTGCGGGCCCGTGGAGGCAAGGCCCAGAATCACGTCGCCTGCCTTCACCGTCTTGGCGGGCAGGATTTTCTTGCGCTCAACCGCACCCACCGCAAAGCCCGCGAGATCATAATCGCCACCGTGATACATGCCCGGCATTTCCGCTGTTTCACCGCCAATCAGGGCAGCACCAGCCTGCTTGCAGCCATCGGCAATGCCGGCAATCACCTCGCGGGCGGCGGCCACCTCCAGCTTGCCTGTGGCGTAGTAGTCCAGAAAGAAGAGGGGCTCTGCCCCTTGCACCACAAGGTCGTTCACAGACATGGCCACAAGATCAACGCCCACCCCGCGGTGAATGCCGGAATCAATGGCCAATTTCAGCTTGGTGCCCACGCCGTCATTGGCGGCCACCAGAACAGGGTCCCGGTAGCCGCAGGCCTTGAGGTCAAACAGTCCGCCAAAGCCGCCGAGCGCCGCATCCGCGCCTTTGCGCCGGGTGGACCGGGCCAGGGGCTTGATGGCCGTCACAAGGTCGTTGCCTGCGGTAATATCCACACCCGCATCGGCGTAGGTGAGGCCATTGCTTCCTGCTTGTTTGCTGCCGCTCATGCCGCTAGTTTGCCCCAATTGAAAATCATATGCGCTGCGGGCGGTCCTTAGCCCAAGTGCGGGGTGTTAAAAACCCTTTTTGGACATTATCACCGGGGTCATGGGGCACTTGAACATCAGCATCTTGGGGCGGCTGGCCCTCGCGCTTGCCATCCTTCTGGGGGCAACCGCCGCGCGCGCCGCAGGCCCGGTGGAAACAAGTGTTTTTGCCGTGCAGGGCGTGGCCGTGGACGTGACCGACACCGATGCCAGCACCGCCAAGAACAAGGCCCTGGTGGAAGTTCAGGTGAAGGCCTTCAAAATGCTGGCCGAGCGTTTGGGCTCGCCCGAGATCGTGGATGCCGTTACTGCCATGGATACCAAGCAGATCCTGCCCTATCTGCGCTCTCTGTCGATCGAGGAAGAGGCCATCAGCCCCGGCCGCTATCAGGGCAAGCTCACCGTTCGCTTCCTGCCTGAAAAGATCAAGAGCCTCTATGCCAGCTATGGCGTGCGCGTAGTCTCGGCGCAGGGGCCATCATTCCTCGTGCTGCCCATCTGGAAGTCGGAGCAGGGCCAGCAGCTGTGGGAAGACAACCCGTGGCATCAGGCCTGGTCCAACCTCCGGGCGGAACAATCGCTGGTGCCGGTCATTGTGCCGCTGGGCGACCTTGACGACACCGAGGCCCTGACCGTGCAGGACGTGCTGAGCAACGACGAAGTGAAGCTGGAGGCCATGCGCCGCCGCTATGACGTGAGCGCCATTCTGGTCGTCTATGCCGAGCCCGATGGCCAGGGCGGCGTGCATGCCTCGCTCAATGCCACGACGGCGCTGGGAAAGATCGTTTTTGACAAGGACTACCGCGCCGACTCGGGTGTGCTGGCGGAGTCCGCGGCGCTCGCCACCCAGCGCTTCCACGATGTGATGGTGGAGAAATACAAGTCCAACGCCGACAAGCAGGCCGCAAGGCAGGGCGCCAGCCAGCGCCAGACCCTCACCGTCTCCGTGCCCTTCAACGGACCATCGGAGTGGAACGGTCTGCGCTCCCGCATTTTGGCCACGCCGGGCGTTGTGGCGCTGGATGTGTCCAGCCTCGCCGGCGATGGTGCTGTGGTGCGCCTGACCGTTTCTGGCGACCTCAACGACCTGCCGGGCAAGTTCCAGTCCGCCGGCCTCGGCTTCTCGCGCGCCGGCGGCAACTGGATCATTCAGGCCTTGTAGCCATGGTCCAGCTGCCCGTCAGCCTGCCGAACCTCATCACCATCCTGCGCATTCTGCTGGTGCCGCTGGCGGTCAACTTTCTCATCGACCGGGCTTTCGCCGCAGCCCTTGTGGTGTTCATCGTGGCGGGCGTCAGCGATGGCGTGGATGGTTATATCGCGCGCCGCTTCAACCTGCAGTCCGAACTGGGTGCCTATCTGGACCCGCTGGCGGACAAGGCCTTGCTTGTTTCGATTTATGTGACGCTGGCCTTTCAGGGCCTGATGCCCACATGGCTGGCCATTGTTGTGGTGACGCGCGATGTGCTGATCGTGGGCGCCGTGCTTCTTGCCTGGGTGATGGACCGTCCCATGTCCATGAAGCCGTTCTGGATCAGCAAGCTCAACACAGTGGCGCAGATCGTTTTTGCCGTGCTGCTGCTGGCCACCCTGGCCGCAGGCTGGCAAGATGACCGTCTGATCCTGGCCTCCGCGGCTGTCGTGGGCTTTCTCACCACCGCGTCGGGCCTCACCTACATGCGCTTTTGGGTGCGCCACATGATGGCCGCCCCATCACAGGGGAAACCTCTATGACCGTGCAGCGACAGGCGGGCTTCTGGTTTGGTGCCCTGATTTTCTTCGTGCTGTTCCTCTGGCTGTTTCAGGACATTCTGCTGCCTTTCATCGCGGGATTTGTTCTCGCCTATTTTCTGGATCCCGTGGCGGATGCGCTGGAGCGCCTGGGACTTCCCCGCCTGGCCGCCACTTTTATCATTTTGGCTGTGGCGGTTCTGGTTGTTGTGCTTGTTGTGCTTCTGGTGGTGCCCATTCTGGGAAATCAGGCTCTGCGCCTGGCGCAAGATCTGCCGAGCCTCATCAACGCATTGACAACAAAGCTCAACGAGATCGCCCCCCAGCAAATCAAGGAGATGATCGCCCATAGTGGTGCAGACATTCAGGGCTCGGTGGGGGACATCGCCAGCAAGGCCGCAAGCTGGATCGCCGCACTGTTGGGCTCGCTCTGGTCGGGCGGCATGGCGCTGGTCAATCTGGTCTCACTTCTCGTCGTCACACCCATCGTTGCCTTTTACCTTTTGGCGGACTGGGACCGCATTGTCGCCACGGTGGATGGCTGGGTGCCGCGTGACCATGTGGAGGAGGTGCGCGCCATTGCCCGTGACATCAACCGCGCACTCGCCGGTTTCATCCGGGGGCAGGGCACCGTCTGCCTGCTTTTGGGCACCTTCTACGGCGTGGGGTTGTCGCTGATCGGCCTGCGCTTTGGCCTCGCCATCGGCTTTGGCGCGGGGCTCCTCAGTTTCATTCCCTATATCGGTGCGTTGACTGGCGGCATCTTTGCCATCGGCGTGGCGCTGGTGCAGTTCTGGCCGGATTTCACGAGCCTCGGCCTGGTGCTCGGCGTCTTCGCCGCGGGGCAATTCATTGAAGGCAATTTCCTGTCACCGAAGCTGGTGGGCGGCTCAATCGGCCTCCATCCGGTGTGGCTGATGTTTGCGCTCTTTGCCTTCAGCTACATGTTCGGCTTTGTCGGTCTTCTGCTGGCCGTGCCCATGGCGGCGGCGGCAGGCGTGATCGTGCGCTATCTCCTGTCGCGTTACCTGCGGTCGCGCCTCTATGTGGGCCGGAGCGAGGATGTTGTTGCCCCGCCTGCTGCTCTAACCCAGCGCAAAAAAGCCAAGGCATGACGGCCCGGCAACTCACGCTGGATCTGCCGCACCGCGCCGCCCTTGGCCGCGAGGATTTCTTTGTGACGGGTTCCAACGCCGCAGCCGTGGCGCTGGTGGACCAGTGGCCCAACTGGCCGAGCCATGGTGCCATGATCGTGGGTCCGCCCGGCAGTGGCAAAAGCCACCTCGCCTCCGTCTGGCAGCAGCGTTCCGGCGCGCCGATCATGCCCCTGCGGGACCTGAAACGTGAGCGCGTGCCGGGCTACTTCGGTGAAAAGGCCCTGGCCATCGAGGCAGGTGAAAGCTTTGATGGCGATGAGACGGCGCTCTTCCACGCCCTCAACCACGCCCGGCAGGACGGCAAGAGCCTGCTCATCACCAGCCCCGTGCAGCCGACCAACTGGACCATTGCCTTGCCGGACCTCAGGTCGCGGCTGGCGGCCCTGCCAGTGGCCGTGATCGCCCAGCCGGATGATGTGCTGTTGCGCGTTGTGCTGGTGAAGCAGTTTGCCGACCGGCAGATTGCGGTGAACGAGGCCGTGATCAGCTATCTCGCCGCCCGCATGCCGCGCGCGCTCGACTTTGTGCGCCAGTTGGTGGACGCCATTGACCGGGCAGCACTTGAGCAGGGGGCGGAAGTGACGCGCCCCTTTGCCGCGCGCATTTTGGAGCAGCTGTCCCATCCGGACATGCCGGGGCTGACCTGAGGCTTTCCGCCACTTCACGCAACTGTCACATTGCTGCAATATCGCCGGACACAGGACGAGCGCATGAACGACCATAGCAAGACCCAACACGCTGCCCCGGCCATCGCCGCCGATGATCCGCAGCGCTTTTTCAATCGCGAACTCTCCTGGCTGGGTTTCAACTCCCGTGTGCTGGAAGAGGCGCGAAGCCCCACCACCCCTTGCTGGAACGCCTGCGCTTTCTCTCCATTTCCGGCAACAACCTCGATGAATTCTTCATGGTGCGTGTGGCGGGCCTTGTGGGCCAGCAGCGCGAGCAGGTGGCCGAAATCGGCGAGGATGGCCGCACGCCTGCTGAGCAGCTTGTGCTCATCCGCCAGCAGGCTCAGGCCCTGATGACCGAACAGGACGTGCGCTGGCAGCAGCTGAAGACAGAGCTGGCGCAGAACGGCATCACCATCATCTCCGAAGCTGATGTGCGGCCCGATGACCAGCGCTTTCTTGACCAGCGTTTCCTCGACCAGATTTTGCCCGTCGTCACCCCCATTGCGATTGATCCGGCCCATCCCTTTCCCTTCATTCTCAACCGCGGCTGCGTGATTGCCGTTGACCTGCGCCGCCGCCGCGATGGCAATGGCATGCGCGCCCTTCTGCCCATGCCGGCCCAGTTGGAGCGCTTCATCCGCCTGCCGGGCGAGGAGGTGCGCTTCATCTCGTTGGAAAACATGCTCAGCCTTTATTTGCCGCGGCTCTTCCCCGGCTATGAGGTGTTTGGCAAAGGCGTGTTCCGCATCATCCGCGACAGTGACATCGAAATCGAGGAAGAGGCCGAAGACCTGGTGCGCGTGTTTGAAAGCGCGCTGAAGCGCCGCCGCCGCGGCTCGGTCATCCGCATGGAGGTGGATGGCACCACCCCACCGGAACTCATTTCATTCATCTCCGATGAAATGGAGGTGGGCAGCGAAGCGGTTGTGGTGAGCGAAGGTCTGGTAGGCTACGCCGACACGTCGCAGCTGATCATCGACGAGCGCCCGGACCTGAAATTCAAACCCTTCGTGGCGCGCTTCCCCGAGCGGGTGCGTGACCATGGCGGAGACATTTTCGCCGCCATCCGCCAGAAGGATTTTGTCGTCCACCATCCCTATGAATCCTTCGATGTGGTGGTGCAGTTCATCCGCCAGGCTGCGGCTGACCCGGATGTGGTGGCGATCAAGCAAACGCTCTACCGCACCTCCCGCAATTCGCCCGTTGTGGCGGCGCTCGCCAAAGCAGCGGAAGCGGGCAAGACCGTGATGGCGCTGGTGGAACTGAAGGCCCGCTTTGACGAAGAGGCCAACATCCAGTGGGCCCGCGATCTCGAGCGGGCCGGTGTGCAGGTTGTCTTCGGTTTTATTGAACTCAAGACCCACGCCAAGGTCTCCATGGTGGTGCGCCGCGAATCCGGTGCCATGCGCACCTATGTGCATTTTGGCACCGGCAACTATCACCCCATCACCGCCAAGATTTACACTGACCTATCCTTCTTCACCTGCGAGCCGGAATTGGCGCGCGATGCCGCCCGCTTGTTCAACTTCATCTCGGGTTATGCCCAGCCGGAAGACCTGGAACGCATCTCGCTCTCGCCCATCAATCTCAAGCTGCGCCTGCTGCAGCATATCGACGAGGAAATCGAGCATGTGAAGGCCGGGCGCAGCGGCCACATCTGGGCCAAGATGAATTCGCTGGTTGATCCCGGCATCATCGACGCACTCTACAAGGCCAGCATGGCGGGCGTGCAGATTGATCTCGTGGTGCGCGGCATCAGCTGCCTGCGCCCCGGTGTGCCGGGACTTTCGGAAAACATCCGCGTCAAGTCGATCATCGGCCGCTTCCTCGAGCACTCGCGCATCGTCTGCTTCGGCGCGGGCAAGCCGCTGCCCCATCCCGAGGCAAAAATCTATATCGGCTCTGCCGACTGGATGCCGCGCAACCTGCACCGCCGTGTGGAAACGCTGATCCCCATCGACAATCCCACGGTTCACGATCAGGTTCTGGACCAGATCATGGTAGCCAACCTGCAGGACAATGAGCAGAGTTGGGAACTGCAGCCTGATGGTGCATGGCGGCGCGTGTCGCCTGCGACAGCGGAAGAGGCCTTCAACGCGCACACATATTTCATGAATAATCCCTCGCTCTCTGGACGGGGCAAGGCGCTGGCGGCTAGTGTTCCCAAACCCATTCCTCACCGGAAGAAAGCGGCAAAACACAAGTGAGTTGGCATACCGGATTTCGCACTGAACCTCCGACCTACAGGCCTGTGGCCGTGGTGGACATTGGCTCCAATTCCGTGCGCCTTGTTGTCTATGACGGCCTGCGCCGTTCGCCTTCGCCGATTTTCAACGAGAAGATCCTCTGCGGGCTGGGCAAGGGCGTGGCCATTTCCAGCCAGTTGAATGAAGGCGGCATTGCCCGGGCCTTGCTGGCGCTGCGCCGCTTTCGTACGCTCGCCCGCCAGATCGGCTGCAAGGAAGTCTATGCCGTGGCCACTGCGGCGGCGCGCGAGGCCAAGAATGGCGAAGATTTCATTGCCCGCGCCGAGGACGCGCTGGGAGCCGGCATTTCGGTGCTCACCGGCAAGGAAGAAGCCCGCTATGCCGCCCTCGGCGTGGTGGCGGGCATCCCCGAAGCCGATGGCATAGCCGGAGACCTGGGCGGCGGCTCACTCGAGCTCATTGACATCAAGGACGGCAAACTCAACGATGGCGTGACACTGCCGCTGGGCCCCTTGCGCCTGATCGACATGTCGGGCGGCAACGTTGATCGCGCCCGCAAGATGGTGGATGAATATCTGGCTAAGGCGGAGGTGCTGGAGCGCCTCAAGGGCCGCAGTTTCTATGCCGTGGGCGGCACCTGGCGAAACCTCGCCCGCATGCACATGTCCCACGCCCATTATCCGCTGCATGTGCTGCACCAATACACCATGACACGCAACCAGGCCTTGGGCATTTCCGAACTGGTGGCCGGGCTTTCGCCCGGAGCCCTCAAGGATGTGAAGGACGTTTCAAAGTCCCGCTCTGAAACCATGCCCTATGGCGCGCTGGTGCTCGAACGGCTGCTCAAGGCGGGAAAGCCCGACGACGTGGTCTGTTCCGTCTATGGCGTCCGCGAAGGCTATCTCTATGCCAAGCTGCCGCGCAAGAAGATGAAGTCCGATGCGCTTCTGGCTTCCTGTTGGGATTTCGCGCGGCGCTATGCCCGCTCACCCGAGCACGAACTGGAACTCTGTGACTGGACCGACCAGATATTCGGTCCGGGCCTGCTGCGCGAGACGGATGAGGAGCAGCGCCTGCGCTATGCCGCCTGCCTATTGGCCGATATTGGCTGGCGCGCCCACCCGGACTACCGGGCGGACCGATCTATGTCGATGATTTCGCAGGCGGCCTTTGTCGGCGTCGATCATCCGGGCCGGGTCTTTCTTTCGCTCACCATTTTCTACCGCTATGAGGGCGAGGTGATGAAGGATGATCTCACCCGCCTTTTGGATGAGCGCCACATGGAGCGTGCCCATTTGCTGAGTTCGGTGTTCCGTCTGGCCTATATCCTGTCCGCCGCCATGCCGGGCATGCTGCCGCGCATCGGCCTGACGCTGGAAGGCAGCAAGACGCTGCAACTGCGCCTGCCGCGCAAGCTCAAGGACCTGATGGGGGAGCGGGTGGAAAAGCGCCTCGCCAGCCTCGCCTTCGAGATGGGCCGCAATCCCAAAGTGCTGATCGACTGAACGTTACCGCTTGACGATCTGAACGCGGCCCTTGTCCATGGCGATGGCCGCGCGGCCATGTTTCAGGTCCAGCGCCACACTGCCAAACACCTCGCGGCGCCAACCCTGCATGGCCGCCACCTTGGCCTCGTCATCCACAGCGATGGCGTCAATGTCGGCACTGCTGGCAATCAGCTTGGGTGCAATGCCTTCGCTTTCGCTGACGATCTTGAGGGCGAGCTTGAGGATTTCCGCCGCCGCCTCCTGTGCGCCGTTCATTTCGTCGCCACGGGTCTTGGGGTTGGGAATGCTGGCGGGGTCGCGGGCCAGGCCTTCCGCCACCGCTTCGAGGATGCCGCGGCCAATGGACGACTCGGCTGATCCCGCGGCAGCAGCCGCAACTGGTGCAGCGCTTCCTTGCTCTGCGGCACCTGAATGGCGATTTCCGCGACGGCATCGTCCTTCAGAATGCGGCGCGCAGCACGTCGCTTTCCTGCGCCAGCCGTTCGCGCCAGGCGGCCACCGCCATGAGCGCCGCCTGCTGCCTTGCGGTTCTGGATGCGCGCCTTGATGCGCCGCCAGCACTCTTCCGGGTCCACGCGATAGGCGGCGGGATTGGCGAGATCGTCCAACTCACCTTCCAGCCAATCCATGCGGCTTTCCCGCTCGATCTGCGCCATCAGCTTTCATAGACGGTGCGCAGATGCGTCACGTCCGGAAGGGCATAGGCCATCTGCTTGTGGGTCAGCGGACGGCGCGACCAGTCCGTGAACTGCGAGGATTTGTCGATCTGCGCATTGGCCAGCCGCCGCACGATGGCTTCATAACCAACCTGGTCACCAAAGCCGCAGACCATGGCCGCAATTTGCGTGTCGAATATGGGGGAGGGCACCTGGCCCGACTGCCGCAGCAGGATTTCCACATCCTGCCGGGCCGCGTGGAAGACTTTTAGCACCCTCGTGTCGGCCATCAACGCATAGAAAGGCGCAAGATTAATGCCCTCGGCCAGTGGATCAATGAGGGCCGCATCCTGGGCTCCGGCCACCTGGATCAGGCAGAGCTTAGGGTAATAGGTCGTCTCGCGCAGGAACTCCGTATCCACCGCGATGAAGCGCTCGCTCTTGAGACCGGCGCAAAAGGCGATCAGGTCTTCAGTGCCGCTGATGACCTTGATGTCGGGCTGCTTGGCGGTCATGCGTCAGGCCCGCCCGAAGACACGGCGGAAAATCGTGTCCACATGTTTGGTGTGATAGCCAAGATCAAAAAGCGCCTCCAGCTCTTGCGCAGTCATGAGAGCGGCGATCTCCTTGTCCGCCTTGAGAAGCGGCAGGAACTGCCCTTCGCCACGCCACACCGGCATGGCGTTGCGCTGCACGGCGGCATAGGAGTCCTCGCGGCTCATGCCCTTCTGTGTCAGGGCCAGCAACACCCGCTGGGAATGCACAAGGCCGCCCAGCCTGTCGAGGTTGCGCTGCATGTTCTCCGGATAGACGACAAGCTTGTCGATCACGCCGGCCAAGCGCCGCAGCGCGAAGTCGAGGTGCGCTGTCGCATCAGGCCCGATGCCGCGCTCCACGGAGGAATGAGAAATGTCGCGCTCATGCCACAGAGCCACGTTTTCCATGGCGGGTGTTACAGCTGAGCGCACCAGCCGCGCCAGACCCGTCAGATTTTCCGTCAGCACTGGATTGCGCTTGTGCGGCATGGCGGAAGAGCCTTTCTGCCCCGGCGAGAAATATTCCTCGGCCTCCAGCACTTCTGTGCGCTGCAAGTGGCGGATTTCCGTGGCCAGCCGTTCAATCGAACTTGCAACCACGCCCAGAACCGAAAAGAACATGGCATGCCGGTCGCGCGGGATCACTTGGGTGGAAACAGGCTCCGGCACCAGGCCGAGCCTGGCGGCCACATGCTCTTCAACCGTAGGATCAATGTTGGCGAATGTGCCGACAGCACCCGAAATGGCGCAGGTGGCCACCTCCTTGCGGGCAAACACCAGCCGTTCCCTGGCCCGCTGAAATTCTGCATGGGCATAGGCCAGCTTGAGGCCGAAGGTCACAGGCTCCGCATGGATGCCATGGCTGCGGCC
>JAXMCS010000030.1:0-29223 GCA_046349175.1 Hyphomicrobiales bacterium | reverse complement strand
GCGGCGTCCCGCGTCGAAGGTGTTTTCATGGCCATGGATGCCGACAACAGCGGCGACATCACCGAGGCAGAGTTCATGGAGGTTCGCATGGGGCCGGGTGAGGGCCGCAATCCCGAACGCATGGCCATGATGCAGGAGCGCAAGAAAGAGCGCTTCGCCGAAATGGATGCCGACAAGGATGGCAAGGTGAGCAAGGAGCAGTTCCTCGCAGCCGGCAAGGCCCGCTTCGCAGCCGCCGACACCGACAAGGATGGCAAGGTCAGCCCCTGGGAATTCCGCGCCCTTCCGCGGATGTAAGTGGGTCTGTTGTTGTCCCCCACTTGAATGTTCTCCGGCGCCCCCCATATCGGGTGCCGGAGAAACCCCATATGTATGATGTCGCACCTCATTCAGGTGGCAGCGCAGCAGCGGATGATGCAGCGTTGCATGATGCCTATTCCCAATCCGTGATCGCCGCCGTGGCCAAGGCCGGGCCAGCGGTTGTCCATGTTCAAGTCGAGAAGAACGGCAGGCCCGTCGGCATGGGGTCTGGCCTCGTCATCGCGTCTGACGGCCTGATCATGACCAACAGCCATGTTGTGGCAGGGGCTTCCCTTGTCGCGGTTGAAATGGCCGATGGGCAGCGCAGCGTGGCGCGGGTGCTGGGCGATGATCCGCATACGGACATTGCCGTCATCCGTTCGGATCATCCGCTGAAGGCGCCCTCACTCGATTTTGTGGATTCCAAAACCATCCGTCAGGGCCAGCTGGCCATTGCCATCGGCAATCCGCTGGGGTTTGACCGCACGGTCACGGCGGGCATTGTCAGCGCCACGGGCCGCACGCTGCGCGCCACCACAGGCCGCCTGATCGATGATGTGATTCAAACTGATGCGGCGCTCAATCCCGGCAATTCCGGCGGGCCGCTGGTGGATTCGCTGGGCCGTGTCATGGGCGTCAACACGGCGGTCATCCGCCAGGCCCAGGGCATCTGCTTTTCGGTCGGCAGCAACACGGCATTGGATGTGCTCTCGCAAATTCTCCGCCACGGCCGGGTGCGGCGTGCAAGCCTCGGCATTGAAGGGGCCAACACCCTCATCCCCCGCCATATCGCACGGGCCAGCGGCACCGAACAGGAAAGCGGCGTGCGCGTGATGAAAGTGCTGCCCAAAGGCCCCGCTGATCAGGCCGACATTCGCAGCGGCGATCTGGTGATCGCGCTCGATGACAGGCCGGTCTTGGGCATTGACGACATGCTGCGGCTTCTCTCCCACGAGCGGGTGCGGCAGGAGGTGAAGGTCACGCTGCTGCGCAAGGGCGAGGTGCGGGAGCGCCGCGTCTTTGCCGAGGAGCGGCGATAGGTTCTCTTAAGCCGCGCGCAAATTCTTCGCATGCACCTGTGCTTCCGTGGCGTCCAGCGCCCGGGCCACACGGTCGAACAGCTCGTTCACTTCCGCTTCCGTGATAATGAGCGGCGGGCAGAAGGCGAGTGCGTCACCCATGGCACGGGTGATCACACCTTCCTTCAGCAGGTTTTCGGCGCAAAGAGCACCCACCATCTGCGTGGGCTGGAAGGCGCGCTTGGTGGCTTTGTCCGCCACCAGTTCCAGCGCGCCGATCAGGCCCACGCCACGGGCCTCGCCCACCAGCGGGTGATCCGCAAAGGCCTTGAGGCGCGCCTGCATGTGCGCACCCATGCGGGCGGCATGGGCGACTATCTTTTCCCGCTCGTAGATTTCGATCGTCTTCAGGGCCACGGCGCAGCCCACGGGATGGGCCGTGTAGGTGAAGCCATGGCCGAAGGTGCCGATCTTGCGGCTTTCGTCGAGCATGGCCTGATACAGGTCTTCCTCGATGGTCAGCGCGCTCATGGGGAAATAGGCCGAGGTGATGGCCTTGGCCATGGAGATGGATGAGGGCTTCATGCCGAAGGTTTGCGAGCCAAACCAGTTGCCGGTGCGGTAGAAACCGCAGATCACTTCATCGGCGATGAAGCGCACGTCATATTTGGCGAGCACCGCGTTGATGCGCTCGAAATAGCCTTTGGGCGGGGGCACCACCCCGCCTGCGCCCATCACCGGCTCGGCGAAGAAGGCGGCCACAGTCTCCGGCCCTTCGCGCAGGATGAGGGCCTCCAGGTCATCGGCCATGCGCTGGCTGAAGGCTTCTTCACTCTCGCCCGCTTCGGCATTGCGATAGTAATGCGGGCAGGATGTGTGCAGCACATTGGCGATGGGCAGGTCAAAGTCGCGGTGCACCATGGGCAGGCCCGTGAGCGAGCCCGAGGCAATCGTCACGCCATGATAGCCGCGGATGCGCGAGATGATCTTTTTCTTCTGCGGCTTGCCCCGGGCGTTGTTGGCATACCATGTGAGCTTCATCTGCATGTCGTTGGCTTCGGACCCGGAGGTGCCGAACAGAACCTTCGATGTTGGGCAGGGGGCGATCTCCTTGATCTTCTCGGAGAGCGCGATCACGCCATCATGGCTCTTGCCGCCAAAGACATTGGTGAAGGAGATTTTCCGCATGGCGGTTGCGGCGGCCTCCACCAGTTCCTCGTTGCCATAGCCAAGGGCCGTGCACCACAGCCCGGCGAGGGCCTCGATATAGGGCCTGCCCTTGTCGTCGTGGAGATAGATGCCCTTGCCCTCGTTGAGGATGAGCGGGCCTGTTTCCCGGTGGCGGGCGAGGTTGGTGTAGGGGTGCAGCACCGTTTCAATGTCGCGGTGGGCCATGTTGGAAAGCTGGAGCATTGCAAATCCTCGCCAGGGTGATTGGCTTTCTTAGCATGAGGCGCAGGCCTTCGCAGGAGTCCAGTTTCCGCGTGGCGGGCCATGCAGTTTCATCTGTTGCGCCGGGCCTCGCGTCTGGCACAATGCCGGAAAACAGGATCCATCACATGACATTTCAACTGGCAGAACGCATGAAGGCGGTTCAGCCCAATGCGGTTGGCGAATTGCTGCGCATGGGGGCAGATCCCTCCATCATTTCCTTTGCCGGGGGCTATCCCGATGGCACGCTTTTTCCGGCGCGGGAGCTGGCCGCCATCTTTGCCGAACTTGTGGCCACGCAAGGGGCGCAGACCTTGCAATACACCGTGTCCGATGGCTCACCTGCGCTGCGGGCGCAAATCGCCGCCCGCATGTCCAAGCAGGGTGTTGCCTGTGGGGTTGATGACATTCTCATGCTGCAGGGCAGCCAGCAGGGGCTTGATCTTCTCGGCAAGCTGCTGATCGACCCCGGCGACCTTGTGATCACCGAAAGCCCCACCTTTCTGGGTGCGCCCATTGCCTTCCAGCCCTTTGATCCGCGCTACAAGGGCATCCGCATGGATGGCGAAGGCATGGATGTGGAGCATCTGGCGGAGGTGCTGAAGGCCCATCCTCACGCGCGCTTTATCTACACTATTCCGGATTTCCAGAACCCGAGCGGGGCCTGCCTGTCGCTAGAGCGGCGCAAGCGCCTCATTGAGCTTGCTAACCGGCATGACATTTTCATCGTGGAGGACACGGCCTATCGCGAGGTGCGCTTTGAGGGCGAGACGCTGCCCACGCTGAAGAGCATGGACACCGAGGGCCGCGTCATTCTGCTCGGCAGTTTCTCCAAGGTGCTGGCGCCCGGCCTGCGCCTGGGCTGGGTGATGGCCGCACCGGAGATTGTGACGCGGCTCGGCTTGTTGAAGCTGGCGGCAGACACGCAATGCAGCACCATCAACATGGCGGCGGTGTCCACCTATCTCACGCGGCACGACATTGACGCGCATATCGATGGGCTGCGGGCCGCCTACCGCCTCAAGAAAAACCTGATGCTCGACACCATGCGGCGGCATTTTCCGCAGGAGGCGCGCTTCACCGATCCGCAGGGCGGCCTCTTCACCTGGCTCACCCTGCCGCAGGGCTTCGACACGGAGGACTTCATGCGCAGGCGCGTGCTGCGTGAGGCGAAGGTGGCCTATGTGCCGGGAGCGAGCTTCTTTCCGGAGGCGGTGGAGCACAATCACGCGCGCATCAACTACTCCGGCCAAAGCGATGAACGCATTGTCGAGGGCATGACGGCGCTCGGCCTTCTGCTCAAGGATGAACTGGCGAGGAAGACCTGACCATGGCCGTTACCACCCACACCCTCGCGCCTGTCTTTGCCGAGGCCGCGCTGCTTGAACGCTGGTCGCATGTGCCCGCCGCTATCGTGGCGGATGTGAGCAAAGCCGCCACGCTCATTGATCCGGCGATCCGGCCCTTGCGGCCTGTGGGCCAGCAGCCGCGGCTGATGGGCCGGGCGGTGACGGCCATATGCCGCCCGCCCGATTTTGGCGCGGTGCTGCATGCGCTTGATCTGGTGCAGCCGGGTGAGGTGCTGGTGATTGATGCGCAGGGCTTCGCAAGCCATGCCATGATCGGGGAAATCCTGGGCGGCTTCCTGCGGCGGCGCGGTGCTGCCGGCCTTGTGTGTGATGGCGCGGTGCGGGATGTGGCGGCGCTTGCAAGCTGGGATGATTTTTCCGTGTTTTCGCGCTCCATTTCACCCGCAGGCCCCACGGGCTGGAGCGAGGGCGTGGTGAATGGTGTTGCGATCATCGGCGGCAAGCATGTTGCACCGGGCGATGTGATCCTCGGCGATGATGACGGGCTTGTTGCTCTCTCCCCGGATTTGCTCCGTCTACTGATTGAACCGGCGGAGGCGAAGCTCCGGCTGGAAGAACAGTGGCAGGCGGATATCGCCTCCGGCAAGAGCATTGCCCAGACGTTTGGGCTTTAGGCGGAAGCGCCGTCCCTTCAATGGACCATCACGCGGCGGGGCATGTGGGCTGCGGCCTCGTCCAGCCAGACAAATTGCACGCCTTGGGCCTTGAGGGCGAGCACGCCTTCCACCACGCCAGCTCCGGCGGGCCGCGATGGCTGATTGATATGGGCGAGGATCACATCTCCCGGCCTGGCGTGGGAGATGACATGCGCCGTCCACTGTTCCGAATATTGCGCGCCACCATCCCCGGCCAGGGAATAGCCGGCAATCTTCACGTCCAGACTACGGATCAGGGGCAGGGCGCTTTCGGCATATTCCGCCACAGCGGCGCGATACCAATGGGGCGTGCGGCCCGTGGCAGCCTTGATGGCGGCGGCCCCGCCTTCGATTTCCGCCTTGAGGGCGGCGGCGGACCCCGCCGATTTCACGCCAAAGAGTTTGGCGGGCCAGGGTGCGGCAAAGACATGTTCCGCGCCGTGGTTTTCAATTTCGAACAGGTCGCGCCGTGCCAGCATGCGGGCCAGGGTCTCGGGATTGCGGCGCAGCCAGCGGGCGGTCACGAAGATTGTTGACTTGATGTTGTTGGCAATCAGGGCATCAAGAATGCGATTGTCCGTGTGGCCGGAGCAGGCATCCAGCGTCAGCGCCACGCGGGGTATGGGCGAGGGCGCCAGGTGCAATTGCGGCGACACGAGATTTTCGGCCCGCGCGGCCTGTGGGGCCGCCAGCAGCGCGGCGAGAAGGGCAAGGAGTGGGGGGCGCATGGGGAAAGATCGGGTTTCGCACCACCAGCTAGCGCAAATACCGTCCATTTTCCACTTTACAGTGATGTCATGTGCGGCGCGGTGTTTGACGGCAGGTCGCGGCTTTGGCAGGCTCACGGTATCATGGCTCACTATCTGAAACAGCGCCTCTATGGGCGCGATGAATTGCTTGCAGATGGCCTGGTTCATAGCGTTGCCATTGTTGGCGCGCTGTTTGCCAGCGGGTTTGTCTTGTCCCGGGCGCTGGCGGGTGGAGCCCTGCAGGCCGGTGCGCTTGCTGTTTATGTGCTGGGGCTTTTGGCCATGCTGGGCTTCTCCATGGCCTATAACCTGACACCGCATTCACCGCTGAAGTGGGTGCTGCGGCGCTTTGATCATTCCGCCATTTATCTGATGATCGCGGGCACCTACACGCCCTTGCTGCTGCAACTGCAGAACACCTGGTTTGCAGCAATGCTTGGTGCTGTCGTGTGGGGTGGCGCGCTTGTGGGCATCGGCATCAAGACGTTGCTGCCCGGCCGGTTCGATACCATCGCCATTGCCGCCTATCTCCTTCTGGGCTGGGTGGGCGTCCTCGCCGCCCATGCCTTCTGGCAGGTGCTGCCGGGGGTGACGCTGGTGCTCATTCCACTGGGTGGGCTTCTTTATTCGGCAGGGGTGCCCTTCTACCTGTGGGAGCGGCTCAAGTTCCAGAACGCCATTTGGCACGGCTTTGTGGTGGCCGCCGCCGCCTGCCATTTCGCCGGAATTGCCTGGCTCTATGTGGGGCAGTCATGAGCAGCGCGAGCAGCCGCATGGATGAACTGGAAATCCGCATCGCGCACCAGGACAAGATGATCTCGGACCTCAACGACGTCATCACGGCACAATGGAAGAAAATCGAGATGCTGGAGCGCCAGCTGCGGCGGCTGGATGAAGAGGTGCAGGCGCTCGACACGGGCGATGTGCCGGTGACCAAGCCACCGCATTATTGAGGGGCGATCTGCCTTTCAACGGCGGCTTTGTCGATGACCGACCAGACCTCTGTGATCTTGCCCCCCGTATAGGCATAGATCACGATTTCGCTGAAGGTCACGTGCCTGCCATTCACAGGAAGGCCGAGAAATTCTCCGGCGGGAGAACAATTGAACATCAGTCGCGCGGCGACGTGGGTTTCACTGGCCACCAGCACATCGATCACGAATTTCAGGTCAGGAATTTGCCGGAAGTCGTTTTCCAGCATGGCGCGGTAGCCCGCGAGGCCGAAGGCGCGGCCATTGTGAATGGCACCCTCCGCGACAAATTCCCCCAGCCGCGCCCAGTCCTGCGCGTTGAGGCAGGCGATATAGGCGCGGTAGAGGCTTTCTGTGTGATGCAGTTTCAATTCCCCAGGATGGCGCTTTCGAGGATGTCGAGGCCTTCGGTGAGGATGGCTTCGGAAGCGGTAAGTGGCGTCAACATGCGCACCGTATCGGCATAGACGCCGCAGGTGAGGATGAGCAGGCCGCGCTCCAGACACTTTGCGGCGAGGGCCTTGGCTCCACCCGCGTCGGGCTCATTGCCGCCGTGCTTGGTCACGAGTTCAAAGGCACACATGGCGCCCAATCCGCGCACGTCACCCATGGGCATGCCCTTGCCCTTGGCCTTGATGGACTGCAGGCGCTTCATGATGATCTGGCCCTGCTTCTCGGCCTTCTCCAACAAGCCTTCCTGTTCGAAAGCATCGAACACGCCAAGGGCCGCGGCGCAGGCAATGGCATTGCCGGCATAGGTGCCGCCGATGCCACCCGGATCGGGCGCATCCATGATCTTGGCCTTGCCGACCACGGCGGCCAGCGGGAAGCCGCCCGCCAGCGACTTCGCTGCGGTCATCAGGTCCGGCTCCACGCCATAATGTTCCATGGCGAAGAACTTGCCGGTGCGGCCGAAGCCCGTCTGGATTTCATCGGCGATGAGGAGGATGCCATGCTTGTCGCAGAGGGCGCGCAGCTTCACCATCAGGTCCTTCGGCGCGATGTAGAAGCCGCCTTCGCCCTGCACGGGCTCGATGATGATGGCGGCCACACGTTCCGGTTCCACGTCGCATTTGAAGAGGAGTTCAATGCCGTGGATGGCGTCTTCCACCGTGATGCCCTTGTGTTCCACGGGGAAGGGCACATGCCAAATGCCAGGGGCCATAGGGCCGAACTTGGCCTTGTAGGGCACGACTTTGCCGGTGAGCGACATGCCCAACAGTGTGCGGCCATGGAAGCCGCCGTGGAAGGCGATGACATCGCTGCGGCCCGTATAGGCGCGGGCAAACTTGATGGCGTTTTCGACGGCTTCGGCACCGGTTGTCACCAGCGCCGTCTTCTTGTCGCCGGAGATGGGCGCAACCTTGTTGAGTTTCTCGCAGACTTCGATGAAGGGCGTGTAGGGCATCACCATGGCGCAGGTGTGGGTCACCTTTTCCAGCTGCTCATAGACGCGTTGCATCACCAGCGGGTGGCGGTGACCGGTGTTCACAACGGCAATGCCGCCGCCGAAGTCGATGTAGCGGTTGCCTTCGATGTCCCAAATCTCGGAGTTCTCGGCCTTGGCGGCCATGACGGGAGCGCCCATGCCAATGCCGCGGGACACGGCCTTGCTGCGGCGTTCAACCCATTCCTTGTTGCTGCCAATGGGTGCGGTGATGGGTGCGTTCATGATACTCTCCTGATGGTGGCGGCATTCTAGGCGCTGGCCGCAAGACAGGCAAACCGCATGCGTGGGGCCAGATGGCGCGGAGGCAAATGTCATGCAGCGGTTGCGCCGGGGGGCAGGGCGGCTATCATTCGCCCATGGCCGATCTGATCCGTATGTCCGCTGTTGAACTCGTTGACCTGCTGCGACTCGGGGCGGTGACGCCGCTCGATTGTCTGGATGCACTGGAAAAGCGCATTGCGGCTGTGAATGCCCCCGTGAATGCGCTTGTCACCCTGTGCTTCGACCGCGCCCGGAATCATGCGCGGCGGCTGATGGATTTGCCCGTGCATGAGCGCGGGCGGCTGGCAGGTCTGCCCCTTCCCATCAAGGACCTTACGGATGTGGCGGGGGTGCGGTCCACGCAAGGTTCGCTGGTCTTCAAGGACAGGGTGGCGGCGGAATCCGACATTCTGGTGCATCACCTCGAAGCTGCGGGTGGCATTGTCTACGCCATGTCCAACACGCCGGAGTTTGGCGCGGGCGGGCAAACCTTCAACGACGTCTTCGGCATCACCCGCAACCCGTGGGACACGCGGCTCACACCGGCGGGATCATCGGGCGGGGCCGCCGTGGCGCTGGCCACGGGCATGGCCTGGGTGGCCCATGGCTCGGACATGGGCGGCTCCCTGCGCAATCCCGCCAGTTTCTGTGGCGTCGTCGGCCTGCGGCCTTCGCCGGGGCGGGTGGCTTCCACCGTCTTTTCCAAGATTGATGGCACGCTGGGGGTGGAAGGGCCCATGGCGCGCAATGTCAGCGATCTGGCCTTGCTCTTTGATGCGATGGTGGGGGCAGAGGCCGGCGATCCCCTGTCGCTGCCGCGCGAGGACGTGAGTTATCTCGCGGCGGCGCAATCAGCCCGCAAGCCCCGTAAGGTGGCGGTGTCGCGCGACCTCGGCATCACGCCTGTTGATCCCGAGGTTGCGGAGATCGTGCTCACCGCCGCGCGCAAGCTGGAAGCGGCAGGCGTCATCGTGGAGGAGGCGCATCCTGATCTGCGTGAGGCCATGCACTGTTTCCAGGTCTTGCGGGCCCAGGGCTTTGCCACGGGCCTGCGTGCTGTCCTCAAGGCCCATCGCAGCAAGCTGAAGCCCGAGGTGATCTGGAACATCGAAAAGGGCCTGGCGCTATCGGGTGAAGAGATTGCCGTCGCCGAGGCGCAGCGCGGCGCGCTGTTCCGGCGCATGAACACGTTTTTCGAAAGCTACGACCTGCTGCTCTGCCCCAGCACCATTGTGCCGCCTTTCCCGGTGGAGCAGCGCCATGTGGCACAGTGCAATGGCGTGGCCTTCGACACTTATGTGGACTGGTTGCTGATCGTGGCGGTGGCCACGCTGTGCGCCTGCCCCGCACTTTCCATTCCCTGCGGTTTCACGGCGGCAGGCCTGCCCGTGGGCTTGCAGGTGATTGCGCCCAACCGGGACGAAGCGAAGCTGCTTGCGGCCGGAAAGTTTATGGAAGACATTTTCATGCCCTCTCCCCTCACACCCATCGATCCCCGCGTCACACATCACCCATGAGACCAGGCTTCTGACAAGGACAATGACCATGAAATCACCCCGGCTTGAACCGAAGCTTGTTCCCGTCACCCTGCCGGATTTCGGCGCGCCGGAGGAGGATGAGCCGCTGCTCGGCAAGGCGGTTTATGCGGCGCGTCATGCGCGCTTGCTCAAGGCCATGAAGAAGGCGGACTATGATGCCGTGGTCATTTATGGCGACCGCGAACACGTGGCCAACATCTCTTGGGCGAGTGGCTATGACCCGCGCTTTGAGGAGGCGCTTTATGTTGTTGTGCCGGGACAGCAGCCCACTTTGTTCGCGGGCAATGAAGGCCTGCCCTATGCCGAGTTGGCCGGGGCCGACTTCACGCGGGTGCTGTGGCAGCCGCTCAGTCTCATGGGTCAACCGCGGGACCGTTACAAGCCCCTGCGCAGGCTTCTGAAGGCGGCGGGCCTGAAGCGCGGCATGCGCATCGGCCTTGCCGGATGGAAGGGCTTCGAAACCGAAGATGGCGAATTTGATCCCGGCTGGTTCGAAACGCCACACTATCTGGTGAAGGCGCTGCGGGATTTCGGCGATGTGGAAAATGCGGCCCTGCTTTTCATGCATCCCGAGAGGGGCCTGCGATCCATCAACGAGGCGGCGCAACTGGCCCGCTTCGAATATGCCGCCACGCTGGCCTCCGACGCCATCCGCCGCTTCGTGCTCAACGCGAAGCCCGGCCTCACGGAATATGAGGCCTGCCTGAACTTGCAGCTCAATGGCTTTCCCCTTTCCACCCACATCAACATGTGCGCAGGGCCGCGCGCGAAATATGGTTTGCCCAGCCCGTCGAGCCGCAGACTTGAGGAGGGCGATCCCATTGTCGTCGGCCATGGCCTCATGGGCGCGCTCAATTGCCGGGCCGGTTTTCTGGTGAGGGATGAAAGTGGATTGCCGGAAGGCGCGAAAGACTATGTGGCGAAACTCGTGTCGCCCTATTTCGCGGCGGCAGCCGCCTGGTACAAAACCGTGGGGGTGGGCGTTTCCGGCGGTGACATCTACAAGGCCGTGATGAAGCATGTGGGCGATCCCTTCTTTGGCGTCGGCCTCAATCCCGGCCATCTCATCCATCTCGACGAGTGGGTGCATTCGCCCATCCGCAAGGACAGCCGCATGAAGCTTGTCTCCGGCATGGCGCTTCAGTGTGACATCATTCCCGCCACGGGCACGGTCTACTTCACCAGCAACATCGAAGACGGCGTGGCCCTTGCGGATGAAGCCCTGCGGGGCGAAATCGCCCGTGACTATCCGGAGATGTGGACGCGCATCATGCGCCGCCGCGCCTTCATGACGGGAACCCTGGGTCTGGAGATTGCGCCGGAGCTTTTGCCCTTCAGCAACATGGCGGGCTGGTTGCCGCCCTATTGGCTGGACCCCGGCAAGGCCATGGCCATGCGCCCCGCTGATGGCCACGATTGAGGCCCTGCTGGCGGAGGTCAGGGCCTGTACGCGCTGCAAGGACTTGCCGCTCGGGCCCAGGCCGCTGCTTCAGGCGGGCGCGGGGGCGCGCATTCTCATCGCCGGGCAGGCCCCTGGCCGCATCACGCATCACAAGGGACGGTCGTTTGATGATGTCTCGGGCAAGCGGCTGCGGGAATGGCTCGGTGTCTCCCGCGAGACATTTTATGACAGTGAGCGCTTTGCGATCCTCGCCATGGGCTTTTGCTATCCCGGCACGGGCAAAGCTGGTGACCTGCCGCCGCGGCCTGAATGTGCCGCGGCATGGCGCAGAAAATTGCTGGCGGCGCTTCCCAACATCCGTTTGACCTTGGTGTTGGGCCGCCATGCGCAGATGTGGCATCTGCCTCAGTTGAGGGGGCCCTCCCTGCCGATCACCCGTCTTGTGCAATTTCAGGATGTTGCAACGAGCCCAGTCATCGCCTTGCCGCATCCCTCGCCCCGCAACATCGGCTGGGTAAAACTCAATCCCTGGTTTAATCGTGATTTGCTTCCCGTGCTGCGGACGCGTGTTGCGCAGCTGCTTGAATCACCCTAATCACACTCCATCCATTTCGATGGGCAAATCCGATGGAGACAATGACCCCATGACTACTCAACCCCTCGCTTACCACCTGTGGACTGCCGGTGGCACATCGCGCGCTGTTCGCGCTGCAGTGCTTGCCCTGGCGGGCAGTCTGCTGGTCGCCGGCGCGGCGCAGATCACCGTTCCCATGTGGCCGGTGCCGATGACCTTGCAGACCCTCGCCGTTTTGCTGGTGGGCGGAGCCTATGGCGCGCGGCTGGGTGCCGCCACGCTCGGGCTTTATGCGCTGGAAGGCGCCATTGGCCTGCCGTTCTTCGCCGGTGCCAAGGCCGGCCTCGCCGATGACAAGCTCGCCTATTTCCTGCCGGCCTCTTCCATGGGCTATGTGGTGGGCTTCATTCTCGCCGCGGCCCTAGTTGGATATCTTATTGAGAAGGGCTGGGGTGCCACGATTGCCAGGACATGCCTTGCGATGCTGGCGGGCGCTGCCGTGCTTTATGTGCCGGGCCTCATCTGGCTGGCCATCTGGGCGTCCAAGACCTTGGCGCTTGATGCGGGGACCGCCCTGTCGTCTGCCCTGTCCTGGGGGCTTTATCCCTTTGTCATCGGCGATGTGCTGAAGGCGGTGATTGCAGGTGCCGGCCTTGGCGCTGTTGGCCTGTCGCTGAAGCGCTGATCACACCGGTTCGAAATCCGTCGCGGCGCGGCGGTAATCATTGAGGCCCCGTGGCTGCAAAGCCGGGGCCTCAATTCGTTTGGCGCAGTTGCGAATGTCGCAGAGGCGGCAGGCGGCACCGAGCGGCCGTGGCGCGTCTTCTGCCGGGCCAAAGCTTTTGGCGTCACTGGCCAGCATGAACAGGCCATGGGCCACGCCATTGTCCTGCAAGGCCAGCACGGCAATGCGCGGGCCTTCACCGGGCTGCAGCAGCACGGGGCTGCGCGGCGGATGGCGGTCGAAGAGCGGAAGTTGATCACAGAGCGGCGCATCCTGCGTCACATGCAGGTGCAAGGGTGTCACCCTTTGCAGCACATGGCCTGTGGCCGACACGGCGAGATAGCCGAAACTTTCGTTCAACTGGGCGAGCCGCAGCAACACACGGGCTGGCGTGAGGGTGAAGCGGCGGGCGAGGGCCGGCACATCATGCTTGAGATCTTCTGCCGCGGTGGAGAATTTTCCGCGCGGCGCTAAAATGGCGAGAGCGAGGTGTGATGTGAGTGCAGCACCAAGGGCGCGGGCATCTTCCGCCGATGCCGCAAAGGGCGAGGCAGCGACCGCCGCGTCAATCATGCTGCGGGATGACAGGCGGGCAAGCAGCAGGGCTGCCTCTTCCACCCGCTGCTCATGGGGCAGTGTTTCCGACAGGTTGAGGCGCTGGGCGTGGCGGTCATAAAGGGCGCGGTCCGGCCCCAGAATGTGCGCGGGCAGAAGCCTCGTATCAATGCCGAACTCGCTGCGCAGCCTGGCTTTCAATCCGGCGAAAACATCATCCTTAGGCGTGATCTCTGACCAGATGTCTTCGGCGGCCGCTTCCACATCCGCATTGGAGCGCCCGGCCAGCCAGTGTGTGACGCCGCCCGATGATGGTTGCGCGGGCAGGCCGCGCGCGGCATCCGCCAGATGCTTCAGCGTTTCGCGATAGGCCGCATAGAGCTTGAGCATGGCGGCGGCCAGATTGGGGGCTGCGGCAATCGCCTCCTGCACCTCATTGCCGGGCGGCACTTCACCGGCGAGCAGCGGATCCGCCAGCATTTCGCGCAAGGGCTGGAGCAGCCGGGAGGGGCTATCGGCCTCGGCGAAGGCGGCGATGTCCACGCCCTCCATGCTGGAGAGGCGGAGCAGCACCTGGGCCGTGAGGGGGCGCTGGTCCCGCTCCATGAGATTGAGATAGCTCGGCGACAGGCCCAGGCTTTGCGCCAGTGCCGTCTGGCTCAAGCCCAGATGCTGGCGCAGGCGGCGCAGACGGTTTCCGGCGAAAATCTTGCTGCTGCTCATTTTACAATTGTGACTAAGTGTGCGCTGCACATTGACAAGATATCACACAATTACAGCATTTTCGCTCATCAGGCCAGTTCTTTTGCGGTGCACATATGTCATGATCTGTCACACCCCCAACGGAGAAACCCATGACCAGCTTCGACTCCCTCGTCCCCACCGCCAGCCCCGACCGCTACAAGAACATCAAGCGGCCCTACACGCCCGCCGATGTCCAGAAGCTGCGGGGCTCCATCACCCAGCGCTACACGCTCGCCGAAATGGGCGCGCAGCGCCTGTGGCAGCTCCTCCATACCGAAGACTTCACCAATGCGCTGGGAGCGCTTTCCGGCAACCAGGCCATGCAGATGGTGCGGGCCGGCCTCAAGGCCATCTATCTCTCGGGCTGGCAGGTGGCAGCGGATGCCAATACGGCGGGTGCCATGTATCCCGACCAATCGCTCTATCCCGCCAACTCGGCCCCGGAGCTGGTGAAGAAGATCAACCGCACCCTGCAGCGCGCCGACCAGATCGAGCATTCTGAAGGCCGCAAGTCGGTTGAGACCTGGTTTGCGCCCATCGTGGCGGACGCCGAAGCGGGCTTCGGCGGGCCGCTCAACAGCTTCGAGATCATGAAGGCCTTCATCGAGGCGGGAGCAGCGGGCGTTCACTTCGAAGACCAGCTGGCCTCGGAAAAGAAGTGCGGCCATCTCGGCGGCAAGGTGCTCATCCCCACAGGTGCCCATATCCGCAACCTCGTTGCCGCACGCCTGGCCGCTGACGTGATGGGTGTTCCCACGCTGATCGTGGCCCGCACCGATGCGGAAGCCGCCAAGCTTCTGACCTCTGACATTGACGAGAACGACAAGCCCTTCGTGCTGCCGGGTGAGCGCACACCGGAAGGCTTCTACAATGTCAAGAACGGCATGGACCCCTGCATTGCCCGTGCCATCGCCTATGCGCCCTATTGCGACCTGATCTGGATGGAAACCTCCACACCCGATCTCGGCCAAGCGAAGAAATTTGCCGAAGCCGTGCACAAGGCCCATCCCGGCAAAATGTTGGCCTACAACTGCTCGCCATCCTTCAACTGGAAAAAGAAGCTGGACGACGCAACCATCGCCAAGTTCCAGCGCGAGCTGGGGGCCATGGGCTACAAGTTCCAGTTCATCACGCTCGCCGGCTTCCACCAGCTCAACTACGGCATGTTCGAACTGGCCCGCGGCTACGCCAAGGAACAGATGGCGGCCTATTCCCGCCTTCAGGAAGCGGAGTTCGCCGCCGAGGCCCAGGGCTACACCGCCACGCGCCACCAGCGCGAAGTGGGCACCGGTTATTTCGATCTCGTGTCCACCACCATTTCGGGGGGCACGTCTTCAACAACGGCCATGCACGGCTCGACCGAGCATGACCAGTTCAAGGCAGCGTGAGGAGGAACACCATGCTCGATACCCCAACCAAGAAGCACGTGCGTGAACGGGCCCAGGATCAGGCCTCCACCATGACGGAAAAGCAGCGCGATGCCATCCACCGCCTGGCCAACGACCTGCACCGCCTCAACACCTCCATGATCAGTGCCGTTGAATGCGGCCTCTCGGTGGAGCTGCAACGCGGGGCCCGCCACCATGCGGAGGGCGGCTACTGGGGCGATCTGTTGATCCCGGTGGTGGTGAAGCAGGGCTGATATCCAGGCGGCCCCACGGGCAGGCGCCCGCAGAGGCGCCACGGGGGAACCCCTGTCCTCATGGGAGGAAGCGCAGGGCCGGAGCAATCCGGCCCTGTCTGCGTTTCAGTTGCGCGCCATGCAGTGGCACGATGTTTGGGGCGACGGCTCAAATTGACAACGTTGTCGCTCCGCAAATCAGAGGGTGCCTTTCCATCCACTCACCCCTCCCCAAACTTGTTTGGGGAGGGGCAGGGGTGGGGCCAACGGTGGAAGTGAGTTTTGTGCGCTGCCATCGTAAACACCCCAGTATTTACCGTGCTTCTAACATGTAAGTCATTGACGCTGCCCATTGAGCACACTCAAAATATCCTTCAAGCAGATTGAGTCATCGGTGAGTAATTCTTGCACTTCGTTTTTTGACATCCCGGCGTGCAATTTGGGACATTGATGAATGTGCTCAAGAATGAGTGCGTTGGTTCGCCAAGCCAAGAAATGCGCAGAGCGTTCCGCGGGGGTGCTCGATGCCTGTTGACGATCTGCTGCAATCTGCGTCCAAAGTTCGTCAAATGTTTTGTCAGCCGAGAATGATAGGCCTAGCGCGCGATAAAAACTTATCAGCAGGCAATATTCAAGTTTCTCGCTATCTGAATCAATGGAAGCAACAATTTCTGCCTTTACAATACTGCTATCTGAGACTTTCGTAAACAATTGACACTGCGGATCGGCAACATCAATCTGTGCTTCGCCAGCACCAGCCTGCGAGAATACCCTGCTCAAGGCTTTAATATATGTCGCGGCCTCTTTGTCGTTGGTTATTACAAACATCAAATCACCATATGTAACTCGCTCCATGCGAATCCGATCATCTCCGCGAATGGCGTTGGTGAAGTGCTGCGAGGACGTTTCGCAATCCGAGTCACTAATGGCGTCGCAATACGAATAGACACGCAACACGTTGTTGGCTGAGTTTGCGAATTTGACCAACGATGTGCGCGAACTGCCGAATGCAGCTGCTAAGTAAGAGTCAACAAGTCCTTGTCTATCAATTTCTTTTGCGCGGGCCGCTGAAATGCAAAAGAAATGAGCAGCGATGATCACTGAGATGATGACAGCGATATAGTTGTTGCGGCCAACACGAAAGTTGGAGCCGTTTTCAACCGGATTGAGCGGACTACGGCGACAGGGACCACGGTGGCAGCGCATTCAAATCTCCCTCCACTCGCAATTCAACCGGAGGCGTCAGCATCGCAGCGATGCAGTATTGTTGCAATGGGTGGTGCTGGCCCGAGACGGAAGAGGTGGCGCACGGCGGATGGGTGGCCCGCCTGAAGCGGGCCATGACGGCCGGAAGAAAGAGCCCTCACCCGGCGCAAGGGGCAGGCGAATTCGGCGTACATTTTGAAGAATGGTCGGAGTGAGAGGATTCGAACCTCCGACCCCCTGCTCCCGAAGCAGGTGCGCTACCAGACTGCGCTACACTCCGATTGGTTCCGACGCTGGTGGCGGGCTTATAGCCACAGGCGAAACGCAAAGGCAAGTGATTGCCGCGCGCTTTGCCGTTTCATGCCGCAAGTGATTGCAGAGCCCGGATTTCACGGCTATAGCGGCGCCCGCATTGGGGCGTCGCCAAGCGGTAAGGCACCGGATTTTGATTCCGGCATTCGGAGGTTCGATCCCTCCCGCCCCAGCCAATTTTCCGGGCAAGTCTCCCAGGCCAATTTTTCCGCCATGACCGGGGCCGCCTCTGATCCCGCAAATGATTTCTCCCGTAAGGGCAAATGCTTTAGGGAGAAACCATGACCGACACCGTACTTCGCCAGCGTTTTTTGGAGGGCATGAGCCGGGGAGCGACCTTTGTCTCCGTCATCACCACCGATGGCCCGGCGGGGCGCTATGGCGTGACGGTGAGTTCCATGACGCCGGTGGCGGCCGATGGTCCGGCGCCGTCGCTCCTCGTCTGCATCCATCAGCGCAGCCCGGTGGTCGCCGCGGTGCTGGGCAATGGGCGCTTTTGCGCCAACCTGCTGCATGAAAGCCAGCAGGAGGTGGCCCATATCTTCTCCGGACGCAGCAAGGATGAGCCGCTGCGGCGCTTCGAGCATGTGGCGTGGACCGCCGGGTCTGGCGGGCAGCCGGTGCTCACAGGGGCGACGGCGGTGTTCTCCTGCGTGCTCAAGACATCTATGCTCTGGGAAACCCACCACATCATGGTGGGAGAGGTGTGTGACGTGCAGCTCTCCGACCAGCCCCAGGCGCTGCTTTATGGCCAGCGCGCCTATCGCCGGGCCGTTGATCTGAGCTGAGCCACCCACCAGCCCGACAATTTGGCAGGCACCCGCCGCAGCGGCCTGACTCCCCTGACATTCTGTCAGGCGTGAGATCTCCGGCGTTTTCGGGGCCTTTTTCTGGGGAATGCGCGGAATCGCCGGAACATGCCTTGCGGCAGGCTGACAATTTGTCAGGGGAGAGGCCTCCGGCCGGGCCGGTCAACTTGGTCAAAAGATAGTTATTACAGTGGCTTAACGAATTTATGTGGGCTGGCATCCGGGTTGCAGCTTGAGCGGCAACAGGGAGACGTGGCGGATGCCTCACAAGAAAAATATCCGTTCAGCACTGACACTGATTTCGGCACTGGTTGTTTTCGCGGGCGGGGCGCTGGCGGACAACATTGCGGGCGTTGCGCCATCGCAGCGCCCGGCTTGGGCGCCGGTGGTGCAAGAGTTCAAGAAAGACAACGCCTGGTACCTGGCCGCATTGAAGGGCGTTGAAGCGCCCTATGCGCCGAGCCTGCGGTTTCTGGATGATCAGGGGGCCTGGTTCACGCCCTTTATCCATCGCGGCATGCACAGCCCATACGACCCGCGCGGCCTCCACGCGAACGATCCCGTCACACCACAGTGAAGTTTAACGGCGCTCCTGCTGTGCGCGCGGCAGGGATGTCCGGTTTTTCAAACGCGCATCTCAATAAAGGGGAAATATCATGACACTGAAGTCCATGACACGAATGTTGGTGACGGCCTGTGCACTCACAGCACTGGTCGTCGTTCCTTCCTACTCTGAAGAAAAGAAGAAGCAGACTGGCATGTCCGGCATGGACGGCATGGCTGGCATGAACGGCATGGCCGGCATGGATGGCATGGCCGGAATGAATGGCATGGCCGGAATGAACGGTATGTCGGGCATGGGTGGCATGGCCGGAATGAATGGCATGGCCGGTATGAACGGTATGTCGGGCATGGGTGGCATGGCTGGCATGAACGGCATGTCGGGCATGGGTGGCATGTCGGGCATGGGCGGCATGTCTGGCATGGCCGGCGGCAATTGGGTTTGCACGCAATACACCTATTCCAGCAACGGCATGTCCGGAATGTCTGGCATGGGCGGCATGAATGGCATGTCGGGCATGGGTGGCATGGGCGGCATGAACGGTATGTCTGGCATGGGCGGCATGAATGGCATGTCGGGCATGGGCGGCATGAACGGTATGTCTGGCATGGGCGGCATGAACGGTATGTCTGGCATGGGCGGCATGGCTGGCATGAACGGCATGGCTGGCATGAACGGTATGTCGGGCATGGGCGGCATGGCTGGCATAACGGCGAAGCTGGCATGGATGGCATGGCCGGAATGAACGGCATGGCCGGAATGAACGGCATGTCTGGCATGGGCGCATGAACGGCATGTCTGGCATGGGCGGCATGGCTGGCATGAACGGCATGTCGGGCATGGGCGGCATGAACGGTATGTCCGGCATGGGCGGCATGGCTGGCATGAACGGCATGGCCGGAATGAACGGCATGTCTGGCATGGGCGGCATGAACGGTATGTCTGGCATGGGCGGCATGAACGGTATGTCCGGCATGGGCGGCATGGCTGGCATGAACGGCATGGCCGGAATGAACGGCATGTCTGGCATGGGCGGCATGGCTGGCATGAACGGTATGTCGGGCATGGATGGCATGGCCGGAATGAACGGCATGGCTGGCATGGGCGGCATGTCTGGCATGGGCGGCATGTCTGGCATGGGTGGCATGTCTGGCATGGGTGGCATGTCTGGCATGGCCGGTGGCGAAGGCAGCTGGGTCTGCACCCAGTACAGCTACGCCGGCTAATCGGCCCATACACACTGCGGAGGAGGCTCACGGGCCTCCTCCGTTTCCGCAACCTGTTTCCGGCTCTCACATCATGAACACTTCCAGGCGCTTTCTCAGCTTTGTTGGATCAGTCGCAGTGACCGCTGCCGCGACCTATGGACTGAGCCTTGTCGGCGATTTGATTTACACGTCTCCCAGCCTGGCAAAGGCGCCGGCGGTGACGTTTGCCGCCGCTGCGCCTGCGGCAGCCCAGCCTGCCGTGCAAACTGCGGACGCCGCCAGCACGGCGCCTGCCGCGCAAACCGCCGCCGGAGCGCCTGATGCGGCGGCCGGCAAGAGCGTTTTCAGCAAGTGCAAGAGCTGTCACACCATTGACGCCAACGGCAAGAATGGCATGGGCCCCAATCTCTATGGGGTGGTCAACAGGCCCATCGCCTCCGTCGCAGGATTTGCCTATTCCGATGCCATGAAGGGCAAGGCCTCTGGCACCTGGACGCCCGCAGACCTCGACACCTATCTCGCTGATGTGAAGGGCACGGTGCCCGGCACCAAGATGAGTTTTGCGGGCCTCGCCAACGCGGCTGACCGAGCCAACCTGATTGCCTTCCTCGCGCAGAATTCCGCCACGCCCATTGCGGCGGCTGATCTGGGCTTGCCGGGTGCGGCTGCGGCGGCCCCTGCGGCTGCGGCACCTGCCGCCGATGCGGCGGCTGCCCCGGCGGAAGCGGCGCCTGCAATTGTCTATAGCGATCCGCCGGCGCAGAGCGATGCCGAGAAGGCCGAAATTGCCAAGACCGTGACAGCCCTTGAAGCGACGCTGTCCGGCATGGATTACCAGCGCGCTCGCTATCATGCGCTCCATTTCAAGCCGGCCATCGACAAGGCCAGCAACGAGGAATGCCTCGCCTGCCACAAGGAAGTTCTGGGAACCAATGTGCGCGATGCCTCACCTGCGGGCCTTGCCAACACCGCCAGCATGGCCTGGTATCAGACGCTCGCCACCTATGACGGCGCGCAGGCCACCTTCCACCAGCGCCACATGACGACGCCCTATGCGCAGGCGGTGATGAACCTGAAGTGCACCTTCTGCCATCAGGGCAATGACCCGCGCGAGGAAGCCCCGCAGATGACGGTGGCGCCGGCCGACATGACCTCCAACAACGGCTCCGAGCCTTTCACGCTGCGCAAGATGGTCAACCCTTCGGAAACCTGCCTGCGCTGCCATGGCGCCATGCCCGATCCGGAAAAGATCATGGGCCTGCCGGGCAAGTGGCCTGACATCCGCAAGGACATGGAAACAGCCGATGCGCCCAATGGCTGCCTGACCTGCCATGGCGAGACAATCCGCACCAACCGGCACAATGTGACCTATCTCAACGCCGCGACGATCGAGGACCTGGCCAGAGAAAGTTCGGATGTCTGCTACGGCTGCCATGGTGGCCGCCAGTGGTACCACATCTCTATCCCTATCCGCGCCATGCGTGGCCGGGCATGGACCCCGCCGTTCCCGATTGGGCGAAGGACCGGAAGACCGAGTCCGACCCCGTTAACGCCGCAAGCCTGCCCAACAGTGACTTGCCAGGAGAAAGCCCGTGAAAAATCCCCTTGGCCTTGAGACCCTCAAAAGCCTTCTCAATCCCAACCGCCGCGATGTGTTGAAGTGGGGGGCGGCCAGCCTTGCCACCAGCCTCGTGCCGGTGGCGGGAGCAGGGAAGGCCCAGGCTTTCGCCTATGAGCCCTATCCGAAGGACGATGACCTCGAAACGGTGGTGACCAGCTGCGCCCACAACTGCGGCTCGCGCCACATGCTGGTGGCGCACAAGAAGGGCGACGTGATCGTGCGCCTGTCCACTGACAATGGCTCCTACCAGGGCGATGCCTATGGCACCGACACGGAAGAGAAGCCGCAGATCCGCGCCTGCCTGCGCGGCCGGTCCTACCGTCTGCGCCTCTATTCGCCGGAGCGGCTGCTCTATCCCATGAAGCGGGTGGGCAAGCGCGGCGAAGGCTGGGATTCAAGCGTGTCTCCTGGGATGAGGCGCTCACCGACATTGCCAACCGCATGGTCTATCTCAAGAACACTTATGGGCCGACGGCGCTGCTCGACCAGTCCTATGCGGGTGCGTCCTATGGCGTGCTGCACAAGTCGAACCAGATCGAAGGGCTTCTGGGCGCTTCCTCGGCATGTTCGGCTGCCGCACCATCATCTGGTCTGTGCCCTCCTATGAAGGCACGAGTTCTCTTCGCGCATCACCTTCGGCACCATCCAGGACGGCAACGAGGACGATGCGCTTTGCCCATTCCAAGCTGATCATCATGTGGGGCTGGAACCCGGCCTACACATTCCATGGCGGCAACACCTTCTACTACATGCGCATGGCCAAGCAGCGGGGCTGCAAGTTTGTGGTGGTTGATCCGCAATACACGGACTCGGCTGCCGCCTGATGCTGTGATGGATTCCCATCAAGCCCAACACCGATGCCGCCATGATGGCGGGCACGCTGGCCTATCATCTTCTCCAACAACTGGCAGGACGAGGACTTCATCAACAAGTTCACGCAGGGCATGGATGCGGGAACCATGCCGCAATGGGCTCAAGGCAAGGAGAACTTCAAGGACTACATCCTCGGCACCTATGACAACACGCCGAAGACACCGGAGTGGGCCTCTGCCATCTGCGGCGTCAAGGCCGAAGACATCAAGAAACTGGCAGAGATGTATGCCTCCACCAAGCCCGCGGCCCTCAAGGCCTCATGGGCACCGGGCCGCAATGCCTATGGCGAGCAATACAACCGCATGGCCGCGGCACTGCAGGCCATGACGGGCAACATCGGTGTGCTGGGCGGCTGTGCGGAAGGCATCGGCAAGGGCTGGCATCCGGAATCGGTTGCCTATCCTTATGATCCAGTTCGCCAACATCTGGTTCTCTTCCATCAAGTCGGACCGCTGGGCCCATGCGGTGATCAACTATCCCAACCTGAAGCGCGAGGAGCTGGGCCTGTGGCCGCGCGACGACGCCATGGACGGGATGATCCCCAACATCCGTGGCATCTTCTGGCAAGGTTCGGACTGGCTGAACCAGCTCACCAACATCAACAAGGAAATCGAGGCGATCCGCAAGCTCGACTCCTGGCGAGGGCGAGCCTATTGGTGTGCATGGATTCCACCATCACGCCCGCAGCATCAGGCCGACTATCTGCCGTGCACGCACTTCGAGCGGCATGACGTGGCGCTGCCCTGGTACAAGGGCACTACTACATCCACCGCCCGGTCGTCATCCAGCCGCTGGGCGAGTCGAAGACCGACCTTCAGGTTTCACCGAACTGGCCTACCGGCTCGACGCCCCAGCTTCTACAATCCCAAGGCCACACGCGGGTATTTCCTCGACAATACCGCGGTGGATGAAGTCCTACCTGTCGGACTGGTGGAACAACCGCGTCATTCCCAACCAGAATCCGGGCATGAGCTGGGAGGAATTCAAGAAGCGGCGCGGCATCATCAAGTTCAATCTCGGCGAACCGCATGTGGCCTTCCGCAGCGGGCAGATTGAACAGGGCCGGCCTTTCGAAACGGCATCTGGCCGCATCGAGATCCTGTCACAGGGCTTCCTTACCATCAAGGACTGGACCAAGACCCGCTACAGCGAGGAGATTCCCTATATCCCGAAATGGATCGAACCGTGGGAGTCGCTGAACAGCCCCAAGACCAAGGACCATCCGTTCCATCTCATCAGCCCGCATCCGCGCTGGCGCACCCACTCCATCTTCAACAACATTCCCTGGCTGCGTGAAACCTTCACCCAGGAGGTGACGCTGTTTGCCGGTGATGCCAAGAAGCTCGGCATCCAGACGGGCGACACGGTGGAAGTGTGGAACGACCGTGGCCGCGTGGTGCTGCCCGCCTTTGTGACGGAGCGCTGCATGCCCGGCGTTGCCGTGATGCATGAAGGCGCATGGATGGACATCGCCGAAGACGGCACCGACCGTGCCGGCAACCCGGACTTCCTGACGCTCGACAATCCGAGCCCGGCTGGCGCCTTCGCCTACAACACCGTGCTTGTGAACGTGAAGAAATCCGATCTCATCCACCGTCCGGGCTGGGACCAGCTGGCCACCGCCCGCAGCTACATCTTCCGGCGCGACCAGTAGGACTTGAGCCATGGCCCAGAAACTCGACAAACAGAAAATCCGTGACGCCGCCGCCAAGGTGAAGGCCGAAGGCTACACGCCCGTCGTTCCCGACATGCAGATGGGCTTCATCCACAACAATGTGGATTGCATCGGCTGCCGCGCCTGTGAAATGGCCTGCAAGGACAAGAACGGCCTGCCGGCCGGGCCGCGCTTCCGCCGCGTGCAATACATTGAAGGCGGCACCTATCCGGAGGTCTATGCCTTCAAGATCAACATGTCGTGCAACCACTGCGCCGAACCGGCCTGTCTGCCGACCTGTCCGACGGGGGCCATCTTCAAGCGCCAGAAAGACGGCATCGTTGATATCGACTCTACCCTGTGCATCGGCTGCCGCCGCTGCGAGGCGGCCTGTCCTTTCGGTGCGCCGCAATATGACCCCGATGAAAACGTCGTCAAGAAATGCAACATGTGCGTGGACGAACAGGATGCGGGCCGCAAACCCTACTGCGTCTCGGCCTGCATGATGCGCGTGCTTGACGTGGGGCCCATCGACCAGTTGCTGGCTGGCACTTATGACACGAAGGCGCGCGGGCCAAACGAGGATGTGGTGCGCCAGGTTGTGCACATGGCCGATCCGGAGCTGACCAATCCGTCCATCGTGTTCATTCCGCACAGCAAGGGCCGTGTCGATGGCAAGGGCTGAGATCATGGCGCCCGACCATGAGTTGGCCGAGGTGATTGCCGGTCTGGCGGAAGACCTCGACCTTCTCGCCCGGCTGCATGACCACGAGCCGGATGCTGAGATCTTGGCGAGGCTGAAGACCACGCCTTCGGCCAGCTGGTTCTGCCTGCAGCCGCCGGGGGCTGAGGCGCAAACAGGCTTTGCGCTGCTCGATGCCTATCTTCGCGGACTGGACATCTCGCAGGCCGCGGTCGACGCGCTGGCGGCTGAATATGCCGAGATCTATCTCACCTTTGGCAAGCGGGCCTCTCCCACCGAATCCTATTGGCGGACGGATGACCATATCGAGCGCCAGGAACCCATGTTCGCGGTGCGGGAGTGGTATGCGCATTATGGTTTGCAGGCGGGAGACTGGCGGCAGAGGCCGGACGACCACATTGTCTCTGAAATGAGCTTTGTCGTTCAGCTGCTGCGCGATGGCCGCCCGCATGCCCTTCAGGATGCCGGCCGCTTCCTCGACCGGCACTTGCTAGTGTGGTCCACGGATTTTTGCGCGCAGGTTGCCCGTGAAACTGACACACAGTTTTATGCGGGGCTCGCCGTGCTCACTCAGGCCTATATTGAACTGGCGCGGCAGGTGATTGTGGCTGCGACCGGCGAGGTGCCGGTCGCCGTTCCAAAAATTGTGGACAGCGCTGACCTGGGCGATCGCACGTCGGAAGAGCGCCCGTTCTTTCCGGGAATCCAGCCCAGTTGGTAGACACCTGAGCGATTTGATCCGGGTCAAGGGCGGCGCAGTACGGTGGCGCTAAAATTTACCTTTTTGCGCGTGCCGCAGTTCCCGGAATGGCAGGTGAATGACAATGACTGACACACTCTGGCTGAAGCGCCTCAAGCAGTGGTTTGAGGCGCAAGGTTTTGGCCGTGCCGCGGCACTGTGTCTGCCAGTCTACCGTCCCGATCTCATGGAGCGGGCGGCGGCGGCGCTGGGGCTTGCGCATTTCGACTACCGGGCCCGCCACATGTTGCCGCTGGGCTGGCAGGCGAGCCGCCTGACCCTGGCAGATATGGAGACGGCAGTGCATGAGGCGCTCGCCGCGTCGTCCGGCAAAGGCCTGCTCGTGCAAAATGCCGAGGCGCTCCTGTCGCTGCGGCCTGCCGGGGAACGCCGCGCCTGGCTGGAACGGCTTTTTGAATTGTCTTTTGACGGCCGCGTGGTCGTCAGCTTCTGCCTCTACGCCCATGAACTGCCGCATGACGATGCGGGCCGCTGCCTGAGTTTCTCCGCCCTTGAGTTGCCTGAAGAACGTCTGCTTGGCCGTCTGGCGGGCCTGCGCTGATGGTTCAGGTTCCGGCCATGCTGCGCAGCCTGGTGCTGACCGCCCTCGGGCGGCGGTTTCTGGCTGTGCTGGTGGCGGTGCTCACAGCCTGTTCCGTTGCCTATCTCGCTGTCTTCGCCTTTGCCTATCACGAGAAACTGCATGCCATGGCAGAGGCGGAGTCGCTCGCTGCCACGCGCCTCATGGCGCTGGCCCTGAAACCTGCTCTGGTGCGCAATGATGGGGCAGCGCGCGATGTGTTGCTCAAGGATCTCGCCGCAGCAGGGGGCGCCGATTTTTTGGCGGTCACTGATCTCCAGCAGGTGAAAGCCGCCAGTGGCGTTGACGTTGAAGTAGCGGCTGTCTTCCCGCTTGCGGGAGAGCCGGGGCCACGCATTGTGCCGCGCGCCACAGGCGGCAGGATCGTGCTGCAGCCACGGGCCAATGGTCCGGAGTGTGCCACCTGTCATGGAGACAGTGCGGCGAAGCCGGTGCTGGGCTATGTGGCCGCCGGGTTTGGCGGAGGGGCGCTGCGCCGCGACACGGCTCTGGGGGCGCTTCTCATGACGCTGGCGGGCGGCACGGTGCTGCTTCTGGCGCTGGCTGCCATTTCGCGGCTCCTTGATCTCAAGGTATTGCGGCCCGTGGCGCAGATCAACGCGGCGGCCAGCCGCTTCGCGCAAGGTGACAGTGTGGCCCGCGCCAATCTCAGCGGCACAGACGAGATCGCTCTTCTGGGCTCGCAGTTTGATGTGATGGCGGGCAGCGTGGGTGCCGCCATGGACAAGTTGCGGGCGGGCGAGAATTTCCTGCAGCAGGTGATTGACGCGGTGCCCGATGGCATTCGTGTGATCACCAGCGACTACATGGTGCACAAGGTCAACGATGCCTATTGCCGTCAGCTTGGCATTCCGAAAGACCAGGCCATTGGCCGCACATGTCATCAGTCGTCGCATCACCTGCAACAGCCCTGTTCGCCGGGGCTTGTCACCTGTCCGCTGGTGGCGTTGCCGCCGGGCGCGGACAAACCCATCAAGTGCCTGCACCGCCATCTGCGGCAGGACGGCAGTGAGCTGTTTGTCGAGGTCTCTGCCGCCCGGGCCGAACTTCTGGTCGGTGATACCCTGCAATCCTGCGTGATTGAATCGATCCGTGATCTGGCGGCGCAGGCCGAAGCCTCCACCCAGCACCGCATGGCCGAAGTGGGGCAACTGGCCACCGGCATTGCCCATGAGATCCACAATCCGCTGTCCTCCATTCATCTGGCCCTGTCGGCCATCAAGGAAGACCTGCGCGAGGGCAAACCCGTTCAGGCGGTGGACAGCTATCTGAACACGGTCGATCTTGAAATCAACCGCTGCCTCACGGTCACGGGGCGGCTGCTCAATCTGGGACAGGTGAGCGAGGGCGAGCCGACGATTGTGGATGTGGCGGCGGCCATCCGTTCGATTGCGCAGCTTGTGGCTTTCGAGGCGGAGCAGGCAGGCATCGTCTTGTCACTGGACCTTTCACAGGCATTGCGCACCATGGCCAATGAAAGCGACATCAGCATTGTGGTGCTCAACCTCGTGCAGAATGCCATTCACGCCATGCCGGCGGGCGGGAAACTCGCCATCACCGCGCGGCGCAAGGGTGGCCGCATCAGCATCGCCTTCGCCGACACGGGTGTCGGCATAGCGCCTGAAAACATCGAGCGCATCTTCTGGCCCTTCTGGTCCAAGCGGGCCGATGGCAACATCGGCACGGGGCTTGGCCTGTCCATTGTCAAAGCCACGCTGGCCCGCCATGGCGGCAGCATCAGCGTGGCGAGCCGCCAGGGTGGCGGCACAACCTTCACCGTGTTGCTGCCGGATGCCGACAGCGACACCACAGCGGGGACTTCTTCACCATGAACACCGGACCGGCCAAGCACGTCCTGCTGATCGAGGATGATGCGACCCTCAACCGGCTTCTGTGCGATCAGATCGTCAGGCTGGGCTACAGCGTCACCGGGGTGCGCAGCATTTCGGAAGTGGATGCGGCCATTCAGGCGGCCGAACCTGCCCTGGTTCTGCTCGACATCCGCCTGCCGGATTCCAAGGGCATGGAATCGGTGGCGCGTTTTCGCGACCTGTGTCCGGTCATCGTGATCACGGCCTTTGGTTCGGTGGACCAGGCCGTGGAAGCGGTGCGCGAAGGTGCTGTCGATTATCTGGTCAAACCCATTTCAACGAAACGGCTGGAGTTTTCCGTCAACAAGGCGCTGGCCACGGAGACCATGCGGCGGCGCATCGAGGTGCTGGAAACGCGGGTGCGCCAGTCCGCAACCGGCGGCATGGTGGGCAGCAGCACCGCCTTCCGCGAGGTGGCGCGGATGATTGACCTTGTGGCACCCGCCGATACGACAGTGCTCATTCTCGGCGAAAGCGGCGTGGGCAAGGAACTGGTGGCACAGAGCATCCATCTCGCCTCACAACGGCACGAGCGCGAATTGGTGACAGTGGATTGCGCCACCCTGCATGAGAACCTTCTGGAGTCCGAACTGTTCGGCCATGAGCGCGGCGCCTTTACCGGGGCGGACCGCAAGAAGGAAGGCCTCATCGAGGTTGCCGATGGCGGCACGGTGTTCCTGGACGAAGTGGGCGAAGTGAGCCCGGTGATCCAGGCCAAGCTGCTGCGCGTCCTTGAAAGCTCGCGCTTCCGGCGGCTGGGCGGCACGCGCGACATTTCCGTTGATGTGCGCTTCATCACCGCCACCAACCGCAACCTTGCGGAGATGGTGAAGGAGGGCAAGTTCCGCGACGACCTCTATTACCGCCTCTCGCCCTTCGTCATCACGGTGCCGCCGCTGCGCGAGCGCAAGCCCGACATTCTGCCGCTGGCCAATCACTTCCTTGATACGCGCAGCTTCATGCGCAAGTCGGAGAAGGTGTTCAGCCCGGCCACGGAGGCGGCGCTCAAGGCCTATCACTGGCCCGGCAACATCCGCGAGTTGCGCAACGTGGTGGAGCGTGGATTGCTCATGTCGGCGGAGTCGCTGCACATCGACCCGGAACATCTGGCGCTGCCTGCGGCGGTGTCCGGGGCGGGCAACCGCTTTGTGCTCACCTTCGGCCACGAGCCAACGCTGGAAGAGGTGAAGGCGGCCTATACGGACAAGATGCTGGCGCTGCACCACAACAACCGCAGTGGTGCGGCCAAGGCCATGGGCGTGTCGGAGCGCAACCTCTACCGGAAGATTGTGAAGACGTGACTCAGCCTTTGCGGCCCCGGTTATGCCGGTGGCCTGCCCCTGAAACCCGGGACGAGGGCTGGCCCTCCGCCATCGCGAGCGATGGCTAGGGGCCTGTCCCGCCATTGCTGGCGCAATGGCTAGGGGGCCTCTCCCGCCATTGCTGGCGCAATAGCTAGGGAATGCGTGAGCGCCGCTCAACGCAAATGGGACTGGTTTAAAGTCCCGGAAAAAGCGCCTTGCGGCGCTCACGCCGGCAGGATTTGCATCCTCACGCGTCTCAGTCGGCCCGCGTTTTTCAGGTCTGATGCACAAAGGCTGCCCTACTCGCGCTGCCAGCCTCCCTCTAGGGAAACGGCGCCTTAGTACGCCGCCGGGGACGCATGGAAGTCCGGAAGCAGTGGCTACGTTTGACACCACCTGCGGACCTGCCACCTCCT
>JAXMCS010000029.1:0-30124 GCA_046349175.1 Hyphomicrobiales bacterium | reverse complement strand
GGGATTGACGAAAATGAGCCGCTTGTCGTGGTTCTGGAACACATAGGCCTGCGTGCCCACCCAGAACTTGCGCACCACAATGTGGCTGCCCTTCACCAGCCGCACCCGCGGCCGGGCATTGCTGGCAGCCACGCCATTTACGACCTTGTCCACCCAGGGCCCCGCCGCATTGACAATGGCCTTGGCCGACACGCGCTGTTCCATGCCATCGGGACCACGCAACGTCACCTGCCACAAGCCGCCGTCACGGCGCGCCGCCACGGCTTCGCAGCGGGTCAACACCGTCGCGCCACGCTCCGCCGCATCCATGGCATTCAGCACCACAAGCCGCGCGTCATCCACCCAGCAATCGGAATATTCAAAGGCCCTGCGGAAGGCGGGCTTGATCGCCTGACCTTCCGGATCCCGCGACAGGTCAAGGCTGCGGCAGCCCGGCAATTGCTCACGCCCGCCCAGATGGTCGTAGAGAAACAGGCCGAGACGCACCAGCCAGGCAGGCCGCTGCTCTGGCGAATGAGGCAGCACGAAGCGCATGGGCCATACAATGTGGGGTGCTGCCTTCAGCAGCACCTCGCGCTCGATCAGCGCCTCCCGCACCAGGCGGAACTCATAATATTCCAGATAGCGCAGGCCACCATGAATGAGCTTGCCCGAGCGCGATGATGTGCCCTGCGCCAGGTCATCCTTCTCGCACAACAAAACCTTGAGGCCGCGCCCCGCCGCATCCCGCGCGATGCCCGCGCCATTGATGCCGCCGCCGATGACAACGAGATCAAACTGGCCCAGGTCTTTCATGTCTGTCCTGTCAACAGGGGTTGAGCGGGCCTTCACCCGCCAGATAGCGGCGCACTTCCTCAGCCGCCAGCCCGGCCGCATAGCGCACCGTCTTCACCGATGCACCCGCAATGTGCGGCGTCAGTGTCACATTGGGCAACTGCAGGAGCGGCCAGTCCGGCGGCACCGGTTCAATGGCAAAGGTTTCCAGCATGGCACCGCGCAGATGCCCCGCTTTCATCACCTCGTAAAGCGCCTCGTAATCCATCAGCGGCCCACGCGCCGTGTTGATCAGCGTGGCATCCTTTTTGAGGCGGAGCAGCGTCTCGCGGTTCATCATGCCGCGTGTTTCGGCAGTGACTCTTGGATGCAGCGACAGCACATCGGACTCTTCCAGCACCCGGTCGAGGGAGCACTGGATCACCCCGTCATTCAAGTCTTCTGCGGACAATTGCACATAGGGATCATGCACCAGAATGCGGCAGCCGAAGGCCTTGAGATATTTCACCACGCGGCGGCCCACCTCGCCATAGCCCACAAGCCCCACCGTCATTTCCGAAAGCTCGCGGCCCGTCACATCGGCGCGGTAGAGGTCGCCCCGGTATTCGCCCTTGCGCAGCGCGTCGTGGCCCTTGGTGATATTGCGCGTTTCCGCAAGAATGGCCCCGATGGTGAACTCGGCCACCGCGCTGGCATTGCGCCCCGGCGTGTTGACCACGCGGATGTTGCGGGCCCGCGCCGCCGCCATGTCGATGTTCACCGGCCCGCCGCGCGACACCGCCACGAATCTCAGTTTGGGCAGCCGGTCCATGATGGATGCGGAAAGCGGCGCAAGCTGCGTCACCAGCATTTCCGCGTCTCCCGTGTGTTCCACCACCTCATCGGCAGAGCCCATGTATTCCTTGAGCCCATCCATGCCCGCCACCGCATAACCATGTTCCATGGGCTCGTCGGGCCACGGCAGGTCGTGTTTGCGGATGGCAATGTTCTCAAGGCGGCAACGCTCGCGTAGCGCCTCCTCGAACATGTCCGAGAGCATGAACCGGTCGCCAATGATGGCTATGCTTCGTGTCGTCTTCACGCGCGTGTCATGCCTTTCCAGATGGGTTGCAGGGCCCGACGCGCCTGCCCATAGCGCGTGAAGCCTTGCGAATAAACAGGAACAAGAGACGCATCTGGTGCGGTGGTAGCGCCCAGCAGCGGATCAACCCATTGCGCCGCGCAGGCCTGCATGGAGGGATAGATGCCCCGCTGCACGGCGGCCATCATGGCCGCCCCGGCGGCCCCGGCTTCCTCGCGTGAAACCGTGCGTACGCCGGCATTCAGCGCGCTCGCCAGCATCACCCGCAGCGCCTTGGAGCGTGCCGCCCCGCCCGTGATCCGCACTTCCGAAGGAATGTCACCCATAGCCGCGTAACAATCTCGCGCCGCAAAACACAGGCCTTCGAATACGGCGCGCATCATGTGGTCAAAGCCCATGGTCACGTCGAGCCCGATAAAGCCCGCCCGCGCTGAAGGATCAAGAAAGGGCCCGCGCTCGCCCGCCTGCGAAATATAGGGATGATACAGCACAGCCGCGGGCGGCACCTGCATTAGCCGCTCATCCAGGCCCTTCAGCAGGTCAGAGCGGCTGCGCGTCACGCCTTCCCGCGCCAGCACGCCGCGCGCCACGTCCAGCAGCCAGTCAATGTTGAGGGTGGAGGCCATATTGGATTGCATCTGCGCCGACATGCTGGGCACCGGAAAGGCCATGGTGTAGCCCGACATTTCCGCATTCAACCGCACGCGCTCTGGCGAAGGGGCCATGCGCATGTGCATGCCGGTGGAGCCCACGATGGTGCAGCCTGTCTTGCCGTCAGGATCAAACAACCCGCCGCCAAGCCCCGTGCACACAACATCAACAAAGCCAAGGCACACAGGCGTTCCGGCTTTGAGGCCGGTCAGCTTTGCCGCTTCTGCCGAAAGCCCGCCCGCCTGCTCCGTGCCGTCAACAATCTCCGGCAGCAGGCGTTGCGCATCAGCAGCACCAAGATCAGACAGGATGGACGAAGTGTAGGCCCTCGTACGGAAATTGCCGAAAGTGAAATTCGCTTCCGATGGGTCGGTGGCGCGGTCCCCCGTCAGCTTGAAATAAAGCCAGTCCTTGCAGTGGAAGCTGCTCGCCGCCCGCGCCAGCACCTCCGGCCGGTGGCGCTGCATCCAGGCCAGCTGCGTGCTCATCTGGCAGGCATTCACGCCCGTGCCGGTGCTTTGATAGTGCGCCGCATGGGCGGGTGAGGCGGCAAACTCTTCCGCGATCGCCGCGGCCCGCGCATCAAGCCACAACCAGGCCGGGGCCACAGGCTCGCCCGCCTTGTCCACCAGCCACATGCCATCGCCCTGCCCAGTCACGGCAATGGCGGCCACGCGGTTGGCAAGGTCCGGCACTTTCTCGGAGAGAAGCCGCAGCGTCTCCGCCGCATCTTTCCATGTGCGGGCCATGTCCTGCTCGGCCCCGCCACCGGAAACTGTTTCATAGGAATTGGCGATGGCGGCCACGGCGATCTGTTCGCCATCCGCCGTGAAGGCCACGGACTTGATGACGGATGTTCCCGCATCAATGCCGATCAGCACCGGGCCGGTCATGCCAGTGCTCCACCATGCAGGAGCGCGGCACCACTGTCCTTGTTAAAGACGTGAAGATTCTCGGCCGCCACATCGAGCGATAGTGGACTGCCCACGGCGGCCCGCACCCGTTCTTGCGAAACTGCAACCACGGTATTGCCACCCACATCAATGGCCACATGGGTCTGGTCGCCCAGCCATTGGCTGGCGCTCACGCGGCCTGTGATCGGCCCCTTCCCCACATGCAGGGCATGCGGACGGATGCCAAGCGAAACACCACTCCGTCCCGCAAGAAGGGCCAATGCCTTGTCATCATAGACAGAGGCCGGAAAGGACAGCGCCGCCCCGCCCGTCAGCGCGAATGTCACGGTCTTGGCCCCAACAGCCACCTTCGCATCAAACACGTTCATGGGCGGTTCGCCGATGAATGTGCCAGTGAAGAGATTGGCAGGCCGCGCCTTCAACTCGGCGGGGGTCGCATATTGCTGCAACACGCCACCTTCCATCACCGCAATGCGGTCGGCCAAAGCGTTAGCCTCCGTCTGGTCATGGGTCACGAGAATGGTGGTGCAGTTGTGCTCACGCAGATAGTGCTTGATGCGCCCGCGCAGGATGGCGCGCAGCTGCGGCTCCAATTGCCCCATGGGCTCATCAAGAAGATAAAGCCCAGCCTGGCGCACTAGGGCACGTCCCAGCGAGGCGCGCTGTTGCTGGCCACCCGAAACAGAGGATGGATACTTGTCGAGGATGCCGGAAATCTCCAACATCTCCGCCATGTCCATCACCCGCTTCTCCTGCTCGGCGGCACTCACCCGCTGTGCCTTGAGCGCGAAGGCAATGTTCTCGCGGATGGTCAGCGGCGGGTAGAGCGAATAGGCCTCGAAGGCCATGGCCACGCCGCGCTGCGAAGGCGACAGGGTGTGGATGGGCTTGCCATCAAGTGTGATGCTGCCAGCCGACACATCTTCAAAACCCGCAATCATGCGCAGTGTCGATGTCTTGCCACAGCCGGAGGAGCCAAGCAGCGCCACGATCTCGCCGGGCTTCACCGCGAGTTCCAGCGCCTTCACCGCATGCACGTTCTTCTTCTTGGACCGGTAGATCTTGTCCACCTTGCTGAGAACAAGCTCACCCATGGAGGCTCTCCCCCGTTGCGCTGTCAAAGAGATGGACGCCCGAGGCCTCGAAACTGGCAGAAACCTGCGCACCGGAGTCCGGGATCTTGGCAGCCGATGACGGAAGCGACGCCAGGAACTCCCAGCCTTCTGCCGATTTCAGCAGCAGCACCACGCGCTCATTGAGCGGCGTCACCGCAACCACATCGGCCTTCAGACCACCTTTGCCGCCAAGGCTCACCGCTTCGGGGCGCACACCAAACGTCACGGCATTGCCCGCCGCCGCCTGATGCCCGCCGCCAAGTGCAACCCGCGCAGACCCGATCATCACATGGGTACCATCATCGCTCACGCGGGCCTCTGTGGTGTTGATGGCGGGATCGCCAAACAGGCGCGCCACACCCAATGTCGCAGGGGCCATGTAAATCTCTTCCGGTGTGCCCACCTGCACAAAGCTTCCGCCTGCCAGCACGGCAATGCGGTCCGCCAGCGCCATGGCTTCCTTGTAGTCCTGCGTCACATAGAGAACCGTGGCGCCCGACTGGCGCAGCAGGCGCGGCAGTTCCAGCCGCATTTCAAAGCGCAGCTTGGCGTCCACGTTGCGCAAGGGGTCGTCGAGCAACAGGATGCGCGGCTCCGCAGCCAGCGCCCGCGCCAGGGCCGTGCGCTGCTTCTGGCCATTCGAGAGCTCGCGCGGCGCATGGCCCAGCACGTGATCAATCTTCAGAAGCTTGGCCACCCGGGCGATGCCGGCGCTCACCTTGTCTTCACTCGCCTTGGCGGCACGCAACGGGCTTGCGATGTTTTCCGCTGCCGACATGTGCGGAAAAAGCGCGAAGTTCTGGAATGCCATGCCAACATGGCGGTGTTCCGGCGCCACATCGGCGGCGTCGCGGCCTTCCAGTTCGATGACACCGGAACTCGGTTCTTCCACGCCCGCAATGAGCCGCAACAGAATGGTTTTGCCGGTGCCCGAGCCGCCGAAGATCACCACGATCTCGCCCGCCTCGGCCGCGAGGTTCAGGCCATCGAACACCCTGTAGGCACCGAAAGACTTCGAGAGATTCTTGAGGGCAAGCTGACTCATCCCTTCACGGCTCCGAGCGACAGGCCCTCCACCAGATAGCGCTGGGCAAACATGGCGAGGACAAAGGTGGGAATGATGGAGAAGACGATGGCCGCGGCGATCTGGCCATATTGGATGCCTGAGGCCGTGACAAAGGCGAGCGCCCCCACCGTCACCGGCTGCTTGTCGGCGGAGGCAAGCACCAGCGCAAAGACGAAATTGTTCCAGGCGAAAATAAAGGCAAGAAGCCCCGCCGCCGCAATGCCCGGCAGGGCGAGCGGCACCGCGATCTTGCGGAAGGTCTGGAACCAGGAATAGCCGGCAATGCGGTGGGCATGTTCAATGTCGGGCGACAGATCCTCAAAATAACCGCGCACGATCCACAGGATGAGCGGCAGGCAGATCAGCTGATAGACCCAGATCAGGCCCACATAGGTGTTGGTGAGGCCGAGCGATTTGAAATAGAGGCTGAGCGGCAACAGCACCAGAAGCGGCGGCGCAAAGCGGAAGGACAGAAGCGTGAAGGCGATGTCCTCGCCCAGCCGGAACTTGAAGCGCGCAAAGGCATAGGCCGCCGGCACCCCCAGAATGAGCGAGATCACCACCGACACGGAGGACAGCAGCACGGAGTTCCACAGGTTGCGCATGAAGTCCAGTTGCAGGCTGCCGGCGGCGGTGCGCATTTCGCCCGTCACCAGCGCCAAGTAATTCGTCAGCGTCGGCGTGAAAAACATGGATGGCGGCATGCGCAGGATCGACTCATTCGTCTGGAACGACATGAGGAAGATCCAGAAGATCGGGAACATGAAGAAGATCACCACCAGCGCCAGCAGCACGCCGCGGATGATCCGTTCAAGGGTTGAGGTGTGGTCCATGTCAGGCGGCCCCGTGTGCTTTCTCACGCAGCTTCAGCCACTGCTTGATGAAGATGTTGGAAAGGGCATAGGTGATGGCCCAGAGAATGATCATCAGCGCCGCCGAGCGGCCAACATTGGTGGCCTGGAAGAAATCGAGATAGGCCTGCACCTGGAACACCAGAAGCTTGTCGCCGGGTCCACCCTGGGTCATGGCGTAGATGATGTCGAATTGCTGGATGGAATCGAGCAGCCGGAACAATGTCGCCGTGAGGATGTAAGGCATCAGCATGGGCAGCGTGATGCGGAAGAACACGAAGCTGCGCGGCACGCCATCAAGGGCCGCCGCCTCAAAGGGCGCGGGCGGCAGCGAGCGCAACCCCGCCAGCAGCAGGATCATCATGAAGGGCGTGTAGACCCACACGTCAACCAGCGTCACGGTGAACAGCGCCGTTGCGGGATCAGACCCCCACTTCATGTCCGGAAAGCCGATGAGCGACACGAGATAGCTGAGAATTCCGAAATTCGGATTGGTCATCAGCTTCCACATCAGCGCCGCCAGGGCGGGTGCCGTCATCAGCGGCAGCAGCAACAGGATGGAGATGAAATTGTTGAGGCGCGAGCGCTTCTGCAAAAGCAATGCAATGCCGAGGCCGAGCAGCAGCTCCAGGCCAACGGTGAGCACTGCATAAACGAGCGAGATTTTCAGCGTATTCCAGAATTTCGGATCACTGAAGAAATTGAGATAGTTCTGGAACCAGATGAAGCCCTTCATGGCGGGCAGATTCAGCCGGTAGCGCAGCAGCGAATAATAGACCGCGGTGAAGAACGGAATGAGGATGCCGATGCACATCAGAAGTGCTGGCAGGCTCAAGAGATAGGGCAAGGCCTTGCGCGAAAGGCGGCTCTGCCTGCGGGGTGTGTCTGTCATGGCGGTTCCAGCGGTCATGGAGCCGATTGTCCTTCATGCACTGTGATAAGCAAGAGGCGGAAAAGCAAGAGGGGCGGAGCCTTGCGCAGGGAGCCCGAAGGCCCCGCCCGTCCAGTTATGGTTTAGCCGAGGCCGGCTTCCACCAGCTTGGCGTCCATTTCGGCTGCCATCTTGTCCAGGCCTTCGTCGACCGGGATTTCCTTGGCCACCATCTTCTGCAGGTTTTCCGCCCACAGCGTGGTCAGGTCAAAGAACAGCGGCTGCGCGGTGAAGTAGATTTTCGCGCCCGGGGCCGATGTGTCGTGCTGGTTGAGGTAGCCCGGATAGGACTTGTCGATGCGGCCGCGGAATTCCTCGTCCTTCCAGACGGAGGCGCGGACCGGGTTGACGAAGTCCATCTTGCGGGCGCCGAACAGGTCGTGCTCCACGGAGGTGGCCCACTGCAGGAAATACCAGGTGGCGTCCTTCTGCTTGCCGGCCGAAGCCATGGCCAGCGACCAGATCCACACGTTGGGCGTGGGCGCCTTGGCAGCCGGATTGGCCGCAAACGGCGCATAGCCCAGGTTGCCCTTCTCCTTGTTGTCGCCGCCGTTCATGAAGTAGCCGAGAATGTCGGCATCGAAAATCATGGCGGAAGCGCCAGCGCCGAGATCGGTGCCGACCTGATACCAGGTGTAGTTGGCCCAGTCCTTCGGGCCGGACTCCTGGATCATCTGCACCCACTTCTTGTGATAGTCCTTCGAGCCGGCGGAGTTCATGGCAGCTTTCAGCTTGCCATCCGTGACGTTGAAGTCCTTTTCGCCGAAGTTGGCATAGCCGGAGAGGAAGCCCGGATGGATGGTCGCCCACGAGCGCGAACCGCGCACGCCAACGCCATAGGGCCCGCCCAGATCCTTGGTGAGCTTGGCGGAGGTTGCCACCAACTCATCAATGTTCTTCGGCGGCTCAACGCCAACCTTGTCGAACATCTTCTTGTTGTAGGACAGGTTGTTCAGTTCATAGCCCCAGGGCATGCACCACTGCTTGGCATCGGCCGAACCGAGCTCGCCGCCCGGCACGCCGTTCCACGAGGTGGAGGCGCGAAGTCCCGGCAGCACATCATCCCAGTTGAAGTTGGGGTTCGTCTTGGCCGGGTCCTTGATGTATTCGTTGAGGTCGTCGATCCAGCCGGCCGGGCCATAGGTCCAGGTCATGTAGGCGCCGGTCATGAAGGCATCATATTCGCCGGAGCCGGAGGACAGCGCCGCCGTCACCTTGTCGAAATAGACGTCTTCCGGGAAGATGTCCCACGACACTTCGATACCCGTCATCGACTTGAAGGCCTCGATGTCGGCGATCATGGCGTCGGCATAGGGATGCTTGTTGAGCAGAAGCTTCAGCTTGGTGCCCTTGTACTTCATCCAGTCGAAGTCGGCGGCCATGGCTTTCGTCTGGGCCCCGCCGATCAGCAGTCCGGCGGCGCTGGCCGAAAGGCCGAGCTTGCCGGTGGACTGGATCAGCTCACGGCGGCTGATCTTGCCTTTCACGAAGGCCTCAAACAGGCCTTTTTCCTTCTCGTACATGTCCCATTCCTCCTTTGTGTTATGGGTAGTGCAGATGGTTTCGTCTTCAGCCCGGTGCGGATTTTCCGTTCTTGTTGCCGGGCTCACGTCCCGGTTTTCCGCTGACAAGGCGGCGAGCCGTCGCCTCATCGATGATCAGCCCATGAAGAAGACCGCCCGAAAGGATCGCGCGGATGGCCTGAGTTTTGGATGTGCCGCCGGCAAGCGCCACAATCTTGTGTGATTGGAGGTCGGCAATGCGCGGAGCCACGGCCCGGTCCGACACGCTGTTGGGCAGGTGCCTGCCCTCGGGCGAAAAGAACTGGCCGAGGATTTCCGCACAGGCGCCCGTCTTCAGCACCTCATCCACATCTTCCTCGTCGATCATGCCCCCGGTCGCGAGAAAGCTCTTGCGGTCCACTTCGCCGATGCCGGCGATGAAGACCTCCGCCTGCCGGGTCATGCCGATCACGTCGGAGACGCCATACTGCGCCTCCAGCACGGCCCGGTCCTTGGCGGTGTTGGCAAAAAACGGCACGGGCATCACATAGGCCTCGGCCCCCGTGCGTTCGGCCAGGCGGTGGATCACGTCAAAGGGGCTTGCGGCAAAGCGCCGTGTCAATCCGCCGAGCAGCGATACGATCTTGGTCTTGCCGCCATCCACGCTCGCCATCAGGTCGGCCGCGGCGGCAAGCGTGCGGCCATGGCCAATGCCAATCAGCTTGTAACGGCCGCTTTCCAGAATGTTGCGGAGATAGCGCGCGCCCGCCATGCCAAGGGTGCGCAGCGGCAGAGGTCCATCATCGAGGTTGGGCACCACTTCGCAGAGCGCAAGGCCGAACTGCGCCTTCAACTGTTCTTCCAGTTCAATGCAGCCGGCAATCGGTCCTTCGACGAACACCCGCACCAACCCTTCGGCCCGCGCCCGCGCGATCAGCCGGTGCGCCTTGGTGCTTTGCACACCGAGAAGTTCCGCCACTTCACCCTGCGTCTTGCCGCCAGCCAGATGCAGCCAGGCGGCACGCGCAGCAAGGGCGGCCTCCTCATCCACATGCACCGTAGGCGAATGCTGGTTCAACGCTTGGGTTTCCCGTCGGAATCTGCTGTGAAATTTTTTTCTTGATGTGCAATATTTTTCAGAATAGCGTTTCGGTCAACTAAATTCGATATTGCAACGCAACAGGAAACTGCTTCGCGATGGCTTTCACCCTGTCCGTCAACACCAATCCGCTGGTGAACCGCTTTGCGGAACCCGAGGAATTCGTCGCGGTCCTCGCCGAAGATATCGGTATCGGACACATTCAGCTGGTCCATGAGTTCCTCAATCCGTCATGGGATGCCGCCACGCTGACGCGCCTCACCTCTCGCATGGCCAAGTCCCTTGCGGCACGAAAGGCCAAAATCACATCGGCCATGACCGGGCCCTATGGGCGGCTTAATCATTTCGGCCATCCCGATGAAGGCGTCCGGGCCTATTACGTGCAATGGTTCAAGACCTACGCCGACATTGCGGCTGATCTGGGGTGCCCGGCCATCGGCACGCAATTTGCCATTCTCACCTACCGCCACATGGATGATCCCGCCCGTTACCGCGCCATCATGGATACAGCGCTCGCCTGCTGGCGCGAGGTGGCGGAACATGCCATGCGCCGCGGCCTCAAATATCTCTTCTGGGAACCCATGTCGGTGGCCCGTGAACTGGGCCACACGTTGGCTGCCACGCAAGAACTTCAGGACTGGATCAACGCCGCCCGTCTGCCCATCCCCCTCGTGCCCATGGTCGATATTGACCACGGTGACGTCACCTCCCCGAACCCGCGCGATGTGGATCCCTATGCCTGGGCCAAGGACTTTGCCACCCAGTCGCCCATCATCCACATCAAGCAATCCACCATGAACAAGGGCGGCCACTGGCCCTTCACCGCCAACTACAACAAGGATGGCCGCATCACCCCGCAACAACTGCTGCAGGCGGTGCGCGCCGGCGGCGGCACGGCGAACGAGCTTTGCCTTGAACTCGCCTTCCGTGAACGTGAACCCACCGACCGCAATGTGGTTGCGGCCCTGAAGGAATCGGTGGCTTACTGGGCCCCCCACACCAAGACCGGATTCAACTGATGCCCGCGAAATTCCCCTGGATCGGCACAAGCTGGAAGATGAACAAGCTGCGCGCCGATGCCCTGGCCTTTGCAGAGGCCTTGCGGGCCTCCAGTGTCGCCACAACATCGGCCTGCCAGCCCTTCGTCATTCCGCCCTTCCCCTACATCACGGAAGTCGCCGCAACGCTTTCCGGCACGCGGGTGAAGGTGGGCGCGCAGAATGCCCATTGGGACGACAAGGGCGCCTGGACCGGCGAAGTGTCGCCCGCCATGGTCAAGGATTGCGGGGCCACGCTCGTCGAACTGGGCCACAGCGAACGCCGCACCCATTTCGGCGAGACCGATGAAACAGTGGCCCTCAAGGTGCAGGCGGCGCTCCGCCATGGCCTTATCGCCCTTGTCTGCATTGGCGACACCCGCAGCGAATATGATGCAGGCGCCACCGCCGATGTGCTGGCGAGGCAAACCCGTTATGCGCTCCGCCACGTGGCAAAGGAGGCGCAGGGCAAGGTCATCATTGCCTATGAGCCCGTGTGGTCCATTGGCGAGGGCGGCATTCCCGCAGATCCTGATTTCGCCAACGCACAACACGCCAAGCTGAAATCCCTCACGGCAGAGCTTTGTGGCGAAGCCCTGCCCATCCTCTATGGCGGCAGTGTCAATCCGCAAAACTGCGTGGCCCTTGCCAACCGCAGCCACATCGACGGCCTGTTCGTCGGCCGCTCGGCGTGGGATGCTGCGGGCTACATCGGCATTGTCGAAGCCGTCACCAAATCCCTGGAGAAGACACCATGAAAATCGCACTGGGCGCGGACAGCGCCGGCAAGCCCCTCATTGACGCGCTGGAGGCGCACCTGAAAGCCCAGGGCACCCACAGCATCACCAATCTCAGCGCCAGCGGCTTCTATGCTGATCTGGCCGCCGGCATCGCCAGCAAGGTGAAGGCGGGCGAGTTTGACCGCGCCATCCTGTGCTGCGGCACGGGCATCGGCGTGTGCATTGCCGCCAACAAGGTGCCGGGCATCAGGGCCGCTCTCACCCACGACACCTATTCGGGCGGCAAGGCGGCCACGTCCAACAACGCGCAGATCATCACCATGGGGGCGCGTGTCATTGGTCCGGAACTCGCCAAGGCCATTGCCGACACCTGGCTCGCCTCGGAATTCGATCCCAAGGGCGCCTCGGCAGCCAATGTGGAGGCCATCAACAAGCTTGACGCGTGAACTGCTGCGGCAGTCCGCCACACAAGCAAAATCAGGGTTGCACAGGGCGCGGGCCGTCGGGCTTCGCGCCCTATTTGTCTGACAAATACACGCGCCGATTCCGCCCGTCTTGGTTGTGGGTCTGATTCAGCGAAGGACCTGAGTCACAATCTACGAAATTCACAGGCTGCAGTTGCCCAATGAATGTTCAAATGCCTGCGCTACTTCGCAGGCAACTACGGGGGACCATCGTGAAGCGCGGTGCATCGTCAAAGCAACACGGCAAGATGACTCAGCATGCCACGCGGGAGCTGTTGGCAGAATTGTGCAAGTATCCCTGCCTCATCAGCGAGTTGCCGCAACAGAATCTGGATGATCAGGAAGTCGCGCGCTTCATCCTGCGGGCCGCGAAAACCATTTTCCTCGTGGCCCAGCATTCCCAGCTCGACATCGAAAAGCGCCTGGCTGAGGTTCTGTTTTACACTGCCTACGAAAGCGCGAGCGGCCCTCTCGAGGATGGGCACGTGAAGGCCCTGTCATTTGAAGGCGGCGCGTCACCCGTCACAACGCACTAGCAAAGCCGGCGCCCTACTGCTCCAGCTTGAAAAGCGCGTTTTCGAAATTGGCTGCGGCCAGCTGTGACGGGCGTGAGTCATTCCCGCTTGCCATGATGAGAGACACCACCGGATTCACCCGCGCATCGGACACAGGCATCATGCCAAGACTGGGGTAAGAGCCGCGCGCATCCCTCTGCTTTGTTCCCAGGAATTCCAGGCAGACACGGCAGGCAAAATCATGGGCCATGCCCTTGGTGATTGCCAGGCCATGCAGCACCTGGCCGCCATCCACATGCTGGCGCTCAACCACAATGGTGCTGATGTGATGCGGCTTCAGCTTGTTGACGCCGATGAGATAGATGTCTCGGTCATTGGCAAGCACGGTTCCAACATGCCGTCCCTGGGCCAGGCGGACGTCCGGAGAGCCAGCGGAGCGGAAGATCGTATGGCGGATGAAGTGGCAGGCATCACCCTCAAGCCAGACACGCACGATGGATTTGACGATAAAGCCGTCGTGCCCCTGCAATGGAAAATAGCAGGCGTAAAAGCCAGGACCGAGAACGGTTTGCGTGCGGCCGCCTTCCCGCAACTGTGCCACATATTTTTCCGATTGCCCTGCAAAAGGAGAGGCGTCCGTCGCGGTCTTGCTCGACGAAAAAAGCGAGACCTCTTCAATTCTCAGAAAGGCGCAGAGACGGCTTAGCGTTCGCTTGTTGGGAAGATTTTGGCCCGCAAGATATCGGTTGAACTGCTGCCGGTTGATGCCAGACCCGCGGCAAACCTCGGCAATGGATTTATATCTGCCGCAGGTCGCGCGCAAATTGGCGGCAAAAATATCGTAGACACTCATACCGCACTCCGCGTGGCGGGCCTGCCATCAGCCTCTGTCTCGCCCGTGGCAGCAACGTGTAGGCCACATTAAAACAAAACCTCTGCTGGCAGAAATACACGGCTATTGCAGGGCTGCAAACCCTTTTGGCGGGAATGAAAAAAACGAAGTAAAATCAATAATTTTTCGGGAGTTCATTAAGCTCTGCGGCAAGTCTAAAGCGCCTAGCTGCCCGCCAATTTGACACGCCTTTTCCGTGTAGTTGCAAGCCACTGCGGCAACTTTGGGGAGGCGCGAAATAGCCCGCCTGCGCGCTTTGCTAAACGGAAATGCGCAACAAAGTCTCGCGGCCTCAGGCGAGAATTGAATCAATCTCCAGCAATTCGGCAGGTGCGAAGGCCAGATTTTGACCGCAGCCGCCGCATCTTCGATTTGCGCTGTGCCGCTTGCCCCCATCAGCGCAGAAGTGATGCGCCCTTCGCGCAACAGCCAGGCCACCGCCATCTGCGCCAGCGTCTGCCCGCGCGACCGCGCCACCGCATTCAGCCGTTTCAGTTTCTCAACATGCGCGGCATTGATCTGGGACTGGTCAAACCAGCGCCCGAATGTGGCGCGGCTTCCCGCCGGAATGCCGTTCAGATATTTGTCCGTGAGCACGCCCTGGGCCAGAGGCGAATAGCAGATGACGCCCATCCCTGCGTCGGCGGCGGCCTGAACCACGCCCTGAGCCAGCGGCTCGCGCTGCAACAGGTTGAGGCGCGGCTGATGGATGAGGCACGGCGTGCCAAGGCTCTTGAGAATGGCCGCAGCCTGTCGCGTGGCCTCTGCCGGATAATTGGAAATGCCCACATAAAGGGCACGGCCCGAGCGCACCGCAAAGTCGAGCGCACCCATCGTCTCTTCAAGCGGCGTATCGGGGTCAAAGCGGTGCGAGTAGAAAATATCGACATAGGCAAGGCCCAGCCGCTTCAGGCTCTGGTCGAGCGACGCAATCAGATATTTGCGGCTGCCCCACTCCCCATAGGGGCCATCCCACATGTGATAGCCCGCCTTGGTGGAGATGATGATCTGGTCACGCAGTGCCTTGAAGTCTGTGCGCAGGATCTCGCCAAAGGCTTCTTCGGCGCTGCCAGGCGGCGGACCGTAATTGTTGGCAAGGTCGAAGTGCGTGATGCCAAGGCCAAAGGCCTTGCGGCACAGGGCGCGTTTCACATCTGCCGCGCCATCAGCACCAAAACTGTGCCACAGACCCAGCGACACAGCAGGAAGCAGGAGGCCCGAATGGCCACAGCGGTTGTAGATCATGCTGGCCTCCTCGCCTCCTGTGCGTCACTTCATCAAGGCGCGGGCTTCGTCCGGCCCCAGCGGGGCTGGCCGCTTGCAGGTGGACTTGAGCGTGATCACCTTCTTCTTCACGCCCGCTTCCATCACCGCGGTCATCACTTCCACCACATGCGCCACCATGGAGATGTCGCAGCGCGCCAGCTTCTTGCGGTTGATGATGGCATCCGCCATGTCGGCAAGGCCGGCGCAGCGGTAGTTGGCCCAGATCACGTCGGTCTGGCTGTTGTTCATGCCCCAGTTGTTCTTGCCGAAGGGATGGTCCCAGGCCTTCATGGCCTCCGGCTTGCCGCCCTGCGTGGTCAGCATCACATCACCGCCGAAGAAGTTGGGATCGGGCACGAACATGGCACCCGTCTGGCCATAAAGCTCCATGTTCTGGTGCTTGTGGGCCCACACATCCCAGGACAGGCCCACGGTGATTGCTGCACCGTTCGCGAATTCCAGAATGGCGTGATAGCTCGTCGGTGTTTTGACCTTGATCTTCTCGCCCTTGAACTTGCTGCTGGGCGTGGTGATCTCGCGTTCCTTGCGGGCCGTGGTGGCCATGCCCATCACACGCTTCACCGGGCCCAGCAGGTTGACGAGATTGGTGATGTAATAGGGGCCCATGTCCAGCATCGGGCCGCCGCCCGGCTGGAAGAAGAAGTGCGGCTGCGGATGCCACATCTCCATGCCAGGTCCCATGAAGTGGCAGGTGCCGGACATGACCTTGCCGATCGCCCCCTCATCAATGGCCTTGCGCGCCAACTGGTGCGAAGCGCCCAGGAACGTGTCGGGGGCAGAGCCCACCCGCAGCTTCTTCTTGGCCGCATATTTCTGCAGGTCGAGCGCGTCCTTGTAGGAAAGCGTCAGCGGTTTTTCGGAATAGACATGCTTGCCCGCATCCAGAATCTGCTTGGACACCTTGTAGTGCACGGCGGGCACCGTGAGATTGACCACAATGTCGATGTCCTTGCGCTTCAGCAGCTCCTTCACCGTCACGGCGGGCACGCCGAATTCCTTGCCGCGTGCCTCGGCGGCGGCCATCACCGCATCGGCCACGGCGCGCACTTCAATGTTGTTGAACTTTTTGGCCAGCGTCAGATAGGCCCACGAGATGTTGCCGCATCCAATGATGCCCACTCCCAATGTCTTTGCCATCATATTTCTCCTGCAAATCCGTCATCCCGGCGAAAGCCGGGGTCTTGTTGCCGCCATATTCCGGCTTCCGCCGGAATGACGTATTCAATTAAATCTTCGAAACAAAGTTGAAACTGTTCTTGGCCCAGGCCTTGTAGTCCTTGGGGTTGTCGTTCTCGAGCACATAGGTCACGCAGCGCGAGTGTTCGCGCAGCGCCTTGAACACCTCAGGCCACTTGCCGATGCCCTTGCCCACATCGGGTTGGTCCTGGTGAAGGTCGCCCTTCGCGGGCATGTCCTTGATGTGGGCGGCGCTGATGCGCTCCCCGTATTTCTTGATCCACTTCACCGGATTCTGCTTGGCGGCAATCACCCAGCCCGTGTCGATTTCCCAATCCACCATGGGGCCACCCTCAAAAATGCGGTCGATGGGCAGCGAGCCATCTGGCAGCTTCTTGAACTCGAAATCGTGGTTGTGCCAGCCAAAGCCATAACCTTCGTCGCGCACCTTCTTGGCCACCTCATTCAGGCGCTTGCCAAAGCCCTTCCAATAGGCGGCGCTGTTCTTGCGCTCATCCGGCATCACATAGGGGCAATAGAAATTCCGCACACCCAGCGTCTTGCCGATCTGCAGCACACGCTTCATGTCGGTCTCGAACAGGGCAAGCGGCATCAGATGCGAGGTCGGCATGCTCAGCCCATGCTTGTCGAGCACCGCGCGGAACTTGGCGGGATCATCAAACACCGTGCCCTTGGCGCCATATTCGGCACCACCGAAACCTTCCACCTCCTTGAAGCCGAGCCCTGCGATGGTCTCGACAATGGGCTCCCAAGGCTGGAAGTTGCGGGCGGAGTAAAGTTGGAATGACAAACGCTTCGGCATATGGCTCTCCTGTAGGTCCAGAAATGGTTTTTTGCAGTCAGTTTTTTGCTTCAGTCCGCCGTCATGGCCCGCTTCACGCGGGCCATCCACTTGTCATCGCCGATGGGTCGCCCGCTTGAAGCGGGCGATGACGATGGGGGTGTTGAATTCAGACTGGGCATATTCTTAGTGTGATGAACTCCACAGATCGCGGATGACGAGATTGTCCTTCGCGGCTTGCAAGTGAGCCGGATTGTGCGGCGTGAAGGTGATGCGGGCGCTTTCGCCCGGCAGCAGATCGAGCACATTGTCGGAATAGCGCCCCGCCACACCCGTTTCGGCCGTGACAAAGAGCGCCGCCCTCTTGCTCGACAGCGTGATGTGAAGCGCGCCATCCCTCGCCTCAGCCCTGTGCGTGATGTGGGGCGCGATGATCTTCAGCGCCTTGTAGGGCTCATTGGCAAAATGCACCCTGCCTCTGCAGCCATCATCGGCGTCATAATCCATGATCAGAATGTGGCCGGGCGGCAGGTCACCTGTCTTGAGCTTCACCACCTCCACCGCCTTGTCCGCGGGGATGGATTTCGACACTGATTTGAAAGCCCGCGCATCGCCCGCCGGATCGAGAATGCAGAGCGAGAGCGAAAGCTTCTGCGCCTTCGTCCGGTCATTCACCGCCTTCACGCTGATATTGCCTGCTTTGTCGGGCACGGCCATCACGGCCACCGGCGCATAGAAGCGCCGCGCCATGTGGTGCAACAGCTTCCAGCCGCCGCCATGGTCAAGCGAACTCCACGAGGCCACCGGCCAGGTGTCATTCAGCTGCCAATACAGCGTGCCCATGCAATGGGGCTTGAGCGAGCGCCAATATTCAATGGCCGTCTTCATGGCGAGGCCCTGCTGAATCTGGCTCACATAAACGAAATTGCCGAAATCCTTGGGGAAGCGGAAGTAGCGGAACATGGTGCCGGCAATGCGCTCATTGCCGCCCGTGTTCTTCTGGTGGCTCTCCATCACCTGGCTGGCGATGTTCAGGTCCTCGTCGCTCGTTGCAAACTCCCTGATCACATGCAGCGAGGGATAGGACTGGAAACCAAACTCCGAACAGAAGCGGGGCTTCACATCGCGGTAGTGCTCAAAGTCCTTGCTCTCGTGCCACACGCTCCAGAAATGCATGTCGCCGGAGCGGTCGTCGTGCCAGGCATCACCGAAGGACAGTGGCCCAGGCGATGGCGAGGACGGCCACCAGTTGATTGTGGGGTCTGCGCTCTTGGCCGCCTGCTCCACCGTGTGGTTCAAGCGGTCATAGGCGGCGAGATAGCGGTCCCGGTTGGCGCGCGATTCCGGGAACCAGTTGAGCGCGCCGATCAGCTCGTTGTCGCCACACCACACGGCCATGCAGGCATGGTGTTGCAGGCGGCGCACCTGGTAACCCACCTCCTCACGCACTTCCGCAAGAAAGCCTTCATCCGCTGGATAGAGATTGCAGGCAAACTGGAAATCCTGCCAGACCATGATGCCCAGTTCATCACAGAGATCGTAGAACCAATCCTGCTCATAATAGCCGCCGCCCCACACGCGGATCATGTTCATGTTGGCGTCCACAGCGGCTTGCAGCAGCTTGCGCGTCAGTTCCGGCGTGGCGCGTGAGGGCAGCGCATCGGCGGGAATCCAGTTGGCCCCTTGCAGAAGATTTCCCTGCCATTCACACGGAAGGCAAAGCGCGCCCCCACATCATCCTTGTCCGTGATGAGATCAATCTGACGCAGGCCGATCTTGCGGGTTTCCACGTGATCACCGCATTGGATCTTCAATTCATAGAGATGCTGATCGCCTGAGCCCGCGGGCCACCATAGCTTTGGCTTCTTGATGTGAAAGCGCGCATGATCACGCTGCGGCCCCGCTACATTGGCTTCATCAAACTCGAACACCTGCCCATCGAGTTCATAGCGGTAGTGGCTCTCGCCACGTCGGCGTTTCCGTGCAGGTCCACATCAAGCTGCACCTCCACGCTGCCATCCGCCTGCCAATGCAGGCTCACGGAAGCGCCCACAAAACGCGTAGCCGCCTCGGGCACCAGCGCCATCCGCTCCATAGGCCCCAAAGGGCATGATGGCGAGGTTCCAGTCCCAGCCTGCATGACAGGATGGCTTGCGCAGGAAGCTGGTGTCGGGGATGGGGCAGTTCTGCGCCGCATAGGGCACGAAATAAGGATGCGCCTTCTGGCGTTTTGCCGCCTCTTTCACATTGGAGAAGAAACGGATTTCAATTGTGTTCTTGCCGCGCCTGAGGGCCTTGGACACATCGGGCCTGTAACGGCGGAAGCAGTTGTCGGCCTTGAGCACGCTCTTGCCGTTGATCTTCACCTCGGCCACGGTGTCGAGATAGTCGACATCGAGATGCCAGTCACCCGCGCCATCCCACTCAAACACGCGCGAGGCCACCCACTCTTCTTCCGCCACCCAGCGCACGTCATATTCATTGCGGCCCAGATAGGGATCGGAATGACCTTCGCCGCGATCAGTGCCGCATGCACATCGCCCGGAACCGGATAGTCCACCTCAAGTCCCCGGGCCTCACAGCGAAGCCGCCATATGCCCGCAAGATCGATCATGGGTCAGAGACGGTCACCACTGGCTTCATCAAAGACGGAAGCGAGGTTGATGCGGAAGCGCACATTCACCTTTTGGCCAGGATCATAGTGCTGGTTGGATTCAACGCGGGCACTGAACAGCGTCTCTCCCAGTTTCAGCCAGACAAGGCTGTCGGAGCCCATCGGTTCCACTAGGTCCACCACGGCAGGGTAACTTCCGGCACTGGCCTTGCCCGTCTCGATCAGGATGTGTTCGGGGCGCACGCCCAGCACCGCAGCCCCCGCCTTCAGCGGCGCCTCGGGCGGATAGTCCTTCAAGGGAATGCTGTGTCCCGCCATCTTGAACTCGGCCTTGGCTCCCGCCCCATCGATGGTGCCCTTGAGGAAATTCATGGAAGGCGAGCCGATGAAACCCGCCACATAAAGGTTCTTTGGCTTGTTGTAGATGGTCTGCGGCGCATCCAGCTGCTGCACCGTGCCGCCCTTCATCACGGCAATGCGGTCGGCCAGGGTCATGGCCTCGATCTGGTCATGCGTCACATAGATCATGGTGTTGCCAAGGCGCTGGTGCAGGCGCTTGATTTCCACGCGCAGCTCGGCGCGCAGCTTGGCGTCAAGGTTGGAAAGCGGCTCGTCAAACAGGAACACGTCCACATCGCGCACCAGGGCCCGGCCAATGGCCACGCGCTGCCGCTGCCCGCCGGACAGCGCCGTGGGCTTGCGTTGCAGCAGCGGTTCCAGCTGCAACATCTCTGCGGCGCGTTTCACGCGTTTGTTGATCTCTTCCGTGGCCATGCCCGATACGCGCAGGCCGAAGGACAGGTTCTTCTCCACCGTCATCTGCGGATAGAGAGCATAGGACTGGAACACCATGCCGATGCCACGGTCCTTAGGCTCCTCCCAGGTCACGTTCTTGCCCTTGATGAAGACCTGGCCTTCCGAGGGTTCCAAGAGTCCAGCAATGCAGTTGAGCAGCGTGGACTTGCCGCAACCCGAAGGCCCCAGCAGAACCAGGAACTCACCATCCATGATGTCCAGATCAAGGGCCTTCAGCACCTGCACGGCACCATAGGACAGGGCCAGCCCGCGAACCGATACGCTCGATGTTTTTGCCGTCGTCATGAATTCAACCCTTCACAGCGCCGGCTGCAATGCCGCGCACAAAGTATTTTCCGGAGAAGAAGTAGATGGCCAGCGGCACAAGGCCGGTGAGAATGGTGGCGGCCATGTCCACATTGTATTCCTTCACGCCCTGCCCTGTGTTGACGATGTTGTTGAGCTGCACCGTCATGGGATAGTTGGTGGGCCCGGCATAGATCACGCCGAACAGGAAGTCGTTCCAGATGCCCGTCACCTGCAGGATCACGGCCACCGTCATGATGGGGATCGACATGGGCAGGAAGACCTGGAACAGGATGCGCCAATAGCCCGCCCCGTCCACGCGCGCCGCCTTGAACAGCTCCTGCGGCAGTGAGGCGAAATAGTTGCGGAACAAAAGCGTGAGAAGCGGCAGGCCGAAGATCGTATGCACCAAAACCACAGCAGGCAGCGTGGAGAAAATGCCCAGCCAGCGCGTGATGATGACGATGGGATAGATCATCACCACATAGGGAATGAAGCTGGCCAAAAGCAAAATGGTGAAGAACACTTCCGAATATTTGAACGGCCAGTTGGCCAGCGAATAGCCGGTGATGCAGGCCACCGCGATGGAAACGATCACTGATGGCACGGTGATCTTCAGCGAATTGATGAAGCCCGGCGTGATGCCTTCACAATAAAGGCCGGTGCAGGCGTGGAACAGCGCCTTGTCCCAGGGATAGAGCGTCCAGTTGCTGGCCGGTGTGAAGAGGTTGCCTTCGCGGATGGCATCAAGGTCTTTCAGCGACGTGATCACCATGATGTAGAGCGGGAACAGGAAGAACACGCAGCACAGGATCAGTACCGAATACACGACAAAGCGTGGCAGCGTGATCAGCTTTTTCGGCTTGGGGCCCCAGGGTGCGCCTGGCGTAATTGCATCCATGGTCATGTGTCAGCCCTTCTTGCCAAATTCCAGCCGGATCCAGGGAATGAGAATGAGGGCCATCGACAGCAGCATCACGGTGGATGCCGCCAGTGACTGGCCGAGATTGGCCGTGAAATTCTGGTAGATGTAACGCGAAGGCACGTCGGACGACACGCCCGGCCCGCCGTCTGTCGTGGCAATCACCAGGTCATAGATGCGGATGGCCCCCGAGGCCACGAACACAAATGTTGTCACCAGCACCGGCTTCATCATGGGCAGCACGATCTGCACATAGGTGCGCCAGGTGGGAATGCCGTCGATGCGTGCCGCCTTCCAGATTTCTTCGTCAATGCCGCGCAGGCCCGCAAGCATCAGCGCCATCACAAAGCCCGTGCCCTGCCATACGCCGGCAATGACGATGGCATACATCACCAATTTCTGATCCGCGATCCAGCCGAAGGAGAAGCTGTCCCAGCCCCAGGCGCGCACCGCCTTCTGCAAGCCGTATTCGGGAGAGAAGATCCAGGCCCAGACATGGCCCGTGACGATGAAGGACAGCGCGAACGGATAGAGATAGATGGTGCGGAAAATGCCTTCGGCGCGGATCTTCTGGTCCATCAGCACGGCAATGATGAAGCCGAGGACCATGACCACGGAAATGAAGCAGATGGCGTAGGTCACCACATTGGGGAAGGAGCCCGCACATTTCAGTTCCCAGCCGGCACTGCCGATTTGCGACAGGGCTGGGCAATCCATCCAGCGGCTGGTGTTGAACAGGCGGGAATAATTGGCAAAGCCGTTGAACTTCTCCCACCAGTCCGCCGGCGTGAAGAGCGGCAGGATCTTGATCGACGTGAAGGAGAAGGCCACAGTCCAGATGGTTCCGCCGACGAAGACGAACAGCGCAATCAGGATCATCACGAATGAGCCGAACTTGGACTGCTGGTTTTCGTAAGGCGCAAACCAGATCACGAGCCCGGTCGAGACGGCAACCGTCAGAAGCCCGAGAACGGCAGGAAGCCAGTTCACGGATGGTGCCGCAAATGTGGATGATGAGGCGGAGAACATCACCGCCAGGAACATCACGAGTATCACCGCGAGATAGATTGCCTTGTGGCTGAACTTGCGGAAGGGAATGTCAGGCAGGCTGAAGGCAATTCCGGCGAGCACGGTGAAGAACGAGGCCCCGGCCACGCCACTGAATTCCGTCAGGTCTGCCAGCCAAAGCCGAGCAGGAACGAGGCCGCCATGGCGAGTGCAAAACTCAGTCACCCACGCGGCAGGACGGCGCAGTGCTTTCAAAGCTGTCCTGTGCGGCCCGCTTGCCGAACAGCGAAAGGAGCGCCAACCGCACCGGCGGCAATCAGCAGTTTGAATGCAAAAGAACAGCAGCGGCAAAGAGAGGAAGACCGCCACCGCTGACTTTGCTGTCCACCAGCCAGCCCAGTGCCCGAACAGGCGGTGGGCGAGGAGGCCAGCGACGGCCGCAATCGCGCTCGCGATGGAATAAACAATGACCGCCGGAATGCGGTCCGGCGTGAGAACAAAACGCGGGTTGATGGAAACATTGGCCATGTCTTGGTGCCACTCTCCAAGAAGCGCCAGCGCTTGCCGGGCTTGAAAAAGGTCCGTCCAAAGGCGTGACGTGTCGCGCCATCTGCAAGATGCGGTAAGGGCGCACCCCCCGCGCAGAAAGCGCGGGGAGCACGTCTGGTTCTGTTACTGGTAGAGGCCTTACTTCGGAGCGTTCTGGATGATCGCCGCGAACTTGGCCTGCGCATCGGCAGCCGACATCTTCGGATCGGCCATGAACGACGTGAACAGATCGTTGATCTGGTTCAGCAGTCACGATCGATCATCTGCACGTCGTTCGGGAAGACGGCTGAAGAATGGTCAAAGGATTTCGAGACCCTTCTTCATGCAGTCATTGGCCGCCGACAGGTCGACGTCGGCGCATCGGCAGCGAGCCCTTCTTCAGGTTGAAGGCCACTTGCACTTCCTTGGTCACCAGCGTGGCAGCCATCTTCTTCTGGGCAGCCGTCACGGCGGGATCCTTGCTCTTGGGGAAGTAGAACACGTCACCGCCCGTGTTCAGCACCGGCTGATGCCGAGGCCGGGCAGGCAGTCATAGTCCTTGCCGGCAACATGTGGCCACCTGGAATTCACCACCGGCCCAGTCGCCCATGATGTTGGCAGCGGCCTTGCCCTGGATCACGAGGGCGACGGCTTCGTTCCCACTGGGGAACCATCTTGTCGGCAGGCACGAACTGGCGCACGGCGGCGAGGGCGTCAAACACCTTGGCGAATTCAGGGCCGCTGGCCAAAGCCACGTCGCGGTCCTTGTAAACCTTCACGAAGTTGTCGACGCCAGCGAGTGCCACGGCCACGTCGTTGACAAGCAGGCCCACCGGCCAGCCCTGGGCCAGCGAGAGCGGCTGAATGCCCTTTTCCTGCAGCTTGGGAGCGGCAGCAACCAGCTCGTTCCAGTTTTGCGGAGGCGCAATGCCCGCATCTTCAAACACCTTGCGGTTGGTCCACATCCACTGGGCGGAGTGCAGGTTCACCGGCACGCAATAGACCTTGCCGTCCTTGGTGCAGCTTTCCAGCTGGCTCTTGGGACGCAAGATGTTGGCCGAGATCACCGGCCGTGGCAACGTCGGTGATGTCTTCGATCAGGCCGGCAGCGATCAGGTCATCGGCGTCCTTGCGGGGTTCAGCTGGGTGGCGCCCATGGGGTTGCCACCGAGAATGCGCGAAATGATGATCGGGCGGGCCACGTCGCCCGAACCGGCGATGGCACCGTCAACCCAGTGATCGCACCGCTCGCATCCGGCTTTGGCGAATTCGGCAACGGCGGCGGCTTCGCCACCAGACGTCCACCAGTAACAAACTGATAATGTCCGTGGCGTGGGCCGCACCGGCTGCGAACAACCCGATGCAGACATGGCCAAACCGGCAAGCATTTCTTCAGACCCATGACAGTTCCATACCATTTTTTCTGGGTAAGGAAGGCTAGTGAAAGATTTGCAAATTTTTAACGATTCAGTTTCAGGCGAATGGCGCTCAAATATTGCGATGCAACATAAAATTGCGGAATTGAATCGTTTCAGAAAGCGTGTAACTTCCACCACCATGTCTGAACCCGGCGACAAGCGGCCCACGCTGAAATCTCTCGCGAAAATCACCGGCCTCGGTGTGTCCCACGATCAGCCAGGCCTTGCGGGATAGCCCGGGTGCCGTAGTCCCGCAGGCGTGTCAAGCTGGCGGCCCAACGGGCAGGTTACCGGCCCAATCGCGCCGGCGTGCGTCTGCGCACGGCAAGAGCAATGTCATCACACTTGTCCTCAATGCGGAAGATGGTGGCTCCGGTTTCTTCGCCGCCATTGTCTATGGCATCAGCGAGGCGCTGAAGGGCGCAACTATCATCTGGTCTGGCCCCCTATTCCTGTCCGATCCCATACAGCCCATCCGCTACATTGTGGAAACAAACTCGGCCGATGGCGTCATCATCTCGCGCACCCAGCCAGATGATCCGCGCCGTGCGCTATCTCGTGAACAACATGCGCTACCGCCACCCATGGCCCACCGACATGGCCATTGCGCATCCTTATTTTGATTTTGACAACGAGGCCTTTGCCTTCGAGGCCGTTCGCCTGCTCCATGCGCGCGGGCGCCAGCGGCTGTGCTGGTGGGGCCGCCAGCCCAACTGAACTACTTCCACCACACGCTCAACGGCTTTAACCGGGGCCTCAGCGAATACGGCGTCAACGGATACTTGAACGGCACCGTCGATAAGGATTCCCCCGTGACCGAGATCGTTGCCGCGGCGCGCCGCCTCGCTGAGTTGCGTGAGCCGCCGGATGCCATCGTCTGCGTATCCTCCAGCGTGGCACTCGCCATGATCGCCGGCCTCAAGCAAGGCGGTCTGGAGATTGGCCGCGACTATGATCTTGTGGCCAAGCCAGTCACCCAGACCTTGATCGCCTCACAACCCGCTGTCATTGCCATTTAGGAGAATTTCCATCTGGCCGGCCAGCAACTGGCCCGCATGGTGATGGCCAGCATTGCGGGCGCGGGGCTGGAAGGGCTTCAGATGATCGAGGCCCCCACCCTCCTGCATGCCCCGGCTGACACCGGCATGCAGCCCGCTGCGGAATAAGCCAACGGCCCACAACGCAGGTGGTTGCGGCCCCAATCGACTTCCCCTATCGCCAGCCCGTGACCGACCACAGCCAGCTTGCCAAAGACGATGCCCTGCAACCGCTCGACCTTCTCGCCCGGGCGGCCCTCGCACATTATGATGTGCCGCAACAAAGCGTGCTCACTCTCATCAATCTCTCCGAGAACGCCACCTATGGCGTGACGGCACCCGATGGCCGCCGCTGGGCGCTCCGCCTGCACCGTCCCGGCTATCACAGTGTTGCGGCCATTGCCTCTGAACTGGCCTGGGCCACGGCGCTCCGCCGCGATGGGGCCGCAACAACACCGGTGCCCGTGGCGGGCCGCGATGGTGAATGGATCCAGCATGTCCAGCACACCAAAGCCGAGCCCCGGCATGCCGTGCTCTTTCTGTGGGAGGAAGGCCGCGAACCCCAGATCAGCGATGATCTCAAAACCGCCTTTGAAGTGCTGGGCAGCGCCGCCGCCCGCATGCATGCCCACGTGAAGACATGGCAGCGGCCACCCTGGTTCACGCGCTTCACCTGGGATTTCCAAACGGCCCTGGGGGATGAGAGCCCCCACTGGGGCCGCTGGCGCGATGGCATGGGCCTCGACCCTTCGAGCGAAGCACTCTTCACCCGCACTGCCAGCCTCATCGCCACCCGCCTTGCGGCCTATGGCAAGGGCGCACAGCGCTTCGGCCTGGTGCATGGCGACCTGCGCCTCGCCAATCTGCTCGTCGATGGCGAAACGGTGAAAGTCATCGACTTCGACGACTGCGGCTTCTCCTGGTTCATGTATGATGCGGCAACGCCTGTCTCTTTTCTACGAACACGAGCCGCAGGTGCCGAACTGCTGCACCACTGGAAGATGGGCTATCGCCGGATTGCTCCGCGCTTGCCGCCGCCGATGAAGCCGAGATCCCCACCTTTGTGATGTTCGGCGCCTCTTGCTGGTGGCCTGGATCGGCTCACTACCGCCACACGCCGCTGGCGCAGGACATGGGCACGGACTACACGCGCAAGACCAGCGCCCTCTGTGAATACCTCTCCGCTGGGCTGAAGCGGCACGGTTAACGCATCCTTTCCTAAACATGAAAAATGCGAGAGCCCCGCAAACCGCCCGCAAGCTTCCTCCGCTATGCAACCTGCATGAAGCGCAGGCAAACCGGTGGGGTTGCGCGCAAGGGTTTGGAAAATGACAGCTCATGTGGTCGGGCGCTCAGGCGCTCTCGCATTCACGGCGGCACTCATTCTGGCGGCGGCCTGTGGTGACAGCGGCGAAATCAGCCGCATCTCCGAGGAAATGAAGCTGAACGAAAAGCAGCAATATGCCTTCAGCGTCTGCGCCCGTGATCTCAAGGGCAAGCGCATGCCCATCTTCCAGATCAGCGGCAAGGACATGAAGATGACGCGCGTGCCGCTGGAAGTCTGCGGTTGCCAATCGAAAACCCTGGCTGCCGTGTTCAAGGATGATCCTTCAGTCAAGGCGGCGCACCCGGGTTTCGTGTCCTTCGCGGCAAAGAAAAAGAAGATCAAATTTCCCAAGCTCGACGAGAAACTGATTACCGAGGGCGTGAAAAAGGAAGACGGCATGAAAATGCTGTGGGACAGCTTCACCGCCTGCACCACGCAGTATCAGTCGCAGTTCCCGAAAAGAGCGCTGACCTCTTCAAGGAAGTCAAACCCAAGGACCTGAAGAAAAAGAAGGATGGCGCCCCAGCAGATGCGAAGCCGGCGGATGCCAAACCCGCTGACGCGGCCCAGGCCAAAGCACCGCAAGCCACCGCTGGCTGACATCAGCCGCCGAGCTGCTGCTCCTCGTAGGCAATCATGTCTGCGATGAGCTGCCGCCACAGACGCTCTGCCGTGTCTGGCGGAAAGCCAAGCCGTGCAGCCTCGGCCTTCACCCGCGTGACCACCTCTTCAACCCGTTCTGGCAAAGCGGCGGGAATGTTGTGGGTTGCCTTCACCGCCGCCACGCGCTGCACGGCCTGAAAGCGCCGCGCCAGAAGGCTGATCAATTCTGAATCCAGCCCATCGATCTCCGCCCGCAAACCGGTGAGCGGACCATTGGCGATCTGCTGCAACCGCGCCGACAGCCGCTCCCGCTCCTTGGCCAGGCCCTTGTAGGTGACTTCGTCCACGGTCAGCGCCGCAATCTGGGCGTCTATGGCGCGGGCCAGGCGGGCACCGTCCGGCAGCCGCTCCAGAACCTCCAGCGGATCAAGATGGATGCGGATGGTGAACAGCATGTCGCCGCTCCGCGGCAGCTTGCGCAGCGTCTGCCGTTCCAGCCGCAGCGTCACCTTGCCGGTAATGTCATCGCCCTCGCCAAAGCGCCGCTTGTTGCCATTGCCCGCAGCCGGGTGATGCAGCGGCGACCCGCCATAGAGTGACCAGTTCCAACGCAGCAGCGGGCGATCAGCTGCCAGATTGTCGAACATGCGCTCCAGCATGCCGGCATTGCGCGTGCCCGCGTTAAAACCGGGCACCGGCCCATGCACTTCATGCAGTGGCTTGCCGAACTTGTCCCGCAGATTCCACGACGACGGGAAGCACAGGGCCGCCGCCACAATGCGCCAGCCCTCTGCCGACTTGCGCAGCAGCACAAAATCTTCCTGCACCAGCAAGGCGGCCCGCGCGATGGGCGGCAGGCCCTTATCATCAAGCGCCACGTTGAAGACACCGCCATCAATCACCATGCAGTTGCCCGCACGGGCATAGCGTGAGGGAACATGCCGCAACACCTGCTCCACCACGAGGTCCAAGACTTCCTGCTGGGCCTCCTCCGTGCCCGCTTCCGCGGCCATCACATCGCCCGGACCACTGCCATAAAGCCTGCGCTTTTCGGTCAGATATGCGGCGAGCTTGTCATCCACCTCCAGCCACACCGCTGGATCAAGCGGCGCAAGCCCGATGGTGAACGGCTTGTGCGAGCCGTCATAGGGTGTGTGCGATGTCACGTTCAAACCTGCAGGCCGAGGCGCTGCTTCAGCCGGTCAATGCGGGCCTTTTGTGCAGTGGTGAGTGCGGTGCCGCCGTTGCCGCTGACCCGCTCGATCATGCCAACCAGATCGTTGCGTTCGGCGGGTGTGAGATTGTCTTTCCAGAGGTCGCCATAGCGGCGGATGATGGTGGAAGCGTCATCCGCGTGGCCTGCCGTCCACTTCCCGAAGGTGATGATCTCGGTGGGATCGGCTATGCCCATGGTGCCCGTCACCTCCTCGCGCAGCACATGCTCTGCCTGCGGACCCGACAAGCCATCTTCCGTCTGGATCGCATGCATGAGGATCACCGCCGCCGTTGCCGGATCATCGATCACGTTGAGCAGCGAGTCGTTCACCTTGGCGAGGAATTTCTTGCGCTTGTACTTGCCCCACATGCGGCCGGCGGCATCATGCACGTCACTTGCCGCATCGCCGATTGCCTTGATACGCCACCACCAGAAAGCGGCACCCCCGAGAAGGGCGAGGATCGCGAACAGCATGGGACTACACCCTCCGTTCCACCATCATCTTCTTGATTTCGGCGATGGCGCGCGCTGGCGACAGGCCCTTGGGACAGGCCTTGGCGCAATTCATGATGGTGTGGCAGCGGTAAAGCCGGAACGGGTCTTCCAGATTGTCGAGGCGCTCACCTGTCGCTTCATCGCGCGAGTCAATGAGCCAGCGATAGGCCTGCAAGAGAACCGCAGGGCCGAGATAGCGGTCCCCGTTCCACCAGTAGCTTGGACACGAAGTGGAGCAGCAGGCGCAGAGGATGCACTCATAGAGGCCGTCCAAAAGTTCGCGCTCGTCCTTGCTCTGCTTCCACTCTGCCTGCGGTGTGGGCGTGTCGGTCTTGAGCCAGGGCTCGATGGAGCGGTGCTGCGCATAGAAGCGGGTGAGGTCCGGCACCAGGTCCTTCACCACTGGCATGTGCGGCAGCGGATAGATTTTCACATCGCCCTTCACGTCATCGCAGGCCTTGAGGCAAGCGAGCGTGTTGGTGCCGTCGATGTTCATGGCGCAGGACCCGCAAATGCCCTCGCGGCAGGAGCGGCGGAAAGTCAGCGTCGGGTCCTGCTCGTTCTTGATCTTGATCAGCGCGTCCAGAACCATGGGGCCGCACTCATCCATGTTCACATGGTAGGTATCGACCTGCGGGTTCTTTCCGTCATCCGGGTTCCAGCGGTAGATCTTGAAGGCGCGGATGTTCGTGCCCGTGGGCAAGGGCCAGGTCTTGCCCTGCTGGACCTTGGAGTTCTTGGGAAGTGCAAATTCAGCCATGTCGGTTCTCTTCCATCCTCACCCGGGTGGGGTGGTTGCCGAGCCACGGCAACACCAAATTTCCGTCATTCCGTGCAAGCACCAACGCGCAGCGTTGAGCATTGCGGCCAGCAATGCGGCGTGCGCGACACGGAATCCCGCTTCGCTGCAGCACGTTGGCCTGGTCCAAGCGGGATTCCGTCTCGCGGCCCAAACCTC
>JAXMCS010000028.1:0-31701 GCA_046349175.1 Hyphomicrobiales bacterium | reverse complement strand
TCTTCTCGGACATTTGAAACCTCCTGTTGTCAATCGCGGATAGCTTGGAACAGGTGATTTGGGCTGTCGAGTAAGAAAAAGTAAACCGGCCCGAAAGCCGGTTCGAAAATTTGTCACGCTCTCGTGCGGCTTTGTCAGCCGCGGCCCGGCCGCATGCGGGCCATGAGATTGTCCTTGTCGACAAACTGGTGCTTGAGCGCCGCCAGCACATGAAGCGCGATCAGCGCCCAGGCCAATTTGGTGGAAATGGCGTGTGCGCTTTCCGTCCATCCCCCCAGGTTGGGCATGAAGTTCACCGAGAAAAGCTTGAAGAAAGTTGCATCTGCATTGGCATGTTCCGGCGCGTAATTTGCGAAGGCGAAAAGCCCCAGCACCGGGATGCCCAACATGAGCAGATAGAGCAGGCCATGGGTGATGGCCGAGAGCTTGATCTCCCAGGGCTTCATGGTGGCGGGGTGGGCGGGTGTCTCATGGGTCAGCCGCCAGACGATGCGAAGCACCGTGAGAAGCAGAATGACCAGGCCCCAGGACGCATGGGTGTTCGGCCCCCAATCATCAGAGGCGAGCGGTGTGGTGCGCGGGCGGCGGATCAGGTCTTCGCCGAAAACCAGCATGTAGAACATGATGAGCGCCGTTAGCCAATGCAGGATGATGGCGACTGTGTTGTATCGTGTGGTTTGCGTGGATGCCATGGTGTGAGTCTCTCCGGTCAGTGAGCGAGTTTAGTGCATAGACGCAAGAGCGGCAAAAATCTGTCGCGCTGTGGTCATGACTTTTTGGCAGGCCCCAGTCCCAGACTCTGCATGCGGCCAGATTGGTGCAATTGCTGGCGCTGCGACGAAATGAAGCCCGGATCGCCACCCACCCAGCCCCATTCGCCGGAGAGCTTGCCATATTCCATCTTGGGGCAGCGGTTCATGACAACGCGCAGGCCAGCGGCTTCAGCCCGCGCCGCGGCTTCATCGTTGCGCACCTGCAACTGCATCCAGATCACCTTGGGCAGGGAGGTGAGGGCCAGCGCTTCATCAGTGAGGCCGCCCGCCGCTTCGGAATTGCGAAAGATATCGATCATGTCGACGGGTTCGGGGATATCGGCCAGCGTGGCGAAAACAGGCTCACCCAGCAGTGTCTGCCCGGCCAGCCCGGGGTTTACAGGGATCACCCGGTAGCCTTTCTCCTGCAGATACTTCATCACCAGATAGGAGGGCCGCACCGTGTTGGCCGATGCGCCGACGAGTGCAATCGTCTTCACGTCCTGAAGGATGCCGCGCACATAATCAGGCGAATAGCTGTCATGGTTCATCATGGGGTGCCCGGCCACTGCGGCGCCCGCTTGGCGAGGAAGGCGTCAATGCCCTCGCAGGCCGCGCCATCCAGCAGGTTGCGCGTCATCACGCCCGCAGTGAAGGCATAGGCCTCTGCCAGCGGCAGGACCCGCTGTTCACTGAAGGCGCGCTTGCCATAGGCCACCGCCGCGCGGGACTTGGCCGCGATGCGGGCCGCAAGGCTGTTCACATGGGCAGTAAGGTCCGGCTCATCGACAATTGCATTCACAAGGCCCACGCGCGCCGCAAAGGCTGCGTCAACGATGTCGCCCGTGAGCAGCATCTCCATGGCGTGCTTGGGTGCTATGGTCCGCGACAGGGCCACCATGGGCGTCGAGCAGAAGAGCCCGATGGAAACGCCGGGCGTGCAAAACCGGGCCTGCGGCGCGCAGTAGGCAAGGTCGCAGGTGGCCACAAGCTGGCAGCCTGCGGCAGAGGCGCGTCCGTGTTGACCTCGGCAATCACCGGGCAGCAGTGGCGCGTGATGGCCAGCATGAGAGTGGCGCAGGCATTGAACAGGTGCGCGAAATAGGACTCGGCCTGCCCAAAATCGCCGCGGTGCGCCGTGATCTTCGCTTGAGATTGCGGCTGAGCAGAACACGGGCCCCGGCCGCCGCGAGAATGATGGCGCCAATGCCGGGCCCCGCCTGTCGCCAGCGCCACGAGCGCCGCCATCATCTCCTCTTCGAAAGCGCGTTGCGGCTTGCGTCGTCGTCCAGCGTCAGGCGCAGCACAGCGCCCAGCCGTTCACTGCGCAGAAGCGTCATTATTCCTGCTCGGTCCAGTTGCTTCAGCTTGTCCGCGTAGGCCGAATCCTTCGACAGGTCCTCGGTGATCTTCTTGTTGTTGTCTGACGGATCATGGCGGTGAGCGCCTTCCACCATGCGGTCGCGCATGTCCTGGGCAATGGTCGTGTCAGCCTGCACATCGCTGGATCTGCTGCTTGATGTCCGCCGTCTGGTCATCGCTGGTTGCCATAGGCAAAGCTGAGCGTGGCATGGCCACGTTCCATTCATTCACATTGTTGAAACCGAAGGATTTGATGTCGGCCTCGAAATTTTGCCTTGCGGTCCTGGTCCACGAAGTCCTGCAGGTTTTTCGAAGCCTTCGAGGTCCGCATCCTTGTACTTGTCCTTAACCATGACATAGGCATCAAGCGCCTTGCGGGCCGTCTCAGGGGTCAATTCCACGGTTTCCACGCAGGGGATTTCGCCCACGCTCAGGCCTCGCCGTCCTGGCCGCTGAGATCAGGCAGGACATCCTCGCCGTCAGGTGGTGTGCCTCGTCGGCGGGCGCCTCGCGCCAGCGCCATCTGCCGGGCTGCGCCTTCGTTGGCGCAGCAGCCGGGGCGGCGGTGCCGCCGGTGCGGCGGGTGCGCTCGAGCAGGGGCAGCGACCGGAGCCGCCGGCGCGGGTGCAGCCGCTGGCGCGGGCGGATTGGCAGGTGCCGTTCCGCCAGACGACTGCGGCAGGGCGGGTGATGCGGCCCGTGCCGCGCCAGAATTGCGACAACGCTGAATTTGAATGTACTGCATGTGCGGCGCTCCCTCGACTTTGGCCGACTCTAATCGAGCTTGCCGACCTTAACCAGCGGAATTGAGGCTTAAACTGCCGTAATGAGGTAGCATAATACCACACAAGAAAATCGCTGGTTTTGGCCGCTTTTTGTTGACAAGGCGGGAAGGGGACACTACTGACGCCCCCGATTGTCGCCCCTTCGCCGGGGCGGTTTTCGTTTAACACACGTGAACCCGAGAGACACCTGATGAAAACCTATACCGCAAAGGCTGCGGACATTCAGAAGCAGTGGGTGCTGATCGACGCCGAAGGCCTTGCTGTGGCCGCCCGCCGCCGTGATCGCCAACTGCCTGCGGCAAGCACAAGACCACCTTCACCCTTCCATGGATTGCGGCGACAACGTCATCGTCATCAATTGTGAGAAGGTGCCGTTCACCGGCAAGAGCGCGACCAGAAGAAGTATTACTGGCACATGGCTTTCGCCGGCGGCATCAAGGAGCGTCGCCAAGGATTACCTCGACGGCAAGCATCCTGACCGCGTGTTCGAGGCCGTTGTCCGCCGCATGCTGCCGGGCGCTTCGCTGAAGCGCCAGCAGCTCACCAACCTCCGCATTTACAAGGGCGCCAGCCACCCGCACGAGGCACAGAATCCTGTGACGCTCGACGTGAAGGCCATGAACGCCAAGAACTCTGCAAGGGACTAAACTCCGATGGCTGAAGCAACCACACTCGCCAATCTCGGCCAGGCCATGGGCCTCGGTTCCGCTCCGGCGGCTGCCCCGGCAACTCCCGCCAAGCCCAAGCTGGACAAGCAGGGCCGCGCCTATGCCACCGGCCGCCGCAAGGACGCCACCTCGCGCGTCTGGGTCAAGCGCGGCAAGGGCAAGATCACCATCAACGGCAAGGCGATCGAGCAGTATTTCGCCCGCCCCGTGCTGCGCATGATCGTGCAGCAGCCGCTGGTGACCGCCAACCGCCTTTCTGAACTCGACATCGACTGCACCGTCGCTGGTGGCGGTCTCTCGGGTCAGGCCGGTGCCGTGCGTCACGGCCTCGCCCGTGCGCTCACCTATTTCGAGCCGGAACTGCGTGGCGCCCTCAAGAAGGGCGGCTTCCTCACCCGCGACAGCCGCGCGGTGGAACGCAAGAAGTATGGCCGGGCAAAGGCCCGCCGCCGCTTCCAGTTCTCGAAGCGTTAATCCGCTTCATAACCCGATTTGCAAAGGCCGCCTCCGGGCGGCCTTTTTTTTGCTCCTTTTTTCTCAGGTGAAGAACAGCCGGGACAAAAGTCCGTGTGCACTGTCCGGCTGGTAAGTCACAAGGCCGCTGTGTTCGCAGTTGGTGATCTCGCCCACATAAACCCGGTCGGGGCAGAGATAGCAGTCGATCCGCACCTGATTGAACTGGCGGGACAGGGCCCGTGCGATGCGGACCGATTCCTCATACATGGGATGCTTAGGCACACCACTCTCCAGCCTCTCGTATTGTGCCGTCACATCGAGAGGGTTCCAGTCCACGTCGAAATAGTTGATCCACTTCTTCTTGCCGGCATAGGACAAGACCTTGGAGAATTTGACCTCACCCGCCCGGCACGTGAGTTTCAGTTCCAGAAAGTCATGGATGAACTCTTCCACGATGATGCGCGGCTTCAACTGGTTGTAGTTGACCTCGCGTGAGGTGAAATAATAGTTCTCGCCAAACCACTTTTTGACGGTCGCCAGATCAAAAGCCGCCCCGCCTTGGCGCAGAATGCGCAGCCCCGAGGCCTGCGTTGGCTTGATGGCGCAGTCATCCGGATAGGCAAATGCATCCACCTCTTCCGGCGTCTCGAGAAGCGCGATGGTTGGCACGGTATAACCATCGCCAAGCTCCGCCTTGACGAAGGTTTTGACATGGGCCTTGTCGGAAACGAAGACGCGCAGGGGATCCAGCAGCTCGTTCGACGTTTTGACGTGAAAGAGCATGTCGAGATAATTCGGCCCAAGGTTGGGCACGCGGCCGAGCTGCATGACGAACGAGGCGAAGCTGGCAATGGCATCACCAGGCCGGTTGTAGGGAATGCCGCCCTCGAAAATGCGCCGGGCACTGGCCCCCAACAGGGCGCGCAGCTTCTCCCGGTCGCTGCCATGCAGTTTGGCGATCACCTCATCGGGGGTGGCCCAGGGGTGCATGCCCGCGGATTTTGCGGCGGCTTTCAACTCGGCCTGGAACTGCTGCCTGAATGCCGAAAACGCCGGATGGTCATAGACTTCAATTCCGAGCGCACATTTGTTTTTCGACACGTTCAGCCTCCGGCCCCATGGGTTTGCATGCCCCATATCCCAGTTCTCGGCCAAAGTCAGACCCTGAAATCACGAGACTTTTCAACCTGAGCGTTAGGGAAAGCCTTCATTAACCATAACTGACTAAACGATTGTCGTTCACTTTGTTTGGTCTTTCGGTGTCATGTCTGTCCGATCACTGCGTCCATTCCTGATTTTCCTGTTTGGCCTCGTGGCCATTGCCGCGCGGGCAGGGGCGGCTGACAATTTTCCCGGCACCACGCTGACGGGTAGCAGTGGCACGGTCACGGGAACGACCGTAGGCATGACCGGTGAAACCGGCGAACCCAATTTCATCGGTGCCCCCACAACGTCCGAATGGTTTTCCTGGACCGCGCCCACGAGCGGCTATTTCACGATTGGCACATGCAACCTGTCCAGTGAAACGACAACGGCAACAGATACCACACTGGCCGCCTACACTGGTGCAGCTGTCAACGCTCTCACGGCAGTCCAGACGGATGACGACTCAACAGGCTGCAATTCCACCGTCAGCGTCAACTACGGCAGCACGCTCGCCTTCAACGCCGTGGCCGGAACGACTTACCGCTTTCAGGTGGATACCTATTCCAGCAGCACACAGGGCACATTCGTGCTGCGCTACGGCTATGCCGGCCTCACTGTTGCCATCACCGATTCCACAACAACGGAAGGCACGCCCGTCACCGACACCGCCACCTTCACCGTGGTGCCCACGAGCGTCATCGGCGTAACTGGTTCGGCCAGCATGGTCGTGACCATTGGCGCGAGCTCGCCAGCTTCCCAGTGCACATTCTCTCCGTCTACGCTGACTTTCACCAAGTCAAACTGGACGACACCGCAGACCGTGACGGTCTCTGCTGTCGACGACGCCACTGTTGAGGGCACACACTCCTGCAAGCCGGCTTCCATTGTGGCCGATGCAAACTATAACAGCACCGCCGTGGCCACGGGGTCCTTGCCGACCCTCACTATCTACGACAACGACAACCCCAATTTCACGATCACCAAGGCAGTGAGTGCCGGCAGCATCGCCGCCCCCGGCACGCTGACCTACACGATCACGGTGGACAACAACGGCAGTGCAATACTGACGTCGCCTGTCATCACAGACACACTGAAGCTGAATGCCACCACGCTGACGCCGACCTCAGGCCCCACGCTCACCTCTGGCGATACCAACGCGGATGGCAAGCTGCAGGACACGGAAACCTGGATATACACCGTTACCTATGCGGTGACGCAGGCTGACATCGACACAGGCGGGTCCATCACCAACGTGTCCACCTGGGCTTGCGCCCAGCTTGCCGCAAAGACGTCCAACACGGTGACGACGGGCATCACCCAGTCGCCCAACTACACGATCACAAAGTCACAGTCTTCCGGGCCTTCGCCGATCACGGCAGCGGGGCAGGTGATTGGTTATTCTTTCTCGGTGGCCAACACGGGCAATGTCACGCTGACAACGCCAGCGGTGACCACAGACACCTTCCAGCTTGGCGGCAGCAACCGCACGCTCACCTCCGGCCCCACACTCTCTTCTGGTGACACGAATTCAAACGGCCGCATCGATGTGGGCGAGACCTGGGTTTACAATGCCACCTACACGGTTCCGCAAACCGACATGGATGGCACCGGATCCTACACCAACCAGGTGACTTACAGCACGGCCAATGGCGGCTCCAAAAACTCCAACACGGTGACCACCAACGTCACCCGCACGGCCTCGCTCACGCTCGTCAAGGCGCAGTCCAGCGGCCCGTCGCCCATCACGGCGGCAGGGCAGGTGATCGGCTACACGGTCACGGTCACGAACACGGGCAACCAGACGCTCAACACGCCGGCGCTCACGGATACATTCCAGTTGGGCGGCGCGGCGCGAACCCTTACCTCCGGTCCGACACTCTCCGGTGATACAAACGCCAATGGCCGCATTGAGCCCACTGAAACATGGACCTATTCCGCCAGCTACACTGTGCCGCAGACGGACATTGATGGCACGGGCAGCTTCACCAATGTGGCAACCCTGACCACGGCACAGGTGGCCTCCACCACCTCCAACACGGTCACAACGGCGGTCACCCGTTCGCCCTCCATGACGGTGGTGAAAGCCCAGTCCTCCGGCGCCAATCCTGTGACGGCGGCGGGGCAGACGATTGGCTATTCGATTACCATTTCCAACACCGGCAACCAGACCCTGACCGGGATGAGTATCAGCGACACGCTGAAGCTGGGCGTTGCCGCCCGCACGCTCACCTCCGGCCCCACATATTCTTCTGGCGATACCAACAGCAATGGCCGCATCGACCTCACGGAAGTCTGGGTCTACACCGCCTCCTACACGGTGACGCAGGCCGACATTGATGGCACCGGCAGCTTCGCGAACTTCGCCACCTACACAACGGCGCAGGTTGCGGCCACCAACTCCAACACGGTGACAACACCCGTCACCCGCAGCCCCGCCATGACCGTGGGCAAGACGCTGTTCTCCGGACCTTCGCCCGTTACCGCCGCGGGCCAGACGCTCACCTACCGCGTGACGATTACCAACACTGGCAACCAGACCCTGACCAGCCCGTCGATCAGCGATAATTTCCAGTTGGGGGGCAGCGCCCGCACCCTGACATCCGGCCCGTCCTATCTGTCCGGTGATGCGAACAGCAACGGCAGCATCGATGTGGGCGAAGTCTGGCTCTATTCCGCCACCTACACCGTGCCGCAGACGGATATCGACGGCACGGGTAGCTTCACCAATGCCGCCACGTTCACCACCACGCAGGTTCCGGCCACCACCTCTTCCACGGTGACCACAAACGTCACGCGCACGGCCTCGCTCACGCTAGTCAAGGCGCAATCGAGCGGCCCATCGCCCATCACGGCGGCGGGGCAGGTGATCGGCTACACGGTGACGGTCACGAACACGGGCAACCAGACACTCAATACGCCAGCGCTGACGGATACGTTTCAGCTGGGCGGCACGGCGCGCACGCTGACTTCCGGCCCGACACTCTCCGGCGACACCAACGCCAATGGCCGCATCGAACCCACCGAAACCTGGGTTTATTCTGCAACCTATACCGTGCCGCAGTCTGACATCGACGGAACCGGCAGCTTTACCAATGTGGCGACACTGACAACCGCGCAGGTGGCCTCCACCACCTCCAACACGGTGACAACCAATGTCACGCGCACCGCCAGTTTCACCATCAGCAAGGCGCGCACCACCGGCCCCACGCCTGTGACCGCCGCAGGCCAGACCATGGGCTATGGCATCACCGTGGTGAACACCGGCAATCGCACGCTGACGAGCCCCACGCTGACCGACGCGTTGTTGCTCAATGCCAGCGCCCGCACGCTGACGTCCGGCCCCACGCTGGCGTCCGGGGACACGAACAGCAATGGCAGGATCGATGTGGGCGAGACCTGGGTTTACAACGCCACCTATACGGCCACGCAGACAGACATGGATGCTGGCGGCACCTTCTCCAACACAGCCACGATGAACACAGCGCAGGTTGGCCCAACGACATCCTCCGCGGTGACAACGGCCATCACGCAGACTTCCACGATCGGTATCGCCAAGAGCTGGGCCTTCGCGCCCGGTGGCGATCTCAACGGCAACAGCGTGGTGGATGCAGGCGACACGCTGAAATACACTTACCTTGTGTCAAACACGGGCAATGTCACGCTGGCCAATGTGCATGTGACGGACGCGCATCTGGGGCTGGGAACGGCACCCGTGCCGGCACCTGCCAATGTGGCGTCCCTTTCGCCCGGCGCCAATACCACATTCACCTCGACCTATGTCGTGGTGCAGGCCGACATTGACCACCAGTGATCAGTTGATGCCGCTCACGCGCACATAGGTGCCGGGGGCGTCGCACAAGGCGGGCAGGGCTCCTTCACCCGGAACGGGCGCTGGCACCTTGTCGCCAGACTTGGCGGTGATCCATTCCAGCCAATGCGGCCACCAGGAGCCTGCGTGTTCCGTTGCGGTCTTCAGCCAGTCGCTGTGCGAGGTGGTGGATTTGCCATCGGTCCAATACTGGTATTTCTTGGCGGCGGGCGGGTTCACCACGCCTGCGATGTGGCCGGAGCCGGAGACCACCAGCGTGGTCTCGCCACCAAAGTATTTGCCGAGCTTGAACACGGAGGGCAGTGGCGCGATGTGGTCTTCGCGCGCTGCCAGATTGTAAACCGGCACCTTCACCTTCTTCAGGTCGACGCGCACATTGTCCAGCACCATGCGGCCGGTGGAGAGCTTGTTCTCAAGATAGCATTCCCGCAGATAGAAGGAATGCACACCCGCTGGCATGCGGGTGGAATCGCTGTTCCAGTAGAGCAGGTCAAAGGGGGCAGGGTCCTTGCCCAAGAGGTAGTTGTTGACCACGTAAGACCAGATGAGATCGTTGGAACGCAGCAGGTTGAAGGCATCGGCCATGCGCGAGCCGGGCAGATAGCCCTTGTCGGCCATGCGCTCCTCAATCCATTTCACCTGCTCTTCGTCCACGTAGACCAAGAGGTCGCCGGCCTTTTCGAAATCCACCTGTGTGGTGAAGAAAGTGGCGGCGTTGACGCGGTCGTCGTTCTTGGCCGCCATATAGCCGAGCGAAGAAGCCACCAGCGAACCGCCGATGCAGAAGCCGATGGTGTTGACTTTGGCAGCCCCGGTGGCTTTCTGCACGGCATCAATCGCGGTGAGGAAGCCCTCGCGCATGTAGTCGGAGAAACTCTTGCGGCCCAGTTCCTCATCGGCATTGACCCACGAGATGATGAACACGGTGAGTCCGTTTTCCACGCACCACTTCACGAAGGATTTTTGGGCCGTGAGATCGAGAATGTAGAACTTATTGATCCACGGCGGCACGATGAGAAGCGGCACCTCGAAAGTGCGCGGCACCTGCGGCGTATACTGGATGAGTTCAAACAGCGAGTTGCGGAACACCACCTTGCCCGGCGTGGTGGCAATGTTTTCGCCCAGCTTGAAGGCGCTGCCATCCACCTGCTTGATACGCAACCGGCCCTTGGAGGTGTTCAGGTCTTCATTGAACTTCTCCAGCCCCTTGAGCAGGTTTTCGCCATTGCTCATCAGTGTGGTCCGCACCACTTCCGGATTGAGCATGGCGGAGTTGGAGGGCGAAAACGCGTTGAGGATGTTCTCCACATAGAAGCGCGCCTTCTGCCGCGTGTGCGGATCAAGGCCCTCGGCCTTGTCCACCATCTCCATGGCCCACTGGTTGGTGACGAGATAGATCTGCTTGAAGAAATCGAAGACGCTGTTTTCGCTCCAGTCCCTGTCCTTGAAGCGTTTGTCGTTCTTGGCAGGGGCGGCCACGGGTTCGGCGGGCATGCCCATGGCCTTGGCCCAGGAGGCGCTCCAGATCTCGCTGTATTTGCCCCAGAGCTGGGCCTGGGCCTCCATGAACTTCTTGGGGTCGGCCATATGGGCCTGCCAGACTTCGCCCAATGTCTCACTCACCTGCGCCATGGGCAGGATTTGTGTCTCGGCCTCGGCTTGTCCCTCCGCCTTGTTCTCCGACAGGGTTTGGGCCAGCCTGGCAGCCTGTTCCGAAAGCTTGGCCATGTTCTGGGCAAAGCGCGCCGGGTCGGGCAGGCTGTAGGCAGCAAGGCTTGCGGATTTGACATCGGTCATTGGGCGCGGGCTCCGTTGCGGGTAGTTTAGACGCGGCTGACCGCCGCACAAGTGGGCAGACCCGCCTTTCTTGCCAAATCGGGCCGCCATGGCCATAAGTCCCGCAGCATTCTGAAGGAATTTGAAAACACCATGACAAATGCGCTCCGGCTCGGCATCGCAGGCCTCGGCACCGTGGGAACGGGGGTGATGGACATTGTCCGCACCCACGGCACCCTTCTGGCGGCCCGTGGCGGCATGCCTGTGCAGGTCACAGCCGTCAGCGCACGCTCCAAGGGCAAGGACCGCGGCCACGACCTGTCGAAGGTGGAATGGTTCGATGATCCGGTGGCCCTGGCGAAGTGGGCGGGGATTGATGTTTTCATCGAATTGATCGGCGGCGACTCCGGCCCCGCCAAGGACGCGGTGGAAGCTGCGATCGCCGCAGGCAAACACGTCATTACCGCCAACAAGGCGCTGCTCGCCCACCATGGTGTGGCGCTCGCCAAGGCGGCAGAGGCCCGCAATGTCGCGCTGGCCTTTGAGGCGGCGGTGGCAGGCGGCATTCCCGTCATCAAGGCCCTGCGTGAAGGCCTCGCGGGCAACAGTGTGCGCAAGCTGTTCGGCATCATGAACGGCACCTGCAATTACATCCTCACCAAGATGATGGATGAGGGCCGCAGCTTTGCCGACGTGCTGGCCGAAGCCCAGAAGCTGGGTTACGCCGAGGCCGATCCGACCTTCGACGTCGGCGGCTTCGACACGGCCCACAAGCTTGCCATTCTCACCTCGCTGGCCTTTGGCACGCAGGTGAATGTCGCCGATATCGCCATCGAAGGCATCGAAGCGATCACGCTTGAGGATATCCGCAACGCCTCCGACCTCGGTTACAAGATCAAGCTCTTGGGTGTGGCCGTGGCCCACGAGAGCGGCGTTGAGCAGCGCGTGCATCCCACACTGCTGCGCAAGGGTACGAGCGTGTCCGATACCGATGGCGTGTTCAATGCCGTGGTCATCAAGGGCGACTTCGTGGGCGACCTGATGCTGGAAGGCCGGGGGGCTGGCTCGCATCCTACAGCATCAGCAGTGGTGGCTGACATCATCGACATCGCCCGTGGCAACCGCCGCCCAGTTTTCGGCGTGCCTTCGGCCAGCCTGAAGCCCTACAAGGCCGCGCCGCAGAAGGCCCACGAGGGCGGCTTCTATGTGGCCATGCAACTGCCTGACAAGCCGGGCGCCGTGGCTGCCATTGCCCGCATTCTCGCCGACGAGAAGATTTCCATCGAAAGCATCGTGCAGCGCGGCAAGAGCCACAAGGATGATTCCGCGATGTGGCGCCCTTCATTCTCGTCACCCACGACACATTGGAAGCCGCCATACGCAAGGCCATGGCCCGCATCACCAAAGATGGTCACGTGGTGGGCACACCCCGCATGATCCGCATCGAGAGACTGTGACCACGGCTTTTCTCAACGTCACCCGGTCGGCCAAGGGCCAGCCGGCTGCCGCGTCTGGCCGATAACAGGCTGGCCGAGGCCATGGCCCAGCGCCACGATCTGCCGGATATTCTCTGCCGCGTGCTGGCGGGCCGGGGCGTCGGACTGGATGAGGCCGAGGCCTTTCTCAATCCCACCCTGCGCACGCTGATGCCGCCGCCCGCGGCGCTCCGCGACATGGAAAAGGGTGCCGCTCGCCTGGCTGCCGCCATCAGGGGCGGCGAGCGCATCGGCATCATCTCCGATTATGATGTGGATGGCGTGAGTTCCGCCGCCCTCATGCTGCACTTCCTGCGCGCCGTGGGCAGCGACGCCCATTTCTATCTCCCGGACCGGGTGACGGAAGGCTATGGCCCCAGCCAGAAAGCCGTGCAGGCCCTGAAGGCGGAAGGCGCATCCCTGCTGCTCACGCTCGATTGCGGCGTGCTCTCCCATGATCCGCTGGCCCATGCCTCAGAGCTGGGCCTCACCACGATCATCGTGGACCACCATCAGGCGGGTGCCGAACTGCCCGAAGCCCATGCGGTGATCAACCCCAACCGGCAGGACGATACCTCCGGCATGGGGCACCTCTGTGCGGCGGGCGTGGTGATGATCCTGCTCGCCGCCACCAACCGCGAACTTCGCCAGCAGGGCCACTATGCCGAAGGGCGGCCCGAGCCCAACATGCTGCAGTGGCTGGAACTGGTGGCGCTCGCCACGGTGTGTGACGTGGTGCCGCTGAAAGGCCTCAACCGCGCCTATGTCACGCAGGGACTCAAGATCATGGCGCGGCGTGAGAACCTGGGTCTCGCGGCGCTGGCCGATGTAAGCGGCCTGAAGCGCAGGCCCGATACCTATGCCCTGGGCTTTCTGCTGGGGCCGCGGTTGAACGCAGCGGGCCGGGTGGGCCATGCCGATGAGGCGCTGGCGCTGCTGATGGCAGATGACCGGGGGGATGCCGCCAATCTGGCCCGCAATCTCGATGAACTGAACCGCAAGCGCCAGGCGATGGAGATGCGTGCCGTGGACGATGCCGTCACCCAGGCGGCCCTGTCGCTGGGCACGGAGCGCAAGCCTGCCGTCATCGTGGCGGCAGCGGAAGGCTGGCATCCCGGTATCGTGGGGCTGGTGGCGGCCCGGCTGAAGGAGCGATTCCGCCTGCCGGCCTTTGCCATTTCCCTCAGCAAGGCCACGGGCCTTGCCGTGGGCTCGGGCCGCTCCATTGCGGGCGTTGACCTGGGCCGGGCCGTGCGCCTGGCCACCGATGCGGGCATTCTCGAAAAAGGCGGCGGCCATGCCATGGCGGCAGGCCTGACAGTCAAGGCCGACAAGCTCGCCGATCTCCGCCAGTTCCTGGAGGAAAAGCTCTCGGAGGAAGTGGGTGCCAACCGCGATGAGGCCCTGCTGGTGGATGGCGCGTTGACGGCGACCGGTGCCACCCTGGAACTGATCGAACTTCTTGAGCAGGCAGGCCCCTATGGTTCCGGCCAGCCAGCACCCATGTTTGTTTTTCCGGCCCATCGCGTGGTTTTTGCCGACGCCGCAGGCACTGACCATGTGCGCTGCACGCTCGCCGCCGCCGATGGCACCCGAATCAGGGCCATCGCTTTCCGCGCCATGGGCACCGACCTGGGCGAGCTTTTGCTGTCGGAACGGCAGTTTCCGCTGCATGTCGCCGGGCGGCTGGTGGCCGATGAATGGGGGGCAAAACGCCAGCCCAGCCTGCAAATCGAGGATGCCGCGCCCGTCAAATAAGAAGCCGCAGAACCGCTTGCCAAGCCCGGTTTCGCCACCTATAGAGCGCGGGCCTTCGGCGGTTTGCGCCGGAGCGCTTGTGCGCGCCCTTCGTCTATCGGTTAGGACGACAGCCTTTCACGTTGTAAAGACGGGTTCGACTCCCGTAGGGCGCGCCACTTTCTCCTGCCAGTGTGGAGATTTCCCATGTTTGATGATCTGAAGGGCAAGACCGTTGTGGTGACGGGCGGCGTCACCGGCATTGGCGGGGCGGCCTCCCTGGGCTTTGCCAAGGCAGGCGCGCGGGTGTTCGCGCAGTATCTGGGCGGCGGTGAGGAACTCAAGGCCATCGCGGCGGCGGGCATCAAGACGCTCAAGCTCGATCTCACGGAGCAGGGGGCACCCGACAGGCTGATGGCCGCTGCCATGGCCGCCTTGGGCCGCATCGACGTGCTGGTCAACAATGCCGGAAGCCTGGTCGCCCGCACACCGCTCGCCGAACTCACCGATGATTTCATCGACAAGGTTTTCGATCTCAACTGCCGCCAGCTTGTTCACTGCACACGCCTGGCGGCGGATCAAATGATCAAACAGAAGTCCGGCAACATCATCAACGTCACCTCCATCGCCGCCCGTCAGGGGGCAAGCGCCGGCGGCAGCATCTATGCTGGCGCCAAGGGCTTTGTCTCTGCCTTCACCAAGACCATCGCCCGCGAATTGGTGGGGCACGGCATTCGCGTGAACTGCGTTTCGCCCGGCACCATCCACACAGCTTTCCACGATCGCTTCTCCAACGCCGAGAAGCGCGCCGCCACGGCCAAGATCATTCCCATGCAGCGGCTGGGCGTGGCCGATGACTGCACCGGCACCTTCCTCTACCTCGCCAGTGATTCCGCCTCCGGCTACGTGACCGGGCAGGTGATCGAGGTGAACGGCGGTCAGCTGATGCCCTGACGGCACGGCCTCCGAAAGTATGGACAAACTGTAATGTGCTGACTAGCGTCTGCACCCGAGGGTGCACAGACAGGCAGCGCGATTTGCAACGTGCGCGACGCATTGCCATGTCTGAAGAGCAATGTGACCGGAGCAGTTGACCATGGCCTTTTTTTACGACGAAACAAACAACATTCTGACAGGAGACACGTGGTCCGACCCGACAGACGGCGGCTCCAAGTCTGGGCCAATTACGGTCACACAGGATGGGTTGGTCACATCATCAGCTGGAACGAGTCTCACGCTCATCGCCAACGCTGTTACGGATACCTATACGCTCACAGTCAATGGCCTCATATCGACAACCGATTCCGCCAGCATGGGGTTGTATGCCGGGACTAATCAGGTGCTGCCCGTGCTCTACACGGGCCTCTCAAACTTCTCGATTGGCGCAACAGGCAGCATTATCGGCGGGCTATGTGGGCTATATGCGGATGTGCCTGCGAAAATCACAAACAGCGGATTGATTTCAGGCGACGTCGCCCTGGTCATGAACGGTCAGGGCTTTGCCATCAGCCTCGATAACAAGGGTTTCATCAATGACAATGGCGTAGCTGCCGTTGATGCAAGATCGACCGGCACTTTCACACTGAAGAACAGTGGCAGCATTGATGGTGATGTGCTGGTCAACAACCTCCTTCTGTCAGCCGCTGGCGGCCTTTCACTCACCAACTCCGGCACCATGGACGGCATCACGTCGAAAACCCTGAAGGACACCGTGACCAATTCCGGCAAGATCGGGTTTGTGAGCCTGTCGGATGGCGACAATGTTTTCAAGAGCACAGGCTCGGCCGGAGGCTATGCCGGCGGCAGCGGCAAGGACATGCTGACGCTCAGCGGCTTCTTTGGGGGCGGTGTGGTGTTGGGCGAGGGCGACAACAGCATTTCATCAACCCTTGCCAATCTCAGTGGCGGTGTGACGGCCGGTGCGGGCAACGACAAGTTCAACACCAAGGGCAATGTCAATGGCACCGTCAATCTCGGCGACGGCAACAATGTGGTTGTCATCGGCGATACGTCAAATGGTGGCGTCACGACTGGCGCGGGCAACGACCAGATCACGGTGAAAAAATCCGTCAACGGCGTCATTGCGGCAGGCGGGGGCGACAACAAAGTCACCCTGGGGGCCTCGGATGGCACAAGCACCTTCAACCAAGTCACGGTGGGATCAGGCAATGACACGGTGACCATCACCGGCAAGATTTTTGGGCCTGTCGATCTTGGCGCGGGAACCAACGTGCTGAAATTCAAAGGCCAATTCGCCAGTACCTTGAGCGCCGGCAACGACAACGACACCGTGACAATTGACGGAACCTGCACGGGCGCGGTGAACCTTGGCAACGGCAAGAACAATTTGACGGTCAAGGGGCTGATGGCATCGACCGTCGCAACGGGAACAGGCGACGACAAGATCACGATCACGAACTCGTCAGGCACCGGTGGCAGTGTCAACGCGGGTGATGGCAAGAACAACATCACCGTGAAAGGCGGTGCTGGCACGATCACTGCAGGCAACGGTGATGACACCGTCGTTGTTGAACACACCCAGGTGGGTGACGTTTTGCTTGGCAGCGGCACCAATGTGCTGACGGTGAAGGCGAGCGCGAGTGCCACAAGCGGTAACATCACGGCGGGCACTGACAGTGACAAGATGACGCTGACCGGCAAATTCCTGTCGATCAATGCCGGCGACGGAAACAATACCATTTCGCTGACGGGCGGATTCGTGGGGTCATTCATCACCGGCACCGGTGACGACAAGATCACGATCAATGCCACTGTCGCCTCGGTCGCCGGATTGATCACTGGAGGCGGAAACGATGTCGTTTCCTTGAAGGGAGAACTTGGCAGCACGATTCTCCTGGGGGCAGGCGATGACAAGCTGACCTCGGGTGACGGCACGGAGATCGTGACGGATGAGAGTGGCGATGACACCTACATCCTCGGCAGCGGCGATGACGAGTTCCATGCGGTGTCCGTTGCGTCTGGCACTGGCACAGACTATGTGGACGGTGGAACAAATGACGCAGTTGATGTGCGCGGTGGAGAAGGCGGCGACCTTTACGATGCCAGCCTCGCGACATCGGCAGAGCTCATAAATCTTTCGACCACCGCGGCCGTCAGTCTCACGGGCAGGCCCACGGCCACAGGCGGCCAGGCCAGTGGAACAAACACGGGCCTCGATTTCATCAAGAATTTTGAGTGCGCTAGTGGTGGTGCCGGCGATGATTTCATTGTTGGCAACTCTGGCTCAAACATACTTGTCGGGAACAACGGGGCAGACGAGTTGCACGGCGGCGATGGCAATGACCTGCTGGACGCGGGCAATGGTGCGGATTTCCTCTACGGCGGCAAGGGAGCTGATCAGTTGCGTGGGGGTGCCGGGGTCAGCGGAGACCGGTTTGTCTATCGCGCGGCGTCCGACAGCACAGTGGCCATGGCGGGCCGTGATCAGATCGAGGACTATGACAATGATGACGTGCTGGATTTCACCGCCTTCAACATTGCGACGTTCACCTTCCGGAGCAATGGCGTATTTGTCAGCGCGGCGGGCACCACCGCCAGGCGCGGGCCATCGAGACGTTCGATGGCTGGACCCTTCAGGTTGACCTTGATGGTGACCGGAAAGTGGACATGGCGATTGATGTCTATGACGCGGGCCATTCCCTGTCGTGGGGTGCCGCGGACTTCGTCCTGATTTCACGCCCTGACTTCACAGGCGCGCGGAATGGTGTAGCGTTGGGTCATGAAAACCAAACACCTCCCTGCCGCTCCCGATGTATTTGCGCCTGATGGCAGCGAGGTGCGCATTCTCGTGGGCACGTCACGGGGTTCCATGGCGCATTTCAAACTCCTGCCGGGGCAGGTGGCCAAGGCCATCCGCCACCGCACGGTGGATGAACTGTGGTTTGTCACCAAGGGCGCTGGCGAAATCTGGCGCAGGCTTGCGGATGTGGAAACGGTGACCGCGCTGTCGCCCGGTCTCTCACTTTCCATTCCCGTGGGAACGAGCTTTCAGTTTCGCTGCACGGGAGAGGCGCCGCTGGAGATTGTAGGCGTCACCATGCCGCCCTGGCCCGGGGAGAACGAGGCGGAATTTGTGGACGGCCGCTGGTGATTACCAGCTGCCGGTGTTCGGCATGCTCAGCCACGGCTCCTGAGGTGTCAGCGCGCCACCCTTGTTGAGCAACTCGATGGAAATGCCATCCGGCGTCTTGACGAAAGCCATGCGGCCATCGCGCGGTGGCCGGTTGATGGTTACACCCTTGGACATCAGCCGCGCGCAGTAGTCATGGATATTGTCCACCTCGAGCGCCAGGTGGCCGAAATTGCGCCCACCCGTGTAAACCTCCGGATCCCAGTTGTAGGTGAGTTCCACCGGGCAGTCCGGGCTTTCAGGTGCGGCCACAAACACCAGTGTGAAGCGGCCCTTTTCATTTTCGTAGCGCCGCTGTTCCACGAAACCGAGAATGTTGACGAAGAAGTCGAGCGATTGCTCCAGGTTGGAGACGCGGATCATGGTATGCAGATACTTCATGGAAACCCCGGGGATGAAAGAGACAGTGAGTCGCCCGGAAGTGTGCCTCACGGCCGATTCGTTTGTCCAGTGACACCGGCTTTGCCCATGGCGACTTAGTACCTCTGTTCAGCGGTCTGCGCACGCTGCACCGCCCTTGGCACTAAACGCTTTCAAAACACGAGGGAATCGAGGTTTTCGAGGCGCGGTCCGCATTCCTCATGGGTGTTTTCAACTGCTCCGGCAATGCCTCTATACAAAGGGTTAATTTTCAGTAGAACATGTTGTGATTGGGCAGGGGCTGTGCCCTTGGGGTTGGTCAGTATGGCGGCAAAATTCGATAGTCCGGCAAGCGTTGGACAAGCAGGGCAGGTGATCACCGAGCCGGGCGTGAACATCATCCGTGTGGATGGCTTGGTGAAGTGGTTCGATGTGGGGCGTGGTTATGGCTTCATCATTCCCGACAATGGCCTGCCGGACATTCTCCTGCATCTCTCCTGCCTGAAGCGGGACGGCTTTGATGCCCCGCTGGAAGGCACGCGCGTGTCATGCGAAGTGGTGGCCCGCCAGAAGGGCTATCAGTGCCTCAAGGTTTTGGCTGTTGATCATTCCACCGCAATTCATCCTGTGGAACGCAAGGCCCGCACCCATTCGGATGTGGCACCCTCCACCGGCTGGGTGCGCGCCAAGGTCAAGTGGTTCAACCGGGCCCGCGGCTTCGGCTTTGTCACCGAGGGCGAAGGCCTGGGTGACATTTTCGTCCACATGGAAGTGATGCGGAAAACGGCTGTGCCCGAACTCATCCCCGACCAGTGGATCTACGTGCGCTACGGCGATGGCAACAAGGGCAAGATGGCCACGGAAGTGCGCCTCACCCTGGAAGGCGGCCCGGCGCTCACCAATTGAGCCCACCGGGATTGTGAAAGCTCAGCCGCATTTTTGCTGCATTCTCTGAACACACGTGTGCCCATGTCTGTGCTTCGCGCTTTCCGTAACTTCGCCATCGCGGTTTCCGCAATTGCTGCCGCGTGGAGCTTTCCAGCCGCCGCGCAGGAACCGGCCCGCATCGAGCCGCTCACCGTTGTGACCGCCGACAGCACGGCAACCTTCACCGCTGAAATTGCTGATACGGATGACCTGCGCGAGCGTGGCCTCATGTTCCGCCAGCGCCTGCCGGAGGACAAGGCCATGCTCTTCGATTTCGGCCAGCCCCGGCCTGCCGCCATGTGGATGAAGAACACCTATGTCTCGCTCGACATGCTCTTTGTGCGGGAGGATGGCAGCATCGCCGCGGTGGCTGAAAACACCGAACCCCTGTCGCTCCAGACTATCAGCGTGCAGGAGCCCGTGAAGGGCGTCGTTGAGGTGGTGGCGGGCACCGTCAGGCGCTTGAAAATCAAGCGTGGCGACCATGTCATCAACCCGATTTTCCGCACCGAGGCGGTGGCGCCCTGACCCTTGCGGGCACCGGGGCAAATCGGTTAAGCGGGCTCATTGCCAAGGATCGTCGGGGCGTAGCGCAGTCTGGTAGCGCACCTGCCTTGGGCGCAGGGGGTCGCGAGTTCGAATCCCGCCGCCCCGACCACCTTTCGCGTGCTTGATATTTGAGGAAGTGTCCATGACCGCCCGCATCTACAAACCCTCCCGCAACGCCATGCAGTCCGGCAAGGGCAAGTCGCAGGCCTGGGTGCTGGAACATGAGCAGGCAACAAGACGCGTGGCCGACCCGCTGATGGGCTGGACCTCGACTTCCGACACCACCACCCAGGTGAAGCTGGCCTTCGACACGCGTGAAGAGGCGGAAGCCTACGCCAAGAAGCACGGCATCGCCTATGTGGTGCAGGCCGAAACGCCGGTGCGCATGCAGAAGAAATCCTACTCCGACAATTTCCGCTTTGGCCGCACGGAAAACTGGACCCATTGATCCGGTTGCCCGCCCGGCCCGAGACCTGACTTCGACCCCGTAGCTCAGCTGGACTAGAGCAAGTGCCTTCTAAGCACTAGGTCGCACGTTCGAATCGTGCCGGGGTCGCCACTCGCTTCATCTGCAATTTGAATTGTCTGCCCGCCCGTTTGCGCTAAAGTTGCCTGCGCCGGGAGCCTGTTCACAAGCGAATTGCAGCTGCATTTCACGCGAGGTTTCCATGTTGTCTCATCGCACTCTTCTCATTTCAGCCTTTGTGCTCCCCCTGTTTGCCACGGCCGCTTTTGCCAAGATGCCCGCCTTTGAGGCCAGCTGTCCGGTCCGTGGTATTTCCGGCGATGGCGCGGGGCATGTGCGGCTCAACGGCAAGCCCGCCACCGTGAAGAAGGTGAACGACACCTATTACGAGGCCAGTCGCAAGGGCTTCACCGCCAGCATCGCGCTGGATGGCGGAGAGCTGATCATCACCTATACGGGCAAGAACCGCGCCAATGGCGTGTGTCAGGTGACCAGCCAGGGTGCCGCCGCGGCGCCTGCGGCCGGCACGGGGTCACGTGATGAAAAGGCCTGCCTGCAGGCTGTGACCAAGACCACCAACAACAGTGTTGTCACGGTTCTGAGTCACGATGAGTCCGAGGCCAACAACACTTTCATCATTGGCGTTGGCCCACAGAAGGCCAAGTGGCAATGCCTTGTGAAAAATGGCATCGTCGCTGAGGTGATGTCGCTGACGGACGAAGGCGCATTGTAAGGGGACCGCGATGAACACAGACCGGCGTGGATTTCTGGGGCTGGCCGGAGCGGGCCTTGCATCTCTCGTGGCCGCCCCCGCGGCGCAGGCGCAACTCGTCAACAAATATGCGGAAGACCTGAAGAACGGCGAGTTCAACTGGTTTCCGGATCGCTCGCCCGCGGGCCCCATGGTGGTGATCGTCTCCATTCCCGACCAGCGCGTTTATGTCTACCGCAACGGCATCCGTGTGGCCTCGTCTTCCTGCTCCACCGGCAAGCCCGGCCATGAGACGCCAACCGGCGTGTTCAAGATTCTCCAGAAGGACAAGAACCACCGCTCGTCCACCTACAACAATGCGCCCATGCCCAACATGAACCGGCTGACATGGTCCGGCATTGCGCTGCATGCTGGGCAATTGCCGGGCTATCCGGCCTCCCATGGCTGCGTGCGGTTGCCCATCCAGTTTTCGTCCATGCTGTTTGGCATCACCAGGCTTGGCATGACGGTGGTGATTGCCGATGCGCGGACCTTCCCCATGGATGTGGTGCACCCCGGCATGGTGCTCGGCAATTATGCGCGGCAGGAATTTGGCGCGGTTGATGCAGCCCTCATGCAGAGTGCCTATAGCGAACGGCAGATCGCCCAGCCCCGGCAGACAAGCGTTGTCGTGTCAGCCCCCGACCGCAAGATCCGCGTTTTTGAGAATGACCGGCTGGTGGCCAGCGGCAAGGTGACCATCCGCGACGACCGCCAGCCCGTGGCCAATTCCGCCTATGTGCTGCATGGCTATGATCCGGCGAAACAGGAACTACGCTGGTCAACCGCCGGCTTTGGCAAGACAGCCCGCGAGGACACCGCCGCGCGACTCCAGCGCTTCCAGGCAGACAACAAGGTGCGTGAGGAAATCCGCAAGCGCATGCACCAGGGCATGACCGTGGTGACAACCGATCAGCGTTCGTCCAATGCCACCCGCTCGAAGAGCAATTTCGTTGTGATCGACGGATTGTATTGAGGCTGTGCGGCGACCGCGCCTTTCACTGGCTTTCCATCAGCCGCTGCACCATGGGCGCCATGAGCGCGGAATCCACATTGGCGAAGGCGATGCGCAGATAGTCGTCCTGCCCGCTGCCAAACATGGAGCCGGGCAGGCACAGCACATCGAAATCCTGCGCCAGCCGCACGGCCACAGCCTTGGACGCCGTGCCGCGGAAGGGGTGACGCACATAGGCGAAATAGGCGCCGCTGCTCACAAGCTCATAGGCAAGGCCAGCCGTGGTGAAACAGCGCCGCAACTCGGCAAGGCGCGCCGCCATCATGTCCAGCTTGTCGCGCTTCCAGTGGTGGAGTTCACTCAAGGCGAAGACCACCGCCTGCTGGGTGATATGCGGCGGGCAAATGGTCATGCAATCGAGGATCTTGGCAAGTTCTGGCAGCACGCGCGGGCCCGCCGTGATGGCACCCAGCCTGTAACCCGCCAGGGCATAGACCTTGGAGAAGCTGTAGAGCTGGATCAGGGTGTCTTCCCAGCCGGGCTTGTTGAACAGGCCATGGGCAGGCGCCGGGTCCGGGCGGAAATCCTTGTAGGTTTCATCAAGAATGAGGGCGAGGCCATGGGCTTGCGCCAGATCGTAAAACGCCTCCAGCACGGCAGGCGGATAGACAGCCCCGGTGGGATTGTTGGGCGAACACAGCACAATCGCCCGGGTGGCAGGCGTAATCGCTTTGCGGGCCTCTTCCACGGCAGGATGGTTCTGGCCCGGTCCAAAAGCCGGAATGGCCTGAATGCCCACGCCCAGCATGGTCAGCCACATCTGATGATTGAAGTAATAAGGCACCGGCATGATGACGGCATCGCCCGGCTTGCATAGCGCCATGATGCTGGCGGCAAAGGCCTGGTTGCAGCCCGTTGTGATGGCCACATGGCCCGCTTCCAAGGTGGCCGCGTAATCCTTGGAGAGGTGGGCGGCAAAGGCTTGCCGCAAGGCGGGTATGCCGTAGATGTCGGTATAGCCGCCGGTATGGGGCAGATGGGCGATACGGCCGATTTCATCTTGAAGGGCCTGGGCTGGCGGATAGCTGGGTACAGCCTGACACAGGTTGATCAGGTCCCGGTTTCGGGGCCCCTGGCGGACCCAGCTCATAGCCTCGGCAATGGGCGGGAACTCGACACGGGAGATGAGCGGGGAAACCGGATAAGACATGGATGTTGAGTCTCTATGAAATTGCTGCGAAATCAGGCATGAGCATGCCATGAGCGGGCCGACGATCGAAAGCATTTTGCGCAGCCGCGGGGCATGGTTCAAGGGCCAACCCCAGGATACCGTTGGGGCGAGCGATCGTGCGACCGTCTCCAAGGCTATTGCCAGCCAGTATCCGGTTTTCGAAACGCTGCGTGACCGCATTCTCCACAACACTGATTCCTATTTCCGCAACGTGCCCGTGGAAAACCCGCCACTGCCTGAGGAGAGCCTGCCGCTGATGCGGGTGCTGCTGGACTGCGGCGTCGCCATTATCACTGACAAGGGACACGAGATCTGTGATGCCCAGGGCCGCAAATACCTGTCTGGCGCATGGCTGGAGGAATTGGCCTGGCTGGCGGCCATGACCGCAGGCGCAGACGAGGCCGTGTTTGGCCAGGTAATCGGCTGGCAGGTGAAGGGCTTTTCAGGCGAAAACGAAATTGATGTGATCATGCGCAAGGGCGCAGCCCTTGGCTTTGTATCCTGCAAGGCGCTGCGTTCCATGCTCGACATGCACGACCGCAAGCACCGCAACAGGCTGATGGATGCGGTGCATGAGGCAGACAATCTGGCAGATCATTTCGGCAGGCCGGGAGACAGGGTGGCGGTGCTTGTGTCAACCGACCTGATTGACGAGGGCAGGGGCCAGCACCGCTACAGCGCCCTCATGGGCAAGGCTGCCGTGCTTGATGTGCGCATGATCCCGCTGGAGGAGATGGAGTTCGGCAAGCTGACACAGGCCCTTGCTGGCATGTGGGAAGAAGCCAGCGAACAAGATGTGGAGGCCGCCCAATGAAGGCGATTCGATTTGAAAAGACCGGCGGACCGGACGTTCTGCAATGGGTGGATGTGAATGTGCCGCCGCCCGGCCCCGGCGAGGTGCGCCTGGTCCAGAAGGCAGTGGGCCTCAACTATATCGACACCTATCACCGCAGCGGGCTTTACCCGGTTACACTGCCGGGCGGTCTTGGCCTGGAAGGGGCAGCCGTCGTGGAGGCACTCGGCCCCGGCGTGAAGGGCCTGAAAGAGGGGGACCGCGTGGCCTATGGCACTGGCCCTCTGGGGGCCTATGCGGAGGCGCGGAATTTTCCAGCCAACCGCCTGGTGAAGTTGCCCAAGGCCATTAGCGATGAAACCGCCGCCGCCATGATGCTGAAGGGCATGACAGTGCGCTATCTGCTGCGCGCCACTTACAAGGTGAAGCGCGGCGAGACGATCCTGCTGCATGCCGCGGCAGGTGGCGTGGGGCTCATCCTCAGCCAATGGGCCAAAGCCCTGGGCGTGAAGGTGATCGGCACGGTAGGCAGCGATGAAAAGAAGGCCGTAGCGCTAGCCCATGGCTGCACCTATGTGCTGAATTCCTCCACCGAGAATGTGGTGGCCCGCGTGAAGGAGATCACCGGCGGCAAGGGCGTGCCCGTGGTTTATGACGGCGTTGGCAAGGCCACCTTCATGACGTCGCTGGATTGCCTGCGCCCTCGCGGGCTGATGGTGAGCTTCGGCAATGCCTCGGGTCCGGTGAAGGCCTTTGATCTTGGCCTGCTTTCGGCCAAGGGGTCGCTGTTCGTCACCCGGCCGACGTTGTTCTCCTACACGTCAAATGATGCGGACTTTGCGGAAACCGCCGGTGACCTGGTGGAGATCGTGAAATCCGGCAGGGTGAAAATTCCGGTGAACCAGCGCTACGCATTGGCCGATGCGGCACAGGCGCATCGCGATCTCGAAGCCCGCAAGACCACCGGGTCAACGGTGCTGATTCCCTGATCCTCAGGCGCCGTTGCAGGTGTCCGAAGCGATATTGGAGAGCGCCGCCCAGCCCGGCGAGCATTGCGTCTGACTGCACAGGAAGCGGGCCAGCGCTGTCGCCGGGATGGCGTGGGCCTGATTGATCAGATTGCCATTGGCATCCGTCAGGGTGCTAACCACCATGCCGATGAGCCGGCCCTTGTCATCAAAGAGAGGCCCACCCGATTCGCCGCGCTGGGTGCCCATGCGCAGCACCAGGGCATCGGGGTAACCAAACTTGCCATAGGCGACGGCGCGGCCAAAGTGATAGCTGTCCAGCCGGCCGACGCGGGCCGTGTCGCCCTGGTCATGGGGGCGGCCAAGGGTGAAGACCAGGCCATTCTTGGCCACACAGCCGGGGGCCGCAGGCTGGGCCGCCACGCCATTATATCCGCGCAGCTTGATGATGGCCATGTCGTTGCTGGGCTCAATGGCAATGACCGAGCCTGTGTAAATGCGGCCATTGGCGGCCCGCGCCGCGATCTGGTTGCCGCGTTTGACCGCCACATGGGCCGCGGTCATCACAATGCCGGAGCCATCCACCAGATAGCCGCTGCCGGATGTGATCGCCGTCAGGTCAGCGCGGTTGCCCGTGCGAAAGGAATCTTCTGCCGACACATTGAGGGTGACATAGGCGGGACCCGCCACAGGAAGAAGGTGCTGCACTTCGGCCGTGTCCGTGGCGGCGCCAGCAACTGGCTCTGCGTTGGGGTCAACCGAGATGTTGCGGCTTTCGAGATCGATTTTTTCGCTTGAGGCGCAGGCTGCGAGGGCCAAAGCGCACAGCAAAAGCGCAATTGCTGTCTTCATGTTCATCCCGGTCCAGTGCTGCTGGATAGCGCCTGAAAAGGGCGGCAACAAGGCCCGTGGTACCATGCTGAGGAATAACCTGGAAGAAATTGAAGGGTTTTTTAACCAGTCGCACGGGTGAACCGCAGGTGAATGCCGCGTTCAGCGCTGGTCCAAGGGGCCTGGACTAGGGTTGCTCCATCGGTTCCAAACGGAACGTCAAACGGAGTTACGCAAATGACCAATTTCTTCACTTCCACGACAGCCACTGCGGCCTTCGCCGCTTCCCTCATCGGCGGCCTGGTGATGGCCTCGGGCGAAAGCCAGGCATCGGCTTCCTCCGCCATCTTCAAGTGCCATGCCAACAGCAAGGACAAGGTGATCGAATGCTGCCAGCGCATCGTTCAGCAGCGCGGACGTCCCAACTGGATGATCACCAGTGAGGCAGATTGTTCCTCCGCCGCCAGCTGCTCCACCAAAAAGGTGAGCATCACGTCATCCTACTTCGCAGCCAATATCCCGCCGAAGAAGGTGGTGAAGTGCGGCTACACCCTGCCGGGCAATGGCAATGGTGGCGCAAAATCCGGTGGCGGCGAGAAGGGCGGCGACCAGCAGACCTACTACAAGCCCTGATCCCCAGGCATGACGGGAGCAGGCGGCCTCTGCGCCGCCTGCAACAGGTCCCCCAAAAGAAAACGGCCCGCCGAAGCGGGCCGTTCCTGTTTCAATCCGTGATGGATTAGAACGAGAAGGCGGTCACGAGACCGATACGGGTCGAGTCCTGGAAGGAGCTTGCAGACTGGCCTTCATAGACCACGCCTTCGAGACCGATCGTCAGCTGGCTGACGGGCTTGTAGTAGATGCCGCCGCCGTAGTTGAGGAAGTCGTTCGAAGCACCCTCGTTCCAGGTCTTGGCAGCGCCAAGTTCGACGAGGATCGAGTCAGACAGGTGAGCCTGAGCAACGGCGCTGACCTTCGAGAAGTCGTCAGACGTCGAGTGGCCCGAACCCATGCCAGCGGCAACCGACACGAAGAACATGTCAGAGAGGTTCATGCCGAGGCCGGCATCAACAACCCAACGTGTTTCCGGACCGGAGGAACCCTTGCCCTGCCAGCCGGCATTGACTTCAGCCGAGAACATGTCGCCGGCATAGGTCACTTCGCCAGCAACGCCAAGCGCGCTGGAGGTCGTGGTGTTGCTGGCATCTTCCACGCCGATGGCAACGCCGATCGGGCCGGAAGCATAGGCCAAGCGGAGCTGCGAGGCGTCCCAAGCAAAGCCACCGTCTTCGCCCAGGAACACAGCCTTGCCGGCGCCATCCCAGCCCTGGCCGTTGCCGGCGAGCGAACCACCCTGAACGGCGCTGAGCGTCAGTTCCGGGGTCATCTTCCACCAGCCGGACACGCCGTCGGTGTTCACGGCAGACTTGCTCTTGCCGTTCCATGTGCCATCGAGGAAGCCGTTGGCAGAGTTCCAGCCCGTGTTGGCCTGGAGGGCGATCTTGGCGCCGACTTCACCCACAGCGGTGTCCGTGTAGCCCTTGACCGACAGGCCGGCCTTGGTGCGGACGTCCACAGCGTCGTAGGTCCAGTCAGACTGCGAAGCGCTGTTGACAGCGCCAGCGTCGTGCCAGATCACAGCGCCCTTGACGTAGCCAGACCATTCCACAGTCGTGGAGGCCGGAACGTCAGCGGTCGGCAGGATGCTGATCAGGTGGGCCTTGTCGCCCTTGGCAGAGGCATCATCCACGCCGTACACCCAATGGGCATCGCCCTTGGAGACGGAGAGGAGGCTGTAACCAGCGGGGACCGCGGGCTGAGCTTCGTAGGCAGCCATGCGGGCGTTCAGCGCTTCGATCTGAGCCTTGAGGGCCGAGACGTCGTCAGCGCGGGCGCTCACCGACACAGCAGCCAGAGCAGCCGTACCGAGAAGAGCGAGCTTCATCACTTTCATTTGGTTTCTCCCAAACTTTGGAGTTGGATTAGCCCCCCGATCCCCTGCAAGAAAATTGGGAAGGCAATGCACGAGTCATCGCACACGGTCACCTTGTCGCCCCTCAGCCCGTTAACGTCAACGCACAAGGCCACCCCAAAGCCAGAATTTGGCCACATGTGGCAAGCCTGCCACAGTGCTCCGCAGGCCCGCGAAATCTTCTGGAAAACCCCGGACAATATTGATTTTCCTTGGCTTTGCATTAGCGTTCCGGCAGCGCAAATGCTAATAACCGCTTAATTCCGCGAACAATGAGGCAGACCGGACTGCTGGCTTTCCACTGGCCCGGTTGCACTGGGGGAGTACTCGAAGATGTTGAAAAGTCGCCCGTCAAAGTGGGGCCCATGGGCCTTGGTAGGGGTGGGACTGCCGTTGCTTCCCGCCGCTTTGGGCATTGGAACAAACCTTCCTGCAGATCTTGCGCTGCAGGCCCGGAATGCGATTTCGGCGAATCAGGCCCTGCAATGGGCCAATGTCAGCATGGATGGGCGCGATGCCACCATCTCAGGCACCAGCCATTCCAAAAAGGCCATGGACGAGGCCATGGCCACCGTTGCCGCCACTTATGGCGTGCGCACCGTGGCCAACAATACCGCTTATGAGCCGGTGAAGCTGGCGGCCCCAACCATCGAATCGATCACCGGCGCAACCGCAACGCCGGAAATCAAGGGCACTTGGCCGGAAGGCGTCGCCAAGACCCTGGCCGTCACGCTCAATGGCACCACCTATAATTTGCCCGGCTCCCCGGAGCTGACATCTAATGCCGGAAACTGGCTGCTCAAGTTAGCGCAGCCCTTGCCGGATGGCACCTATGACGTGACCGCCACGGCGAGCGACGGCGAAGAAGCCAGCCAGGCCGCCGAAGCGCCGGGCAAGATTGTCATTGCCGCCGCAGATACAACGCCGCCGGCCTTGCCGGTGCTGAATGCCCCCGCGGCGGGGGCCGTCTGGCCTTATGCAATCACCGGCACATTCCCCGAATCAGACACGGCCAAGTTTGTCGCCAAGCTGGCCGGACAGGATTATGTGCTGGGGCAGGCGCCGATTCCTCGATGGCAAGGGCAACTTTGCCTTCGCCCCCACAGTGAAACTCGATCCCGGCAGCTACGGTATCGATTTCACGCTGAATGCGGCGAACGGCGAACTTCACCGCCAAGGACGCAATCGTCATCCCAGCGCCGGCGGAAGCACCTGCGGCGCCCGCTGCAGATGCGCTTGCAACGGCTTTCCCGCCGGAAAGCCGAGGCACAACCAGCGCCCGCGGCGGTGCGCAACCTGCGCAGGCCGAGGCCCAACCAGCTACCCCAGCCTGAGGCACAGCCTCGGCGCAGTAACCGATACGCCGCCACCTGCGCCACTCGCCTTGCCAACAGTCACCCCGATGGTGGACCTCACAGGGGCGCCCATCATCAAGGGCACGTGGCCGGAAGGTGCTGCCACAAAGCTCGCCATTACCGTCGGCAAATCCACCTATCGCCTGGGCACGGATGCAAATCTGTCGTCCGATGGCAAGGGCAACTGGACCCTGCTGCCATCTTCGGGCCTTGCCGATGGCAAGTATAATGTTGTGGCAACCGCATCGAATGCCGACCGCGTGGTGAGCGATGCCTCCAATGAGGACCTGGTGGTGGACGCAACGCCGCCCACTGCTCCCACCGTTGATCCCGTCTCAAGCAATGAAGACGTTGCCACAGTGACCGGGACCTATGATGCGGCCCGCACCAAGACCCTGACTGTTGACGTGCCTGCACTCAATCTCAGGGCCGATCTCGGCACAGCGGGCAGTGCCCTGACGGCGGATGCGGCGGGCAAGTGGACCCTCGCATTGCCCAAGGCGCTTGCGCCGGGAAGCTATGATGTGGCTGTCACGGCAACAGACGCCCGTGACCGCAGCGTTTCCGACGCCGGCAAGGATGAAGTGGTAGTTGTCGCCAAGGACCAGCCCTTGCCGAAGACCGACAGGCCCTATGACTGCACGGCCGTAATCGACCGCATCGCCACGGTCTTCCCCATGCGCTTCATCTACGCCAAGGTGGATTTTGCCGAGCGCTTTGGCACCTCTGTTGACCAGTATGCGGCCCTGTTGAAGGACCCGCGCTGCGCCAAGATCACGGTGGAAGTGGCGGGCCATGCTGATGAGCGTGGCGATGATGCCTACAACATGGGATTGGGCGAACGCCGCGGCACCAAGGTGCGTGACATGCTGGTGCAGGCTGGCGTCGATGCCAGCCGCCTGACGGTCATGAGCTACGGCGAATCACAACCCCTTGACCCTGCTTCCACGGAAGAGGCCTGGGCCAAGAACCGCCGCGTTGAAATCAGGATCGTGAAGTAGGAGACATGTGATGAACGAGTTTTTCAACTGGCACGATTTCGGAATCGTCCTCAGCAGCAATTGGATATGGCTCCTGCTGGCGGCGGCCATCGGCATCTGGCGTGGCTGGGTCAGCACAGCGCCCGCGGGCGAAAACGGCTGAGGCGGAGGAACAATCATGTCGCATTACATCATTGAACTGGCCGTTGCCCTTTTCATTGCCTACCTGCTGGGTGTTTTCATTGGCTGGTTGCTGCGCAACCTGTTTGGCAGTGATGCCGCGGTGGAGCAGGAAGCCCCCGCCCGTGCCGCTCCCGCAGCAGCACCCATTGCTGCAGCACCCGCTGCTGCAGCACCTGTGATGGCAGAACCGGTTCATGCACCGGCGGCACCTGTGGCCCGTCCGGTCATGGAGCCCGTGGTTGAGAAGGCCGCGCCCGCCGTTGCGGCGGCCATGCCTGTTGCAGGCAAGATGGAGCGTCCAAAAGGCATCGCCGCCGCCCGTGGCGGCAAGCCGGACGACCTCCAGCGCATCAGCGGTGTGGGCCCCAAGAACGAGAAGATCCTGCACAGCCTGGGCTTCTTCCATTTCGACCAGATTGCTGCCTGGACGGCGGAGCAGGTGGCCTGGGTGGATGATCACCTGCGCTTCAACGGGCGCATCAAGCGCGAGGACTGGATTTACCAGTGCCGCCTTCTGGCCGATGGCAAGGAGGAGGAATTCCTCAAGAAGTTCGGCACCGGGGGACTGCGCAACAAGCAGGGCGAAACACTGTCTGGCACGCGCACCCGCCGCAGCTGATCATCAGTTCACGGATGAAATGGAAAGTGCCCTTAACCGGGCCCTTTTTCATGGGCATCGACACGCGAAAGCCAGCGGGCGATGGCAGCAATACTCTCAGGCTCATCGAGAAATGGAACATGGCCCCGGCCAGCCACGCTCGTGGCGTCAAGCTGTGGCAGGAGGCCTGCCATGCGTTCAACGGTCTCGGGAGAGAGCAGGTCGGAATTTGCACCCCGCAGCACCGACACGGGCAGCTGCTGTAGCGCCGGGATGACGTCCCAGAGTTCCGGCAATTTTCCGGCTTCAATCGTCTCCGCGTCTGGGAACGTCGTCTTGAGAGCCGGGTCATGCTGTGGCCGGATGCCCTCGGGCGTTTCAACATAGATGCGCCGCACGACAGCATCCCACGTAGCGGCGGAAACGCCTGAAAACCCATCTTGTGTAGCAGCAAAAGACCGCGCCGCCGTGGCCCAATCCCGATAGCAGGGCGAGGCTCCAACATATTTGCCGATGCGCAGCAACCCGGCAGGTTCCAGCCGGGGCCCCACGTCATTGAGCATCAATCCGGCAAGAAACTGCGGCTGGACCAGGGCAATGACCATGCCGATGATGCCGCCCCGTGATGTGCCGAGAAGGGTGACAC
>JAXMCS010000027.1:0-34222 GCA_046349175.1 Hyphomicrobiales bacterium | reverse complement strand
AAGACGGTGAATGCCTGCGACTTCGGCGACCTGCTGCTAGAGGTGCTGCGCATCTTCCAGGAGCACCCGGATGTGCTGAAGTCCTACCAGCAGAAGTTCAAATACATGCTGGTGGATGAATACCAGGACACCAACGTGGCGCAGTATCTGTGGCTCAGGCTGCTGGCGGGCGGACATCACAACATCTGCTGCGTGGGCGATGATGACCAGTCGATCTATGGCTGGCGCGGCGCCGAAGTGGACAACATCCTGCGTTTCGAGAAGGATTTCCCCGGCGCCAAGGTGATCCGGCTGGAGCAGAACTACCGTTCGACGCCGGATATTCTGGGGGCGGCCTCCGGCCTCATCGCCAAGAATGAGGCCCGCCTCGGCAAGACGCTGCGCACCCAGCGCGAAGAGAGCGACAAGATCATCGTGCGCGGCCATTGGGATGGCGATGAAGAGGCGCGCACCATCGGTGATGACATTGAAAGCCTTCAGCGCAAGGGCGAACGTCTGAACGACATGGCCATTCTGGTGCGCGCCTCCTTCCAGATGCGCGCCTTTGAAGACCGCTTCATCACGCTGGGCCTGCCCTATCGCGTGGTGGGTGGCCCGCGTTTCTATGAGCGCGCCGAAATCCGCGATGCCATGAGCTATCTGAAGATTGTCGCTTCGCCCGACAATGACCTGGCCTTCGAGCGCATCATCAACACGCCGAAGCGCGGCATTGGCGATACCTCTGTCAAGAAGATGTATGATGTGGCGCGGCAACAGGGCCTTTCGCTATTCCGCGCGGCGGAACAGGTGGCGCTGACCGACGAGCTTCCGGCCAAAACGCGCACGGCGCTGCGGCTGCTGCTCGAGTCCTTCACACGCTGGCGCACGCAGGCGGAAACACTGCCGCACACAGAGTTGGCCGAAATCGTGCTCGACGAGAGCGGCTACACGGAGATGTGGCAGAACGACAAGAGCCCGGAAGCGCAGGGCCGCCTGGAAAACCTCAAGGAACTGGTGCGCTCCATGGGCGAGTTCGAGAACCTTACGGGATTCCTTGAACATGTCTCGCTGGTCATGGACCGCGACACCGGCGACGCCGAAGATCGCGTGAACATCATGACGCTGCATTCCGCCAAGGGGCTGGAGTTCGGCACGGTATTCCTGCCGGGCTGGGAGGAAGGCCTGTTCCCGCATCAGCGCTCCCTCGATGAAAAGGGCCGCGCCGGCCTGGAGGAAGAGCGCCGCCTCGCCTATGTGGGCATCACGCGGGCCAAGCGGCGGGCCACAATTTCCTTTGCCCAGAACCGCCGCGTGCACGCGCTCTGGCAATCCGCCATCCCCTCGCGCTTCATTGATGAGTTGCCACCCTCCCATGTGGAGGTGCAGGCCATGACCACCAGCTACGGCGGCTATGGCATCGGCAGTTATGGGCAGAGCCGCTTCGACACGGCCAACACGTTTTCGCGCGGCAACACCTATGCTACGCCGGGCTGGCAGCGGGCGCAGAACTCCTATGCATCGGGCAAGGGGCTGAAATCGAGCCCGCGCTTCATCGAGGGGGAAAGCGTCGTCACCGGCGAGGCCAGCTACGAGAAGGGTGACCGGGTGTTCCACCAGAAATTTGGCTACGGCACCGTCACCTTCGTGGAAGGCAACAAGCTGACGGTGGATTTCGAAAAGGCCGGCGAAAAACGGGTGATCGACAGTTTTGTGGAGCGGGGGTGAAGCCCGTTTTGTGGATCGGACCGAAATTGACCGTTCTCCAGGTTTGGGATATACTCCATGTATGTCCCAATCCTCGGTAATTCAAGTCAAACAAGTCCCAGGCCGTGCGGCTGCCAAAGCCGATCGCTTTGCCGGAGCATGTGAAGCGGGTGGATGTGATCCGCCAAGGCAGTAGCCCGCCTTCTCGTTCCCGCCGGAACCGGATGGGATCAGTTCTTTTCCACGCCGGGCATTGATGCTGACTTCCTGAGTGACCGCAAGCAAGCCGCGCCGCGGCGCAAGGCGTGAGCGCGTGATCACGCGCATCTTTTGGATACCGACATTTGCATCCATGCCTTGAAGAAGCGTAGCCGGACTGCTGCTGCGAAACTCAAGGACCATGATGGCCGCATGGCGATCTGCGACGTGGCCTGTTCGAGGCATACTTCGGCGCGAAGGGCTATGATGAGCCATCATCGCGCTTTACACTGGTTGAGGACTTTGCCAGTCGCCTTGAAGTGCTGCTGAAACAGCAAGGCGGCGCGGCACGCCAGCAATATCCGGCATATACTCGAAAGCAAAGGCCAGGCCATCGGCGCATATGACGTGATGATCGCGGCGGTGGCCGCTCACAAGGGCTTACGCTTTTGCCGGCAACATGCGGGAATTCAACCGGGTGGAAGGGCTGCTGCAGAACTGGCGGTAGGCGCTTAAACCATCGGCTCTGAGAGTCGGCCCGGCGGCAGCCTTGGGGAGCGTGGGGGCGCGTCTGCCGCCGCCGGGCCTGTGGTGGCCAGTTCGCGGTTCAAAACTTCGCCACAACGGCCATGCGGGCCACGCCCTGCATCAGGTCATCCGTTTGCTGCCCGCAAGGGTGGCGTCTGTTCAAAGCCATAGAGGCTGAGATCCTGCCGCACTGACCAGGTGTTGTTCAGTGCATACTCGGGCACCAATGCCCACAAGGCCGCCCACCCGCGTGTCACTGCGGCTTCCGCCCAGGCTGGAACTGATGTCGATGTTGCTGAAGGCTGCCCCGGCCCGCGCATAGAGCATCATATCGTCAAAGGCCCAGCCAGCGCTGCTTGCCAGCGCCGCGTTCCAGTCCGATGTGGCCTTGACCGTGCCAAGCCCAGTCAGGGGCGGCACTCACGTCAAAGCCCCCACGTTGCTGTTGTCGGCGTCAACACCAAACACAAATGGCCCGCCTGTGAAATTGTAGCCGGCGATGCCCGCCAGCTGAGTGGCGCCGCCTTCAAGGTCGGCCTTGTCCGGCCACACCCACACCATGCACATCCACGCCCGTGCCCATGCCGTTGATGCCGAGGCCCGCATAGAGAAGCCCGACCAATCATGGCCTCTTCTGCATCAGCGGCCCAGACCGGTGTCCCGGCAAGGACCAGAATTGTCATGGCTGCAGAACAAAAGTTGGACAGTGAATGATCGCATGGAGTCTCCAAACAGTAACAAATTACTGTTTTGCGATAACTCAAGGTTCCGAGGTTTGCAAGAAATAATTACTGTAAAACAGTAATTTTCTGGTCAAGCGTCCGCTCCGACAAATAGGCGTTCAAGAATGTTTTTCCATTCCAATTCAATGGATTGCGCGCGTTTCCAAGCTGGGCCGACACGGCGGTACCAATAATCGCGGTTGTTGAGATCGCCTTCAATCCAGTGGCAGAGCGCGTGAACAAGATCGTGGGCAAAATCGCCCTCCGCCTGCTTGGCAGATGGCATGGGCGCGAGTCCAAGGGCGTTTCCCATGGCAAAGCCGCCTTGGCGCAGCAACTGCAGCGCCTGAAGCGGCCCGCTCAGCCCGGCAATAGGCCCGTGACCAATCGTCATTGGAGAGTTCTCGCAGGACGCGCCCAACACGCCCGCCCCTGTCGCAGCGGCCCCGGCATTGTTGAACAGGCCGTCAGTCGGATCGTCTTCGCGGTGGCGGCGGATGAGCGACTTCTGTTCGCCGCCAAAATAATATTTCAAACCGAAGGTGGCGGAGGTGTAACCGTTTTTCGCCGAGCTTGCCTTCCAAGGCAAATGATATTGGCCGATCCTGCATTTGCCATTCGGCCGTGGCGATGCCTGTCGTGAAGCTATCAAACTGGTGCACGCCCAGCGCCATGCGAAGGTCATCATTCACATAATAGGCAGCCGTCAAACGGCCAGCAAAACCGGCTTTCGACAGGTTGGTGTCCATCAGGCCTGCCTCGCCTTCGAGACTGAAGCTGCCCATGTAAAGCTCGCCTTCGGCAGCCAGGGTCAGAGATCGACATCATTGTAGGGCCCATCAGTTCCAGGATTCGTAGGTGCCATGGATGCCGAGCAGGTAGCTCGAAGGATCACGCGTGAAGAGATGGGCCCCCGCGCCCAATGCGGTGGCGTCGCCGAAGCTGCCCGCACCGGCATCAATCTGCAGACCAAGGGCGCAGCCCGCAGGCGAACTGAAGGAGCCGACACCATCAAAAATTGCCTGCGTGGAAAGGCCGTCAAACCCAAAAGCAGGCCCCGAGAGCGGATCGCCATCCCAGGCGCCGCCTTCAAGGTTCACCTTGCCATTGGGGCCGGAGACAGCGCAGGCCGGGGATGAAATATCCGCCGCCATGGCGGAGGCCGACAGCACCAGCGTGAAGATAAGACCGGAAAGAAAGCTCGCGCGCATGCTCGACCCCGTCGAAAAATCCAATCAATCGGCCCCCTTGCAACCGTGACTATACGGTGAAGGCCGATTGATCAAGTGTTACAGCTCGATATTGTCAGACCGGGCAGCAGTTATTCACCGGCTTGGACGCCGAGTTGCAAGAGAATGCATTGGGTTGCAGCTTGCCACTGGGGCAGTCGTTGCCTCCCGCCCCCAGAACGCCACCCGCCGTGGCCGCGCCACCCTGGTTGTTGAACAAGCCGTCCGTAGGGTCATCCTCGCGGTGACGGCGGATCAGTGTCTTCTGCTCGCCGCCGAAGTAGAACTTCAGGCCAACCGTTGCAGACTGATAACCGTTCTCGCCCATCTGGCCTTCCAGCGTCAGGGACAAGGGCATGCTGTCCATCTGCCATTCGGCCGATGCGATGCCCGTGGTGTAGCTGGCAAGTTGGTGAACGCCCAGAGCCATGCGGAAATCATCGTTCAGGTAATAGGCGGCTGTCAGACGGCCGGCAAAATCCGCGCTGCCGACATTCGCATCCACGAGGCCCGCTTCACCTTCAAGGCTGATGTTGCCGAGATAGAGTTCGCCTTCCGCGGCGAGCGTCCAGAAATTCACGTCCGTGGCGGGTGCGTCGAAGTTCCAGCTTTCGTAGGTGCCGTGCAGGCCGAGGAGATAGCTGGAGGGATCGCGCATGAAGAGATGGGCACCAGCACCTGCTGCAGAGCCCAGATCAAAGGAGCCCGCGCCCGCGTCCAGCTGAAGGCCCAGCGCACACCCGAGCGGCATGGAGAAAGAGGCCACGCCATCAAAAACGGTCTGGCTCGAAATGCCGTCACCATCCCAGGCACCGCCTTCGAAGTTCACCTTTCCGTTGGGACCGGAAACTGCACACCCAGGCGAGGAAATATCCGCCGCCAAAGCGGAGGCCGACGTGAGCACCGCAAAAACCAAACCTGCAACCAAACCCGCAACGCGCATTGCCGTGCCCCTTGAGAAAATGAATCAACCTGCCCCTTAGGGACTTGTTAACCCGGGGCCAGCCGGTGAGCAAGTTATGTGAGAGATTTCCACCTAACTGTGGCTTTTCCACCCCGGATTGAAGACTACTCGGCAGCCTCGCGCGCCTTGATATCTTCAGGGATGAGAAAGCCGCCAGACTGCCTTGCCCAAAGCGAGGCATAGATGCCTTGCGGCTTCTGCAGCAGTTGCTGGTGGGTGCCCTCCTCCACAACGCGGCCATGGTCCATCACCACCAAGCGGTCCATGGCGGCGATGGTGGACAAGCGGTGCGCCACCGCAATCACGGTTTTGCCTTCCATCAGGGCATAGAGGTTTTCCTGAATGGCCGCCTCCACTTCGGAATCAAGCGCTGATGTTGCCTCGTCCAGAATGAGGATCGGCGCATTCTTCAAGAGTACCCGGGCAATGGCCACACGCTGGCGCTGGCCGCCCGACAGCTTCACGCCGCGCTCACCCACATGGGCATCAAAGCCGCGCCGGCCATTGGGATCAACCAACGTGGCGATGAAGTCCGAGGCGTGGGCCTTGGCCGCCGCCGCCTCGATCTCGGCCTCGCCCGCTTCCGGCTTGCCATAACGGATGTTGTCGCGCACCGAGCGATGCATGAGGGAGGTGTCCTGCGTCACAACGCCAATGGCACTGCGCAGGCTTTCCTGCGTGACGCCAGCGATGTTCTGGCCATCGATCAGGATCTCGCCCGCGCCCACATCATAGAATCGCAGCAGCAGGCTGGTGATGGTGGATTTGCCCGCCCCCGAGCGGCCCACAAGCCCCACTTTCTCACCCGGGCGGATGACGAGATTGAGCCCCGCGATCACTTCGCGGCCCTCCTCCACCGGCTTGCCGTAGTTGAAGTGCAGGCCGTGGAACTCGATCTTGCCCTGGGTGATTGCCAGCGGTTGCGCGCCTGCCGCATCCCGCACACTGTGTTCGCGGGCGATCAGGTCAACGCCATCCTTCACGGTGCCAAAATCTTCAAAGAGCCCTGCGATTTCCCACAACATCCAGTGGGCCATGCCGAGCATGCGGTAAACAAGCCCCACCGAGAATGCGATGGCGCCCACGCTGATGGCGCTGACATACCAGAGGTAAACCGAGATTGCCGCCGTGGACGACAGAAGCATCGCGTTGATGAGGTTGAGCGCGATGTTCATTTTGGTGGAGACGCGCATGGAGGCATAGACACTGTCCAGCATCCAGCCCATGCCCTCCTTGGCATAATCATCCTCACGCGAGGCATGCGCAAACAGCTTCACGGTTGGCATGTTGGTGTAGGTGTCCACCAGGCGGCCGGTGACCAGCGAGCGATTGTCCGCCTGTTTTTCCGAGAGCTTGCCCAGCTGCGGCACGAAGTGGCGCATGGTGATGGCGTAAAGCACCAGCCAGCAGCCCAGCGGAATGGCGAGCCGCCAGTCATTGGCAATGAAACTGGCTGCCGCTGAAAAGAAGAAGGTGACGACCCAGGCAATGACCTGGGTGAGCTTCATCATCACATCGCGCACGCCAAGGGCGGCCTGCATCACCTTCGTGGCAACACGGCCTGCGAACTCATTGTGGTAGAACTCCATGGACTGGCGCAGCATGTAGCGGTGCGCCAGCCAGCGGATACGCATGGCATAATTTCCGCGCATGCCCTGGTTCTCGATGGAATCGGCGATGGCGTTGAGAAACGGCAGCACAAGCACAGCCAGAAGGCCATAGGCCAGCAGTTCCCACTCGTTGTCGGCCCAGAAAGTGGCGCGGTCGGCGCTGTTCAGCTTGTCCACCAATTGGCCCACATAGGCGAACACACGCACCTCGCCAACCGCCAGCAGCACCGACAGCACCAGCCCCACTGCAATCAGCGGATAGAAGGGCCGCGTGTAAAAGCGGATGAAGCCCCAGGTGGTGGCTGGGGGCTTGCGGGGCTCGTCGGGCGGAAATGAAGACACGCGCCCTTCCAGCCATGTGAACAGCCAGTTGAACATCTGATTTTCAATTTCGTGGGGCGCGCGGCAACCGGCGCATCCGGGACGGTACTGGCCGCGCCACGCAAAACGATTCACACGGTCAGCCCTTCCGTATAGCGCCAGGGAAAGGGCGGGTCAAAGGCGGGGGGCAAGTGTCCTGTATTGCCACGCCGGGAACGCTGCGATCACCGTTTTCAAGGGCAGGAACAGCGTCTTGCCGCCATCGGGAAAAGATATGAAACCATATTGCACATAGAACCGGATGGCATCGTCATCGATGGCATGGACGAGCATGGCGCGGACGCCGACCTCCTTTGCCACGGAAAGTGTTCTCCGCATCGCATCGACAAGCAGGCCGGAACCGATGGCGTGCCCCTGGTGCGCTTGATTCACGGCAAGACGGCCCAGGATCATGACCGGCACAGATGTGGGCATGTTGCGCCGAAGTTTGGCGGGCATTTCATCCGCAAGACTCCGCCTGCCGAAAGGCAATAATATCCAACGACGGCATTGCCACTGCACCACATAGGTGCGGGCGGACCGCGCCTCCGCCCGTCTTGCGTGAGTCTTCAGCCAATCATTGAGGGCAGGATTGCCGCAATCAAAATGCGCGATAACGTGACCACTCCCAAGCGGTGCTGGTGCTGAAAGCAGTCGTCTCTGCCCCGCTGAACCCTGCTCCGTCAGGTCTCCACGGGGCCTTCCTCGCAAAAGCGCGCGCAGTTTGTGATTGGGCGCCGGCAGTTTTCAAGGCAGCGTGGAAGGCGGAGAAGCCCGCCTCATTGAGTTTGAAAACTTTCTTGTCCAGCAGGATGTCGATGGCTTGCGATTGCGCGCTATCCACCAGGAATTGTGTGCGCGTTTTTCCAACGGCCTCTGCCGCGGAATCAATAAGGTCGCGGAGCTTGGCCGGCACACGCAAGTTGATGATGGCGTCTCGGCGCGACTTGGCGGCCGTTCGCCGCGGTGCAAGGGCTGTCATTGGGTCCTCCTGCGCTGCAGTTGGGGGATGAGTGGAATATAATTTCTTGTGTATACATTGTCAACACAAGTTGCCAACAGCCATTTCCAACTGAATTTTCAGACTCCCAAAATACCGGCTGTGCTACAGGCGCTGGCATGTCCTCCAGCAAACGAATCCTGCCCCTCGTCATCGCCTCGGCGCTGTTCATGGAGCATCTGGATTCGACGATCATCGCCACCTCGCTGCCCGACATGGCGCGCGACCTGGGCACCAGCCCGGTCTCGCTCAAGCTTGCCTTCACCACCTATTTGCTGGGCCTCACAGTGTTCCTGCCCATCTCCGGCTGGCTGGCGGACCGCTTTGGGGCCAAGAACATTTTCCGTCTGGCCATCGTGCTCTTCACGGCGGGCTCGCTGGCCTGCGGATCGGCCCAGCACCTGTCGTGGCTTGTTGCAGCGCGCGGGCTGCAAGGCGTGGGCGGCGCAATGATGGTGCCGGTGGGCCGCATCATCCTGTTGCGTTCGGTCAAGAAGTCCGAACTGCTGGATGCCATGGCCTGGCTCACCATCCCGGCGCTCATCGGGCCGGTTCTGGGGCCGCCCGTTGGTGGTTATATTACAACAACTTACGACTGGCGGTGGATCTTCTGGATCAACTTGCCCTTCGGCATTCTGGCCTATGGGCTTTCCTCCTGGCTGATGCCCAACATCACAGCGGAGAACCTGGCACCGCTTGACCGCAAGGGCTTTGCCCTCACGGCCCTTGGCCTTACCGCCACGGTGTTCGGCCTCACGGTGGCGGGACGCGGGTTGTTCACCGGGCCTGAGGTGTTCGCGCTCATTGCTGTTGGCCTGATGCTGATCTGGGCTTACGTGCTGCATGCGCGGCGGGTGGCCAATCCCATTCTCGATCTCAAGCTCTTTGAGGTGGAGACTTACCGTTATTCCATTCTGGGCGGCAGCATGTTCCGGCTCGCCATCGGGGCCACGCCCTTTCTTCTGCCGCTGCTCCTTCAGGTGGGCTTCGGCTACACGGCCTACCAGTCCGGCCTCATTACCTTTGCCTCGTCGCTTGGGGCCATTCTCATGAAGTTCACCGTGGCACCTATCGTCAGGCGCTTCGGCTATCGCGACCTTCTGGTGATCAACGGCTTCCTCTGCTGTGTGCTGATTTTCGGCAAGGGCTTCTTCACGGCGCAGACACCTTACGTGATCATGCTGTCGGTAATCATGGCAGCGGGCTTCCTGCGCTCGCTGCAATTTTCGGCGCTCAATTCTCTCGCCTATGCCGATATTGAACCCGCCGACATCTCCCGCGCCAACACGCTTTACACGGTGCTGCAGCAGCTGTGCATTGCCATGGGGGTGGCGCTGGCCGCCTTCATTCTGGATGCGCGGCTGTGGTGGACGGGCCGCAGCGACTATGTGGCGGGGGATTTTTCCTTCGCGCTCATGGCGGTGGCGGTGCTTTCGGTCTTTTCCGTTTTTCCCTATCTGCGGATGGAACCGGATGCCGGGGCAAGCGTCTCCGGCCGGGTGACAGAATAACGGTCCTATACACGGCCGTTCACGGGGCTTTGATCAGGCTTGAAAACCGTTCTGCCACATTCTGGCGTATTCTCCCCAGCAACGGAGACGAAACATGATGATGACCCTCAAGCCCTTCAACCGCCGCCAGAGCCTGGTTCTTGCCGGAACGTCGCTTCTTGGCATGGTGGCCGTGGCGCGGCAGGCCTGGCCCGCCGCGGCGGCCCTGCCGGAGGCTTTGAAGTGAGCAAGACGCCGGAGGAGTGGAAGAAGATCCTTTCGCCCGCCGCCTATGCCGTGATGCGCGAGGAAGATACCGAGGAGCCTTCACCAGCCCCCTTCTGGAAGAGCACCGCAAGGGCACCTTTGACTGCGCGGGTTGCGCCCTGCCGCTTTATGCTTCGGAGACGAAGTTCGACTCCGGCACGGGCTGGCCGAGCTTCTTCGATCATCTGCCCAACGCCATCGGCACGAAGGAAGACACGAGCTTCTTCACCACCCGCACCGAGGTGCACTGCCGGCGCTGCGGTGGGCATTTGGGCCATGTGTTTGATGATGGCCCGCAGCCCACCGGGCTCCGCTATTGCATGAATGGCGTGGCGCTGACCTTCACGCCCGCATAACCAGCCTTACCGCCTCACACGCCCTGCTGGCTGCCCAGTTCCACCACCCGGTCGGGCGGCAGGGCGAAGTAGTTGCTCGCATCATCGGCATTGCGGGACAAGAGGATGTAAAGCAGCGCCTGCCAGGCAGGAATGGTGCTGAGCGGATCGCGCTTGAGGTTGCGCCGGGACAGCACATAGGTTGTCCGCATGTTGGCGAAGGATGGCTGCTTGGCGAGACGCAGGGCCTTGGGCACGTCCGGCTGTTCCAGATAGCCGAACTTGAGCCTTGCCTGCCAGAAGCCCTTGGCCAGCGGCTCAATGCGCAGGCGTTCCGTAGGCGGAACCTGCGGCGTGTCGGCAATCTCCACCATGGCCACCACGTTCTCGCCATGCAGCACCTGAAAGTGCTTCATGGCGTGCAGCAGGGCGGGCGGCGTGGCGCGCAGATCGGAGGTCAGGAACACCGCAGTGCCCGCCACACGCTTGGCGGAGGACTTTTCCAGCGAAGCGAGAATGTCCTTGAGCGGCACGTGCAGGCTGGCATCCTTGGCGCGCAGGGTGCGCGTGCATTGGCGCCAGGCCCACATGAGCGCCATCATCACCAGGCCGATGAGCAAGGGCACCCAGCCGCCATCAACCACCTTCAGGCTGTTGGTGAAGAGGAAGCTGGCATCCACTGCCAGCAGCGGCAGCATGACTGCGTAAACCAACGGATAGGACCACTTCCAGCGGTTGCGCAGCACGAACATGGCGAGAAGCGTTGTCACCACCATGGTGCCCGACACGGCAATGCCATAGGCCGAGGCCAGCGCCGAGGATGAACCGAAAGCCAGCACCAGCAGAATGACCGCGGCCAGAAGGGCCCAGTTGACCAGCGACATGTAGATCTGTCCGCTTGTGGCGGCACTGGTGAAGGCCACCGGCATGCGCGGCATGAGGCCAAGCTGAATGGCCTGGCGCGTCATGGAATAGGCGCCGGTGATCACTGCCTGCGAGGCAATGATGGTGGCCGCCGTTGCCAGCAGCACGATGGGCAGCAGGGCCCAGGCCGGCATCATCAGGAAGAAGGGGTTGTCGAGGGCCTGCGGGGTTTGCAGCAGCAGGGCCCCCTGCCCCAGATAGTTGAGCAGCAGGGCGGGCAGCACCACGGAAAACCAGGCGAGGCGGATGGGTGATTTTCCGAAATGGCCGAGATCGGCATAGAGCGCCTCACCGCCCGTGACCGCCAGAAAGACGGCGCCCATGGTGAGCAGGCTCAGCTTGCCATGGGAAGTGAGAAACGACACGGCATGAAGCGGATTGAAGGCCGCCAGAACCTGCGGTGCGGCGATGATGTGCATGACGCCAGACGCAGCCAAAGCGGCAAACCAGACCAGTGTGACAGGCCCGAAGAGCGTGGCCACACTCGCCGTGCCGCGTGACTGCACGGCAAACAGAACAATGAGAATGGCGAGCGTGAGCGGCAGCACATAGGGCGTGAAAGCAGGCGTGATGACACCGAGGCCTTCCACCGCCGAGAGCACCGAAATGGCCGGCGTGATGGCGGCGTCACCATAAAAGAGTGCCGCACCAATCATGCCAAGAATGGGAATGCTGAGATAGAACTTGCCGCGGCCGCGCTGGGCCAGAGCCATGAGGGAGAGAATGCCGAGAACGATGTCCGGGCTTGCGGCGGTTGCGCCATCCATGGCGGCCCGCACGGATTCGCGGAAGGCGTAGATCGGACTTGTGCCGATGTCGCCATAGACAACGCCGATGGCACCGAGTGCCAGCATGGCGAGACTTTGCTGCAGCCCGTGACCTGCGGTCTCCGGGCTGTGGTGCTGAAGATCGGCGGGGTCTGATGCCTCCGCCTGCGACGATGATGTTTGCATGATGTCCCTCGATTGCTGCACTGCAGCGAGGGGCGGTATATGCGCCTTTCGGGTACCTTTCTGTCATGCAATGTTGCGATGGCTGCTGCGTGCGGCCCGAATTCGCAGCGGCGCTGTAGGATTTAAAACTTTACAATAATATCCGTGAGTTGCAGAAGAGGCATATCTTGTGCCACGGTTTTTGGGGCCTTGTGCGGGATCATATCCGCGACCACTGGCCAGAGCGCGCACCCCGGATGCGCCGCTCCGCACAGCAGGCGCATCGCTCCGCTTGTCACCCACTCACCTCAAGGGCGAGAGGGAAGAGCTAGGCGCATAATACGTTTTAAATGCACTGTCACCGTAATCCCGTAATCCGTAATCTAACCGTAATCCTGTCACCGTAATCCAAAGCGCTATTATAAGCTAGAGTAACAAACGGACTCTGATTACTCATGGACATCCCCATATTTCATAGACTTATGCAATTGCGCCGCGAGCATTTCACTCGTAAACAATTCGCCTTGCTCCATCATTTTCCTTATTCCCGCAAACTGCTCCTGCACTTCCCCGCCCGGCCTATCTCTCAATTGATAGATCGACGGATGAATCTTCTCTTGGGGAAAATACGTCGGTTCACCGGATTCAAAATTTGTGGGAAGACACTCAAAGAGGCATCTGTATAGGTCAGGATCAGTGATGTCCGAAATCGCTCTGAGAAGTTCGCTCGAGGAAATTGAATTGAACCACGAAAAACTTTCGTTGACAAAAACGTGCGGTGGGAAAATCTCCCTGCCGTGTTCTTCAGTGAGAATATGGAGTTCAGCCTCGCTGATTTGCAATAAATCTATGACAGGCGCAATCTTGTAGCGGATCAAAAAGTCCCTACCGCGATAGTCAAAAAGACTGGGAATGCCCCGCGTTATTTCATTTCTCCGCACCTGTACGCCGTGACTGTTTTGTGCCCAAAATCGGCCAGGAGGGTCAATGAAATTGCTGATTGTGTCGCGGATCTCGTAGGTTTCTGTCACATAAAGAGACCATTGGCCGCGCTTGCAGTTGGTTTTAATTGGATCTGCGGACATGATGCAAAAACGAATGAAATTTGGATACGATCATTGATATCAATAGCGATTCTATCCTGCACCGCAAAGTTTGACACGCCAACTTGGATTACGGGATTACGGTGACAGGATTACGGTGACAGTGCATTTAACTCTTCTTCTTGACCTTGCGCGACGGGGCGGCGGGGCGGGGCCTGGGCTTGGGGCCGCGCTTGCCGGGCACGAGGCTGCGGCCCGTCTTCTTCTCCAGCGCCTTGATGAACGCCACGCTGCCACGCGGGCGCCCGATGGTCTCGTCATCCCGTACGGCGAGATCATCCAACAGCGTCTCCTCCGCTGTCAGCAGCCCGCGCATGTCCGGAAAGCGGCTGCGCATGGGCTGGGTGACCGTCAGGCCGTCCTCCCTGCCCTTCAGGTAGGCGCGGGCCGAGGACCAGGCCCACTGCTCCGGCGCCTCCACCATCTTTGCATCCACAGGATTGCGCAGCACATAGCGGAAGGCCGCCGCCAGATGTTCCTCGTCCATCACGGCGCAGCCATAACGGCCCTGCCAGAAATGCCCGGTGCGCCTGCGGCGGGCGTTTACCAGACCGGCATAGCTGCGGTGAGTAGGGGCCAGCGCGGCGCGCAGGCCATCCGCGTCGGAAGGCACAAGAATGGCGTGGATGTGGTTTGGCATCAGGCAGAAGGCCCAGCACGCCACACCTGCCGCCTTGCAATTGTCCACCAGCAGGCGGAGATAGAGGGCGTAATCTTCCTCGGTGAAGAACACCTTCTGCCGCCCGTTGCCGCGCTGGGTGACATGATGGGGAAGACCAGGAACAACAAGACGGGCGATGCGGGACATGGTTGAAGACTGCGCCTGCCGCGGCAGGAACGTCAAGATATTAAATGCACTGTCACCGTAATCACCGTAATCAACCGTAATCAAGATATTAAATGCACTGTCACCGTAATCACCGTAATCCGGGAATCCCGCTTTGCGTCCTGTGAAATGGTTGAAGGTGCCCCCGCCAGCGCCAGAACAGGCTATTAGGCGGAAGAACAATTGAGTGCACTGTCACCGTAATCGACCGTAATCCATGTCACCGTAATCCCAAAGTTATTGACTTTGGTGATGAAGGCTTGCCGCATTCTTCAAGGCGCGAATGGCCCAGGGGCCAAGCGCGCAGGCATCCTGCAGATCGAGCCGTGTGGCATCGGCCACCAGGGCAATCTCCGTGATGCCCAGTTCCGCCAGCGTCTTCACAGTGACAGAGCCATCGGCATGGGTCACTTCAACCTTGAAGCCTGCGAACTGTTGATCCGCAGCCGAGAGCTTGCCATCGCACCTGTTTCGGACATTTGCGGCAAAGGCCTGGAGAAGAAGAGAAATAAGGCCAGACCTGCGAAAAAGAATAAAACCAAGTGCGGCTCCTTCTCCGGCCAAGACAGGCCACGGGCGCCAGCAAGTCAATCTTTGTTTCCTATTTCAGGCTTGTTAACCTCGTCACCTGCTTCAACATGCCCGTTCACGGGCTTCTTGCGGCCACCATGCAGCTTCGCTAAAGCCCTTGGCCAATCAGGATTCCGTCATTCGAGGGGACTTACCAATGGCCGACCATTCTCCGACCCACACGCCGCGTGGCTTTGAAGGCCACAAGGACACCTATGAGGCCTTCCTCAAGGGCTCCGTGGCGCTCGCCATTCTCTGTGGCTACACGCTGGTGGCGCTGGTCGCCTTCCGCTTCATGGACTACCTGAACGTGTTCACGGGCTTCGCCGGGCTGATCGTGGGCATCGTCGCCACGCTGATCGACGTGCGCGCCGGGGGCCGCTGGTTCCTGTCGGGCGGCCTGCTTGTGATTTTCGGCCTGCTTGTGGCCATCAACCTCTAAGCACCGCACATCATGATCAAGATCGCGGTTCCCGCCGAAACACAAGCGGGGGAGGCCCGCGTTGCGGCCTCGCCCGACACGGTGAAGGCCTATGTCAAAAAGGGCGCACAGGTTTCCGTTCAGGCGGGCGCCGGTGCGGCCTCCAACATCTCCGACGATGACTACAAGGCGGCGGGGGCCGCCATCGTCAAAGGCGAGGCGGTGGTCAAGGACGCCGACTTGGTGCTGACAGTGCGCCGCCCCTCCGCCAAACTCGTCAGTGCCCTGAAGAAGGGGGCCATCATCGCTGGCGGGCTCGAACCCTATGGCGAGCGCAAGGCACTGGAAGCCTTTGCCAAGTCCGGTGTCACGGCCTTCGCCATGGAGCTGATGCCGCGCATCACCCGCGCCCAGAGCATGGACATTCTCTCCTCGCAGGCGAACCTTGCGGGCTACAAGGCGGTCATTGACGCCGCCGCCAGCTTTGGCCGGGCCTTCCCCATGATGATGACGGCGGCCGGCACGGTGCCCGCCGCCAAGGTGTTCATCATGGGTGTGGGCGTTGCGGGCCTGCAGGCCATCGCCACGGCGCGCCGCCTGGGGGCCATCGTCTCGGCCACCGACGTGCGCAAAGCCACAGAAGAACAGGTGAAGTCGCTGGGCGCCAAGTTCGTTTATGTTGATCTGGCCGAAGCCGCCACCGCCGCCGGTTATGCGCGCGAGCTGACGGCAGAAGAAAAGGCCAAGCAGGCAGAACTGATCGCGGGCCACATCAAGACGCAGGATGTCGTGGTCACCACGGCGCTCATTCCCGGTCGCCCTGCCCCCACCCTTGTGACCAAAGAGATGGTGGAGAGCATGAAGCCGGGTTCGGTGATCGTCGATCTCGCGGCAGAACGGGGCGGCAACTGTCCGCTCACCAAGCCGGACCAAATCGTGGAGCACAAGGGCGTGAAGATCATCGGCACGCTGAACATTGCGGGCAAGCTCGCAGGCAACGCCACGCCGCTGTTTGCCAAAAACATCGCCAACTTCCTGGACCTGGTGATTCAGAAGGATGGCACGCTGAAGTTCGACCCCGCCGATGAATGCATCTCCGGCACCATGATCGCCACGGGCGGCAAGCTGGTGCACCGGATCTACGAGGCCAAGTGATGGAACACGCAATCGATCCTTTCATCTACCTGTTCGGCATTTTCGTGCTGGCCGTGTTCGTCGGCTACTACGTGGTGTGGAACGTGACGCCCGCTCTGCACACGCCGCTGATGAGCGTTACCAACGCCATCTCCTCGGTGATCGTGGTGGGGGCCCTGCTTGCGGTTGGCGCTGGCGCCATCGCGTCGGGCTCCACCATCGCCATGGTTTTTGGCTTCGTCGCGCTGGTGCTGGCCTCCATCAATATTTTTGGCGGCTTCATGGTGACCGCCCGCATGCTCGCCATGTACAAGAAGAAGGGCAAGTAAGATGAGTGCCAATCTCGCGGCCCTTCTCTATCTCGTTGCCGGCGCGCTGTTCATCATGGCGTTGCGCGGGCTTTCATCCCCTGCCTCGTCGCGGCAGGGCAATCTCTTCGGCATGACCGGCATGACCATTGCCGTGCTCACCACGCTGGCGCTGGCCAAACCGGAAGGCCTGCTGCCGTGGCTGCTGATTGTCGGCGGCCTTGCAGTGGGTGCCGTTGTGGGTGGCATCACTGCCAAGCGCATTCCCATGACGGCCATGCCGCAGCTGGTGGCGGCCTTCCATTCGCTCGTGGGCCTTGCTGCCGTGTTCGTGGCCGCCGCCGCCTATAACGCGCCGGATGCCTTCGGCATTTCAAGTGAAGGCCACATCCATCCGCAGAGCCTGATTGAAATGTCGCTGGGCGCCGCCATCGGTGCCATCACCTTCACGGGTTCGGTGATCGCCTTCCTCAAGCTGGATGGCCGCATGTCTGGCGCGCCGATCCTGCTGCCCGCCCGCCACGTGATAAATATCGCGCTCGGCGTGGCGCTGGTCGCCTCGATCGTGATGTTCTACCTCAGCGCCACAGCCCTGTGGTTCTGGGCCATCGTGGTGATTTCGCTGGCGCTCGGTTTCCTGCTCATCATCCCGATCGGCGGCGCGGACATGCCCGTTGTCGTGTCGATGCTCAACTCCTACTCCGGCTGGGCAGCGGCGGGCATCGGCTTCACGCTGGCCAACACGGCGCTCATCATCACGGGCGCGCTGGTGGGCTCCTCGGGTGCCATCCTCTCCTACATCATGTGCAAGGGCATGAACCGCAGCTTCATCTCGGTCATCCTCGGCGGCTTTGGTGGCGAGAGTGCAGGCCCTGCCGCCAAGGGCGAGGCCAAGCCTGTGAAGCAGGGCTCTGCCGATGACGCGGCCTTCATGATGAAGAACGCCGAAACGGTGATCATCGTTCCGGGCTACGGCATGGCTGTGGCGCAAGCCCAGCATGCGCTGCGCGAAATGGCTGACCATCTCAAGAAGTCAGGCGTCACGGTGAAGTATGCCATTCACCCGGTGGCGGGCCGCATGCCCGGCCACATGAACGTGCTGCTCGCCGAAGCCAATGTGCCCTATGACGAGGTTTTCGAGCTGGAGGACATCAACAGCGAGTTCGCCCAGGCCGACATCGCCTTCGTGATCGGTGCCAATGACGTGACCAACCCTTCCGCCAAAGATGACCCGGCCTCGCCCATCTATGGCATGCCGGTGCTTGAGGTGTGGAAGGCCAAGACGGTGATGTTCATCAAGCGCGGCATGTCGTCGGGTTATGCTGGCGTCGACAATCCGCTGTTCTGGCGCGACAACACACTGATGCTGTTCGGTGATGCCAAGAAGATGACGGAAGAGATCAACAAGGCGATGGGCTAGACTTTCGCGGGCTCGATCAAATCCCAGCGGTTGCCATAAAGATCTTCAAACACGGCAACAGTGCCATAGACTTCCTTGCGGGGTGTTTCGTGAAAGCGGACACCCCGCTTCTGCATGTGGGCATGGCTTGCGGCAAAATCGTCCGTGTGCAGAAAATAGGCGACACGGCCACCCGCCGCCCGGCCTACAGCGGCCTCTTGCACCGCGCCCTCGGCCTTTGCCAGCAGCAGGCAGCTTGGCCCCTGCCCTGCCACCACCCTGACCCAGCGCTTGCCACCCGGGAGAGGCGTATCTTCCACAAGCGTGAAGCGCAGCGCCTGCGTGAACCAGGCGATGGCTGCGTCGTAGTCACGGACGAGGAAGGTCGTGGCGGACAGAGAGAGCTGCATGGTTGCGTGTTGTGCCTTCGTGATCACTGCGGCGCTGCCCGGAAGATGAACCGCCTTTACTTTTCCACCTTCAATGTGGCGGCCACTTTTTCCATCTCGGCAAAGCTTTCCTTGAAATAGGGCGTGGAACACCAGAAGGCCAGTTGAGCCACGCCCCTGTCGCCCAGGCTCTTGTAGTAGTTGGCAAAGGTGAAGGACGAGCCGTTGAAGGAGGCTTCATAGACCATGAGCTTCCAGTTCTCGCCGTTGAACTGGCGCGTCTCCCGCGACATGACGGGCACCTTCTCCGGGGGAAGGCCGGAGACATTCGCGGCATTGTGGAGAATTGCCGCCTCGATGGTCTCCTCATTCAACTGCGTGCGCTCTGTGATGAGGCCGACATAAGTGTCGGTGTTGCGGTTCACCAATTCGTATTCAAACGACACATCGGGTGCAGAGAGAGCGCCCCACGGGCTTTCATAGCAAAATGAAATGGGCAGCTTGTTGCTCTTCAGCGTGTTGCCGGCGCAGGTGGCATCTGCCGCGGCCCCCGGTGGGGCATAGGCCCAGGTGCCGTTGTCATCGAGAATGACATCGCGGCCATTGAAGATCACATGGCCCAGAGGTGCGGCGTAGGCTGCGTAGGTGGAGATGGCGGTGAGGACGGCGGCAAGCAAAAGAGGGCGGCGTTTCGGCATGGGCATTCTCCCTGAGATTGCACAAGCTATGCCGCGCCGGGCCGCACGGCAAGCGGAGGCAGTGGCCTCACAACGCCACGTAGTCAATTTCCATGAAGTCTTCCACTTCTGGAATCCAGCGGTTCTGCACGAAGGCCACATGGTCCGGATGGGCGTTGTAGACGTCGTATTCTTTTTGGCTGGCGAATTCCATCGAGAAGCAGAAGTTGAATTTGTTCTTGGGGCTCACCTGGCGCAGCTTTTCAAAATTCCGCACACCTGGAATGGCCACCAGCACATCAGCCGCCTTCAGGAAATCCGCCTCTGCGGCAGAGCCGCGCGGGTGTTTCAAGCGAAAGACGGCGGTGTGGGTGATCATGGGCTGAATCCTAACTTCTGGGGGTATCTGCAGAAGTTCTCGCGATCGTTATATTGACAATCGTGGTTCTGGAAGAGTTCTTAGCAAAGTGAATTGTTTATAGAAGCAACTGGTTTCAGCAGTTCTGCAACGCATCGCCATTGCGCGCACCTATCAGGCACCCGACCGCTATGTATCACCAACGTCAAGATATGCTGTCAAGATCGCAAAGCCCCGAAATGCTCAAGATTCGGCGCGCTGTTTTCATGTCTTCGGTCGAAGGGTCTGCAATCCACCAATAAAGCAGTCGTATAGTTCTTTCGGAGCTCAAGCTATTGGCTTCAGGTGAAACCAGAGACCGAAATTTCCAACTTGACAGACAGTGACACCGGTGAAAAGCAAAAGCGTACTTCGGATTCAATTCGCGGCGTAGCCTCCAAGCTTCTTCGTCTTCTGGTGTGATCAGGGAATTCCCACGCTGCAGTTGTGGCGTAAACTCGGTGTATATATTTTCTCTATGATAACTGTAGGCCGTTCCTTCGCTGAACTGCTTTGAATCACAGCTTTCCCGGTGGGTATCGGGTGAATATCGGCATTTGTATTCGTGTCCCCTAATGTAGGATATCGTTCCATTCGACTGGAACTTGTCGCGGTCAAGAAAATAACTTGTACCCGTGCCGTCTTCATTCATGAAAACTGGCGCCAAAATGCACTTGAGGCGCAACACGTCGCGGTCGCCTGCGGTCACAGGCGCATGCAAACCCTCCAAAACGTAAACCCCAGAGTATTCGTTAGATTTATTACCTGCATAGATAGGCGTAGTATTCAAGGCAAATGTTACGCACGCCAACAGTGAAAGAAATTTTGTAAGCATAAGGCAGGATAGTAAAACCAGTATGCAAGAAAAAGCAATGGCGGGCTTGCCTTCGTCAGACAGCTATCTGCGTTAGGTTTTTACCTCGCGAACTGCTTGTACTTGATGCGCTTCGGCATGACAGAATCCTCGCCGAGACGGCGGATCTTGTCCTTCTCATAGTCTTCGAAGTTGCCTTCAAACCACTCCACATGGCTGTCGCCTTCAAAGGCGAGAATGTGGGTGGCAAGGCGATCGAGGAACATGCGGTCGTGACTGATGATGACGGCGCAGCCGGCGAAGTCTTCCAGCGCTTCTTCAAGGGCTGCCAGCGTTTCCGTGTCGAGGTCGTTTGTGGGTTCGTCGAGCAGCAACACGTTGGAGCCCGCCTTCAGCATCTTGGCGAGATGCACGCGGTTGCGCTGGCCACCGGACAGCGTGCCCACTTTCTGCTGCTGGTCGCCGCCCTTGAAGTTGAAGGCTCCCACATAAGCGCGGGAATTGACTTCGCGCTTGCCCAGCATGACGAGATCATTGCCGCCGGAAATTTCCTGCCACACCGTCTTGTTGGGATCGAGGGCATCGCGGCTCTGGTCGACGTAACCGAGATTGACGGAGGGGCTGATCTTGATGGTGCCGGAATCCGGCTTCTCCTGCCCGGTGAGCATGCGGAAGAGCGTGGTCTTGCCCGCACCGTTCGGCCCGATGATGCCGACGATGCCGCCGGGCGGCAGTTTGAAGGAGAGGTTCTCGATCAACAGGCGGTCGCCGAAGGCCTTGTTGAGGCCTTCCACTTCGATCACCGTGTCACCCAGGCGTTCGCCGCTCGGAATGATGATCTGCGCGGAATGGGACTGCACGCGGTCCTCGTTGATCTTGAGCAGTTCATCATAGGCTTTGATACGCGCCTTGCTCTTGGCCTGGCGGGCGGTGGGCGACTTGCCCATCCATTCGGCTTCGCGTTCCAGCACTTTCTGGCGGGCCGCATCCTCGCGCTGCTCCTGGGCAAAGCGCTTGGCCTTCTGGGTGAGGTAGGCGGAGTAGTTGCCCTCGTAGGGAATGCCGCGGCCGCGGTCGAGTTCCAGAATCCAGCCCGTGACATTGTCGAGGAAGTAGCGGTCGTGGGTGACGATGAGGATTGCACCGGGATAATCGCGGAGGTGATGCTCCAGCCAGTTCACGCTTTCGGCGTCCAGATGGTTGGTCGGTTCGTCAAGCAGGATGAGGTCCGGCTTGGCGAGCAGCAGGCGGGTGAGCGCAATGCGGCGCTTTTCACCGCCCGAGAGCTTTTCGACAGAGGCATCACCCGGCGGGCAGCGCAGGGCATCCATGGCCTGCTCCACCTGCGAGTCGAGATCCCACAGGTTCTGGGCGTCGATCACATCCTGAAGCTTCGCGGCTTTCTCAGCGTTCTCGTCGTTGTAGTCGGCCATGAGCGCATTGTATTCGTCCATGATAGCCTTCTTGGCGGCAACACCTTCCATCACGTTTTCAAAAACTGTCTTTGATGGATCAAGCTGCGGCTCCTGTTCGAGATAACCGCAGGTGGCGCCTTCGGCGAGCCAGGCCTCGCCGTTCCACTCCTTATCGATCCCTGCCATAATGCGGAGCAGCGTGGATTTGCCCGAGCCATTGGGGCCCAGCACGCCAATCTTGGCATCGGGATAGAAAGAGAGATGAACATTGTCCAAGACCTTCTTGCCGCCGGCATAGGACTTGGAGAGGCCTTGCATGTGATAGATGAACTGACGCGCCATGAGCGGTGTTATTCCTGAAAACGGGTTGAGTTGGCGCGGGGTTTAGGCGGGAAGTGCGGGCCTGTAAATGGCGGCCTCAGCGCTTCCAGCGGTGCAGCAGGAGCCAGATCAGCAGCGCGGCGACCGCGAAGGGAATGCCGCCCAATACGCCGATCACCGCGAAATCCGCATATTGGTCACCGCGGAAGGCGGAGGGCAGGAACAGCAGGGAGCAGCCGCCGGAAAACAGCGCCACGAGGCCGAACACGGCAGCAAGCAGCAACCGCCAGGCGGCGAGCCGCGTTTCCCCCTTCTCGGCACGCGTCTTCTCGCGGGCATTGAGCCAGATGAAGATGCCCGCCCCAATCAGCAGGAAAATGCAAATATAGAGCAGTCCGATATCGTTGATCATGGTGCTGTCCTCAAGGCCCTCGCATAGACCAACGTGAGGATGCCCTTCAGCGCAAAAAGGCCAGCCGCCAGAAGGAAGACCTGCCAGTCACTCCCTGCCGTTGTGGAGGCCGCGGCAATCCCTGCCCCCGCCGCGACCAGAAGATCGACGATGCCCAAAATGTAAAAGGCGGCAAGGAACTGCTTCTTCGACAGGACCAGCGCCACGATGATCATGACATTGAGGGCCGCCAGCCCAGCGGGGATCAGCGCCAATGGACCAACCTGCAAGGCCAGCACTGCACAACCGCCCATGAAAAGCACCAGCAGGCCACACAGGGCAATGAGAACATATTTCATGCGGCACCTTTGGAGCGGGCCATGCGCGCCCGGGCGGCGGCATCGCGGTAGAACAAATTGTAAGTGTCAAACGGGATGATCTGGCCAGCGGGTGTGACGAAATGCACGCAGGAGCGCTTCACCCTTGAGATGCAGAAATTGTGGGGATCGAGAAATTCCACGATGGCGATGCGGAAGATGTTTTCATAACCCATGCCTTCCGGCACGGGCACCTGCGGCAGGCAGCAGAGCAGCGCGTCCAGCCGCTCCGGATTGTTGCATTCCACGGTGGAGAGCGAAAAGAAGTTGAGCACCTGTTTGTGCAGGTCTGGATACTTCTCAAAAGTGATGGCGTTGGGCAGCGCCTCCACCAGCATCTCGCGGGGGAAGAAGGATGTGATCGGCGCGATCTGCTGACCATTGCGGAGCGCGTAGCCGATGGCAATTGATTCCGGATTGCAGGGCAAGGGAATGATGTCGCCCGCCGTGAAGGCCGTGCCCGCGGCAATGATCGCCTTGCGAATGTCGGAGAGGACAAAACGATCCGTGGACGGATCAAATCCCTCGTTGCGGCCGGCATCCTGCACCGGCTGGAAGGTGATGCCGCGCACGCATTTCCACTGCAGGGCGAAGTTGATGATGTCGCCCAGTTCATCATCATTCTGGCCACGCTTCACCACTACAACCAAGGTCATGGAAATATTATGTTTTTCAAGGGCTTCCAGCGCTCCCCTGCGAATGCGGGTGAGATCTGCGCCGCGGAGGTTCTTGAGCACGGAGGGGCGAAGGCTGTCGAATTGCAGATAGACTTCGATGCCCGGCTTGAAGGCTGCCAGCCTCTCCACGAAGGCCGGGTCCTGGGCGATACGAATGCCATTGGTGTTGAGCATCAGATGGCGAATGGGACGGCGCTTCGCCGCTTCAATGATTTCGATGATCTGCGGATGAATGGTGGGCTCGCCACCGGAGAGTTGCAGCAGGTCTGGTTCACCCTCACTCTCCACAAGCGCATCCATCATCTTTTCGATTTCGGCGAGCGGGCGATGATAGGTCTTGGCTGTGGAGGACTCGGCGAAGCAGACCGGGCAGGACAGATTGCAGGCGTCGTTCACATCAATGAGGCCCAGGCAGGAATGCTGCTCATGGTCCGGGCACAGACCGCAATCATAGGGGCAGCCCTCCTCCGTGCGGGTCTGGAATTCCAGCGGCCGGTCGCCGGGCTTGATGTAGTCCTGCGCCAGCTTGAAGTAGGGAATGTCGGTGGAGACCAGCGCCTTGGAGACGCCATGGGTCTTGCAACGCTTCAGATAATAGACGTTGCCCTCATCGAAGATGATCTTGGCTGGCACCAGCGCATAGCACTCCGGGCAGAGCGATGTGGTCTGGCCGTGGAAGATGTAAGGCGAGCTCTTACGAAGCGGTGCGTGCATGGGGCATTCTCATCATCGTGAAAGCGTAGGCGACGAGGCCGGCACACACAAGATGGAAGAGATTGAAGGGGCCGAGGACCGCGGCATAGGGCTTGAGGAACTCCCAGAGAAAGCGCTGGCCAGCATAGACCATCACAAAGCCATAGAAACCCTTGGCCATGAACCAGGCATTGCGGCGGGCAAGAAGCACCAGGGCCGCCAGCAGGAAGGCGGCCATGGCGAAGGACTCATAAAGCTGCACGGGATGGCGGGTGATGCCATCGCCCAGATCAACGGCCCAGGGCAGACTTGATGGGGTGCCATAGGTTTCGTCCTTGAGGCCCGAGAGGAAGCAGCCCCAGCGGCCCACGGCGATGGTGGTGGCGAGGCCCGGCACAAATATCAATCCGGTGGAGCCGGTGAGGCCCCTCGCCCGCTTGAAGATTTCAATGGCGGCAATGGCACCTGCCAGTGCCCCAAGCACAGACCGCGAGAGCATGGGCTGGCCGGACAGCGCCATGTTGAGGGACCCAAGCCCATAGCCGCCAAGGGCTGCTCCCAGTAGCAGGGCCACCACGTAGCCAGCCCCCGCTTCATCAATGCGGGAGGCCGCACCCGCCAGCCGCCAGCGATAGCAAAGCGCCGTCACCCCGAGAGAGGCAACGGCGGCAAGCATGTCAAAAACCGTATGGATCACGCGGGCAGTATTGCCGCAGGCACCCCGCGAAGGGAAGTCACTGCAGGTTCAACCCACGGGAAATTGGGATGTCCTTGATACGCTTCAGAACAAGTGCCATATTGTGACAATGGCAAGCAACTTGGCACATCGCAAGCGAGCGCACCGGGCATCCTCGGTCAAGCCATCTGACCTGCCCCAAAAAACGCTGGGGAAAATTCCTTTGGACATGGATTTCATCCGGCGTGTTTTGGAAGACGTATCGGCAGGTGGCCGCCTGAGACTTGAGCCACTTCAGGTGAAACGCGCTCTCGCGAAGCGGTTTGCAGCTGAAGAGATTGACGCGCTGGTGGTGCCATACAGAACGATGGCCAGACGCGTGGCGCGAAAGGAAATTCTCACGCAGGCAGAAACGGACAAGGCCATTCGCCTTGCGCGGATTGTCCAGGAGGCTGACCGGGTTTTCGGCAATGCAGGCAAGGCAGACCGCTGGTTGCGAACCCCCCTCAAGCAACACGCCAACCAGTCACCGCTTGATCTGCTGGTGTCCGAGGCAGGCACGATGCTTGTCGAAGAGGTATTGGGCCAGATCGACCATGGCATGTTCGCCTAGCCATGCGGCTCTGGCGTATTTCAAATTACGCTGATCTTTCTGGCAAGGGCGGTCTCCAGTTTTCGGCACGGTGGCACACCAGGGGACGCCCGATTGTCTACACCGCAGAACACCCTGCTCTGGCCCTGCTGGAAGTGATGGTGCAGCCAAACATCGATACGCTGCCTGACACGTATCAATTGCTGGAAATCATTGCACCTGAGGACATCAAAGTTGAAGTTGCCGAACCGAAAGAAGGCTGGGAAGCCGACATCGCCTACTCGCGCCAGCTGGGTGATGCATGGCTGGCCGCAAGCCGTTCAGCACTTCTCATGGTTCCATCTGCTGTTGTTCCTCGCGCCTTGAATGCGCTGATCAACCCCCGTCATCCGGAGTCGTCGCGCATTGTCGTCTTCCGCGCAGAAACCTACGCGCGCGACAAGCGGCTGAAGTGATTCACTGCTTTTCCAGCGCGTCCTTGATGATCTTCTGCAGGTCTTCGCGGCGGTAGGGCTTCATGATGATGTAGCCTTCGCGGAAGCGCGGCTCGTCCTGATGCACCATGGCGCCCTTGGGATAGCCCGAGGTGTGGACGATCTTGAGTTCCGGCTTCAGGCTCTGGGCGGCCTGGGCCAGGTCAAAGCCGTTCATGCCGCCGGGCATCACCACGTCGGAGAACATGAGGTCGATGTCATGGTGTTCCTGCAGCTTGGCCAGGGCCTCGAAGCCGTCGCCTGCTTCCACCACTTCATAGCCGAAGTCCTCGAGGAAACCGCAAGCTACCATGCGCACCGCTTCCTGGTCTTCCACCACAAGGATCTTGGGGCGGCGGAGATCGGCTGGCTGGGTTGCATGCGTCTGAGGTGCCACGGCCTGGGTTTTACCTTGCGGCGCGGAAGTGACCCGGGCGGCGGGCGCCGGGCTTTCGCTCTGTTGTGCTTCGCCGGGCCGCATGCGGCGGGGCAGATACATTTTCACCGAGGTGCCGTGGCCCACTTCCGAATAGATGGAGATGTGGCCGCCCGACTGCTTGATGAAGCCATAGACCATGGACAGGCCAAGGCCCGTGCCCTTGCCGTTCGGCTTTGTTGTGAAGAAGGGCTGGAAGACCTTTTCCAGCAGGTCCTGCGACATGCCGGTGCCATTGTCTGAGACGGCGACCATCACATAGTGGCCGGGCACGACTTCCGGATTCTTCTCGGCATAAAAGCGGTCGAGATAGGCGGCCTGCGTTTCAATGGTGATCTTGCCGCCATTCGGCATGGCATCGCGGGCGTTGATGGAGAGGTTGAGAATGGCGCTTTCCAGCTGCGACGGATCGATGAGCGCATGCGGCTCGCTCGCCATGGTTTCCACGTGCAGCGAAATGTTTTCGCCCACGGCGCGGGCCACAAGCTGCTCCATGCCGCGCACCAGGCTGTTGATTTCCGTGTCGCGCGGCTCAAGGTCCTGCTTGCGGGCAAAGGCCAGAAGCTGGCGGGTAAGGTCAGAACCCTTGCGGGCTGCGTCGATGGATTCAGCGAGGCGCTTCTTCGCCTTGTCGTCACCGGTGATCTTGCCATCGAGCAGTTGCAGGTTGCCGATGATGATGGTGAGCAGGTTGTTGAAGTCATGGGCCAGGCCGCCGGTGAGTTGGCCGATGGCTTCCATCTTCTGGGCCTTTTGCAGGCGCTGGTTCACGGTCTTGCGTTCTGTGCTGTCCACCACCTGCACAATCAGCTGCTCGGTTTCGCCCTTCTCGTTCTTCACGAGGGCGACGGATGTGGCACCATGCACAACCTTGTTGTCCGGCGTCATGTAGCGCAGATCCATCTGCAACGAAGGTGCTTCGCCGGTGAGCAGCTGGCGCATGCCGTTCAGGAACTGGCCGCGGTCATCCCGGTGCAGGAGGTCCTCAAAGCCCATGGGATCGCTTTCGATACCCGGGCGGGCGAGGAAGGTTTTCATGGCGTCGTTGGCCACTTCCACATGGCCTGGGGGCGCAATCACGGCCAGGCCATGCACGGCAGCGGCAAAGGCGCCGCGGAAGCGCTGATCGCTGCGGGCCGAGGCAATGGCGGCAATCTTCTGCTTGGTGATATCTTCAATGATGCAGACAGTGCGCTCCAAGCGGCCCTTGTCACCACGATAGGCGGACATGGAGAGGAGAACGGTCGCCAGCGAGCCATCCTTGCGGGTGAGCAGGATTTCCTCGGCCTTGCAGCTGCCGCTCACGAGATAGCGCGGATAGATTTCGGTGACGAGGCGGCTGCGGCTTTCCTGCGGCAGGAATTCGCTAAAGGGGCGGCCCACCACATCGGCTGCCTTGTAGCCCAGCGCATCACACCAGGCCTGGTTCACCGCCAGCATGCGGCCGGAGCCATCCATGCACTGCATCATCACGGGCAGCTGCATCAGCAGTTGCTCATAGGCGCCGCCGTTCTGATCCGGGAAGAAGGCACCCGGTGCCGGACGCTGCAGTTCCGGCTTCTCGATGCGCCAGGTGGCGGCACGGGCCGGTTGAACATCCCAATCATTTCTCAAAGGCGCGGTCATGATACGTCGGAACTCCGAAACTTTCCGGTAAGCCTATCGCCTGTGCGGTTAATGCGTTCTTGCCACAGTGCCGCGAATGCCGCGCTTAACCGTAATGACCGCTTCAGACTTCAAACATGGTTGAGAAATGTTGAAGGCGGAACCCGGGGGTTCCGCCTTCAAACGTCACACAGAATGCCGCAGGATGCGGGGCAGGCACCTTCAGCCATGGCGCGGCATCTGCCGGTTGCGCTGGCGCTCTTCCAGCAGAAGGGCGGCATTGTGCGAGAGAGACTGGTGGCCGGCCCATTCAATGTCCTCACGGGTGGCACCGATGTCCTTCAGCAGATAGTCCGGCAGGCTTTCCAGGCGGCGCACCGCGCGGCGGGCAATCCAGTTGCGGACGATGGCTTCAAGGGGCCGGAACCGGGCAAACTGCCGGACGTTCTGGCCTGATGCATTGCATAGTCGTTCATGGTCATGTCTCCGGGATCGCGAAGAAGGGATTTCCTTTGCGTTTTCATGTGGTTATCAGCAATCAGGTGGTGATCTGATGTTGCCAAGATGGCAGAAAGCGACTAATCATTCCAACGAATGTATTTTATGCATTGATCAAAAGGAGTGATGAGATGCTCCCCAATCTCGATGTGGACCAGCTCAAGACATTTCTGGCCATTGCCGATGCCGGCAGCTTCACGCGCGCGGCGGAAGATGTGAACAAGACGCAATCTGCCGTTTCCATGCAGATGAAGCGGCTGGAGGAGTCCCTGGGCCGCAGCCTGTTCCTGCGCGAAGGGCGCGGCAACCGCCTGACCGAGGAAGGCGAACGATTCATCGGGCTGGCGCGGCGCATGGTGGGCCTCAACGACGAAATTGTCAGCAGCTATGCCTCCCCTGCCCTCAGCGGCACGGTGCGCTTCGGCACACCGGATGACTATGCCGATCTCTTTCTGCCGGAAGTGCTGGCGCGCTTTGCACGCAGCCATCCGCAGGTGACGGTGGATGTGGAATGTTTCCCCAGCGTGAACCTGAAGGAAAAGATCAAGGGCGGTCAGCTTGACCTGGCACTTGTCACCTTTGGCAGCGACAGCGTGGGCGAGGTGCTGCGGCGTGAGCGCCTCGTATGGGTCACCTCAACACGGCACCGGCAGCACTTGAACGAGGTTCTGCCGCTGGCCACGGCGGATCTCACCTGCGGCTGGCGGCAGCGCGCCACCATGGCACTCGACAGCGTGGGGCGCAGTTATCGCATTGGCTACACCAGCCCCAACCGCAACGCGCTTGATGCCGTGGTGCAGCAAGGCCTGGCGGTGGCAGCCATGGCGGAAATCTGCGTCAGGCCCGGCATGCGCGTGTTGTCGGAGTCGGAAGGTTTCCCGGATCTTGGCAGCATCGGCATCGGGCTCTTGCGCAAATCAGGGAGCATCACGCCTGCGGCAGAAGCGCTGGCGCGGCATGTGCGCGACAGCTTTGGCGATGGAGTTGTGCCCGCCGTGGTGGCCGCCTGAACCTCACCCCGCGGGCTGGCCGATGGCCTCGCCTGTGACGGTGGCCGTCAGCAGGCCCTCATCATCCTTGGCGTCGGGCAGGAAATTCTTTTCGATGGTCACATCGACGCGCGGGGCCTGCGCACCATGGGCGATTGCCGCGGCAAGCGCCAGTTCCCGCGCAAGACGTGTGGCTTCTGCCAGTGCGGCGGCGCCACTCACAAACAGCTGCGCGGCACCTGCGCCATGCACACGGAAGGCACCATTGCCATCGCCCTCCACGCTGATCACCACGCGGTCTGCCACCTGCCCCGCGGCGGCGCCCACGGCATTGGCCACATCGCAGAAGGGCGCGAAGGTCACATCACAGGCCAGACGCCTGGCGACTTCCGGGTAATAGACTTTGACCGGACCGCCCACGGCGACAATCGGCACAGAAGGTGACAGCGACACGCGGGCCAGACCCACAGTGCCCCTGCCCTCGCACACGGATTTCCAGGCCGCACTTCCCTTGTCGGTGCTGCCCATGGCAGTTTCCAGAATGCAGGAACAGGAGAGCGACACCGTCTTGCTCCACACTTCCTTGCAGAAGGCCAGTGCCTGTTCCTCATCCGGCATCTTCATGGTGCGGAAGCGCTGCATCAGCCTCGCCCCTGCAAGGGCAGCGGGGCGCGGCCAGTTGTCCTGCAAGCCGAGCGCAATGGCCGCATCGGAGGGCGTGAAGGCCGCCAATTGCACCAGGCCCTTGCGGCGGAGCGCGTTGACGGCGCGCTGGCCCACACTGGTGGGAGCGAGCTTGCGGAGCGGCAAGGGCCCGTCCTTGATGCGGGCCAGAATGTCGGCCTCGCGGTCGCTGATGCCGGCGGTGGAGAGATGCCCGCCAAAAGGCGGCAGCACAAAGCGGCCCAGCAGCGAGCCGCCTTCCGTTTCGGTAAGATCGCCTTCGAGCATGGCCAAGGACTGGGGGTAGCGCGCCACCATGAGGGAGAGCGGCACGGCGCGTTGCGGCCCCACCTGCAATTGGCCGGTGCCATCAAACTGCACTTCGCTGTCGCCGCCGAGGCCAATCGTTTTGACGTCGATCGCCTTTACCATGGTGCGCCAACCGCCGACCTCAGCACCCTGCGGGGCCACCTGCGGCCGGCCCTTCAGGAGCACGCCCACATCGGTTGTGGTGCCGCCCATGTCGGACATGATGAAGTCCTCGAGGCCCGACAACCATTTCGCGCCAATCAGGCTGGCGGAAGGGCCGGAGAGCAGAGTCTCGATGGGGCGCTTGGCCACGGCAGCCGCACTTGCGAGTGTGCCATCACCCTTGACGATCATCAGCCCGGCAGAAATGCCCAGGCCCTGCATAGCCCGGCCCGCCGCCTCGATGAGCCCGGTGATGCGCGACACCAGCCGGGCATTGAGCAAGGCCGTGAGGGCCCGGCGCGGCGCATCCAGGGCCGTGGAAAGTTCGCTTGAAATGGTGACGGGCAAATCCGCCACGCGGCTGACGATATCCCGGGCGCGGAGTTCATGGCCATTGTTGCGCACGGCAAAACTGGCGGCGATGGCGAAGGCACTCACCTTCGGTGCCGCCTCGCGCACGGCGGCTTCCAGTGCGGCCTCATCCAGCTTCTCGCGCTCATCACCATTGTGGTCATGTCCGCCGGCCACGCGAATGACCGGCAGGCCGGGAAAGGCCTGGGCCACACCGGTGCGGGTTGTCATGGCCTCATCAAAGCCAATAAGAATGAGGCCCGCCGGATTGCCGTGCCCTTCCACCACGGCATTGGTGGCGAGCGTCGTCGACACACAGACGAGCCGCACATCGCTGGCGTGGACATCACCGGCGAGGGCCGCCACGGCGCGCTGCATGGCCTCGCCCACGCCCACAGCGAGATCGCCCTTGGTGGTGATGGCCTTGGCGGTAGCGAGGATGCGGTGGGCCGATGCATCGATGACAGCCGCATCCGTATAGGTGCCGCCTGTGTCAATGCCGAGGATGATGTCGCGCTTGCTCATGGTGCCAGTCTGCCATGGCGGTTGCCGGACGAAAGTTCAAGCCGCTTGCCGGACTGCAAGGAAATTCACCCTGCCTTGAGTTTCTTCCTATTGCTTTCGATTTCGGCAATGGAGCCTGCCACAGCAGCGCGGTCGGCCTTGAGCTTGATCAGCTGCAGCTTGGCCTGAATAAGGGGCGGCTCAAATTCCGGATTGTCAACACTGGCCAGTTGGCGCGCCAGATCCCCCGCCTTGGCAATGGCCGCGTCCAGCTGCTGCTGTTGCTGCACCAGGCCCTGAATGGCCCGCTCATGGGCGCGGCGCAACACGGCCACCTGCCAGAGCGCGCCGCCTTCATCCGACTGGATGGCCCGCAGCTTGGCATCGCGCGCTGCCTCTTCATGGGCAAAGCGGCTGGGGGCCAGGGCCCCCAGTTTGACCGAGAAATTCACCTTGCCGCTGAAGGCCTGATCGCTGGAGTCGAAGCCGTCGTTGTTCACGTCGTCATTCCAGCCCACAGAAGCCGAGACATCCATGGCATCCAGGGTGCGCATGCGGCTGTTGATGTCTTCGAGGTCCGCCTCCGCCTGCAGAAGCTGCGCGCCTAGCGCACCGGCTGCGTCGGTCTTGCCACCCGTCACGTCCATGCGGCGGTCGGCCTGCGAACGGGCTGCTTCTGCATCGGCCAGAATGCTGTCGGCCAGCACGGCGATGGCCGTGGCACGCTCGCGGTCAATCTCGCCGGCCAGCATTTTTGCGTGGGCCTTGTTCTTGAGGCGCTGCACTTCCTTGCGCTGGCTGTCGATGGCGCGGAAGCGGGCCTTGTAGCCCGCAGCAGAAAGGCCCTGCGGCGAGAGGAAGACAAGCTTCTGCAGGCCCGCCTCCGCCAGATATTTCTGGCACTTCACTTGTGCCGCATCCTCGGTGAGGTTGGCTTTCAGCACATCCGACAATGACATGCCGAGCGCGATGCTGGCCTTGGCATCATTGTCGAGAGAGCCGCGCAGCGATGGCGAGCGCATGATGGTGGCCTGGGCGGCGGCATCCTCCCGCAGATAGTCGCACCAATTGGAATGTTCCGAGGTGGATGCCGCAGGCACCACAACGGCCTGACCCTTGGCCGGGATGGGATCAGGTGCCACGATCACCGCTTTCTGCGGCACGGGTTCATCCAATGTGGCCAGGCGCAGGTCTGACAGTTTTTCCATGAGCGGGGCATTGGCGGAACAGCCCGCCACGCCAAGCAACAGCAGCAACGCACCGAATGCGCCCAGGCTAGAAGAAGAACGGAGCACGGGAGCCATGGATGATCTCACGGGTGGCGGCAAGGTCTCCCACCGCATGGGCTTCCACAAAGACGCCACGGATGGGTTTGCCAAAGAAGGGATGAACGGAATTGACTTCGCCGGGCAGCACGTCTCCGGCAAAGCCAGACTGGCTGCACAGGAACACGGTGAAGGTGCAGGAATAGAGCGGTGTGCCAGGGCGGAAGCTCTTGAGATTGGCATAGGGCACAAAGATCACGTCAATGCGCTTGTCGATGGCCCGGGCCAGTGCCGTCGATTGCAACTGCTTCACTTGCGACGAAAGAACCTTGCGGCTGGCCTCAAGGTCGCGCTCCAGCAGGGCCGCCGAAGCCATGCGGGCCCGTGCCAGGTCTTCCGCGGCACGGGCATCCACCGCCTGTTTGGTGAGCAGCATGAGATCGGTTGACGATGACGACAGCGAGGTGATGGGGCCGCCCTTGTCGAGGGCCTCTTTCAAATCCTTGAGCATGGCGATGGACGAGGCGGACTCATCAGCTTGGGCCTGAAGGGCATCCACATCCGCCTCCACGCTGGCAAGGCGCTGGCTTGCCTCCAGCACACTCAGCGCGCCTGCGGTGAAGGACTTCTTGTCGATGAGGCGCTTGGAATAGAGCTTCTCCAGATCCTCGTTCATGGAACCGGAGTTCAGTTGCCGCGCCAGCGCATCGCGCACCTTGGTGAGGCGGGCGGCATTCTTGGCAAGAGTGCCGGATTTGCCCTGGCGTGTCTTGATTTCCTTGCCGATGGTGCCGGAGGCGTACTTCACGAGAACGCGCGCATCGGCGAGATCACGCTCTGCCGTGCGTTTGTCGAACTGAACCTGGGTGTATTTCTGCTCGGTCTCACTCAGCGACACACGCAGGGATGTGAGGTCTTTCTCGGTCTTCACCACCATCTCCTGCCCCTTCTCCAGCGTCATGGGCGCGCCCCAGCCGGAGGACAGCAGGAAGAAGGCGATGAGCACGCCATAGAACAGGAAGGCTGTGAACAGGCAGGCCAGGAAGATGAAGGCCATGCGCTTGTAGGCGGTGGAGATGAGCCCCATGAAATGATCAAAGAACCATTGCACGGGGCTGCGGCGCTTCTTTGCAGCTGTTGCGGGCACGGCCGCGGGAACAGCATCGTTGAAGTGCTTGGGCTTCTGCTGCAGGCCAAGGACACGCAGGAGCTGGCCCTCGCGGATGGGCGCAGTGAGAACCCGCGCCACGCCGGGCACGGCGAGATACTGCGCCACATCATTGAAGGCGCTGACGACCACAAGCCGCACGGGATAGCCAATGCCGGACAAGAGCGGCACGATGAGGCGCGTAGCGAGGTTTTCGTCGCGCTGGTCAACGATCACCGTGTCAAAATTCATCTGGCGCGCAACCGCAAGGGCTGCACGCACTTCTGATTCATAACGGATGTCGATTTCACCCACATGCTGCGTGACGATGGCACAAACTTCATCGGCCGCGGGCCCGATGTAGAGCACGCGGCGGACAGTTCCTGGCAAGGTCTTCG
>JAXMCS010000026.1:0-37435 GCA_046349175.1 Hyphomicrobiales bacterium | reverse complement strand
CACATCAAGCCCGTTGTCGGCCAGTGTCACGGCCACATCACAGGGGCCAAGCACCGCCCCCAACCGTGCTGCAATGTCGGGAGCGCGCTGCAAGGCCGGCACCAGCACCGGGCAAGCGGATAGCGCCACCAGATCGTGGCTCTTCTGCTCCATGAAACCGGCAACCCATTGACCCTCCTGCTTGCGCACATGCAGGCTCACCCGCCGCCGTCCCGCGCCATGGGCATCAAACATCGGCTTCACCACCGAGGTATCAAGCCCGGCGGCACCCAAAACCTCTGCGACACGCGCCTGCTTCCAGGCCCGATAGGCGTCCTCCCGCCAATGTTGGAACTTGCAGCCACCGCAGGTGGCATAATGCGCGCAGAGAGGCTCCACGCGCTCCGGGGAGGCCACAACAATCTTGTGCAGCCGCCCATCCGCGATCTCAATTTCTTCGCCCGGCAGAACCTTCGGCAGATGCAACAGTCCATCGGCGGTTCGCACCAGACCGTCTCCCTTGCTGCCCAGACCTTCAACACAACCGCGCATCATTGCGGATACACCAGCACCAGCGCCCGTCCAGCGCGCAAAGAGAGCGTCACATCACCAGCCACTTCATTGGACAGGGTGAGGGTGGAGGCAAAATCAACATCCCGCGCCACCAGCGGCCAGCGCACACCATTGATCGTCAGGCCTTGCAGCGCCGTCAGGGGCAAAACGCTCAGCCGCGTGCCCGCCGACAGCCCCGGCAAAGCCAGTGACGACAACAGCGGGTAGGCTTCTTCGGTGCCACTCGTCATCACAGCGGATACGCCCGCATCCGCCAATTGAAGAAGCTGCAGGGCATGGGCCATCACATGGTCAAACTGCCCGCCAAATCCGCCCACCAGCAGCAGCTCCGTGGCCCCGCGGGACACGGCCTCGCGAATGGCCAGTGCGCCGTCGGTTGCATCTTTTGCGGCAGGAAAGACCTTGCGGGCCACGCCGGGGTGACGGGCCTGCAAATCGGCACCGGCGGAATCGAAATCCCCCACCCAAAGCTCCGGGGTTACTGATAGCGCAGCCGCATGCGCCATGCCGCTATCGGCGGCGATCACCCGGCTGCCCGCCACCTGGCCGCGCAGCCGCGCCGTCACGCGCACCTCGCCGCCCAGCAAAATCGAAAACCTCTGCATGGCTGGTCTGTAACAGGTCTCCCTTGCCAGCGCGAGGCCCGCGCCCTAGAAAGGCCGCGCTCTCAACGGGGTGCTCGGGCCAGGTGTCCGGGCTGAGAGGCGTCCACCGCCAACCCGCTGAACCTGATCTGGATCATGCCAGCGGAGGGATTGCGAGCGGGCCTGAAGCCTTTCACGCCCTCCTCCCCGTCTCACACACTGGCGAATGGAGGACAAAATGAAGAAACACATCCTTGCACTCGCCGCCCTGCTCACGCTGTCCACAGCCGCAGCGGCAAAAGACACGCTCACCATCTACACCTACGAAAGCTTCACCGCCGATTGGGGTCCGGGCAAAGCCGTGGCCGCCACGTTCGAAAAGACCTGCGATTGCACAATTGACTGGGTGTCGCTGCCTGATGGCGTGGCCATGCTCAACCGGCTCAAGTTGGAGGGCAAGGGCACCAAGGCCGATGTGGTGCTGGGCCTCGACACCAACCTCACAGACGAGGCGCGCGGCCTTGGCCTATTCGCGCCCCACGGCGTTGACGCAAGCCACACACAGGTTCCCGGCGGCTGGAACGATGCGGATTTCCTGCCCTATGATTATGGCCATTTCGCTGTCATTTATGACACGCAGAAAATCACCGCGCCGCCCAAGTCGCTCGACGAGTTGGTGAACGGCGATGCCAAGGACAAGATCATTCTGAAGACCGCGCACCTCCACACCTTCCGGCCTCGGCTTCCCTCCTGTGGATGAAACAGGCCCATGGCGACAGCCGCAGACGCCCGGAAAAGCTGAAGCCGCGCATTCTCACTCACAGCACCGGGCTGGAGCGAGGCCTACGGCCTTTTCACCAAGGGTGAGGCGCCCATGGTCTTCTCCTACGTCACCTCACCGGCCTATCACATGGAGGCGGAAAAGACGGATCGCTATCAGGCCGCCCCCTTCGCGGAAGGCCACTATCTGCAAATCGAGGTGGCCGGTGCCATCGCCGCATCTCCTGGAATTGCCGCTCGCAAAAGTTCCTCGCCTTCATGCTGACACCGGGCTTTCAGGACGAGATCCCCGCCACCAACTGGATGCTGCCCGCAGGCCAGACGGAAAAGCCCCTGCCACCCGCCTTCAGCAAGATCGTGAAGCCGGAAAAGACCCTGCTCTTCAGCCCGGCGGAGTAAACGCCAACCGCCGCCAGTGGGATTGACGAGTGGCTGAACGCCGTGAATGGCTGAGCCCCTGCCCCGCCTTGCCCTTGCCGCACCGCTGGCCATTGCGCTGGCGGCAGCGGCGGGTCTTGCGCCCATTGTCTCCGTGGCGCTGGCGGCGGGCACGCTGCATTTCGACAGCTACATCTGGTCTGTCCTCGGCTTCACGGCGTGCTGCAGGCGGCGCTGTCCACGGGCCTGTCACTGCTGCTGGGTGTGCCCACTGCCCGCGTCCTGATGGGCCGGAACTTTCGCGGGCGCGGCCTCTTGCTCGCCCTGCTCGCCCTGCCGCAGGCCCTGCCCACCATTGTGGTGGCACTGGCGCTCGTGGCGGTTTACGGCAATGCCGGCCTGTTCCCCGGCCTGATTAATCTCTATGGCCTTGGCGGCATTCTGCTCGCCCATGCTTTCACGCGCCGCTGGCGCTGCGCCTGTCGCTTCTCGCCCTGGAAGCCATTCCGCCTGAAACAACACGCCTTGCCCAATCCCTCGGAATTACGGGCTGGAACCATTTCAGGCTGGTGGAATGGCCGGCCCTGCGGCCGCTGCTGCCCCGGCTCGCAGCGCTCATCTTTCTGCTCTGTGCGGCAAGCTTTGTCATCGTGCTTACCTTCGGCGGTCCATCCGCCACAACACTTGCCGGCGATCTACCAATCCCTGCGCATGGACTTTGACCTGAACCGCACCGCCAGCCTGGTGTTCTTGCAAGTGCTGCTCTGCCTGCTGCTCACCTTCGCGGCTGGCCGCGCCACGCTGCTGGCGGCAGAGGCCCCGCGCCTCCGCCTCGCGGCACCTTTGCCCGCACCCCGTGCCCCGGTGGGAAGCGTGGCACTGCTCGCGGTTCTCATCCTACTGCTGCCGCCCCTCGCCAGCTTGCTGCTGGAGGGAACCTCTCACCTGCATTACTCCGCTGCGCTGGCCCGCGCCGCCCTCACCAGTGTGATGATCGCCATGCCGAGCGCACTCCTGTCCATCGCGCTCGCCCTCGGCCTATCTGTTCTTCAGGCCCGCCGACCCACGTTGAGCGCGGCAGCTGGCACACTGGCGCTGGCCGGGTTCATCGTCCCGCCCGCCGTCATGGCCACGGGCTGGTTCCTCGCGCTGCGCAATTTCGATGTGGGGCTCACGGGGTCGCTCTTTCTCATTGCCGCTCTCAACAGCCTCATGGCGCTGCCCTTCACGGCGGCCCTGCTGATGCCCGCCGTGGCCCGCACACTGGCAGCCCATGACCTGCTGGCCCGCCAGCTGGGCATGGGTGCTTGGGCGCGCCTGCGCATTGCCGATGGGCCGGTGCTCCGCCCGGTTCTCGGTCAGGCTTTTATCCTCGCTTTCATCATGTCCTTTGGCGATCTGGCGGCTGTCACGCTGCTGGGCACGGGCGGCATTGTCACCCTGCCCTCGCTCATTGCCAGCCAGATGGGCCACTACCAGGGCGAAAGCGCCATGGGCACGGCCCTGCTCTTGGCCCTCTTCACCCTTGCAGGAAGCCTTGCCGCGCAACGCATTGGAAAAACACCATGATCCGCTTCGACAAAGCGCAATACCGCCATCAGGATTTCACACTGGACATGGATTTTTCCGTGGCGCGCAACAGCTTCACCGCCGTGCTGGGGCCCAGCGGTGCCGGCAAGTCAACCCTGCTCAATGTGATCGCGGGCTTCGAACCTCTGGCCCAAGGCAGCTTGCTAATCGCGGGCGAGGACATGGCTGCCGTTCCCCCACAGTCCCGGCCCGCGAGCATGGTGTTTCAGGACAACAACGTCTTCGCCCACCTCTCCGCCTTCGACAATGTGGCGCTGGGTATCGATCCCGGTCTTGCGCTCGACACCGCAGGGCGGGAGCGCGTCGCAGCCGCGCTGGAGGCCGTGGGCATTGCCCATCTCGCAGCGCGCCTGCCCGGCAGCATGTCAGGCGGTGAACGCCAACGCATCGCGCTTGCCCGCGTGCTGGTGCGCAACAGGCCCGTGCTGCTGTTGGACGAGGCTTTCGCCGCCCTGGGGCCGGGCCTGCGCCGTGACATGCTGCAACTGGTGCAGCGCCTGCACCGGCAGCTTCATCTCACCACGCTCATGGTCACCCATGCGCCGGAGGATGCCCGTGCCGTTGCCGCCTCAGTCATCTTTGTTGACGCAGGCGAAGTGCGCCCACCGCAGCCGCTCGCTGACTTTTTCAGCTCAAGTGATGCCGCCGTGCAGCGCTATCTCGGCGATTGGACCTGACTTACCAGCCCCCGCCACCGCCGCCACCGCCGCCACCGCCGGACGATCCGCCTCCACCCGAGAAGCCGGAGCTTCCGCCGGAACTGCCGGGCGCCACCGACGAGGACGAGACAGCCGACGTCAGGCCATGGCTCAGATCGCGCGAGAAATTGCCGGAGGAGTAGTTGGGCCCGTGATACCACGAGGGCTGATAGCCAACCCCGGCCGCCGCCCCTGCGGCCGCAGCCGCTGCCAGCACCGCCGCGAATTTGGCATTCCAGGCATTCTCGCAATCAAGCGCCATGGCATAGGGCAGATAGCGTTCGAAAAGTTCCGGCGTCTTTTCCGGCGGGTGCAGCATATCCAGCCGCGTTTCTTCTGCGGTTTTCATGTAGAGACGAAAGCCCACGAACTGCTCCCACTCTGCCCCGCTACTGTTGGGGCGGGCAGCAGCTTGTAGAAAACCACATTCATCACGGCCAGCGCCAGCGCAGCACCGCCAAAGATCGCCAGCGGCCAGGAGAAGCCCATGGCAAACCAGCTCACGCTCGGCACGGCAATGCCCGCAACGGCAAAGGGCGCAATGAAGATCAGCGAGACAATCGCCCTGATCTTTCCGAAGATGCCGGGGCTCGACCCGATGGCGCGCACGATGCCGTAGCCAACCAGCAGCACCACCGTCCACCAGATCGACGTAAAAGCGCCGATGAAAAAGGCCACGGCCGCATCGCCGCTCGGCATCAGAAAACCGGACAGCAGCAGCCCCACCGCCGAGAGAATGCCGCCCACGGCGAACCAGCCGTAGTTCTTCACGAACATCCGGCCATAGTAGTCATCTTCGAGCGACTTGCGCAGCGACGACAGCGCAGACCGCACTTTGACATTGTTGGACTGTTTCAAGGTCAGGTCCAGCCCGGGCAACGTCTGAAGCAGGGCCGCTTCATTGCGCGTCAGCGGAGCAGACCCGTCAATCTTGCGGATGGTATAATCACCGTCTGTTTCATTGATGATGAGCCGCTTCTTCACCGCCAGTCCCACAAGCGCCGCCGCAAAGGCCTGATCATCAAACCGCTGCTTGAAGAGATAGCGCACGCCTGCCGGGCCAAGGCCTTCGGGCGGATGGAACAGCGGCACGATTGTGCCGGCGGGCGGATCGCGCCCCACCCTGTTCCAGGCAAAAGCATAAAATCCGCCCACGCCAAACATCGTGACGATAAGCAGGAAATAGCCGAGATTGTCCATGATCCACCACCAGCGCTGCTGCGCGGCGGAGGGCGGCGTAACGATGCCCTTCTGCCAGCCTGCGGCAATGGTGAAGCCTTCGCCCTCGCGCAAGGCTTGCGTTGTTTCCGCCACAAGGCGGTTGCCCGAGGCGCTCACCACCCGCGCATTGCTGTCTGTGGAGCCCTGCACGCCGGTATAGAGCGAGGACTGGCCAAACGCCCCGCCCTCCGGCAGGCGCAGGATCACCCGTGCCTGATCAATCGGGAACTGCCAGCCATTGCCCGTGACGTTCCAGTAGAGTTCGTCATGGTCGGCATAGAAGCCAAGTTGCCGGGTCGTATGATAGGTGATCTTGTATGTGTGTTCGCCCGTGTCCAGCCATGTGTCCTTGTCGCCGATCTTGATGCGCTCACCGTTCGACAAGTACTCCATCGTGTAGGGTTCGCGCTGGCCATCGCGCTCCACGGCGACAACGCTGAAACCCACCACCACCCGCTGCCCCTTGTCATCGGTATAGGTTGTCGGGAAGTCGCGGAAGATGCCGTGCCGGATCTGGTTCTGCTCACTTTTGACTGTGATCGTCTCCCGCACATCAAGTGAAGCATCACGGTTGATCGTCACGTCACTGATAAAGTTCAGGATTCTTTCTTCGGCATGGGCCGGAAACGCCAGCCCGAAAAGGGCCAGCGCCAGAACCAGAAGGCGCGCCAGCATGACCGGCTTACCGCGTCTTGAAATCGACTTTGGGTGTTTCCCGCTGCGCCGCGTCGCCGATTTCGAAGAACTCCGCCTTGCTGAAACCGAAGCTGTTGGCGACGATGTTGGAGGGAAATGATTCGATCTTGGTGTTCAGGTTGCGCACCGCCCCATTGTAGTAGCGCCGCGCCATCTGGATTTCGTCCTCGATGCCGGAGAGCTTGTCCTGCAGGTCGCGGAAATTGGCATCCGCCTTCAGTTCCGGATAGGCCTCGGCAATGGCGAACAGACGGCCCAGCGCCTGCGACATGGCCTGCCCGATGGCAGACTGGTCGGCCACGCTGCCGCCCGCGATGGATTTGGCCCGCAATTCCGCAATATCCCGGAAAATCTTGTCTTCGTGGCTGGCATAGCCCTTCACCGATTCCACCAGGTTGGGGATCAGGTCGGCACGCCGCTTCAGCTGCACGTCAATGCCGCTCCAGCCCTCGCCAACAAGGTTCTTGTTGGACACCAGGCTGTTGTAGGTGGCGATCAGGTAAAGCGCCGCCAAAACCACAATGCCCAACAGAATATAGCCGATAGTCATAGAAGCCTCCTTGTGACCGCCTTGGCCGCATTATCGGGGCACACCTGCCACCAAGCAAGAACTGGTTTTGGGGGTATCATTTGCACCTTGACTCAGACAAGATAAGCCCATTCCAATTGAGCAGAGCACCATGACAAATACATACCACGTGACACCGCGTTTCCAGGGCCCGCCAGGGCAGGAAGACATGCCCTATCTGCTCACCCCGGGGCCGCTCACCACATCACGCACGGTCAAGCAGGCCATGCTGGCGGATTATGGCTCCCGTGACACGGATTTCCGCACCATCGTGTCGGATATCCGCCGCGAGCTGAAGCGCCTTGCCGGCTGCGACGACAGCTATGAATGTGTCATCGTGCAGGGCTCCGGCACCTTCGCCATCGAAGCGGCACTGGGCGCCCTCACCCCGGCCAAGAAAAAGAAAACCCTCGTCGTCGCCAACGGCAACTATGGGGACCGCGCCGCCACCATCATCGAAACCATTGGCCGCCCCGTGGTGAAGATCGACAAGGGCGACAGCGCCGCTCCCACGGTGCAGGATGTGGCCGCGGCCCTCGATGCCGACGCCGACATCACCCACATCTGGATTGTTCATTGCGAAACCACTTCCGGCATCGTCAATCCCATTGCCGAGATTGGCGCCCTCGCCCGCGAGCGCGGCAAGGTTTACATGGTGGATGCCATGTCCTCCTTCGGGGCCCTGCCCTTGGACATGGTCAACGACAAGATCGATGTCATGGTCTCGTCGTCCAACAAGTGCATCGAAGGCGTGCCCGGCTTTTCTTACGTGCTGCTCAAGCGCGACCTGCTCAAGGCCGCCGAGGGCAAGAGCCATTCCGTGGTGCTGGACCTCTATGCCCAGTGGAAGGGCCTTGAGGCCAATGGCCAGTTCCGCTTCACCCCGCCCACTCATTCCATGGCGGCCTTCCGCCAGGCGCTGCGGGAACTGGAAGCAGAAGGCGGCATCGCCATGCGCCGCGCTCGCTATCAGCGCAACGCCGAGGAACTCATCACCCGCATGCGCGCCATGGGCTTTGTGCCGCTCCTCAACGACAATGAAGCAGGCCCCATCATCCAGACCTTCCTCACGCCGCGCGATCCCAAATTCGATTTTGAAGTCTTTTATGAAAGTCTGCGCCAGCGCGGTTTTGCCCTCTACCCCGGCAAGCTCACCAAGCGCCCCTCTTTCCGCATCGGCACCATCGGCCAGGTCAACGACAAGGTGATCAAGGCCGTGGCGCTCGCAATTGAAGAAGTGTTGAAACAAATGGACGTGCGTGAATTCACGCCGAAGGAAGCCTGACCTTGCCGAAAACCGTGGACGTGAATGGCCGCACCTACAATTGGCCAAAGGAACCGCTTGTTGTGATCTGCTGCGACGGCAGCGAACCCGCCTACATGGAACTGGCCATGGCGCGCGGCCTGATGCCGAACCTCAAGGCCATGATCGCCAAGGGTGAAAACCGCCGTGGGCTCTCGGCCATGCCAAGTTTCACCAACCCCAACAATCTCTCCATCGTCACCGGGCGCCCGCCCGCCGTGCATGGCATTTCCGGCAACTATCTCATCGATCCGGCCACCGGCAAGGAAACGATGATGAATGATCCAAGATGGCTGCGCGCCCCCACCATCTTCGCGGCATTCCAGAAGGCGGGGGCAAAGCTTGCCGTGGTCACCGCCAAGGACAAGCTGCGCCTGCTGCTTGGCAATGGCCTGGTGTTTGATGGTTGCCCCGTTTCTTCTTCCGAGAAGGCGGATCAGGCGACGCTGGCCGCCAACGGCATTGCCGATGTTGCAGGCTTTGGTGGGCAAGCCCGTGCCGGATGTTTACTCCGCTGATCTCTCAGAGTTCGTCTTGCCGCAGGCGTCAAGCTTCTGAAGCGCGACCGGCCGGACCTCATGTATCTTTCGACCACGGACTATGTGCAGCAATAAATACGCCCGACTCCGATGGTGCCAACAGCTTCTACAAGATGATGGATGGCTATCTCGCCAGTTTGATGCCGCGGGTGCGGCGGTTGTCATCGTCGCCGACCACGGCATGAAGGACAAGTACACGGCGGATGGCAAGCCAGACGTGATCTATCTGCAAGACGTGCTGGATGCGAAATTCGGCGCGGGAAAACCAAGGTCATCCTGCCCATCACCGATCCCTATGTGGTGCATCACGCCCTCGGTTCCTTCGCCACCATCTATTGCTATGGCCCTGCCGTGCACGAGGTGATGGAGGAAACGCCTGCCAGCCGCCATGGAAGCGGTGATGACGAAGGCCGATGGCCGCAAGCATTTTGAACTGCCGCCGGACCGCGTGGGCGAGCATCATCGCCGTGTCGGCGGGCCTGCCCACAGCAAGGTCATCGGCACATCTGCCGCAAAGCACGACCTTTCGGGGCTGGATGCGCCGCCCGCTCCCACGGCGGCTTGAGCGAACAGGAAATCCCCGTCATCACCAACCGCAAGGGCGTCAACCTGCCCGCCCACCTCCTCCGCAACTTCGATGCCTTCTTCATCGGCTGCAACCATCTGGCCGGAGCCACCACATGAAACAGATTGTCCTCAAGGAAGCCATGCGCATCGGCGGCAAGTCCGCCCCCACCGAGCCGCCGATTGATGCGATTCTACCCTATACGGGTGAGGTCATCGGAACCGTGCCTGCAGGCCGCGCGGAACATGCCGCCAAGGCCTTTGAAATAGCCGCCAATCTCAAGCCGAAGCTGACGCGGTGGCGAGCGCCAGCAAATTCTCTTCCGCGCCGCCGAACTGATCAAGGCCAAGACCAAACAGCTGTCCGAACTGATCACGCTGGAACTGGGCTCTCTCCACAAGGACTCGGCTCATGAGTGTGGCCGCGCCTATGATGTCTATTCACTGGCGGGACAACTCGCCATCAACGACGATGGCCAGATTTTCTCCTGCGATCTCACGCCGCAAGGCAAGGCCCGCAAGATCTTCACCAAGCGCGAGCCGGTGGGCGTGATCTCCGCCATCACGCCCTTCAACCATCCCCTCAACATGGTGTCGCACAAGATTGCGCCCGCCATCGCCACCAACAATTGCGTGGTGTGCAAGCCCACGGAGCTGACGCCGCTCACCGCCATCATGCTGGCGGACATCCTTTACGAGGCTGGCCTTCCCCCGGAAATGTTCCAAGTGGTCACCGGCATGCCCGCCGACATCGGCGATGAAATGGTGACCAACGAACATATCGGCGTCATCACCTTCACGGGTGGCGTGCGCGTGGGCAAGATCATCGGTGGAGAAGGTGGATACAAGCGCGCCGCGCTGGAACTGGGAGGCAATGATCCGCTGATAGTCCTCAACGACCTGTCAGGTGCGGACCTCGACAAAGCGGCTGAACTGGCCGTTGCAGGCGCCACCAAGAACTCGGCCAGCGCTGCACCGCGGTGAAGCGCATTCTCGTGCAAAACAAAGTTGCCGATGCCTTTGTGGAACTGGTGCTGGCCAAGGCCAAGAAGATCAAGTTCGGCGATCCGCAAAATCCCGACACCGATCTCGGCACCGTGGTCAGCGAACAGGCAGCAGCCCTTTTCGAAAAGCGCGTCTACATGGCCGCCGAACAGGGGCGAAAGTGCTCTATGATCCGGCCGCAAGGGTGCCGTGCTGCCGCCCATCACGGTAGACCATGTGCCCCATACGTCTGAACTGGTCATGGAAGAAACCTTCGCCCTGTCGTGCCCATCGTGCGCGTGCCCGATGATGATGCCGAAGTGATCAGGATTTCCAACTCCACGGCCTTCGGCCTTCGTCGGGCGTGTGCACCAACAGCCTGCCCCGCGCCATCCGCTATATCGAAAACCTCAATGTCGGCACCTGCAACATCTGGGAGGTGCCGGGCTACCGCATCGAGATGTCCCCCTTCGGCGGCATCAAGGATTCCGGCAACGGCATCAAGGAAGGCGTGGCCGAAGCCATGAAATTCTACACCAACGTCAAGACCTGGTCCCTGCCATGGCCATGAAGTGCCCGGCGTGAGCCCCGGCAACGCCATCATTGTCAATCTGCTGGGCGGAGTCGCCCTGCTGCTTTGGGGCGTGCGCATGGTGCGCACCGGCGTCACCCGTGGCTGGGGCGATCAGCTCAAGCAGTTTCTGGAACACCGGCTGGGCAACCGCTTTTCCGCCTTCTTTTCGCGGGCGCTGGGATCACCACTGTGCTGGGCAGCGGCACGGCCACGGCGCTGATTGTCTCCAGCATTGCCGCTGTGGGCGGCCTCACGCTGGCCAAGGGCACGCTTCATGCTGCTGGGCGCGGATGTAGGCTCAGCGGTTGCCACCACGGTCTTTGCTTCCGGTGCCAGCAGCATCACCAAGTCCATCTCGCCGCTGCTAGTGTTTCTGGGTTACGTGGTCTTCAGCTTCTCGCGGGAGGAACGGCCGCACACGCCGCGACCATCGGCGTGGGCCTCATGCTCATGGCCCTGCAGCTGATCTCGCAATCCAACCCGCCCTCAACGACGCTTCCATTGTGCACGACCTTCTGGCCGCCCTGGGCACGAGCCCTTGCTCGCCTTTATCGTGGGAGCGATCATGGCCTGGGCCTTCCACTCCACACCGGCCGCCGTGCTGCTTGTCTCGTCGCTCGCCGCCAACGAAAGCCTCGACATCGGCAATGCCGCCGCCTTCATTCTCGGCATCAATCTGGGTGGCGGCTTTCCAGCCCTCATTGGGTCACTCGGCCTGCCGCTGCCCGCCGCCTGCCGCTCGCCAATCTTCTGCCGGGGCAGTCTCTGCGTCGCGCGCTGGCCGTCCTGCCCTGGATTACCTCCGCCTTTTCGCAGTCGAAGGCCCGGCTGGCCATGTGGCCCCGCTCAGCCTGCACCTTGGCCTCAACATGGTACTCGGCCTCATCCGGCTGCCCTTCGTGGGCCTCGCAGCCAAGCTCACCGAAGCGGTTCTAAGCGATGCCGCCACGGCCGTCGATCCCTTGGCCGCGCTGCGCTACTTGTCGGACGCCGCCACCACGCCCGCCACGGCACTTGCAAACGCCACGCTGGAAACGGGCCGCATGAGCGAAGTGCTTGGAGCGCATGTTTGTGACGGCGCTTGATGCCATGAAGTCCAGCAGTCTTGAAAACTCAAGGAGCTGAAGGTCCTCGATCTGCAGCTCAACCGCTATCACACGGAAATCCAGTCCTACCTCTCCGGCATGGCGGAACGCGATGCCACCGATGATGAAAACCGCCGCGCTCTGGAAATCATTCTCTACGTCAGCAACCTCGAACACGCGGGCGACATTGTGCAGCTGAACATCGGCGACCGCATCAAAGCCAAGGTGCGTGAGGCCCATGATTTCACGCTGGAAGAAACCAATGCCGTACCATGCTGACCGACATGATCCGCAACAACATCCGCCACGCCGCAACTGTCTGGAGTTCCGCGATGTCACGGCGGCCCAGGATCTGATCGGCCGGAAGGACAGCTTCCGCAGCCGAAAACAATGTCATCCGTCATTTCGCCCGCAAAGGCCAGGACCGGGGCAAGGCCCTGCGCCGTAGCGCCCTGTTTGTGGACCTGTTGCGCGACTTGCACCGCCTCAACTCCCATATCGTCTCGGCGGGCTACCCCATCGTTGACGCGGCCGGCCTGCTGCGCGAAAGCCGCCTGCGCAAGAGACAGAAATGACCAGGCGTTTTCCCCCTGAAATTGCTGAGCATGCGGCTGCTGCCATGACCCGCGCCGGGTGGCTGCCGCGCCAACGGACACTGGCCGCCGCGCCGCCTGGCTCGAATCCTGCGGCTACCCCGGCCTGCGCCTCCTGACGGAAGCCTTGGCCGATACAACCACCTCACTGCCACTTCGATGCCATCGGCTTTGATCTGCAAAACGTTTCAGCGGTCTTCCTCGCGAACCAGCTAGCCGATCTGCGCGGATGGTCGCGCCTTCCTGCGCAATGTGCGCCATGGCCTTATCTGGAAGCCGGACAGTGTAGAGCGCAATTTCGGCATTGGTTGCCCCATTGACCCGGGCTTTGCCCTGGGCGGCGAGCGCAGCAAGAACCCCTACGCCGAGAAACTTGTTCTCGCCGCCGCCGAAGGCGTGGAACGACGACAGCATCTGGAAGGCATTGGACTGAAACATGGCTGGACTCCTGGCGGGCATCCGCGTTCTTGATCTCACCCGCGTGCTGGCCGGCCCCTGGGCCACACAGATGCTGGCGGATTTTGGCGCTGAGGTGATCAAGATTGAAAAGCCCGGCGAAGGTGACGACACCCGCGGCTGGGGCCCGCCCTTCCTCACAAATCCGGATGGCTCGCGCGGCGATGCCGCCTATTTCCAGTCGGCCAATCGCGGCAAGTGGTCGGTCTGCATCGACATGGCAAAGTCGAGGGTGCGGACCTCATCCAAGATCGCGGCCCAGGCCGATGTGGTGATCGAGAATTTCAAGGTGGGTGGGCTGAAGAAATACGGCCTCGACTACGAGAGCCTGAAGGCCGTGAAGCCCGACCTCATTTATTGCTCCATCACCGGCTTTGGCCAGACCGGTCCCTATGCCCAGCGCGGGTTATGATTTCATGATCCAGGGCATGGGCGGTATCGATGTTCCTGTCACCGGCCAATGATGGCGCGTGCCGGGTGCTGAGCCCATGAAGGTGGGCGTGGCCTTTGCCGACATCTTCACCGGCCTTCACGCCGTCATCGGCATCGAGGCAGCGCTCTTCCACCGGGCTCGTACCGGCCAGGGGCAAGGTACATTGATATGGCACCTCTCGATTCCCAGGCGGCCGTGCTCGCCAATCAAGCTCCTCAATTATCTGGTGGGCGGCAAGGCCCCCACGCGGCTCGGCAATGCCCATCCCAACATCGTGCCCTACTTCAGACCTTTGCCACAGCGGATGGCTACATCATCATGGCCGTGGGCACAGATCGTCAGTTCACGGAATATGCGCGCATCATCGGCGCAGCGGAACTGGCCACTGACGAACGCTTCACCACCAACCGCGCCCGCGTCAACAACCGCGCCGTGCCGCGGAGCTTCTCAAAACCCTGATGCTGGCCCGCAAGACCGCGACGAAGGGCCGCTTTCGAAAGCCGCCGCGTGCCCTGCGGCCCGATCAACAGCATCGATGAAGTCTTCGCCAATGAACAGGTTTTGGCGCGTGGCCTGCAAGTGGGCCTCACCCGGGATGACGGCGTGCAAGTGCCGGGTGTTGCCAACCCCATCGTGTTTTCCGAAACCCCGCCGCCTATGAGAAAGCCCCGCCCCGCCTGGGTGATGGAACAGAGTAGGAAGGTGCTGAGCCGCCAACTCAATCTCTCAGCAGACGACATTGCAGCCCTGCGGAAAGCGGGCGTCATCGGGTAGCACGCAACAGACCCACCCATCCCCCGCAGGAGGAAGGGTGGAGGCAAACAACAGCAACCCATCCACAAACAAAAAAACCCTTCCTCCGCAAGGGAGGAAGGGTGAGATCACATCAATTCCGGTGCGGGACCGGAGTGTCCCTGTGCGGGCGCGCAGCGTCAGCGATTCCACGCCAGCGGCAATATTGAGTTTGGTCTGGGATTGCAGGCCGAGCGGCTGCAGGTTGATGCCCTTCTTGAAGCCGCCCACCAGCGCGTTGGCACCCAGGCCAGCGCCAACCGTTGCTTCAGCGCCGCCGCCCACATAGTGGCCCTTGAGCTTACCAGGCCGAGGCGGCCCGGGGCAAACACAACCCAGGCCAGCTTGGTGTTGTCGGTCATGCCCACATCCACGCCAAGACGGCCGATGCTGCCCGAGTAGTGCTCACGGCCACCCGAATTGCGCAGGAATGTGCAGTTCACAGCGCGGTTCGAACCGATGATGTAGCCATAGCCCGGCGAGACGTGGCACTTCAGCACGCCAACCTTGATTCCCGTGCCGGCCTGGGCGGGCGCCACGAGGGCGGCGGCGGCGAGCGCGATTGCTGCGATTTTCATTTTCATGGTGTTCTCCAGTTTATTGAGTCTTCGGTAAATCTGTACCCGGCCTGTCTGCTCCAAACAGGGCGGCATTGTGGCACGGGCCTCAGGTGATGTTCCGGCCCATGAAGTCACCCTTGCCAAGCTCCACGCCATTGTGGCGCAGAATGTTATAGGCCGTGGTGAGGTGGAAATAGAAGTTGGGCAGCACGGCACGGTTAAAATAGCGCGCCCCGTCCATGGTCTGGTCAACACCGCCCAGCTTGATCGTCACCTCGCGGGTGGCGGCATCGGCATATTTCGCCACAGGAATGCTGGTGGCAAAGGCGATGGTCTTGTCGATGCGGGCCTTCAGTTCGGCGAAGGTTTTCTCGTCATCGGAATAGATGGCACCGCCCGCCCGCGAGCTGCGCCGCTGCGCCCTTGGCAAAATCGCAGGCAATCTGCACCTGCCGGGTGAAGGGCAGCATGTCCGGAAAAAGACGGAAGGCAGTGAGGGCCTCCGGCGCAATGTTGCGCGCCTCGCAATGGCTTTGCGCCTTGCTCAGAATTGCCGACAGGCTTTTCAATCCATGAATCAGAACAGGAATCGAGGTGTCATACATTTCGCAGGTCCTTATCGCAGCGAGGCGCAGAAGCGCTGAACGCGCTGACAGGCATCTTCAAGGGTTTTTGTCGCGGTGGCGTAGGAGATTCGGAAGAAGGGTGATGTCTCGAACGCTGCGCCATGGACGGCTGCTACCCTTCCGAGGCCAGCAATTCAGTGACAATGTTTCATCACTGTCGATCAGCTTGCCCGAGGGCGCCGTCTTGCCCATCACGCCGGCGCAGGAAGGATAGACATAGAAGGCCCCTTCCGGCGTGGCGCAGGTGAGGCCCTTGGCCTGATTCAGCATCGACACCACAAGATCACGGCGCTCCTTGAAGACCTTGTTGTTGGCGGCGATGAAATCCTGCGGGCCGTTCAGGGCCTCAACCGCCGCCCATTGCGCGATGGAAGACGGGTTGGAGGTGGACTGCGACTGCAGCTTGGCCATGGCCTTGATCAGCACTTCCGGCCCTGCCCCGTAACCGATGCGCCAGCCCGTCATGCAATAGGACTTGGACACGCCATTCATCGTGAGCGTGCGCTCATAAAGCTGCGGCTCCACCTGGGCGATGGTTGTGAAGGGCGAAGTCGTCATAGACGAGGTGCTCATACATGCCGTCGGTCAGCACCCACACATGGGGGTGCTTGAGCAGCACATCGGCCAGCGCCCGCAACTCGTCGCGGGTATAGGCGGCACCGGAGGGGTTGACGGCGAGTTGAGGATCAGCCACTTGGTCTTTGGTGTGATCGCCTTGGCCAGGTCCGCCGCCTGCAGCTTGAAGCCCTTGGCGGCAGGCCCTTGAACGATCACCGGGGTCCCCTCCAGCCAACATCACGATATCGGGGTAAGAAACCCAATAGGGGGCCGGCACAATCACCTCATCGCCCGGATTGACGGTGGCCATCAAGGCATTGAAAAGAACCTGCTTTCCACCCGTGCCAACACTCACCTGCGAAGCCTTGTAGTCCAGCCCGTTCTCGCGCTTGAACTTGGCGGCAATCGCCTTCTTCAATTCGGGAATACCATCCACCGCCGTGTACTTCGTCTTGCCCGCCTTACCGGCGGCAATGGCCGCGTCCTTGATATTGTCCGGCGTGTCGAAACTGTTCACCGGCGGCAAGGCCGATCACGTTCTGGCCTTCGGCCTGCATCGCCTGGGCCTTGTTGGAAATGGCAATCGTCGCCGAAGGCTGGATGCGGTTCAGTGAGTCGGAAATAAAGCCCATATCGTCCCCAATGTCGTCCTCGTGGATTTGGCCGCCCGATTAGGGCCAATGGCGCCCCCCCGCAAGCATCAAAGCAAGCAACAATCCGCCGCATGAAACCGGGCCTGATCCCGTGTCATAACCCCCACCATGGACAGCAAACAGATTGTCATTGCCGGTGGCGGCATCGCCGGCCTCGCCGCCGCCCTGGGGGTGGCCCGCCTTGGCCAAGCGGCGCTCATTCTCGAAAAATCGGCCGACTTCCGCGAAGTGGGCGCCGCCGTGCAGGTGGGCCCCAATGCGGTGCGCGCCTCCAGTCCCTCGGCGCCCGGGAGGCGGTGGAACCGGCAACCTCCCCAGCCCGAAGCCATCCACATCCGCGATGCCCGCAGGAGCGCTTCTGCAACAGGTCGATCTCGGCGCGGCTTCCGGCAGCGCTTTGGCGCACCCTACCGCGTCATCCTCCGCCTGCACTTGCAGGCACCTGCTCACCGTGGCCCGTGCCAACCCGCGCATTGAAATCAGAAACAACGCCAACGTCAGCAACGACATCATTGCGGGCCATGAAACGGCGACGGTGACCCACGCAGCAGGTACCTTCGAGCCAAGTCTGGTGATTGCCGCCGATGGCATTCATTCCCGCTCCGCCAGTCCATGTGGCCCGGCACGGCCGCGCGGGCGACGGGGTGAACACGCTTCTTTCGGCCCTCCTGCCGCAGGCTCCGGCTGGAGCCTCGCATCCCAACCGTGTCACGCTGTGGATGGGGTCCGCTCATGTCGTGCATTATGCGGCAGGCCCAAAGGCGACCTTCAATCTCGTGGTCTCGGTGGAAGGTGAGCGCGATCCCATGTCGCTGCTGGGCGAGAGCTGCAAGGCCGTCACCGACTGCCTCAACGCTGTTCCCAACTGGCTGCCCTGGCCTGCCCTTGAATGTGGAGGGCATCAGCACCTGGGTGAAAGGCAACACCGTGCTTCTGGGCGATGCCGCCCATGGTACCGTGCCCTACTTCGCCCAGGGTGCTGCCATGGCGCTGGAGGATGCCGCGCGGCTGAACGAGCTTCTGGCGTCCGGCGTGGGGGCCGTGCTGGAATCCGCCAACTGGGCCAAGCGCTATGAAAGAGCCTGCGTTTGTGCAGGCCGCCAGCCTGCGCAATGGCGCATCTATCACTTGCGTGGTCTGGCAGCTGTGGCCCGCAACCTCGGCCTTCGTCTTATGCCGCAGGGTGTTTCTTCGAAACAGCTGGAATGGCTTTACGGCGGTTCAGGCCGCTTTGACGGGTAACGCCCGGTCACACATCCGATAACGGCTTTGTGAACCAAGAGGTGTTACGGAAAGTGGTCCCCTGGCCGAAAGGCGGCGTAAGAAGGGGCGAAGGTGGCAGCACACCTTGAAAAGCGAATTCGACATGACAACCATCTCCCGCACGCTTGCCGTTTCAGCCGCCACGCTGCTGTTTCTTCAAGCCGGTGCCTCGCCGCTGGCAGTGGCAGCAGCAACTCCGGCAACACGCCCTCTGCACCCACCGCCACGTCCCCGTCCCAGCTTCACCGTGCTCGGTGAAGTGGTGAAGCGAAGACCGTGAACGGCAAGAAGGTGAAATACTGCGCGCCCGCCCGGCCTCCGGCCTCACCGATGACGAGCTCTATGAACAGGGCCGCCTCCTCGCCAAGGAAGGCCGCCATGAATGGGCACTTGATGTTCTGGCCCAGGTCCAGAACAAGGCCGACCCGGAAAGTGCTCAACTACATGGGCTATGCCAACCGCAAGGCTGGCCGCTTCGACGTGGCCTTTGGATACTACAAGAAGGCCCTGAACTGAACCCGGACTTCGTCCTGCCCGCGAATATCTGGGCAAAGCGCCATGTCGCCGCTGGCCGCAAGGACCTTGCACAGGCCCAGCTCGCCGAACGCCACGCGCTGCGGCGTCACGTGCTCGGAATACAAGGACCTGGCGGAAACCATCGCCGCCAACTGATGACTAGCGGGGCGGCGTGAGCACCTTCATGCTGCTCCTGCCCCATTGTCCAATCCCAGCCGCTCCGCCAGCAAGGGCAACAGCACGTCAAGCTCCGCCTTCAGCGTGTAGGGCGGATTGACAACAACAAGACCGGATCCTGCAAGCTCGCCCTCGGCGAAGGGTTCGCGCACCAGAAGCTCCACCGCCAGGCTTCCTGAACTTTCAACGCCGCAACGCCCGCCTTCAACTCATCGGCATCGGCTTCCGTTTTCAGCGGATACCACGCCAGCACAACCGTGTTGGCCATGCGCTCCACTGCATCTGATATGGCCTCGGCCCGTGCGCTGCCAGCTCTGCCGTCTTCATAGGCGGGATCGAGCAGAACAAGCCCGCGCCGCTCCCTGAACGGCAGGGTCGCCTTGACCGCAACACCCGCATCCACCCGCGTTATCCGCACCCGCTTGTCGGCGGCAAAACGCGCCGCCAGTGTATCGGCGTCCGCCGGATGCAGCTCGTTGAACACAACACGGTCTGCCCGCCGCACCAGACGGCAGATGATGTCGGGCGAACCGGGAGAAGCCGCAGCGCCCCGTCCGGATTCATGTCCTTCAGCACGTTGAGGTAAAGCGCCATAAGCTCCCGCACATCAGCCGGCAGCGGATTGGCCACCAGCCGCGCAATGCCCTCTTTCCATTCCTGGGTCTTCAGCGCTTCTGCGCCCTTGAGGTCATAGCGCCCGATTCCGGCATGGGCGTCCAGCGCCGCAAAGGGTTTGTCTTTCCGCCGCAGGGTGCTCAAGCACGCGCGGACAAGTACCACATGCTTCAGCACATCCGCATGGTTTCCGGCATGGAAGGCGTGGCGGTATTCATGCGCGGAAAACAATCGCCGCGCCGCAAATGATCACGGCAAAGCCCAGCACATGCTGAAGGGTGATTGTTTCCCCAGATAGAAGGCGGCAAAGCCAATGAAGATCACGAAGGTGATGACCTCCTGATGGTCTTCAGTTCCGCCGCGGAATAAACGGCACTGCCGATGCGGTTGGCGGGCACCGCCAGCCAATATTCAAAAAGCGATGCCCCAGCTCACCAGCACGACGATCCACAGGGGCTTCTGCTTGAACTCCAGATGGCCATACCAGGCAAAGGTCATGAACAGGCTGGAGGCAATGAGCATCACAACAGGCAGGATGTGGGCGGAGGTGAGTTGGCTGGGCAATGGGCGAAATCCTTCCTGCGGCAAATGCCTGGGATAATGAGTCGGTCAGCCCCGTTAATACAGCCGTAACCATACTGCCTCAAACTGCCAAAGGTTTGTGAGTGGCGGGAGCTTGGTGTGACGCGTCTGATTTTTGCAGTTTTGGTGGGTCTCATCAAAGCTGGCGGCGGCCGACGATCTCTCGCCGTGGTTTGCGGTGAGGGGCAAGAGCCTTTAAAATGGCCGTCGACCCTGCCAATGCCGGGAAACTGGCAGATATCTGCGCCGGCGAATCTCCTGATGAAAAATTCTGCGGAATCCGCCCGCAAAAGTTGTGTAGCCAAGGAAACGGATTTAGAATTACAGAAGGTGGTCCTTGTTTCACCCTAATCCTGACACAGGTTGGTGGCACTCGGACTGGGCTTTTGGGGGACTTGAAATGGGATTCATGAAACACATCACTCTGGCGCTTGGCCTTGTGGCGCTGACCGGCTGTTCCGGTTTCAACGTCTTCAAGGACAACAATACGGCGTCCAACATGCCGCCGCCGGAACCCACTTTGGCACCCGCCCCGGGCACGCAATCCATGCCCGGTGTCATGTCGGGTGAGCAGATCAAGAAGCTGCTCTCCGGCAAAAGCTGGAAATGGGCCAAAGCCCAAAGAACAGCGGCGTGACGCTTTATGCTGATGATGGCAGCTCGCTTGTGGAAGTGACGGGCAAGGGCACCACCACCGGCAAGTGGACGGTGAAAGATGGCCAGCTTTGCGAAAGCTTCGCGCCTGCACCGTTCCTGCCCAAGGGCGTGCCCATGACCTGCCAGCCTTTACAGGCTCCGGCAATAACTATCAGGTTGGCCAGGCCTCTTCACCCTCGCCTGAGGACCTTGGGGCGCTGTCCGCGCCACAATTGCCTTCACAAATTGGCCGCGAAACAGCTATCCTGTTGCCGCGGCCGTTTTCTATCCCATGCTTCAAGCGATCCCCTGCAAATGGATCCGAGGCACACCATGGTAACGGTCAAACTTTCCCGGCGGGCGGCCCTTCTCGGGCTCGCCACGCTGCCCTTCGCAAGGGCTGCCGCGCACGCCGGCGAGCATCCCCTTGTCGGCGGCAGCATGCAGGCGGCCCTGCGTGATCCCACGCTCTTGCCCCTGCGGAATCGCCCTATGATTTCCCGATCACCCCGGTCAATCCGCGCACGATTTCCGCGCGCTACCGCCGCCAACTGGTCAACTACGATGGCGGCGAGATGCCAGGCACCACTACCGTTGATCCCACCCAGCGCTTCCTCTTCTACGTTCTCGGCGATGGTACGGCCATCCGCTATGGCGTTGGCGTGGGCCGTGCCGGCTTTGCCTGGTCGGGCGAAGCGGAAATCCGCATGAAGCGCCGCTGGCCCCGCTGGCTGCCACCCGAGGAAATGACGGTGCGCGATGTCCACGCCGCCGAATGGGTGAACGGCATGCCGGGCGGCCCGGAAAACCCGTTGGGGGCCCGCGCCCTTTATCTCTTCGCCAACGGCCAGGACACGCTCTACCGCATCCACGGCACCAACGACCCTTCCTCCATCGGCAAGGCCATGTCATCCGGCTGCATCCGCATGCTGAACGAGGACGTGGCCGACCTTTTTGACCGTGTGCAGATTGGCACGCATGTGGTGGTGCTCTCCGCGGATATATGATCGGCCTTGCGGTGCCCCTGCCAGCTGTGGCACACGGCGCCCGGGGCCCCATCCAAACTGAAACTGAATGACCAGATTTCTCATTGCATTTAGCCTTCTTGCACTTGCGGCCTGCACCTCAGGCCCGCAGGGCATTCGCGTGGTCAATGGCGGCACCTCCGCGATTCCGCAAAAGGCGGGCGCACCCATTGCCAATTTGAACGCCAGCCAGATCAGCGCCGCCATCACGGGCAAGACCTTCCAATACACAAGGCCGGATGGCACGGGCTTCGTCTCCTACAGCGGTGATGGCACTTTCCAGTATCAGGACGACAAGGCCGGCGCTGGCAATGGCCGCTGGAACGTGAACGGCGACCAGTATTGCGAAAGCTATGGCGGCAAGCCCATGGAATGCGGGGTCTTCAAGAACACCGGTGACGCCTATTTCGCCGCCAATTCCCGCCTTGTGGAAATGAAGGTCTGACCTGACGCTCCGCCACACCGTGCTGTGGCAATTTGGCCCATAACGAAAACGGTTGCCGAACATCCGCGGAACATGTTACCAATGTTGCGCATATGTTCCGATTCCCATTTTCCGGAGGGCGCCATGCTCACCCGCAAGCAACTTGAACTTCTCCTCTTCATTGACCGCCGCCTGAAAGAAGAAGGCGTGCCACCCTCCTTTGAAGAGATGAAGGACGCCCTCGACCTGCAATCCAAGTCCGGCGTTCATCGGCTGATTGTGGCGCTGGAGGAACGCGGTTTCATCCGCCGCATGCCCAACCGGGCCCGTGCGCTGGAAGTGTTGAAGCTGCCGGATGCCCACAATCCCGCCATCGCCAAGAAGGGCAATTTCAAGCCCAATGTCATCGCCGGTGATCTGGGCCGCAGCCGCGCCCCCGCCCCCGCCAACGACCGTCTGCCACAGGGTGCCTATGTGCCCATGATGGGCCGCATCGCCGCCGGTGTGCCCATTGCCGCCATTCAGGACCATTCCGCCAATATCAGCGTGCCACCCGACATGCTGGGCCCCGGCGAGCACTTTGCCCTTGAGGTGAAGGGCGATTCGATGATCGACGCCGGCATTTTCGATGGCGACACGGTGCTCATCCGCAAGGGCGAAACGGCCATCAACGGTGACATCATCGTGGCCCTGGTGGACGATGAGGAAGCCACCCTGAAGCGCCTGCGCAAGAAGGGTGATTCCGTGGCGCTTGAAGCCGCCAACCCCGCCTATGAAACCCGCATCTTCGGGCCGGACCGGGTGCGCGTGCAGGGCAAGCTGGTGGGCCTTCTCCGCAAATACTGAGTTATCCCAAGCGCCCGCTTGCCACATGCGGGAAAAGCCGGGAATCGCTTAAGACGGAGGGCATGAAAGCCCTCCGTTTCCTTTTTGCCGTAGCCCTTCTCCTCGCCCTCTCTCAAGTGCCGCTGGCAATGGCGCAGGAAACCAAGGGCGAGAACAACGACACCAGCGCCAGCGACCAGGAGCTGAAGCCCACCCATCCGCTGGATGCCCTCACGCCGGCAGAAATCGCCACCGTGGCTGATCTGCTCCGCAAGGAGGGCAAGGCCGACGACGACACGCTCTATGCCGCCATCACGCTCATTGAGCCCCCGAAGGATGAGGTCCGCGCCTGGGCCGAAGGCAAGCCTTTTGGCCGCCGGGCGCTGGCCATTCTGCGCTGGCATCAGACCACCTTCGAAGCCCGCATTGATGTCGTGGCCAAAAAGATCGAAGACTACAGGGAGGTGCCCGGCGCCCAGCCCATGATTATGGACCGCGAATGGGCCCGCGGCCGCGATGCCTTCATGAAGGATGCGCGCTTCCTCGCCGCCCTCGAAAAGCGCGGCCTCAAGCCCGACAAGTCCATCATCTGCACGCCCAATTCCGCTGGCTATTTTCCCGGTGAAAAGGGCGAAGGACGTCGCATCCTCAAAGTGCCCTGCTTCTCCATCGCCGACAAGCTGCACCCCTTCCTCGCCCGCCCCATTGAAGGCGTCATGGGCATCGTCGATTCAGAAACAGGCGATGTGCTCGACGTGATGGATGCCCAGCGCGTGCCCCTGCCCCCTGCGCCCAAGGGCTATGGCCAGGACCTGCCCGCCATGGCGGCCCCCATCCGCCCGCAGGATTTCGCCGCCCCGCAGGGCCCCAACATCAGGCTCTCCGGCAACATCAATGTGGATTGGCTGAACTGGTCCATGCATCTGCGCGCCGACAAGCGGGCGGGCCTTATCGTTTCTCTGGTGCGCTTCAACGACGGCAAGCAAGTGCGCGACATGGCCTATGAGATGAATGTCTCGGAAATGTTCGTGCCGTACATGGACCCGGACCCCGCATGGAGCTACCGCACCTTCATGGATGCTGGCGAATTCGGCCTGGGCTATCTCATCTCGTCCCTGCAGCCCGGCGTCGATTGCCCCTTCAACAGCTTCTATGCCGATCTCACCTTCCCCAATGATGTCGGCGGCACCTTCACCCGCGAGCGGGCCCTCTGCATCTTCGAGCGTCCCACCGGCGATCCGGCCTGGCGGCACTATGCCTCCGGCAGCCGCGAGGTCACGGGCCAGCCCGGGGTGGAACTTGTTGTCCGCCACATTCCCACCCTCGGCAACTACGACTACGTGATCGACTATGTTTTCACGCCCCAGGGCAACATCCGTATCCGCGCCGGGGCCACGGGCTTTGACGCCATCAAGTCGGTAGAGGCCGCCGACATGGAAAGCCCCACGGCCAAGCTGATGACACCGCCCACGGCAATCTCATCGCCCCCTACACCGTCGCCCCCTTCCACGACCACTATTTCAACTTCCGTCTCGACCTTGATGCCGATGGCCAGGTCAACGACTTTGCCCGCACCACCTTTGTGCCCACGCCCATCAACACGCCCACCCGCACCAGCCTGTGGGTTCCCAAAACCCAGCGCTACAGCAAGGAAGGCCCCATTCTGGGCGACCATGATGCCGCCAATGGCGCCCTCCTCCGCTTCGTCAACCCCGCCACCAAAAATGGCCTGAAGCAAAACCCCAGCCTGTGGCTCGATGCCCACCACGACGAGCAATCCATCTTGGCCAGTACCGATGCTCCCCAGGCGCGCGCTGCCTTCACCACGGCGCAGTTCTGGATCACCCGCTACAAGCCGGACGAGCTTTGGGCGGCGGGCCTCTATCCCAATCTCTCCCACAAAGATGATGGCCTGCCCCAGTTTGTGGCGGATCAGGAAAGCATCACCGGGCAGGATCTGGTGACCTGGTACACCATCGGCTTCCGCCACCTCACGAGGCCGGAAGACTTCCCCATCCTGCCCACCTTCTGGCACGACATGACGATCCGCCCCGCCTTTTTCTTTGACACGGACCCGGCAATGACCTTCAATTCCGGTCTGGAACAGCAACAATAGGCAAGAGCAAATATCGTGAAAGTCTACGGCGACATCATCTCTCCCTTCGTGCGATCCTGCATGGTCACGGCCCATGAGGCGGGCCTCGCGGACAGAGTGACGCTGGAAAAAACCGCCGTGAAACCGGACCAAGTGAACCAGGCGCTGCAAAAGCTCTCCCCCATTGGCAAGATTCCCGTGCTGGAGACCGATCACGGCCACGCCGTTTACGACAGCCGCGTCATCATCGAATATCTCGCCCATGTGAGTGGCAACACCAGCCTCATCCCGGATGACGGCGCCAAGCGCTTCCCCGCCCTCACCCTCATGGCGGCGGCGCAGGGGGCGGCAGATGCCGCCGTCGCGTTGCGCTATGAGCAGGCCGCCCGCCCGGAGGACAAGCGCTGGCCCGAATATGCCGACCGGCTGAAGGCCCGCATCCTCGCCACGCTGGATGACATTGAACACAACACTGCGGCTTCCCTCGCGGCCGTCAACGTGGGCACCATCTGTCTCGCTTGCATGCTGGGCTACATTGATTTCCGTCACGCATACCTCACCTGGCGCGAAGGCCGGCCCAAGCTCTCCGCCTTTGAAAAGGGTTTTGCCGCCCGCCCCAGCATGAAGGCCTGGCCCCTGGCCTGAGAACACCATGCACACGGTCCATGATGCCAAAATCATTGTTGTGGGCGGAGGCCCGGCGGGCCTCGCCACGGCAGCGCTTCTGGCGCAGCAGGGCCACGACACGCTGTTGCTGGCACCCGGCGCCGGGCCAGACCCGCGCACCATGGCCCTCATGGACCCGGCGCTGCGCCTGCTGCGCAGCCTCGATATCTGGCCCGGCAACCTGCATCTTGTATCGGCGCCGCTGCGCTATCTCGAAATCATTGATGAGCTGGGCACTCTCATCACGGCACCCAAGCTGCATTTCTCCGCCCGTGAACTGGGGCTGGAGGCCTTCGGCTGGAACATTCCCCTTCAGGCCCTGACGGTGGAACTGGCGATTGCCGCGCAGCGCTTCGGCGTGCGCCATCTCACGGGCAAGGCGGCAGCCGTGGAAAATCTGGGCCATGGCATGGCCGTCACCACGGCGGATGGCCAGCGCCTCACGGCGGAACTGCTCATCGCGGCGGATGGCGGCGAGTCCCTGTTGCGCAAGGCGGCGGGCATTGAGGTCGATATCAAGACCTTCGACCAGTCGGCTCTCGTCACCTCCTTCACCCACACGGGCAGCCACCGCGATTGCTCCACCGAGCGCCACAAGCCGGGCGGTGCCTTCACCACCGTGCCCCTACCGGGCAACCGCTCGGCGCTCGTCTGGATGGGCAAGCCCAATGTGCTGCAATCCCTGGCAGCCCTGACGCCGCAGGGCTTGGCGCGCGAAATCCAGCTGGGCAGCCACGGGGCGCTCGGCCTCATCTCGGACGTGGCACCCACCCGCACCTTCCCCATGCGCACCCTGCAGGCCCGCAGTTTCGCGGGAAACCGCACCATGCTGGTGGGCGAGGCGGCCCACGCCTTTCCGCCCGTGGGGGCCCAGGGCCTGAACATGTCGCTGCGCGATGCGGGCCACGTGGCAGATGCCGTGGCACTGTCACCGGATGCGGGCGGCGACGCGGCACTTGCGGCCTATGACCGTAACCGCAGGCTGGATGTCACCAGCCGCCGGGCCCTGTCAGCCTCGTCAACACCTCCATGCTGGCGGATTTCCTGCCGTTGGACCTGATGCGGGTGGGCGCACTGTCCGCGATTGCCGCATTCCCGCCTTTGCGCGCCCTGGTGATGCGGCAAGGCCTTGCACCAGAGGAAACCCTGCCCTCCATGATGCGGTATCCCCTCGCCTCTTGAACCGACAGGCTTTCTTGGCATTCAGGGGCCCATGGAAAAGCTTCCCCCGCAAAATTCGGCCCGGGCCAGGTCGTGCGCCATCGCCTGTTTGACTTCCGTGGCGTGATTTTTGATGTGGACCCCACATTCAACAACACCGAGGAATGGTACAACGCCATTCCCGTGGAAGCCCGCCCCCGCAAGGACCAGCCCTTCTATCACCTGCTCGCCGAGAACGACGAAACCGAATACGTGGCTTATGTCTCAGAGCAAAACCTGCAGCCGGATGAAGATGGCACCCCCGTGCGCCACCCGCAGGTGCGGGACTATTTCGCCGGCTTCGACAAGGCCCGCAAAAGCTATCGCCTGCGCGAACGCCGCGCCAACTGACGCACGCGCTCTAAATCCTCTCGTTCGCGCCGCGCGCCATGCCATCGTAGCCATTGCCGCCGCCATTGCGGCACCTCAGCCGGGCCCTGCTCTGACCGTTTGAGGTAGAGTTCCGTCAGCGCCACCGGAAGATACACAGCCACAGGCTGCGCGGCACCTCGGCCAGACTGTGCGAAACTCCGCCAGCCGCCGACGCGCCAGCGCCTGCATGGTGGCCCGCGTTTCACCCGGCGGCACAAGCTTGCCCTGCCCTGCCGCAAGCCCCCGCGCCAGCCCGAAGGCCACGCCAGCAAGCCCACTCGCCGCCGCCGCCTGCGGGGCCGCATCCTTGTCCACACTCATCGCCGCCAGTTGAAACAGTACGGACTGCGTCTCCCCCAGATAACCTTCCACTGCGGCTGGGCCCGGCAGGCCATCGGCATAGAGGTCGATGCGCCGTGCCTCCACCAGATCGGCCAGCGGCTTCACCGGAAGGTCATGGGCCTTCACTGCCTCTGCCAGAGCTGCCGCCAATGGGGTGATCCTGCGCCTGCCCGTTAGTCAGACCTTCCAGCGTCTCCGCCCACCATTGCAGGCGGATTTCGCCGATCTGCGGCTCGCTGACGAGATGGGTAATGCGGGAAATCTCACAGGCGAAGGCATGCAGCGCAAACGCCGCTGGCTGGGCCGCCTCCGGCAGAAACAGGTCCGCCAGGAACAGGTCCTTGTCCTGCCGGCGCACCAGGGCGCGGCAGTGCTCTGCCGCCCCGGCGTTCATGGAACTGGCAGAAAGGCCGCCGCATAGCGCCGCCCTTCCGCAACAACCACATTGTAGGTGGCCACCGCAGCACTTGTGCTCATCGCATCAAAGCGCACCTCACCCTCGAGCGCGCGCGCAACGTGCGGCGGCAGGCGCTGCATGCGCGGGCCCGTGCCGATCAGCAGAAAATCGATCTCCGCTTTTTCCGCGATCACGGCGGCGAAATCCCGGCCTTCAACATCATCAAGGTTGGAAGGCCGCCAGGCCCGCATGCCGCTCGGCAGCACCAGAAGCGCCCCCCGGTGCGACATGCCCGCAAAACGGAAGCCGCCATCGCCAAAGCCGTCAATCAGGGCCCGCCGCGGCAGGAACTTTTCCACCCGCTCATCCACCCTGCTCAGGGCCGGTCAGCTTCCGGGCGCTTCCGGTCGCCGCTCCAGTCGCGCTTGATGCCGAAGAGAATGAGCACCGGCGCCGCCACAAAGATCGACGAATAGGTGCCCACGATCACGCCCCAGATCATGGCGAAGGTAAAGCCGTGCAGCACCTCGCCGCCGAAGAAGTAGAGCGCCAGCAAGGCGATGAACAGCGTGGCAGATGTCAGGATGGTGCGCGGCAGCACCGAGTTGATCGAGAAGTCGATCAGGTCGGCAAGATGCATGGTCTTGTACTTGCGCAGATATTCGCGGATGCGGTCGAACACCACCACGGTGTCGTTCAGCGAATAGCCGATGATCGTGAGAATGGCCGCGATGATGTTCAGGTTGAACTCCAGCCCGATGAGGCTGAACAGGCCGATCGACAGGATCGTGTCGTGCAGCAGCGAGATGACAGCACCCACGGCAAATTGCCATTCAAACCGCACCCAGAGATACAACAGCACGAAAAAGATCGACAGAAGCACCGCAGCGGTGGCCTGCTGCGTCAGCTCGCCCGAAACCTTGGGGCCGATCTGTTCGATGCCGCGCACTTCAACCGCATCACCCAGGGCGGCGCGCACCTTGTCCTGCGCCACCTTTTCCAGGTCGGGCGAGGCCTGCGCCTCAAGCCGGATCAGCACATCATTCGGGCTGCCGAACTCCTGCAGTTCCACATCGCCCAGCCCGAGCTTGTTCAGGTCTGTGCGCAGCTTGTCGAGATTGGCCGCTTCCGCCGTGCGGATGGTCAACACCGTGCCGCCCTTGAAATCGACGCCGTAGTTCAGGCCATTGAAAATGAACAGCAACACGGCGCAGGTGGCCAGAATCCCCGACAGGAAGAAGCCGAAGCGGCTCCACACCATGAACGGCAGCTTGGTGCCGTCGGGAATGAAACGAATGGGTTTCCAGCGCATCAGAGATTGATCTCCTTGGGACGGGTGCGGCGCATCCACACCGAGACAATCATGCGCGTCAGGGTAAAGGCCGTGAACATTGTTGTGAGAATGCCGATGAACAGCGTGACGGCGAAGCCGCGGATGGGGCCGGAGCCAATGCCGAACAGCACCATCGCCGCGATCAGCGTGGTCACGTTGGCGTCAACCACCGTGGCGAGAGCCGCCTTGAAGCCTGTTTCAATGGCATTCATGGCGCTGCGCCCGTTGCGCCATTCCTCGCGGATGCGCTCATAGATCAGCACGTTGGAGTCAACAGCCATGCCGAGTGTCAGCACGATGCCGGCAATGCCGGGCAGCGTCAGCGTGAAGCCGAAGAAACTCATGATGGCGAGCAGCATGGCGAGGTTGGCCAGCAGCGCCAGATTGGCGATGAGGCCGAAGAAGCCATAGGGCAGCATGATGAAGATCATCACCGCGACAAGCCCCACCAGCGATGCGGTGACGCCAGCCTTGATCGAGTCAGAGCCAAGGCTCGGGCCCACCGTGTTCCGCTGCACAATCACCAGATTGGCCGGCAGCGCGCCAGAGCGCAGCACAACCGAGAGCTTGCCGGTTTCTTCCGTGGTGAAGTTGCCGGAAATCTGGCCGGAGCCGCCGAGAATGGGTTCATTGATGCGGGGGTAGCTCTGCACCACATCGTCAAGAATGATGGCAAATGGCTTGTTGACGTTATCCGCCGTCAGCTTGCCAAAGCGCTGCGAGCCCTTGGTGTTGAACTTGAAGGTCACAACGGGCCGGTTGTTCTGGTCGAAGGAAGATTGCGCATCCACCAGATCGCCGCCGTCCACCATGTCGCGGCTCGCCGTCTTGGCCCACAGCTGCGGCAGGGCTTTCAACTCCTGCGGCGTCACTTTCTCGCCCTTGGGCTTCTTGGCCTGCAGCGCATCCACATCTTCCTTGCGCGGATAGGCCTTGCAGTCCTGCGGCGGATTCTGGTTGGCGGCGGTGGGCTGGTCATCGCACAGAAGCTGGAACGTCAGTTTGGCGGTGGTGCCGATCACGTCGACAACTTTTTCCGGGTCTTTCACCCCCGGCAGCTGCACCACGATGCGGTCCTGCCCCTGCTGCTGAACGGTTGATTCCGCCACACCCGTGCCGTTGATGCGGTTCTCAACGATCTTGATGGACTGGCTGATGGCATTGTTGACCTTGGCCGTCAGTCCCGCCTCGGAAACATCGAGCGCATAGCCCGTTGCCGTCTTCGCCATCGTGAAAATCGGCACGCCACCCTGCGCGAACACGCCGCCCGTCTGCACCGGCTGCAGCAGCTTCTGCAGCGCCGTCTTGGCGTTTTCCATGTCCTCGGGCTTGGTGATGGCCACGGAGGCACCTGTGCCCGTGCGCACCAGGTTGGAATAGCCGATCTTGGCTTCACGCAGGCTGGCGCGGATGTCACTGGTCAGCTGCTGTTCAAGCTTGTCTGTCAGGTCCTTCTTGTCGATTTCGAGAAGGATGTTGGAGCCGCCCTGCAGGTCGAGGCCGAGCGTCATGGGCCTCAAGCCGAAGTGGTCCCGCCAGTAATCCTGCGTGGCCGTTGGCAGCACGTTGGGAACGCACAGCAAAATGGCCAGCGCCACGGAGGCGAGAATGGCCGTGATCTTTGTCGCTGAATAATGCACGGGGCCCGCCCTTACTTTGCGTCTGTCTTGCCGCGCACGTCGCTGAGGCCGGACTTGAGCACGCGCACCTTCACGTTCTCGCCCACTTCCACCAGCAGTTCATTGTCATCGACAACCTTCACCACCTTGCCGATCAGCCCGCCATTGGTGACAACGGTGTCGCCCTTGGTGACCGTGCTCAGAAGCTGCTGGTGCTCCTTCATCTTGCGCTGCTGCGGGCGGATGAGCAGGAAGTAGAAGACGCCCATGACAGCTATCATCGGCAACAAAAACCCGAAAACATCACCGGCGCCGGGCGTGGCGGCAGACTGGGCAAAAGCTGGCGTGATGAACATGGTGTCTCCCGGTGGCCGCATGCGGCCCGTTGCTGGTGGCCCGAAGCGGCCCTTTAAAAGTTGCGCTAGATATAACGATGCAATACTCCAATGCAAGGCGCGCGCATAAGGATTCCGGGAGGCCTAACATGTCGAAAAAACGTGATATTTTCTCGCGGATCGCCGAGGCGCTGGAGCGGCTGGCCCCCGCCCCCGAGGCCGCCGCCGACATTTCCGCCCATGAGGCCTTTGTCTGGCATGCCACCTCGCCCCGGCTGGAGCCGGTGGACCGGGTCAACCGGGTTGATCTCGGCCTCCTCAAAGGCATCGACCTCACCCGCGACCAACTCATGGAAAACACCCGCCGCTTCGCCAAGGGCCTGCCCGCCAACAATGCCCTGCTCTGGGGCGCGCGCGGCATGGGCAAGTCGTCTCTCGTCAAGGCCGCCCACAAGACCGTGAACGGCGAGGCGGGCGGCATCCTCAAGGTGATCGAGATCCACCGCGAAGACATCAACTCCCTGCCCGTTCTCATGGGCCTCCTGCGCAAGCAAGACAGTTTCCGCTTCATCGTCTTTTGCGACGATCTTTCCTTCGATGCCCAGGACACTTCCTACAAGTCGCTGAAGGCGGCGCTGGATGGCGGGCTCGAAGGCCGCCCCGGCAACGTGCTTTTTTATGCCACCAGCAACCGCCGCCACCTCCTGCCCCGCGACATGATCGAGAACGAGCGGTCCACCGCCATCAATCCTTCCGAAGCAGTGCAGGAAAAGGTCTCGCTCTCAGACCGCTTCGGCCTGTGGCTGGGCTTCCACAATTGCTCGCAGGATGAGTTCTTCGCCATGCTGGAAGGTTATGCGAAACATCACCGCCTGCGCATCACCAGCGATGAGCTGCACCGCCGCGCCGTGGAGTGGTCAGTCACCCGCGGCAGCCGGTCCGGCCGCGTGGCCTGGCAGCTCATTCAGGACATTGCCGGCGAACTGGGCCAGAAACTGGATTAACAATCAGATTCAAAAATCACTCCACGGCCGGGCGGATGGCTCTCACTCGCTTCCATCCTTCCCCCGTAGGGGAGCCTGAGGACCTCGATCGACATACCCTTCCCCCATAGGGGGAAGGGTGACGGAGACAGCGAGTGCTTGCTGCGGGGAAAGGTGAGGATTGATAGACCACGCTTGCTTTGCAGGAGGGGCTCTCACTCGCTTCTACCCTTCCCCCGCAGGGGGAAGGTGTCCGGAGGACGGATGGGGGTCTTGATGCAGGTGAGGCTGGTGACGGTTGAAAGGCCCCCTTCCGCCCGTTGGGCACCTTCCCCCTACGGGGGAAGGGTGAACGAGAAAGAGGCCCCCTTCCCCCATGGGGAAAGGGAGTTTGCAATCGCTCTTGCTCTCGTCCCGCTTTCCGCACACCATGCGGTGATGGAGCAATCTCCGCGCAGCATTGCCAGGGCCAGGGCGCTCCGTCGTGCGCTGACAGCAGCGGAGCAAAAACTCTGGGGCTATCCCCTTCCTGCGCCCCTTGGGCACCTTCCCCCTATGGAAGAACGCTGTCACAGCCCAGTCTCGCCCGATCTGGGCGGATGCACTGTTCACGTGACAAACAAACAACCCGTCATCCCGGCGCAGGCGGGGATCCACTTCAAAAGTTTGCTGAACTCAAACGGGATTGCCGTCTCGAAAGAGCCCTGTGTGGACCTGCGATTGAATGAAATCACTTCAATCCAGGCCCTACGACACGCCCTTCTCATCCATCAGCATGGCGCCGATTTCTGCCTCGGCCACCTTTTTGCCGTCCACATGGGCTTCCACGGCATATTTCCACACGGGCGGGCATGCTGCGCCGGCGTGCAGTGGAAGTGCGGCGTCGCCAGGCCCCACCGGCTTGCGGAAACGCGCCTTGTCGATGGACATGAAAAACGCAGCTTGCCAGCGTCGGCCTCGCCACGGGCATTCAGCACTATGGCCCCGCCGCACAGGCCATAGCCTCCACGATCAGCACGCCGGGCATCACCGGGCGTCCGGGAAAATGCCCTGGAAGAACGGCTCATTCATTGTCACGTTCTTGATGGCCGTGCCGCTCCTCGCCGTTCAGGTCCACCAACTTGTCGATCAGCAGGAAGGGATAACGGTGCGGCAAAAGCTTCATAATGCGCAGAATGTCGGCGCTGGTCTTGGCTGTCGCGGCGGCTGTGTCGTTCATGGCGGGGTCCCTGCAAATGAAAACGGGCGGTTGTCACCGCCCGTTTGAACGAAAATCACAGCGAGGTCTAGAACCGCGTGCCCATGGAGAACAGGAAGGTCTGGGTCACGTCACCCTTCTGCTTCAGCACGGGATAGGAGGCCGAAAGCTTGAGGGGGCCGAAGGGCGAGTTCCAGATGATGCCCGCGCCAACCGAGGCGCGCAGGCCCAGTTCGTCGATGACATCGCAATCCTTGATACCCGAGCCGAAGCTGCAGTTGCCCGCGCCCTTTGGTACACTCTTGTCAACCGCACCAAAAACCGTACCAAAATCGCTGAAGACCGCGCCTTCAATGCCGTATTCCTCAGGCAGGCCCAGCGGGAAATTGGCTTCCACCGTGCCGATGGCATAAGCCTTGCCGCCAATGGCATCCAGTGTGTCATCATTTGCATACTGGTGCGGACCAACGCCGGAATAGTCAAAGCCGCGGAACGTATCGCCGCCCATGAAGAAGCGGTCTTGCAGCGGCACATCCTTCTTGAAAGGCTGGATGTAACCAGCATTGCCTTCGAACTTCATGACAACGCGGTCATCCATGATCGGCAGCGGCGTGAAGTACCAAGCATGAGCCTGCACCTTGGCAAATTGCGCATCACCACCAAGCCCGGCGATTTCAGCTTCCAGCTGGGCCCGAAGGCCGGTGGTGGGCGAAATCGGGCTGTCCAGGTCATCGTAGGTGTATTTCGCTGTGACAGACGACTTCCAGGTCTTGCCCAGCTGCGAGATGATGGCAGGCGAAGAATGGTCTTCGTCCACATCAACCACATCACGGAAGGCCAGCATGTAGCGCAGATCAATGCGCGAATAATCGTCCAGCTTGAAGCCGGCGCGCAACGCGCCACCAATCTGCCGGCTGGTGTAGCTCGAGTAATTGGAATTGTCGGAACTGTTGCCGAACAAATCAATGCCCGCGGCAATCGGCATGCCCATGAAATAGGGTTCAGTGAAGCTGAAGTCGACCGATTGCTTCTTGAACGACAGCGAGGTGTTGAGGCTCGCTTCCTTGCCCGTGCCGAACAGGTTACGTTCGCTCACGCCAATGCTGCCGATCACCTTTTCCACGCTGGAATACCCCAGCGAGAAGGTCAGCTGGCCTGTGGACTTTTCCTGCACCTGCACCACAAGCACAATCTTGTCCGCGGCCGAACCCGGCTCCTCGCGGAAGTCGACGGTGGCGAAGAAATCAAGCTTGATCAGGTTGCGCTTGGCGCGCTCCACCAGGGCCTTGTTGTAGGCATCGCCTTCATAGAGTTCGAGTTCGCGGCGGATCACATCATCATGCGTGCGCGTGTTGCCCACAATGTCGATGCGCTCCACATAAACACGCGGACCTTCCGTGATGTCATAGGTCACGGTGAGTGTTGAGGAGGCCGGATCAGCCTTCACCACCGGATCTACCTTGGCGAAAACGAAACCTTCCTTGGCCGCTTCCAGCGTCAGCTTTTCCGCTGTGATGTTCACCTTTTCGGCGTTGAAGCGGTCGCCCACGCCGGTTTTCACCACGCTGCGCAGCTTGTCGCCATCAAGGTTGTTGTCGCCAATGTTCACGGCCACGTCAGCAATGTGATAGCGCGGCCCTTCATTGATGCGGAAGTTGATGGCGAAACCATCATCCATCAGCTGGGCATCGGCGGATTCAATCTGCACGTCCGCGTAGCCGTTCTTGAGATAGAAGCGGCGCAGCAGTTCCTTGTCGAACTCCAGGCGGTCGGCGTCATAGGTCGTGTTGCGGAGGAAGAAGAGCAGCGGTACCTTCTTCTTCGTTGAGATCACATGGCGCAGGCGGTAGGACGAGAACGAGGTGTTGCCCTCAAACGTGATGTGCTGCACGCTGGTCTTGCCGCCTTCATTGATTTCGAAAACCAGGTTCACCCGGTTTTCCGGCATGCGGATCAGCTTGGGCTGTACTTCCACATTGTAGTAGCCCTGCTTGTGGTAGAGTTCGAGAATGCGGCGGTTGTCGGAAGCGACACGGGCCTTGGTGAAGATCATGCGCTCGCGCACCTGAACTTCCTTCGCCAGTTCGTCATCGCCGATGGCATCATTGCCTTCGAAGTTCACAACGTTGATCAGCGGATTTTCGACGACCGACACCACCAGCTGGTTGCCGCGCCGGTCAATGCGCACGTCCTTGAAAAGGCCGGTCTGGAACAGCACCTTGATCGACTCGTCGATCTTCTGGTCGTCGATCACGTCACCCGGCCCAAGTTGCATGTAGGAAAGAACGGTTTCGTTCTCCACGCGCTGGTTGCCGGTGATGACGATGTTGGAAACAGTGGCCGCATAGGCGGCGCGCGCGAAAACAGCAGGCTGCAAGACCGGGGCAACAGTCAGCACAAACAGGACCAGAACGCCGATAACTGAGAATTTGTTACGCATCAAAAAAAGCCAATCTCGCTTGCCCGAGCCATCCCCGAAAAACCTCCGGACAAGGTCAGACACCCCTCCCCCGGCGAATCGTGCGTCCCAGCCTGATTCCGGTTCCACATCGCCGCCCATTGTGACCTCAAAGTGGCGCGTCATGGTTCAGTCCCGAAATGGCAGTCTGGTCCCACCCGAAGCGGTCCTTTTAGCCAGTTTCCCCCCTATTGCAAATGAAACCGGATCAAGGGTTTAGACCCCCAGAACCAGGTTCACAGTCCGCACGATGTCGTTCCACACACCGATCAGCATCAGCATGACAACAAAGGAAAAACCGATGCGGTAACCCCATTCCTGCGCCCCCGCGCCCAAGGGCCGGCCACGGACAGCTTCAAGGGCGTAGAAAACGAGGTGCCCGCCATCCAGCATAGGAACAGGAAATAGGTTAATAAGTCCGATACTCACGCTCATCAGGGCCATGAAACTGACAAAAGCCAGGCCCCCGGCGGCGGCCGTATCGCCCGCCCCCTTCATCATGGTGCCGGGTCCGCCGATCTGCTTCACGCTTTCATTGCCCGTCACCAGCTTGGAAATGTAGTGCATGGTGGTGGAAACGATGTACCAGGTGCGTTTCGTGGCCTCCGCGAAGGCCTCCGGCACGGAGTAGGTCTTGTAGAGGTCCGGATCCTTGGTGGCATCATGCCGCACACCCAGGAGACCCACCTTGATCGTGCCCCCAAAGCCATCCGGCTGTTCCGAAGACCGTGGCGTCAGGGTCAATTCGATCAGCCCGCCCTTGCGCTCGATCACAATGGGCAGGGCCTCGCCGGCCCGCAGCCACACGGCTTCCTGGACATCGGCAAAGCTCTCGGTTTTTGCCCCGTCAACCTTGCGGATCAGGTCGCCTGGCTGCAGCCCCGCGGCCAGGGCCGCGCTGTCGGCCATGACCTCATCTACCCGGGGCTCGGAATAGGGAATGCCCACAGCCGCAAAAGCTATCGTGAAAATGGCGATAGCCAGCACGAAATTCGCGAAAGGCCCCGCCGCGACAATGGCCGCCCGCTGCCACACGGGCTTGCCATGAAAATCGCCGGGCGCGGCATGCTGCACCCCTTCTTGCGGCATGCTCGCGGGGTTGGCGTCGCCCTCGAACTTCACATAGCCGCCCAGCGGAATCCACGAGAGTCGCCAACGGGTTCCATGGCGGTCATTGAAGCCGGCCACTTCCTTGCCGAAGCCCAGGGAAAAGGTCTCCACCTTCACGCCGCACCAGCGCGCCACGATGAAATGGCCGAACTCGTGAACGAAAACGATGACTGTGATCGCCAGCAGGAACGGCAGCAGATAGCCGAAGGGCAAGGCGATGATCGACGCAAGTTCCATGAATGCTCCCGTGGCGGCGCGCAAAAAGGCACCTTAACCAGTTCTTAACCACAAAGCCTCGGGTTTGCGTCAATATTTCGGCAACGTGGTTACTGCCGCTGCCGGGCGGAAATCCGCTACCAGAACAACAGCCCCTGCCCGGCTGCATCGGGCTGACGCAGCATGCCGATGAGCGCCGCCACGACGGCTGCCGCCATCAGCCCATCCACCCGGTCCAGCACTCCGCCATGGCCGGGGATA
>JAXMCS010000025.1:0-39117 GCA_046349175.1 Hyphomicrobiales bacterium | reverse complement strand
TTGCCCTGCCCCAGGTGAAGCAGCACCTGCCGGGCCTTGCTGACTGGAGCGAGGCCGACATGCTGCAGCATGTGCACCGGGTGAAGCCCGGCTTCATCCGCGTCGATGCCGACGAGGTGACTTACCCCATGCATGTGATCCTGCGGTATGAGCTGGAGCGCGAGATCATCGCGGGCCGCATGGAGGCCAGGGACATTCCGGAGGCGTGGGACGCCAAGATGAAGGCCTATCTCGGCTTGTCCACCATCGACACCATGAAAGATGGCCCCATGCAGGATGTGCATTGGCCCTCCGGTGCCTTCGGCTATTTCGCCAGCTACACGCTGGGGGCGCTTCTGGCGGCCCAACAGGGTGCGGCGATCCGCAAGCGTCATCCTCAAATGGATGACGACCTGCGGCGCGGCGATGTGACGGCGCTCAATGACTGGCGGCGCGAGAACATCTGGGCCAAGGCCTCGTTCCTCTCCACGCCGGATCTCATCCAGGCGGCGATGGGCGAGGCGCTTTCCGCCAAGCCCTTCATGGCACATCTCGAGGCCCGGTATCTGTGATGAGCGACACGCCCCTTGAACTGGCAGGCGGCATTGTCACCGTCGATCTTGCCGCACTTGCTGCAAACTACACGCTGCTGGCGCAGAAGGCTTCAAGCGCGCGCACTGCTGTGGCCATCAAGGGCGATGCCTATGGCATCGGCCTAGCGCCTGCGGCCCGCACCTTCTGGACCGCTGGCTGCCGCGACTATTTCGTGGCGCGGCCCGTGGAAGGCCGGGAGCTGCGGCGCATTCTGCCTGATGCCGCCATTTACGTGCTCGATGGCCTGCACACCGGCCAGGCGAAATTCTATGTGCGGCACGGCCTTGTGCCCTGTCTCATTTCACTTGATGAGGCACAGGCCTGGGCCCGCGATGGCCGCCGCAGGCCCTGCGCACTCCACGTGGATACGGGCATCAACCGCATAGGCTTCAACGACACGGAGTTCCGCGCGCTGCTGGCTGACAAGGCCCTGATGAAAACGCTCAACATCGCACTGGTGATGAGCCACCTCGCCTCCGCAGATGCCCATGATGCGCCGATGAATGCAAAGCAGCTGGAGCACTTCAAGGCCTATCGCAAGATGCTACCCACCGTTCCGGCAAGCCTTGCTAATTCTTCCGGCATCTTTCTGGGCAAGTCCTACCATTTCGATCTCGTGCGCCCTGGCGTGGCGCTTTATGGCGGCAACCCCACGCCGCACAAACGCAACCCCATGCAGGCCGTGGCAACGCTGGAAGGCGTGGTGCGGCAGGTGCGCGAGGTACGCAAGGGCGAGACGGTGGGCTACTCCACCACGTGGAAGGCCCCGCAGGACTCGCGCATTGCCCTGGTGGGTGCCGGCTATCGTGATGGCGTGCCGCGCAAACTGTCATCCTCCAAGGTGGATGGACCGGCCCAGGCTTTCGTCGCGGGCAAGCGCTGCCCCATCGTGGGCCGCGTCTCGATGGACATGCTGGCAGTCGATGTCTCATCCCTGCCTGCCGGCAAGGTGAAGCCGGGTGCGCGAGCAGAGCTGCTCGGCGCGCGCATTCCCGTTGATGAAGCGGCGGGCTGGGCCGGGACGATTTCCTACGAGCTGCTCACGCATCTGGGACCGCGCTATGCGCGGGTTTACAGGGGCGGGTGAGCGCGCTGGCTACTTCTTCTTCCGCGCCATGAACTCCGCCACCCGGGTCTTGAGCTCCGCGTGCGAAGCAGCCGCGATGCCGCCGAGTGCCTCCAATGCCGCCTCGCGTTCTTCGCCCTCGGCCGCGTTGATCATCAGCTTGGCTGCCGCCGTGGCAAATGCGCCGCGCGCTACAATACGCTCTGCCCAAGCCTTGGCTGCCGTCAGAGATTGACCTTTTTCGGCCACCTGATCGACCAGCCCCAAAGACAGGGCCGCATCCGCGTCAAACATCTCGGCCCCCACGGACATGCGCCGCACCACCTGCGCACCAAAGCGGCGCACGGCGCGCTGCGTGCCGGACCAGCCGGGAATGATGCCGATGCCCGTTTCCGGCAGGCCGATCTTCACATGGGACTCGGCAATGCGGAAGTCCGCCGTCACCGCCAGTTCCAATCCGCCGCCCAGCGTGTGGCCATTGAGGGCCGCAATCAGCGGCTGGCGCATGCGGGCCAGCGCATCAAAGGCACGATGGCCCTGCCGCACCCAGGCCAGACCGAACTCATGGGGCTCCACCCCCGACCAGGCCTCGATGTCACCACCCGCGCAAAAGCTCTTCTCGCCAGCCCCCGTGAGAATGACCACACGCACGGAGGGATCAGCATCTAGCGCTTGCGCCGCCTCTTCCAGCGCGGTCATCATGGCGGCATCCATCGCGTTCAGCTTTTCCGGCCGGTTGATGGTGAGCGTGGCCACCGCGCCATCGCGCGCCACCACAATGCGGGGGTCACTCATGAAATCACCAGTCCCATCTTGTTTTCGCGGAAGAGCCGCGCATCCATGGTCTTCAGGTTCGGTGCCACCAGCAGCTTGAACTCCGACTGGTCGAGGATGTTGGCCTGCAGGTCCACGCCCGGTGCGATCTCCGTCACCACAATGCCGTCGCGTGTCAGCTTCAGCACGCAGCGCTCCGTCACATAGGTCACGTCCTGCCCCTGCAACTTGCCGCGGCGGCCAGAGAAGCTGGTGTGTTCCACCTGCTTCACCAGCTTCTTCACTTTGCCTTCCTTCTCGATCACCAGCTTGCCGTCCTTGATGTCCATCTTGGCCCCGGCGTTGAAATAGCCGGAATAGACGATGCGCCTGGCTCGCGCGGTGATATCCACAAAGCCGCCGGCACCTGCCGTCACATGGGGCCTGGCACCGAGCCACGACACGTTCACCGAACCATCCTCGTCGATCTGCAGGAACGAGAGCAGCGAGACATCAAAACCCGCCGCCTGGAAATAGGTGAACTGATAGGCCGATGGCACAAAGGCCTCGGCATTGGCCGCGCAACCGAACTGGAATTCCAGCAGTGGCACGCCACCCACGGCACCCTGCTCGATCACCCAGGTGGCCGCACCATGCTGGCCCTCCTCGATGAAGATGCGCGGCACATTGGCGGAAACGCCAAAACCCAGGTTCACATTCCAGCCCTTGCGGATCTCCTGTGCCACGCGGCGTGCAATCACCTTACCGGTGCCGAACTCCATCAGCGCAAAGGTCGAAAGATCGCGCGTCTCTTCGCCGGAAATGGCGGCATCATATTGTGTCTGCGTGGTCTGCCACTGGTCCGGCACTTCCACCACCACATCGACGAGGGTGGATGGCACGCGCACCTGATGCGGCTTCAACGTTCCGGCCTTCACCACCTTCTTCACCTGGGCAATCACCTTGCCGCCACAGTTGTGCGCGGCCAGCGCCACTTCCATGGCGCCGATGTAGCTGCCTTCCTGATCGAAGGCGATGTTGCCCTTCTCGTCGGCATAGCTGCCGCGAATGATGCCCACCTGCGGCGCAATGGCAGGGAAGAAGAGCCAGTCCTCGCCCTCGAACATGATCTTGCGCACGATGGGGTGGGCCGCCGCTTTGGCGTTCATGGCGCAGCCGCGCTGGTCAGGATCCACAAATGTTTCCAGCCCCACCTTGGTGATGACGCCGGGACGCTTCGCCGCCGCCTCGCGATACATGTCCAGCATGATGCCGGAGGGAATGTTGTAGGCCGGGATTTCATTGGCGAGCAGCAGCTTCCAGATCTCCGGCGGCTCGGAGGATGACGGCCCCGACGGATAGGAGCCCGCAAGGATGCGGCCCAACAAACCTTTGCGCGCGATATGGTCCACACCGCGGATGCCGAACATGTCGCCAGAGGCAATGGCATGCAGGGAGGTGATGTTGCGGGGGTGACCCTCGCGCTCGAAGCGCTCGCCAATCGCCTTCAGAATTGCATCGGGGCAGTTGAGGCCCGAGGACGAATTGACAGCGATGACGGCTTCGTCGTGGATGAGTTTCACCGCATCCGCGGCGGACATGAGTTTTGACATTCGTTCTTCACCTGTTGCCGCGGATCATGTCCGCGGCCTTTTCTGCAATGGCGATGGTTGGCGCATTGGTGTTGGATGACACAACGGCCGGCATGATGGAACTGTCGCACACGCGCAAGCCATCGAGACCATGCACGCGGCACTGCGGGTCCACCACGGCCATGGCATCCGATCCCATCTTGCAGGTGCCCACCGGATGATAGGACGAGCGCGCATTGGCGCGCGCCGCATCCTCATAATCCTTTCGCGTCTTCACGCCGGGGCCGGGGAAGTGCTCTGCCGCGACGAATTTCTGCATGCTGCGGGTGCGGCCCACCTCCTGCGTGATCTTGATGCCCTCGATGTGGCGGTCAAGGTCATAGGGCTCGGCGAAGGAGTTGGGATCAATCAGCGGCGCGGCGCGGGGATCCGCGCTTTGCAGGGTGACACTGCCGCGCGAGCGGGGCCGCGTGTGATAGGAGTTGCAGGTGGCACCATTGCCACCCGGCACGCTACCCACGCCCTCCTCCACACCCGCCCCGGCCAGGAAGTGGAACTGCAGGTCCGGAGTCTTTTCAGTCCTGTCGCCCCACCAGAAGGCCCCTGCCTCCACAATGTTGGAGGCCACAGGCCCCGACCTGAACAGCGCATATTGCAGGCCCGCCACCGCCTGCCAGTGCAGCTTCTTGTATTTGTCGTAAGAATGGGGGCCGTTCAGCACCCAGGTCACGTCTGTCGAGAAATGGTCGTGGAAATTCTGGCCCACCCCTGCGAGATCATGGCGCACTGGGACGCCCACGGATTTCAGATGAGCTGCGGGCCCAATGCCGGAGAGCATCAGCAGTTTGGGCGAGCCGATGGCCCCGGCCGTCACCACCACTTCCTTCGCCGCATCGATGCGTTTTGTGGCGCCACCTTCGACAACCTCGATGCCTGTGGCCCGTGTGCCCTCCAGAACGATGCGGGTGACAAACAAGTCGGTGCGCACCGTGAGATTGCCACGGGCCCGTGCCGGCTTGAGATAACCCACAGCGGCGCTGCAGCGGCGGCCATCACGCGTGGTCGTTTGATAGAGCCCCGCGCCTGCCTGCTTGCCGGAATTGAAGTCCGGGTTGTGCGGCATGCCGAAATCCATGCAGCCCTGCACATAGGCCAGCGACACGCGGTTGGGCGAGGCGAGATCGGACACGGCGAGCGGCCCGTCAATGCCGTGGTCCGGCCCGGCGAGACGCATGTTGCCTTCCGACTTCAGGAAATACTTCTTGATGTTGTTCCAGCCCCAGCCGGCGCAGCCGTGTTCGCTTTCCCAGCCGTCATAATCCTCGGGCGTGCCGCGGGTGTAGATTTCGGCATTGATCGATGAGCCGCCGCCCAGCACGCGGGCCTGCGGATAAACGGCCGTGCGGTTGTTGGCGTGCTTCAGCGCCTGCGTGGTGTAGCCCCACAAAAGCTTGCCGCTTGTCATCTTGGCGAAACCCACAGGCATGTGGATGAAGGGATCGGTGTCTCGCGGGCCCGCCTCGATCAGGAGCACCCGGGCGCTCGCGTCCTCGGACAAGCGGGCCGCCATCACACAGCCCGCCGAGCCGCCCCCTACAATCACATAATCATAACCCTCAGCAGCCATGACCCACTTCCCGCTTGCACATTCTCCATCCCTCACTTATAAATAACCAGTTGGTTATTTCAAGAGGCAGGTGTGGCCCGCAGCAAGGACAGGCAAACGCGCGATCCCGCCGCCACCCAGAAACGCATTCTGGCGGCGGCAAAGGCGGAGTTTGCCAGGTTCGGCCTGGCTGGCGCGCGGGTGGACCGCATCGCAATCAAGGCGAAGTCCAACAAGCGCATGCTCTATCACTACTTCGGCAACAAGGAGGCGCTGTTCACGCGCACGCTGGAAGATGCCTATGGCGAATTTCGCCTGGCTGAAGACGCGCTTGGCCTCGAGAAAGACGATCCGGTGACGGCGCTGTCACGCCTCATGCGCTTCACTTTCGACTATTACCTCGCCAATCCAGAGTTCATCACGCTGGTGAACAGCGAGAATCTTCACAAGGCCCGTCACATCAAATCCTCGGCGCTACTTGATGACATGAACCGCCGCTTCGTAGGCCGCATGGAAGACCTGCTGGACCGTGGCGCAGCCGCAGGTGTTTTCCGCCGCGACCTCGACCGCGTGCAGATGCTGATCGCATTGTCGGGCCTCGGCTTTCACTATCTCAACAACCGCCACACCGGCGTCATTGTCTATGGCCGCGAGCTGATGAGCCCCGCGGCACTCAAGGCGCGCGCCGATTTCAATGTGCAGGCCATCCTGCGCATCGCCTGCACGCCGGAAACCCTTTTGCGCATGGAGACAGCATAATCATGGGACAGGCCCTTGTGACAGGCGCCCGCCGCGGCATTGGCAAGGCCATCGCCCTGGCGCTCGCCGACGCCAATTTTGATGTGGCGGTGGCCGACGTGGTTGACAGTGACGAGTTGCAGGCCGTGGCCGCTGAAATTCGTGGCAAGGGTCTGAAGACGGCGGCCATTGTGGCTGACATCGGCGACATCTCCGGCCATGCCAGGCTTCTTGATGCGGCAGAGGCCGCCCTTGGCCCGCTCACAACCCTGGTCAACAATGCGGGCGTTTCTGTCATGTCGCGCGGCGATCTGCTGGATGTGACGCCCGAGAGCTATGACCGCTGCCTCAACATCAACACGCGTGGCACGTTCTTTCTTACCCAGGCCTTCGCCAGGCGGGTGCGCGACGTGCCCTCCCACTGTCACCGCTCCATCGTCTCCGTCACCTCGTGCAACGCGACAGCGGTTTCAATCGCGCGCGGCGAATACTGCATCTCAAAGGCGGGTGCTTCCATGATGTCGAAGCTTTTTGCGGCGCGGCTTTCAGATGAGGACATCGGCGTTTATGAAATCCAGCCCGGTTTCATCGAGACAGACATGACCGCGCCCTCCAAGGCAAAATATGATGCGCTGATCGACAACGGCCTCACGGTCATCAAGCGTTTCGGTTCACCGGCGGAAGTGGCGCGCATCGCCGTGACACTTGCGAGCGGGCTTCTGCCTTACACAACCGGCCAGGCCATTCTTGCCGATGGCGGCCTGATGATGGTGCGGTATTGAGGATGGATGGCCGTTGCGTTTCCCCGCAAGGGACCTCTCCCGGCGCTGCGCGCCACCCTCTCCAACGGAGAGGGATGATAACGCGCAGTTCCTTTTCCCTCTCCTTTGGAGAGGGTCCGCGAAGCGGGGGAGAGGTTCCTTCTCCAGTGTCACATGGTGTTGCATTATGAAACTCTCCCTCCCCTCGCCCAGGGGCCGCATGGCCGACTACACCCTCACCGGCTCGCCCTTACCCATCCGCCCGCCGAAGGTGGCTTTCAACCGCATTGCCTTTGCGGCGGCCCATGTGGTGGCCGATCCCTTCGCGGCGAGTGATCCGACCGGTGCACCCGCCATCGACTGGGAGCGCACGCTTGCCTACCGCGCCCATCTGCTTGACCTTGGCTTTGGCATTGCGGAGGCCATGGACACTTCGCAGCGCGGCATGGGGCTTGATTGGCCCCGCGCCCATGAACTGATCCGCCGCTCCCTGAAGGCTGCGGGCAAGCGTGCGCCGATGATCGCCTCTGGTGTGGGCACGGACCATCTCGCCCCTGCCGATGCCCGTTCATTGGATGATGTTGTGCGGGCCTATCTCGAACAGCTTCATGCCGTGCAGAAGCTGAATGGCCGCGTCATTCTCATGGCCAGCCGGGCGCTGGCCCGTGTGGCCAGGTCACCCGATGACTACCTCAAGGTCTATGCCCGTGTGCTGTCGGAGGCGGACCAGCCCGTGATCCTGCATTGGCTGGGCGAAATGTTTGACCCGCAGTTGAAGGGCTATTGGGGTGCTGAGACGTTTGATGCCACACTGGAAACAGCGCTTTCCGTCATCGCACAGAATGCCGCCAAGGTTGATGGGATCAAGATTTCACTTCTCGACGATGCGAAGGAAATCGCCATGCGCCGCCGCCTGCCCGCAGCTGTGAAAATGTACACAGGCGATGACTTCAACTATCCCAGCCTCATCAAGGGGGATGCGCAAGGCTATTCCCATGCATTGCTCGGCATCTTTGCGGCGATTGCGCCTGCCGCATCTTCTGCGCTCGCCGCACTCGCGCAGGGTGACATGAAGACCTACAACAGCCTGATGAACCCCACGGTGCCGCTGTCGCGCCTCATCTTCCGCTCGCCCACGCAATTCTACAAGACTGGTATTGTCTTCCTTGCCTGGCTAAATGGCCATCAGGAGCATTTTGTCATGGTGAATGGCGCGCAGAGCATGCGGCCACTCCCCTATTTCGTGGAGGCCTTCAAGCTGGCCGACAAGGCAGGCTTGCTCGCAAAGCCCGCTCTTGCCGTCAAACGCATGAAACACCTGCTGGCGTTTTATGGTGCGTGATCTCAGCCAGCATCCGGAGCTCTGCGCCATCAACACGGCGACGCTGGGCTTTCAGGCACCGCTGCCGCAGGTGATTGATGCCGTGGCGCGCGCCGGCTTCGGCGGCATTGCCCCTTGGCGGCGCGAGGTGGAAGGACAGGATGTGAAGGCCCTCGCCAGACACATTCGCGATGCGGGGCTTGCTGTCACCGGCTATTGCCGCTCCACCTATATTCCCGCCAGCACGCGCGATGGCTTTCGCGCCAATGTGGAAGCCAACCGCCAGGCACTGCGCGATGCGGCAACGCTGGGGGCCGCAACATTTGTGATGGTGGTGGGGAGCCTGCCCCAGGGGTCGCGCGATCTCAACGGTGCCCGGGCGCAGGTGAAGGATGCAACGGCCCTGCTACTTGAAGATGGCAAGACACTTGGTGTGAAAATTGCGCTGGAACCGCTGCACCCCGTCTATGCCGCCGACCGCTCCTGCCTCACGCTGACTTCAGAGGCGCTGAACTGGTGCGCCGAGATTGAAGGGGATGCGGCTGCTCCGCATCTGGGGGTGTGCCTCGATGTCTATCACACCTGGTGGGACCCCGGCATTACAAAAGCAATCGCGCGCGCCGGTGCGGCCAGGCGCATCTTCAATTTCCACGTCTGCGATTGGCTGGTGCCCACCGAGGATGTGCTCAATGACCGCGGCATGATGGGTGATGGCGTCATTGATGTGCGGAGCCTGCGCGCCGCTGCGGAAGCTGCAGGCTACGCGGGCCATGTGGAAGTGGAAATCTTCTCGGCCAAGAATTGGTGGAAGCGCCCGATTGATGAAACGCTCGCGGTGGCGCGTGAACGGTTTGCGATGAGCAGCTGAAGACAATCTCCACACCACATACCGGGGCGGCGGCTGCGATCATGCCCGCCTCAAAAGTTCGCGAAATTACATTTCACCCGAAAAACCGAAACCTGCGCTGCACGCACGCAAAATCGGCTCACATGGCAAGACGCGACTCCAAGACTGCCATCGGGGCTACCACTGGCCAACGGCGTTCACAAAGAAGCCATGATCATCCATGGTCTGGTCGCGCAAATCATCCGAGAACCGGCCGAAATTATAGCCAGCGCCCAATTTGAAATTATCCCCAAAGTGCCGGTAGCCGGCGACCAGAATGCCAAGTTGGCTGCTGTCGAGACCGGGCTGCCACAACAGACGGGCTTCCGCGAGCGCGTCCCAGTCGTGGACGATGTTAAGATCGGCCCGAACGACGCCGAGGTGTGCGGTGTTCTTGAGCCAATCACCACTGCCATCGCGTGCACGGCTTTCGCCGATGCGGAATCCGTATTTTCCGCCGACCGTCAGGATGTGGTTCACATCGAAATTGGCGTCGGCCGAAAGAATGTGGCTGATCTGCTGGGGACCTGAGGTCGATCCCGATGCTGTGACCTGGTCAATGCCCGGCAGATCATAGAGGAAGGTATATCTGAACAGCGCATCCAGCCTGTCGTTGTCCAGCGGCCGGTATGCATAGCCTAGTGAGGCTTCCACGTATTTGCCGTCGCGCACGGACTGGGTTGCCGCAGTGAAAGCGGCATCCACATTCACCAGCATGCGCCAATCCGGATTGGCGCGCTTTTCCCACAGGCCGGACAGCAGATACGCATTGAGATCCCGCGTATCATCGTCCGACCTGTCAAACCGCGCTTCGGCTTTCAGCCGCGCGGCATCGCCGCTCTCGCCCTTGTAGGCAACCGTGGTGCTGAATGCCTTGCGGTCAAAGTCACTGCGCGGCAGGCCGGAGACGGAATCAATGCCGCCATCCACAATGTGGCCAAGCTCGATGCTGCCGCCATAACTCCACCGGGCGTCGGGCGTATAGTTCACGCCATAGGTCTGCGCCAGCGTGCGCTTCACACCGAAAAGGTCATAGCTGTCTTCGGCGAACATGCTGAGTTCTTTGCTGTAGGCATGGCGGGTGCCGAAGATGAATTTGCCGAGGTCATCACCTTCCAGCACATTGCCGGACTCAAACTGCCGCTCCGGATCAAGACTGTAGCCGATGGAATATGAGTCATCTTCAGTCGGCTTGTAGTCCAGCGTTGCACTGCCACCGATGCCGCCAGTACCGTACGAAATCTCCGAGGCAATATCCGCCTTCTCGCTGACCGGCATCTTGTTGCCAAGGCCAATGCGGTCATTGCGGCGCCGGTTGCCATCGCGCTGTGCTGTGCCTTGGCCAAAGATGTAGGTGGCATGACGGTCATCGGTGGAATGTGTGAGCCGCGCTCCAGCATCAAGACGCTGACCATGTTCAGCGGTGGCGCTGCCTGGCTGCTTGTTGGAATAGCGCACACCCGGTGACAGTGTCAGGAGATCCGCGAGATTGAGATCCCCATGTGCTTCAACTTCATCCTGCCGTGTTCCGGAAACGTCACGGGATGCGGTGTAGTCTCCCGCCAATTGGGCATCACTACCGAGATCAAATGCAAATCCGGCACCCCAGTCATCGCGGGTCTGCGACACTTCTTCATCCAGTGAAGAAAAGCCGCCCTGCTTGTGCGCGTAGCGGCCGGAAATCCAGCCTTTCCGCCCGCCCTGGGTCAGATCGCCGAGATCCACCTTCCCTTGCACACGATAGGCATCCGCCTGCTTGCCTGCCGCACCCGTCGTCGCAACATCATCAATGTTGAGGCCACCATCGGTCGACACAGCATGGCCGAAGCCTGGTCCCTTGCTGCGAGCCATTTCGGCCTCGATGAAGGTGTCCTCCGAGGCCTGAAGGCGAATGTCAACACCGCCTGCCCGCTGGTCTGCGTCGCCCGTCTTCTCGCTGGCGGCCGTTGCCCCCACACGCAGGTGATCACCAAACCACTGCTGTGCGCGTCCGCCTGTGGCATAGCCTTTCACATCGGTCGTCGCGGGGGTGTATTCATATGTTACCGCGAGAAAGTTTGGATTGCCGCCTTCGCCGCTGCTGACGATGGCGCCATTCGCGGCACTGGAGGGCAATGCCTGGGTCAGGATGATCACGCCCTGCGTGTAGTTGATGGTATAGTCCACGCCGTATTTCAGCGTGCGCCGGGACAGCACCACATGGCTGGTCGCTTCACGAACCTCGATCGATACGGTTTCTGATCCGGCTGTGATGTCCTGTTGCTTCAGGAAGTAAGCCGAACCCCCGGTGCCGCGCATGAGGTCGCGCTGCATGAGCGTGCCGGGAGCGGCAGCGTAGAGCTGCGCAGTGGTGCGCCGTCCGCCGTCCGGCGCGGTTTCCGGTGATTTATAGACCAGATCCGCGCCATAGAGGGCCCGTTCATTGCGCATGAACTGCGTGCCATTGATTTCGGTCTTGAAGTTGCCCCACATCACCTTACTGTCGCCGCGTTCCAGACGGACGTAGAACTTGCCGCGGGTGGGCGCGTCTTCAACCGAGGTCGAGTCGTCGCCATAGACGGGATAGTAACGTTCCGGGTCAATGCGCTTGAGGAACTCCCTTGGGTCCTTGCCATCCATGCCCTTGAGGAGACCTTTGAGCGGACCCTCCCCCGTATCGGCGGATGCGGTCAGCAAAGTCTGGCCCTTGATCTTGCCCTTCAGATAAAAGGCAAGGTGACCCTTGCTGTAGATGTTGTCGAATTCGCCGGGGTCGGCGGCTTTCATGGCGCTGTTGCCATAGCGTTTGCCCAGTGTCAGATCGGCAAGGGCCACGTAAAACCATTCCGACGATGGAATGTTGATCTGCCGGTCAAAGGCAAGACCTTTGCCCTTGGCATCCTTGACGTGAATGTCGACGTCGTGATCGCCTGGCGGAAGTATCCGCTGAGACACGAACTTGCCCTCGGCATCAACCGGGACCAGTTGCCCCATGACTTCCACGGAGCCGGACGGATCAGCAGACGAGCCAAAGACCGTGACGGAGCCGCCGTAAACCGGAATGTTGCGAAGCGCCGTCCGATCCTCGGCATATCCAGGCGCCACTGCGGCATCCTGTGGTGCATGCTGTTGCGCGTCACCCCGGCGCAGGCTCAGGGGTGCCGTTTCGTCGTAGCGCCCCTTGGCGTCATAGACCCGCAGCACGTAGAAATAGGCACCTGCGCCATTGGCTGGCATGGACCATCTGGCCACGCCCTGGCCCTGAAGGGGAACAATTGCGAGGGGGTTCGATCTGACGTTGGCGCCCTGTTCAAAGATGCGCACCTCACCCGAAGTGATCCAATCGGGGTAGTTGCTGTAGGACAGGAAATCGACCGGCTCGCCTGCCCCATAGGACTGGCGTGCCGGCGCAGTGGACACATTGAGCGCAGGTTTTGCATCAAGGCCATCGAATTTGACCTGAATGTCGGTCGCGTCGAGGCGGCGGTCCTGCTTGCGCTGCCTGTCAGCCAGCTTGGCGGACCCGGCAACAACCTCGCCATCAACACTGATGGAATATGCACCGGCCATTCCGTCATCAGCAGACTGCGCCTCGCTGTTGGCACCCGCAACAACATTGTAGGTCTGCGCAGCACCTGCTGACGACAGGTCGAGGGCCAAAGTTGCCAGACAGACGGTCCCCAGCAAACGGGCATGATGGATGAATTGCGTGGCAGTGTTCTTCATGGCTGTGCTCTTCATTCTGCACCTACCGTCTGGGCTTCGATGGGCAGTTCGTATCTTCCGACCCGCTTCTTCCACGCGGCACGCAATTCGCTTTGCACCGCCTTGAGACGCTGGAGGGCGCGTTTGTGACCGTCCCTGCCCTCGTAGTAAGTCAGGCGCAGGACAGATGGGGACTGGTCGAGGATACCAACCAGCTTGTTGATGATGGCGGTGAGTTTGGGATTGTGGTCCGCCGCGCCGCCTGCAAACAGCGCATCTGTGAGATCAAGCCGGATGACGCGCGCGATCGATGCACCAAAATTCATCTTGGCCATCTTGCCCGCCGTCAGGCGCACGGACTTCGGGTTTTCCGACGTCACGCGATAGCCTGTCGGCAAGGTCCGGGTATCGAGCTTGAGCAGGAAGTTGGAGCCGATATTGGCATCGGGCACCGCTGCGCAGCCGACGTGATAGCGGCCTTCACTATCGGTGGTGATCAGCACGCCGTTGACGGTGGCAAGGCGCACACCCGGCAGGCCGCGTTCACCATCGTCCTGATAGCCGTTGCGATTCCGGTCCTCGAAGACCTTGCCGATCACGTCACTGCAGTCGAAGGTGTGTTCCGGGATCAGGTCAATGGAGGCTTTGGCCTTGGCGACAACAGCACCATCCGCTGGGCTGACGAGGCTTGCGTTGTTGACCAGCTTGCCCGGTGCCGCCGTTGCACTGACCACGGCCTTAAGCACCAATACCACCTGCTTGCTGCCATCCCTGTGAAGGTTGGCAAAGACCAGCTTGCGGCCTTGAATGTCCGGGGTTGCCGCAACGCCGTTCACCGTTGCGCTGCCGTCAACAAAGTTGAGGCCGGCAGGCAGATCATCGACGAGCGTCGCAGGATCAAAGGTCAGCGCCTCGGCTTTGACCGTATAGGTCACCACGTCGCCACGCTTGACCACAGACTTGTCGGCATTTTTCGACAATTGGGCGGCCGCGGGCTGCTTCAAAACGATAACCGTGGGATCATCGAATCCGCTGCCCGTGCCCATGCCGCCCGGGTTCGTCCCGTCACCCGGAAGGTTGCTGTCGGAATCATCCGAGACACCGCCGCTGCTTGTGGGCGATGACGCAACCACCTTGGCGAGGTTGGTCACCTTGCCGGCGTCAAGATCGGCCTGGCTGATCACATGGACGGCGGTGAAAGTGGAAGTATCTGTCTGCCCTGCTCCCAGCGTTGCGATTGGGCCGCCGGAGACGTCGGCATTGACATCCGTCAGCGTCACGTTGGTCAAAGTCACGTTGCCGAGGTTCTTGACGGTGAATGAGTAGGTGATCGTTTCATTGACTTGCGCGAATCCGTCCCCGCTTTCGTCATTGAAATGACCCGACTTCACGACGCCAATGCGGGCGGTGCTGGTCAAAGGCGTGACCGTCGGGTCATCCTTGCCGAGACCCGAGCCCGGGGTCTGTTCATCGGAGTCGTCCGTCACGTCCGGGCCGGAAGGCGGCGTGCCGGTGGCCGTGGCCTGGTTCGTGACTTGACCTGCATCGATGTCAGCCTGGCTGATCGTATAGGTGCCAGAGCAGTTTGTGGAGGCACCGGGATTGAGACTCGTGACAGGACATGTCACGGACGCGACCTTGCTGTCTGTCACCCCAACTGACGTGAGGATCACGTCACCTTCATTGCTGACCGTGAAGGTGTAAGCGATGGTGTCACCGGCATCGAGAGCGCCCGATGCGTTGGCGTCCACGGGTGCGGCTGCCTGTTTCACGACAGCGATGGAGGGATGGATCGCCGGAGGCGTCACCGGGGTTGGTGTGCCGTCAACCGGATCGTTCGGGTCAAGCGTCGGGTCCGTGCCGTTCTCCGTCAGGTCCGACACCGGGCTGTTGCTCACCGACAGGCCGGAAGCCAGGGCCTGGTTGTTGAAGACGGAAGGCGCACCCGCCGCATTCGGGTTCACCCGCACTGTGAAGGCCACGCTGTAGCTGTCGCCCGGGGCCAGAAGGCCGTCCGTGCCCGACAGAAGCCCGCCCGTCCCCGCATAGGCCGCATTGGCCGTCGGGATCACGGACCGCGTCGAGGTGTTGGTCAGCGTCACCACAGGGGCAACCGTCACACTCTGGAAGGCCGTGCCAAGCTGCGCCGCATCGCCCAGCGTGTCCGCAAGCTGCAGGCCGTGCAGGTCGGTGTTGCCCGTGTTCTGCACCACAATGCCTGTAGGCAACATCAAACGTCCCGTCGGCATTCAGGGCAGGCGTGCCTGCCGCCTTGGCCGCGCCAATCGCCGGCGTGGAGGCCGGTGGCGTCACCGGGGTCGGGGTGCCGTCAACCGGATCGTTCGGGTCAAGCGTCGGGTCCGTGCCGTTCTCCGTCAGGTCCGACACCGGGCTGTTGCTCACCGACAGGCCGAAGCCGTGGCCTGGTTGTTGAAGACCGAAGGCGCTCCCGCCGCATTCGGGTTCACCCGCACCGAAGGCCACGCTGTAGCTGTCGCCCGGGGCCAGAAGGCCGTCCGTGCCCGCAAGAAGCCCGCCCGTCCCCGCATAGGCCGCATTGGCCGTCGGGATCACGGACCGCGTCGAGGTGTTGGTCAGCGTCACCACAGGGGCAACCGTCACACTCTGGAAGGCCGTGCTGCTGCGCCGCATCGCCCAGCGTATCCGCAAGCTGCAGGTCGTGCAGGTCGGTGTTGCCCGTGTTCTGCACCACAATGCTGTAGGCAACATCAAACGTCCTGTCGGCATTCAGGGCAGGCGTGCCTGCTGCCTTGGCCGCGCCAATCGCCGGCGTGGAGGCCGGTGGCGTCACCGGGTCGGGGTGCCGTCAACCGGATCGTTCGGGTCAAGCGTCGGGTCCGTGCCGTTCTCCGTCAGGTCCGACACCGGGCTGTTGCTCACCGACAGGCCGGAAGCCGTGGCCTGGTTGTTGAAGACCGAAGGCGCACCCGCCGCATTCGGGTTCACCCGCACCGTGAAGGCCACGCTGTAGCTGTCGCCCGGGGCCAGAAGGCCGTCCGTGCCCGCAAGAAGCCCGCCCGTCCCCGCATAGGCCGCATTGGCCGTCGGGATCACGGACCGCGTCGAGGTGTTGGTCAGCGTCACCACAGGGGCAACCGTCACACTCTGGAAGGCCGTGCCAAGCTGCGCCGCATCGCCCAGCGTGTCCGCAAGCTGCAGGCCGTGCAGGTCGGTGTTGCCCGTGTTCTGCACCACAATGCTGTAGGCAACATCAAACGTCCCGTCGGCATTCAGGGCAGGCGTGCCTGCCGCCTTGGCCGCGCCAATCGCCGGCGGAGGCCGGTGGCGTCACCGGGGTCGGGGTGCCGTCAACCGGATCGTTCGGGTCAAGCGTCGGGTCCGTGCCGTTCTCCGTCAGGTCCGACACCGGGCTGTTGCTCACCGACAGGCCGGAAGCCAGGGCCTGGTTGTTGAAGACCGAAGGCGCTCCCGCCGCATTCGGGTTCACCCGCACCGTGAAGGCCACGCTGTAGCTGTCGCCCGGGGCCAGAAGGCCGTCCGTGCCCGCAAGCAGCCCGCCCGTCCCCGCATAGGCCGCATTGGCCGTCGGGATCACGGACCGCGTCGAGGTGTTGGTCAGCGTCACCACAGGGCAACTGTCACACTCTGAAGGCCGTGCCAAGCTGCGCCGCATCGCCCAGCGTATCCGCAAGCTGCAGGTCGTGCAGGTCGCGTTGCCCGTGTTCTGCACCACAATGCTGTAGGCAACATCAAACGTCCCGTCGGCATTCAGGGCAGGCGTGCCTGCCGCCTTGGCCGCGCCAATCGCCGGCGTGGAGGCCGGTGGCGTCACCGGGGTTGGTGTGCCGTCAACCGGATCGTTCGGGTCAAGCGTCGGGTCCGTGCCGTTCTCCGTCAGGTCCGACACCGGGCTGTTGCTCACCGACAGGCCGGAAGCCAGGGCCTGGTTGTTGAAGACCGAAGGCGCTCCCGCCGCATTCGGGTTCACCCGCACCGTGAAGGCCACGCTGTAGCTGTCGCCCGGGGCCAGAAGGCCGTCCGTGCCCGCAAGAAGCCCGCCCGTCCCCGCATAGGCCGCATTGGCCGTCGGGATCACGGACCGCGTCGAGGTGTTGGTCAGCGTCACCACAGGGGCAACCGTCACACTCTGGAAGGCCGTGCCAAGCTGCGCCGCATCGCCCAGCGTATCCGCAAGCTGCAGGTCGTGCAGGTCGGTGTTGCCCGTGTTCTGCACCACAATGCTGTAGGCAACATCAAACGTCCCGTCGGCATTCAGGGCAGGCGTGCCTGCCGCCTTGGCCGCGCCAATCGCCGGCGTGGAGGCCGGTGGCGTCACCGGGGTCGGGGTGCCGTCAACCGGATCGTTCGGGTCAAGCGTCGGGTCCGTGCCGTTCTCCGTCAGGTCCGACACCGGGCTGTTGCTCACCGACAGGCCGGAAGCCGGGCCTCGGTTGTTGAAGACCGAAGGCGCACCCGCCGCATTCGGGTTCACCCGCACCGTGAAGGCCACGCTGTAGCTGTCGCCCGGGGCCAGAAGGCCGTCCGTGCCCGCAAGAAGCCCGCCCGTCCCCGCATAGGCCGCATTGGCCGTCGGGATCACGGACCGCGTCGAGGTGTTGGTCAGCGTCACCACAGGGGCAACCGTCACACTCTGGAAGGCCGTGCCAAGCTGCGCCGCATCGCCCAGCGTATCCGCAAGCTGCAGGTCGTGCAGGTCGGTGTTGCCCGTGTTCTGCACCACAATGCTGTAGGCAACGTCAAACGTCCCGTCGCCAATGGTTGAGACATTCGTGACCGTCTTGGCAGCACCGATGGCTGGCAATTCTGGCGGCGGAACAACGAGGGTTGGCTGACCTGAGCCAGGATTGTTGGGATTTGACCAATAGGAGTAGCCCGAATTCTGGTCATCGGAGAGGTCGGCGACGGTGTTGCCCAGGCGGTCGGTTGCGTCGATGTGTGCCTGGTTTGGCAGGGGATCAGTCGAACCAACAGGCGGATGAATACGTGCGGTAAAGGCGATCTCAACCTGGTCGTTTGGTCCCAGCGTCATCCGTGCCAGTCCAGAATGCTGCCGGTGCCGTCATATGTGGAAAGTGGCGTTGAGTGACGAGGCGTCCACTGGAGTTTCCGGAGTTCACCACATGCGGCGCGACGACAATGTCGCCCGCCGTGAATGATGTGCCAAGCTGGGCAACGTCGGTGAGATCATCCTTGAGAATGAAGCCATGCAGATCGACATCGCCCAGGTTTGCGGAAACTCAATGTGTTCGACAGTGAAGCTGCCATCACCCAGCGCGACGGGCGTGCCTGCCCGCTTCAGCAGGCTGACATTGGGATTGACAGTGGATGGCGGTGTGAAAGGTGTCGGGGTCCCGGACGTCGGATTGCCACTATTGGTGCTCGTCCACCCGTCGTCTGAAAGATCACCGATCGTGGATCCGTCAGCGCCGGTCGCCGAGCCCACGACTTGGTTCAGGAAAGGCGTGGCCGGTGCGCCAGGGGCATTGGGATCAACGCGGACGCCGACTTGCACATACACGATGTCGCCGGGATAGAGCACGCCATCAGATCCACAACAGATCGGAGGTGCCGTCATAGTTGGAGTTGGGCGTCGGTGCCTGTGCCAGACCCGAGTTATTGCCGAGATAGATCGTCGGCGCCATCGCCACGCCCACAATCGGATTTGACAGGGGCGATGGTGTGAAGGCGCTGCCGAAGCGGTCCGGTGCCGTCAGATCATCAATGGCAGAAAGCTTGTTGATGACCGTGTTGCCGGTGTTTTGCAATTGAACGTAGTAGTAAGTGTCGAAACGGCCATCACCAACCGGCAGGTAGTACCAAAGGGCTTTCGAGCCCCGAGCCGGAGACAGCGCTTGCGGGCAAATTAAGCGGGTTGGAGTGTTTGTTGTGGAGTTCCCGGGATTGGTCCAGGGGCTCCAACCGTCATCCGACAAATCACTTACCTGAGTGCCACCGGGCCCAAAGGCCGCGCCCACTGCCGTGTTTTGCAAATGAGGGGCGGCCTGGTGCGTTGGGGTCAACACGGACAGTAAAGATCACTTCAAAACCGGAATACTGGGCGAGTGAAGTGCCACTTCCAATGATCAGATCACCCGTGCCATCATAGTTGGCGTTGCCGGAGGGGAAGACGTCCGTCCCGTTGCCCCAGGTCGACATGATGACAGGCGCAGAGAGCACGCCACCGGTCTGATCGGCCGCAGTTGACGGTGTGAAGGTGGTTCCCAACTGATCCGGCGCGTTGAGCACATCCTGCAAGCTGATATCATGCAGCGTAAGTGTGCCGACGTTCGTCACCTGAATCCTGTAGACAACGTCCGCCGTGCCATCTGCATTCATCGCAAATGTCGCAACGCGCTTGCTCACACCCAATGTCTGGGTGACGAAGGGATTGGAAACCGGAGTGGGCGTGCCGTCAACAGGGTCGTTGGTGTCAACGGTAGGATCGGTCCCGTTCTCTGTCAGGTCAGACACTGTGGTCGCTGAAGGCGACTGGCCGGACACAAGGGCCTGGTTGAAGAGATGGGCCGGAGCCCCCGTCGTGTAGGGGCTGACGCGAGCCGTGAACTCGATGGTGAGCTTGTCCCCCGAATTGAGAAGGCCATCGGTGCCCAGCAAGAGATTGCCGGTACCGTCATAGGTGTCGCGGGGCGTGGGAGCAACAGCGGTGCCAGATGTATTGGTCAACGTGACGACAGGCGCCACCAGAATTCCGCCCCCTTGGTCGTTTGCATCCGATGGTGTGAAGGCTGCACCAAGCTGGTTGGCATCATTCAGATCGTCCATGACCTGAAGATTGTTGAGGGCGCCGACGCCGTCGTTGAGGACAACAATGGTGAACTTTGCATCCATGGAGCCGTCGGGATAGCTCTGCACCACACTGACCGTCTTTGAGGAACCGATCGATGGTTCAGGTGGTGTGACCGTGATGTTTGCAGAGGCTGCCGGGGTTGTTCCCGCATCCGTAACCAATGCGGATGTCGTGTTGGTGTAATCGCCCTCAGCCGACATGACCACATTGAATGAAATGGTGCAGCTGGCGTTGGCAGGAATGCTCGGATAGCGCAAGTCGATGGCCGTCGTCCCGGCCTGCACGGCATTCCAGGTGTTCTGCTGAACGACTGAGCCGTTGCAGGTATTCACAACATTGGGAACGGCCGCCACTGTCATCGCACCTGGCGACGTCGGGAATACGTCAGTCAGCGAAGTATAGGTTCCCGCCACCGCAGTCGCATTCGGATTGCTGATGGTGATTGTCATGCGGGCGGGCTTGCCCAACGCCACGCTTGGCTTGTCGAAGCTCTTTGTCATCGTCAGCGGCAGGACGACGTTCAGGTTCGCGACGTTGGAAGGTGTCCCTGCCGTGAGGTTTTGATCGGATGTGGCACCCGTGGTCTGGTTGGGATGGGTCCCCGCCACCGTCGAAGTCACGGGGAACTGGATATAACAGCTGGATGACGGTGCAATGGAAATGCCAGAGAAATGCAAATCCGTGGCGCCGGTCGTCACATCATGCACGAGCCCTGTGCAATTGCTGGATACCGATGGCGGGGCAGCCACGTTCATGTCCTGGAGGACATCGCCCAGTGCGACTCCCGTCAAACCGGTGGGCAGTATCGTCGCGTCATTGGGGTTTGCGATGAAGAACTGAAGTGTTGACTGGCCACCTGTAGATGGAATTGTCGAAGGGCTGAAAGACTTCGAGATGGTCGGCTTGCTGATGACGCGCAGCTTGGCAACAGCGGGATCGGGATTTTCCGCGCCGGACAGTGTGTCCAGGGCACCAACAGGAATCTGATTGGTGTAAACGCCAGGAGTCGCTGCCGTAACCTGTGCCGTGATGTGGCAGACGCTTTCGGCAACAAACGTGCCGCCACTCAACTGAATGAAATCCGAGCCACCGCTTGTTCCGGTCGTCACCACGCCACCAGCGCATGTGGTTGTGGGCGTTCCCACCACGGTGACACCAGCCGGCAATGTGTCAATGAGAGCTGGAGAAGCACCTGTCTCGTCGTTGCCCACGGTTTGCGTGTTGAAGAAGTCGATCGTCAGCGTGGATGTTTCACCGGAAGCGATTACGGCGGGGTGGAAGCCCTTGCCGATGTTGACCTGGCGGCCGACAGTCAGTGTTGCGGCAACATTGGAGGCATTTGTCACACCTTCGTTGGTTATCAAGTCACCGGCGTTGATGCGATTGATGTGATTGCCGCCTTTGTAAGCAGTCACATTGAATTCAAAGAAGCAGGTCTTGCCCGCGCCAATATTTGCATTGCTGAGTGTGATTGCCCCATCACCAGGATTGCCAGTGAACTGACCACCGGTACAACCATTCGAATTGGGGTTGCCGTTCAAATCAGTGAAGGCGGGTTCGACATTTGTATAGAGCTTGATGTCTGTGCCCGGGAAATCGTCAGTCAACTGCACGCCCGTCAGCGAGATGGCTGTCGGTTCCGTGTTGGAGAACGAGATGCGCACACGCGAAACGCCGCCACCGTTGATCGAGACGGGTGTGAATTCCTTGTTGACGGTCACCTGCGTAGCCTGGCGCGTCAGGGCCGCGGAAGCCCAAGAATAGTTCTCGAGGGTGTTATAGGGTGACACCTGATCAGCGTTTGTGGCGCTAAAGTAGTCGTGCAGCCCATGGGCCTGTCCAGGAATCGAGTTTGTGTCCGTCTGGACCAGCGCCGGCGCGGTCAGGGCCGGGGCCTTGACATTTACCGAGATCGTGCATGTGATCTGCACATTCCCCCGGGCATCGGGAAAGTTCCGTTTTGCAGCTTGATCTGATTGCTGCCTGGCACGGCGGTGACGGTTCCGCCGCAGCTGTTGGCCACATTGGGCACCGGTGCCACCGTGTGTCCGGTGGGCAGATTGTCAATCAGCATCACATCGTTGGTGGCGCTGTGCTCCATGCTGGTGCGGGTGATGTTCAGCGACAGCCGGCTAACGCCCAACGGCCCGACCACGGGCGGATTGAAACTCTTGGAAACATTGATCGCCTGAGCCAGGTAGATCTGGTTCGACGTGACAGGATACCCATAGACCTGGCCCGTGCTGCCCCCCACGTCATAGGTGATGTTGCCTGTAGGCAAGGTGTTGGTCACATAGGTCGAACCATAGGTCAGGGCACCATCAGCGTCAGCTCGGATTTCAGCGACGAAGGTGCAACTTGAGCTGGCTGGAACAGTGAGATCGGCGAGTTGCAGCGTTGTGGAATAGAGCGCGCTGGCGATGGATCCGCCGCAAGTGCTGGAAACGGGCGTCACATTGCTGACGCGGATGCCGTTCCCCATCGTGCCAAGATTGTCCAGTATATCAATGTTTGTGACAGGGTCAGTTGTCGAGAAATTCTGTATTGTGAATGTGACGCGCGCGCGATCGCCCTGCACCCACCAGCCGCTGACCGGCGCAACGGACTTCGAGATGTTGAGCAGCCGGTCGTTGACGATCAGCTGCCCATAAGTCGACGCATAGTTGAACCCCGATACATTCCCGGCGGGAATGTTGTTGGCATAGGTGCCGGCCCTGTCAATGCGGACGGTCAGTTCAACATAGCAGGAACCCAGGGGGTATTGTTGTCACCTGCGACGGCGGCTGGAATTGCGCCTCCAGAAATGGAAACGGAGTCGGCGAATTGGAGACCGTTGCACCGCACGTATTGGCGTCGACCGAGTCAATCGTCATCTGGCCGCCACCGGAGTCGGCAGCCGGCATCGGGTCGGTAAAGTTGATTCCGGAAACGGACTGGGTGTTGTGATCTGAGAAGGTCAGCCGCAGTTTGGCCGTCGCTGTCTCGGCCTTGTTGATGGTTGAAATTTGTCCGCCGTTGAATGTCTTGGAGACACTGATACCCGTGCCCGCCCAGATGTAGTCTTGGTCTGTCGTGCTGTTGGTCGCACCTTCCGATGTGGTGATCCCGCCCGTCGGAATGCTCAGGTAGTAACCGGTTTCATATCTGGTTGCCTGCGGATCACGCGATGGCTTGATCTTGACGTAGACGTCACACGAACCGTTGGCCGGTATTGTGCCGCCAGCAAATGCAATCGTTCCCGAGTCACCGAAAGTACCGGGATAGAGCGTCGTGTGTGGTGTGATCGAGACAGAACCCGTGGAGCAGCTTGTGCCCTGGGATCCATCATCCACCGGGGTGATGTGGGGCGCGTTTGAGTAAAATGGCAGTGAGAAGGAAGCGTTCGTCAGCGGGACCGGATTGGGATTGGTCAGGCGGACACGAAACATCGTCGTCTCGTACCCCTGGAAAAACGTGTAGCCGTAACTGCTGAGATCGGTGAGAATATTGTAGGTAAGATCCTGAAGGATCGCGGCGAGCGTGCCCTGCGTCAGCTGGCTGTTCGAATCCGGCGATCCCCCTGTGAGACCGGTCACATCACCCGCCGCGATGTCGTTGACATAAGTTCCCTTGGCATTGGCAATGACATCGACAGTCACCATACAGGTGCCGGGATTTGTTCCGTCTCCCGCCGGAATGGTGCCACCCGAAAGGCTGATCTCACCATGGGTCGCCAAGTTCGTTGCCGTGACCGTGCCACCACACGTTGTGGCAGTGTTGGGAGTGGCCGCCAACATCACGTGATCGGGGAAAACATCCGTGAAAGCCGCGTTCAACGTCGGCGAAAGGGCAGAGTTCTGGAGGACTATTTTCAGATGCGAGATCTGCGTTGGATAGACCGTCGCCGGACTGAAGCTCTTGTTGACATCAATGGCGGACAAGGCCTCGCCAACAGTGAGGAATCCGAAAATGACGATGAGGAAAAGGCGAAGGCACCATTCCAGTAGCCGTTTCGGAATCCAGGTATTCAGCATGTTATATTTCCGTGAGTCATACGCGTTTAAGTTGCAGCAACGCTTCCGGCTCATCTTCGAAACGAGATAAGCTGCAATTTATGATTGCAAAGCGATGGTCTGTTGGCAAAAAACTACAAACAAAAGTCCGCAGACAACTGCGAATCATCAATATAATGCCAGATCACGCCGGTTTTCGTAGTGATTTCTATTTTCAATTGAATGGGTATGTTTACCAACTGTTAACCATCGTCAGTTCGGCTGGATTCGCACGCAGGGGTCGCAGCCGAGGCGAGACTTTTGGAAGCGTGAAAGCGCAAAACCGCCGTTTAATAGGGTCCAAATCACCTGCTGCGAGCCAAAATCCTGAGTGGCTCAACCTCACGATTAAATGTCTGAACCGGCCCATGCAATGCCAGTGGGCGCATCGGCCCATGTTGCAGAGCCCAGGGGGTGTTGCTTGCCCGAAACGAAGTGCTTGGAAACGCAAAGAACTGGTGGACGTCAGCTCCGGTTTTCTTAGTTCAAAGGCGCGCCACCTTCTTGCTTGCGTTTTGCAATGTAGCCATCCAGCTGCTCAACGATGGCCCCATCAATGGGCGGCGGCTGATATTCAGACAGGAGCTGTTTCCAAACCAAGTTGGCCCGCGCCCGCGCATCCATGCCGCCGCGTTCCAGCCAATTTGGATGATTGTCCCAGTTGGAAACCATCGGCTGGTAGAAGGCCGTTTCATACCGTTCCATGGTATGGGGCGAGCCGAAGAAATGTCCGCCAGGCCCTACTCCAGCAATCGCCTCAAAGGCGAGGCTTTCATCATCCACGGCAATCGGGTCGAAATAAGCGGCCATCATCTGCAGCATTTCAGCGTCCAGAATGAGCTTCTCGAAACTGGCCGTCAGCCCCCCATGCATCCAGCCCGCGGCGTGCTCCACGAGATGAGCGCCGCCCATGACCGATCCCCAGAGCGCCATCTGGCTTTCATAGGCTGCCTGCGCATCAACCTCGTTGGCGGCAGTCACATTCGAAGAGCGGAACGGCACTCCAATGTGGCGGGCCAACTGACCTGAGGCCTGTGCCGCCTTGGTGTATTCCGGCGTGCCGAAGGCCGGCGCGCCGGAACGCATGTCGACGTTGGACGTAAAGCCGCCATACATGACTGGAACACCCGGCCGCACAATTTGTGCCAGCACAATGCCCGCAAGCGCTTCCGCGTGTTGCTGAACCAGCGCACCTGCCAGCGTCACCGGGCTCATGGCACCCGCCAGGGTAAATGGCGTGATGACATTCACCTGTCCGTACTCGGCCATGGTGATCAGTCCTTCAGCCATCGGAATGTCGAGTTGCAGCGGCGAATTGGTGTTGATGATGCCGAGCAATGTGGGCCGTTTGACGAGGCCTTCCGGCGTTGTGCCAAGGGCCATGGCTGCAAGTGCGATCCCATCAAGCGTGCGTGACCTGCCCAGGGTTTGGGTCTGCCAGTTCTTGTCCAGCAGGGTGATCTGCGCCTTGTAGATGTCGAGATGCCGCGTGTTGGCTGGCAGGTCCAGCGGTTCAAACGGGCAACCGCCCTCCTGATGCAGGATGTTCAGTGACTGAACGAGACGGAGATAGTCACACATTTCCGCAAATGTGCCTTCGCGCCGTCCCCTGTCATTGTCCATCACATAGGCCGGGCCCCCGACTGAGGCAAAAATGCAATCATTGCCGCCAAATGCCAGATCATGATCCGGGTTGCGGGCAGCAAGCGTGAAAGTGGCGGGCACGGTCGCCAGATGCATTGTGACAAGGCCGGGATCGAGCAGAACCGTCTCGTCCCTGACAGTGGCACCGGCAGCGGCAAACCGGGCACGCGCGCCTTCATCCAGCACGCGCATGCCGATTTCAGCAAGCACCTGCAATGCCTTCTGGTGCAGGACCGCAACGTGGTCGGCACTCAGCACGTCAATCGGCGCATAGGAGCGAATGACGCGGCCAAAGGGGCGCTGCGGCACACCAGCAGCAGCGCGAGTACGGCCCGGGCGACGCCGATGGCCCGCCTCGCTCATTGCGCAGCCTTCAGGATGAAGTCACGGGGTGCAAATGGTGCATCGCGGCCGATCTGTATCTCGGATTGCGCCCGTCCCAATTCACGCGCGGTCTTGTGGCCGTGATAGACAGCATGGGCAACCGCACCGGGTGCATGGGCATCGCCGGCCAGGCGCAGCGAACGAATGCCGGCAGACTGCACGTCGGCCTCGGCAAGGGCATCATAGAGCGCGCTGCCGCCCAGCCTCTGGCCCACGATGACAAGCGAGCGTGCTGCAATCTCCCTGGGCTCACCGCTGAAGATTTGCGCCAGTGACAGCCTTTCGCCATCAAAGCCGGTGACGATTTCCAGGGTGCGATAGGCGATGCCGCGCCGGGCGAGTGACTGGTGAATGAGCGGCTGCTCATTGGTCATGAAGGTCCAGGCCGAAGCCGCACCGGCCGTGGTGATGTAGGTGACTGCCCGGCCCTTGCCTGCAAGATCCTCAGCGATGGCCGTGCCCAGATAGTAGTTGTCAAAATCAAACACGGCCACAGGGCCTTCCGGCACCACGCCCGTCTTCAGATCATCGGGTGTGTAAACGCGCGGTCCCTGTGCCTGGCCACCGGGCAATTCATTGGCCCCGCACAGCACATCCAGCCAGCGCGCGCCCGTCGCGATCACGACATGGTCAGACCCGAAGTCGAGCACGTCCTGTGCCGCCAGTTCACTCTCAGGATAAAGCGTAACATTCGGCATCTTGCGCAATTGGCCAAGCCGGTATTCCGCAACCCTGTTCCATTGCTTGAGGCCGGGGAGTGCTGTTTCCCACACCAGCCGCCCACCGAGTTGCCGTTGCTTGTCAGCAACTGAAACCTCAAAGCCACGCCTTGCCAGTGTGAGGGCCGCCTCAAGCCCCGCCGGCCCGCCGCCCACGACAAGAACACGCTCCGCACTGTCGCGCGTCACGATTTCGGGGTGCCAGCCACGCCGCCATTCTTCACCCGCTGTCGGATTCTGGGTGCAGCGAACCCATACGCCATCATGCCACGAGGAGATGCAGATGTTGCAGCCGATGCACTCACGAATGTCGGCTTCCCGGCCCTCCTCGATCTTCTTGGGCAGGAAGGGATCGGCAATGGAAGGGCGCGCCGCGCCAACAAGGTCAAGCACGCCGCGCTTGATCTGGCCCACCATGGTCTCTGGCGATGTGAAACGACCGACGCCAACAACGGGTTTCGTCGTGATCCCCTTGATGAAGTCAATCACCGGCTCATGGCTGCCTTCAGGCGTGTAGCGCGAGGCCGCACAGTCCGTGGCACTATAGTCCATCTTCACGTCGAACAGGTCTGGCGCATCCTTCAGAAGCCCGATCACCTCATGCGCCTCGGACGGCGCGACGTCGGAAGGCCGGGACCGAAGTTCCTGCATTGAAATGCGCAGCGCCACAGCCTGCCGGCCATGTGTCGCCTCACGCACCGTGTCAATCAACTCCTCAACCAGCCGCACGCGGTTCCGCACACTGCCGCCATATTCATCAGTGCGCTGATTATAATCAGAAAGCAAAAACTGGTAGGGCAAGTAGCCCATGCCGGCATAGACATAGAGAATGTCGAAGCCCGCACGCTCGGCACGGATCGCAGCATCGCGGTGCCAGCCGATCAGCGCCTTGATATCCGCCTTGTCCATGATCTTGGGGCGTGATGACGACATGAAGCCCACATGAGTTGCCATCCATGGCACACCGGAGGGCGACAAGGGAGAGTAGCGCGTGGTGCGGTTGAGCGCCGCGGCGCCGCCATGCCAAAGCTCGACGCCAGCGAGCGCGCCGTGGCGATGCACGGCCTCAGTCATCACAGCATGCGAGCGGACATCGGCTTCATCCCACAGCGTGGCACAGGGAAACGGACTGTCGTCGGAGCTCGGATCAATTGAACAGGCGCCTGTGCAGACGACACCCCACCCCCCTTCAGCCTTCATTTCACGAAAGGCGGCGCGCACGTGTGGTGCTGCGTTGGTCATGCCCGACGCGTGGGGGACCTGGTAGAAGCGGTTCTTGGCCGTCTTGGGCCCGATGCGCACTGGTTCAAACAGGATGTCGTAACGCGGATCGCGACCCATGGATATCTCCTTGTTGAACATTTGTACAATAGGCAGTTATCCCCATTACCGTCAATCGGCCTGTTTTTTGTTGATTGACGGGCGCCGAAATCTTGTTGCATGATCGTTCAACAAGGGGAGAGTTGATGGGTCGCGTCCGCACAGAATTCCCGCACGCCGTCAAGATGGTTGAGGACCTCAAGGTGCCGCTGGCGGATGGAACTGTGCTGGCGGCGAGAGCATGGCTTCCAGATGATCCGGAGCTCGGCCCTGTTCCCGCGATCCTGGAATATCTTCCCTACCGCAAGCGCGACGGCACAAGAGGCCGCGATGATGCCATGCATCATTTTCTTGCCGGGCATGGCTATGCCTGTATTCGGCTCGACATTCGCGGCACCGGCGACAGCGAAGGCCTGATCGACGACGAGTACACGGATCAGGAACAACGCGATGGCTGCGAGGCCATCGCATGGATCGCCGCGCAGGGCTGGTGTGACGGCAAGGTCGCGATGATCGGCATTTCCTGGGGTGGCTTCAACGGCCTCCAGATCGCCGCGCGCCAGCCCCCTGCCCTCAAGACCATCATCACTGTCGGCTCGACCGATGATCGCTACGCGACTGACGTGCATTGGATCGGCGGCTGCCTCTCAAAGGACAACTTCGACTGGTCCGCCACCATGTTCGCGCACAACGACCTTCCGCCTGACCCTGCCATCGTCGGAGAGAAATGGCGCGACATGTGGAAGGCGCGCATGGAACACAACACACCTTGGATCCTGCCCTGGCTCACACACCAGCGCCGCGATGAATACTGGAAGCAGGGTTCGGTGTGCGAGGATTTCTCCCGCATCACCATTCCCGTCTATGCCGTCTCGGGGTGGGCCGACAATTATTCAGAGGCGGTGCCCCGCCTGCTCGCAGGTCTCAAGGGGCCGCGCCTTGGCCTGATCGGGCCTTGGGCGCATTCCTATCCATATGACGTCACGGTGGAACCGGCCATTGGCTGGCTGCAGGACGTGCTGCGCTGGTGCGACCATTGGATGAAGGGGCGCGATACCGGCATCATGAAGGAGCCCATGCTGCGCGCATGGATGCAGGAAAGCGTGCCACCGCAAACCTGTTACCGTGAACGCAAGGGCCGCTGGGTGGGCGAGGCGCAGTGGCCCTCACCCAATATCAAAACGGAACATCTCCATCTCAATCCGGGTGGCACGCTTGCTGCCAAGGCCGAACCGGCTGGCCATATTTCTATATGCTCGCCCCTTTGGGTGGGCCTCGCAGCTGGCGAAGTGGGCCGCTACGGCGATGAGGCAGATTGGCCGACCGACCAGCGGGAAGATGATGCGGGGTCGCTGGTATTCATGACCGCGCCCTTGCCGGAGCGGTTGGAAATCCTCGGCGCTCCGCAGCTCAAGCTCAGCTTCGCCAGCGACAAGTCGCAAGCCCTTATGTCGGTCAGGCTCAATGATGTTGCGCCGGACGGCCGCTCAACCCGGGTCACGGTCGGTCTGCTGAACCTCACACACCGTGAGAGCCATGAACACCCTGCAGCACTCACGCCGGGCCAGACAACAACCGCGACGGTTGATCTCGATGACATTGCCCATGCCTTTCCGGCCGGGCACCGCATCGCTGTGTCAGTTTCCACCACTTATTGGCCCATAGCCTGGCCTTCGCCGGAACTGGCAACGCTCACACTGGACTTGGGCCGGTGCACATTGGAACTGCCGGTGCGCTCCCCTCGCCCTGAAGACGCAGAACTCCGGACCTTCGATCCACCCGAGCAGGCAATGCCTGCACCTTCGGTGTATCACGATGTGGAGAAGTCGCACCCGCGTCGCGTCACCCGTGACCTGCTGTCTGGCAAAATGACCGTTGATTTTCCGCGCTGGACTTATCGCAAGGACATGCCGGACATCGGCCAGCAACAGGCTTGCAACGCCTTTGCGCGCTATGAGATCATCGACGGTGATCCGCTCTCTGCCACCATCCTGACCGGCTATGAGGTTGAGATGAAGCGGCCGGACGCAACCATTACCCACACGAGCACAGGCCGCATGACCTGTGACGCCAGCCATTTCACCATAGAGATGACGCTGGCCGTGGGCGAGAACGGCACCACGGTTTTCGAGCGCAGCTGGCATGAAAGGATTGCCCGTGACATGGTCTAGTTTCAAAACACAGCGAGGAGGCGTGTAGAGCCCGTGTTGAATTACGCCATCAAACGCATTGGCCTTGCCGTGCTGATCATCTTTCTGGTCATGCTTGCCATGTATGCGATGGTGTTCCTGGTTCCGGGCGACCCCGCCTCTCTTGCCCTCGGCCCCCGCGCCACGCCCGAGTTGAAGCAGGCCTTGATGGTGCGCATGGGGCTCGACAAGCCCATCTATGTGCAGGTGTGGAACTTCTTCCGCAACGGGCTGACCGGCGATCTGGGCTATGATGTCTGGTCGAAAAGGCCGGTTCTCGACATGATCCTTGAGGTCTTTCCGCAGACCTTGTTCCTCGGCGCGGTTGCCCTGGGAACCGCCGTGGTTCTTGGAATTGGCCTGGGCTGTCTCGCAGTTGTATGGCGTGGCACATGGGGCGACAGGATTCTGGCGATTATCTCGGTCAGCCTGATTTCCATCCCCTCCTTTGTCATCGGCATCTACTTGCTGCTCGTCTTCGCGGTGTGGCTGGGCTGGCTGCCGGCCATTGGCGCGGGGAAACAGGCGACATCAAGAGCCAGCTGCAGGCCGTCATCCTGCCTGCTGCTGCCATCGGCCTCACCTGGGTTGGCTACATTGCAAGGCTGGTGCGCGCTTCCATGCTGGAGGTGATGGGGGCCAACCATGTTCGCACGGCACGGGCCTTCGGACTGACAGAGCGGAAGATCGTGCTGCGTTATGCGCTCCGAATTGCCATCGTGCCGACGATTGCCATTCTCGCGGTGGGCTTCGGATCAATCCTTTCCAGCGCTGTCTTCGTTGAAACAGTCTTCTCGCGGCCGGGCATTGGGTCGCTGATCACCGCCGCTGTGCAGAAGCGGAACTACCCCGTGGTGATGGGCGCCGTATTGTTCATGACCGCGTTCTATCTCTTTGTCGTCACAGCCGCCGACCTGTTGATGGCTTATCTCGACCCACGCATCCGGGATGTGCTCCGTGGCTAGCCCTGGCTCACGCACAGCATGGCGCGCCCTGCGCTCAGACGCGCTCGGCATGACGGGTTTTGTCATTGTCACAACCTTCATCATCGCCGCCCTCTTTGCCCCATGGATCGCACCCTATGACCCGCTGAAGATCGACGTCACCCACAAGTTCGCAGGTCCCAGCCTGGCGCATCTCGCCGGCACTGACCAGTTGGGGCGCGACCTGCTGTCACGGTTGATCTACGGCGCGCGCACAGCCCTAGGCATTGCGCTTACGGCGACCAGCATATCCGGATTGTGCGGCATCTTGCTTGGCATTGTCGCTGGATATGGCCCGCGCTGGCTTGATGCCATCCTCGTGCTTGTATTTGACTCGGTTACATCACTGCCCATGATCATGCTGGCGCTGGCGGTGATCACGGTTCTGGGCCCCGGCACGGCAACGTTGATTTTCGTTATCGTTCTTATCTCCATTCCCGGTTACGCTCGCTTCATCCGCGCCCAGACATTGAGCCTTGTGCGCAGCGATTTCATCCTCGCCGAAAGGGTGATGGATGCCGCGCACCTCCGCATCATCCTCATCCACCTCCTGCCCAACGTCGCAGGCCAACTGCTCATCGTGCTGTCGATGGACATTCCAGTCGTCATCATGCTGGAGGCAGGACTCAGCTATCTCAGTCTTGGCGTCAAGCCACCAACACCGAGCTGGGGCAATATCCTCTACGATGCCTATATCGCCCTCAGGCAATCGCCCTCCATGGTGATCGTGGCAGGACTCCCGCTGGTGCTTGCCACGCTGGGCTTCACCTTCCTCGGCGAAGCGCTGAGGGACGCGCTTGATCCACGGCTTCAGATCAAGGTGATCAAATGAGCGAGGCCCTGCTGTCGGTCAACACCCTGTCCATTTCCTACGCGACCGAAGCGGGCGAGTTGCAAGCGCTCCGGCGCGCAAATCTCACGGCGCGAGCAGGTGAGGTCATTGGCATCGTCGGCGAAAGCGGGTGCGGCAAATCCACCCTGGCCTCGGCTCTCATCAACCTGCTCGCCAGCAACGCGCGCGTGGTGGAAGGCAGCGTCACCTTCAAAGGCCAGGACATTCTTTCCCTGTCGGCGGAGGAAAAGCGCCGTGTGCGCGGCCGCCGTATCTCCATGATCTTCCAGGACCCGATGACCTCGTTCAACCCTGTCCTGAAGCTTGGCGAGCAGCTGAAGGATTTTCAGGACCAGTTGGACCTGACTCAGCAAGAGAAGCGTGAACGGGCCCGCGCCATGCTGGCCCGCGTCGGCATTCCCGACCCCGCCTACAACCTGAACCGTTATGTGCATGAGCTGTCCGGCGGCATGCGCCAGCGTGTGGCCATTGCCGCTGCCCTGCTGATGACGCCTGATGTGCTGATTGCGGATGAACCAACGACCGCGCTTGACGTGACAATGGAAGCGCAAATCATCCACCTGCTGCGCGAATTGCGGCGCGACTATAATGGCGCAATCATTGTCATCACCCATCACCTCGGCCTCGTCGGCGAACTCTGTGACAGGGTCTATGTGATGTATGCCGGCCAGGTGGTGGAAGAAGGCAGTGTGGATGATATTTATCACAATCCACGCCACCCCTACACACAGGCCCTGAATGCCTGTGACCCCGCCCATCTTGAGGAAGCCGTTGCAACACTTCCAACGATTGCGGGGCGCTTGACTGATCTCGTCACACCACCGCAAGGCTGCAGCTTTGCCAATCGCTGCCCCCGCGTCACCGCGCGGTGCCGCATTGAAGCCCCTGCGATGGTGGAAATTGCGTCAGGTCATCATACCCTGTGCCATGAGGCGGGGCGATGAGTGCGCTATTCGAAATCGAAGGAGGTGCGGTGGATCTGCTGCCACCGGTGCCCTTGCTCAGGCGGCTGAGCCCGCAGCCCGCCCTTCGTATCAACATCCTGCGTGGCATCAGCCTCTCGCTCCCACCGGCGGAGATTTTGGGCCTTGTCGGGGAGTCCGGCTCGGGAAAGAGCACGCTCGCTCGCGTCATGGTTGGACTGCAGCCGATGAGCGATGGCAGGCTTGTTTTCGAAGGCAAGCCTCTCGTCTCGAAGCAGGACTTCTCGGCGTTCCGCCGCCGCAGTGCACTCATGTTTCAAGACCCGGTGGCCTCCGCTCGAGTCCCCGCCGCAAGGTTGAGCAGTTGGTGATTGAACCTTTCGTCATCCAGGATCAGAGGCCGCCGAACGCCAAGGCCCGTGCCGCTGAACTTCTGGAACGCGTGGGGCTGCCCGCAAGCATTGGCCAGCGATACCCGCACGAACTTTCGGAGGGCAGGCCCGGCGCGTCTGCGTGGCGGGGCGCTGGCGCTGAACCCGAGCCTGTTGATTGCGGATGAGCCGACGGTCGGGCTTGATGTTTCGGTTCAGGCTGAAATCCTCAATCTGATGACAGGCCTCAAGCGCCGACATGGAGCTCAGCTTCCTCATCATTACCCACAATCTCGCCATGGTGCGCCATGTGAGCGACCGGGTCGCAATCCTCTATCTTGGCCGCCTGGTTGAACTTGGCCCGACACGCGAGGTCTTTGCGAAACCGTCGCACCACTACACACGGAGCCTGATTGCCTCCGAGCCACAACCGGATCCGCGAAAGCGCCGCAGCGACCTTGCCATCAGGGGGGAAATTCCGAGTGTGCTCGCTTGCCCCGGCGGTTGTGCTTTCCACACTCGCTGTCCTATGGCCCAGCCCTCTGCAAGACAGCGGAACCAGAACTGCGACCGACTGCCGCAGGTCACAGCGTGGCCTGTCACTACCCTATAACAACATAAGCCCAAGGAGGAAGACATGAACATTCAATGGAGCACGGACCGCCGGAGCCTTCTCAAGGCAGGTGGTGCAATGCTGGCAGGATTGGCCTGCGGGCCACGCATGGCGTGGTCAGCCGACGGCGATACCCTGCGCCTCAGGGCGCTGTCCGACCCGCAGGTGTTCGACCCCAAGGGCATCATCGGCGAGCTGGATGACATCATCAATCGCTGCACGCAGGTGACGCTCATTCGACTGGGGGACATGCGCGATGGCAACCCCACGTCCAACTGGGCGGCGGAAACAATTGAATGGAAAGACCCGCAAACCATTGCCTTTACCCTGCGCGACGGGTTGAAGTGGAACAATGGCTTTGGTCCCGTGACTTCTGAAGATGTGAAATTCTCTTTTGAGCGCATCGCGGGCAGTGACTCCGCCTGGGCCTATCAGTTCGAGAAGCTGGACAAGGTCGAAGTTCTCGATCCACGTTCGGGTCTCATTCACCTCAAGTCGCCGTTCAAGCCGTTCTGGTTCATCACCCTGCCCTACTATGGCGGCCACATCGTTTCGAAGGCAGCCGTGGAAAAAGCGGGTGGAAGCTATACAACGCAAATTCCGGCGCAATGCGGACCCTTCTTGCTCGACAAATGGGAGCAGAAACAAAAGGTGACGCTGGTTGCCAACCCCGACTGGAACGGTCCCAAGCCAGCTTTCAGCAAGGTTGAATATTTCATCGTGACGGATGACCAAGCGGCGCTGCTGGCCTATGAAGCGAACTCCTTCGACTATACACGTGTGGCCATGACCTCGGCCAAGGACGTCAAGTCGAACCCGCCCAAGGGCTCGAAGCTCATCGAAACGCAATCGACCCGCTATGCCTGGCTGACCATCAACATGAACGCTGATGCGCTGAAGGACATTCGCGTCCGGCAGGCCATCCAGTATGCCTATGATGGAGATGCCGTGATCCAGGGGGCTTATGACGGTCTCACCGTGCGCTCAACCGGCGTCGTGCCTTCAAACAGCAAATTTGTCCGTGCAGCCAACCACATCGCAACCCGCGATGTGGAAAAGGCCAAGTCACTGCTGGCGGACGCAGGAGTCAGCAACCTCTCACTGAAGCTTTACTGCCTCACCGATGCGACAACGCAAGCCATCGCGCAGATCATACAGGCGAACCTTGCGGAAGCTGGCATCACCATTGAAATCCAGCCGACGGAAGATGCCTCTTACTGGGCCCTCGGCGACAAGACGAAGGGTGACACCTACAAGACCATGGAACTCGCGTTGATGAATTTTGCCGGCGGAATCGATCCCACCGAGAATCTCGTATGGTTCCGGCCTGATCAGATTGGTGTCTACAACTGGTCGTTCTTCGACAGCAAGGAGTTCGAGGACCTCTACCAGCAGGGACTTGTCGAGCAGGACGACGACAAGCGCAAAGCCATCTTCAACAAGATGGAGGACCTGATGGAAGATTCAGGGTGTTTCGTCTTCATATGTTTCGAACCATTTCTCGCCATTCACGATGACGACCTGAAACCCGTCATTCTTGCCGATGGTCATCCCAACCCCACCATGTTCACCAAGGTGTAACTGAAAGAGGCGCAGGGCCCGCAGCCCTGCGCCCACTTTTGCAAAATGTCACGACACCCCGCAGTCAAAGCTCGGTTTGAGCGCGTTACGGCCGGAGAACGCCGGGCCCGCCTGATCGATGCCAGCATTGAATGCCTCGCAAAGAGTGGCATCCAGGGCTTTACGGTTGATAATATCTGCCGCGAAGCCGGCACTTCGCGCGGCTTGATCTCGCATCACTTCGGCTCCAAGGACGCGCTCCTGGCGGCCACCTATTCAGCAATCTATGACAGGGTATTGCGCAATCTTGGTTCGCTGGACTCCGACACCGTCAGCCTGACAGACCTGATTGAAACCGTGCTGTCGGACACGTTCCTGAACTCAAAATACCTCAATGTGTGGCTCGCCCTTTGGGCAGAGATCGCCGTGAACCCTGCGCTCAAGGCCGAGCACCGGAAACATTATGCACTCTACCGCGAAAGCATCGCGCGCGCCGTTTCCAACATTGCCAAGGTCCGCGGCATCAAGGCAGACAGCTACGAGATCGCAACGGCTTTCATTTCCCTGGTGGATGGCCTCTGGCTTGAGCAGTGCCTCGATGCCACGGTCCTGTCTTCGAAACGGGCGCGGCAGATTTGCATGTCCACCCTCGAAGCGAGCCTGCGCTGATTCTGCTGAAATGAGATGTCTCACAGATGAATGAGTGGTGGGCCCGCCAGGACTCGAACCTGGAACCAGACGGTTATGAGCCGTCAGCTCTAACCATTGAGCTACAGGCCCACCTGTCGCAGGGCCGTCAAATCAGGCCCGCAAGGGGTGGCTACATCATTTCGAAACGCCATGCTATAGGCCCGCCATGACAGACCAGAAAATGACGCCCAAGGCCGCCGTGGCGCGGCTCATCGAACTTCACGCCCAGGCCACACACTCGCTCAAGACCGCGCTCAACGCCTATTTCAGGGACCGCAAGGAGCCCAGCGAAGAGGCGCGCCGAGGGTTCCGCTATCCCGAGCTGCGCGTGACCTATGAAGCTCACGGGCTGCAGCCTTCCATCGCGCGCGCCTATGCCAAGTTCCAGGGGCCCGGCACCTATGTGACGACGGTGACACAGCCCGCGCATTTCGCCCCCTATCTCTTGCAGCAGCTTTCGCATCTGGTGGCGGATTATGGGGCAACGATTTCCGTTGGCCTGTCTCAACAGGAGATTCCCTACCCCTATGTGCTCGACAAGGGCGACGACCTTGGCGGCGGCGGCGTTTCGGCGGCCGAACTGGCACTGCATTTTCCGGTACCGCAGCTGGCGCTGGTGGGCGACGAGATCGCCGATGGCACCTTCGATGTTCCTGCGGGGGCGGCACTGCCACTCGCGCTTTTCGATGCGGTGCGTATCGACTATTCGCTGAAGCGGCTGCAGCACTATACGGGCGCGCACTGGAATCTGGTGCAGCCATGGATCCTGCTCACAAACTATCACCGCTATGTGGACCAGTTCATTCAGTGGGGACTGACGCAGCTGCACGAAGACTCCGGTTACGACGCATTGCATCTGCCGGGTGGGGGCGTGATCCGCCGGGCCCACAGCGCAGAGGACGCAGCCCGCATCATCGAGGACAGCCCGTGGCACCGTTTCCAGATGCCGGCCTATCACCTGTCGCGCAGTGACGGGCAAGGTGGCATCACGCTGGTCAACATTGGTGTGGGGCCATCCAACGCCAAGACGATCACCGACCATCTGGCGGTGCTGCGACCTGATTGCTGGCTGATGATCGGCCACTGCGGGGGCTTGCGGCAATCACAGACCATCGGCGACTATGTGCTGGCCCACGCCTATCTGCGGCAGGACCGAATCCTCGACTCCCTTGTGCCTCCTGACATTCCCATTCCGGCGCTGGCGGAAATCCAGGTGGCCTTGCAGGAAGCCGCCGCCGATGTGACGGGCGAGCGCGGCGAAGCGCTGAAGGGCCGGTTGCGCACCGGCACGGTTGTGACCAACGACGACCGGAACTGGGAACTGCGCTGGACGCAGGAACGCAAGCGCATCAACCTGTCGCGGGCCATTGCAGTGGACATGGAGTCCGGCACAATTGCGGCCCAGGGGTATCGCCTGCGGGTGCCCTATGGCACGCTTGCTCTGGCCAATGCTCCGACAAGCCGCTGCATGGCGAAATCAAGCTGCCGGGTGCCGCCAACGCCTTTTACGACCGGGCAGTGGGCGAACACCTGGTCAGCCTTGCGGCGGTAGAACGGCTGCGCAAGGACCGCTCCGGCCTGCATTCGCGCAAGCTGCGCAGTTTTGACGAGCCGCCGTTCCGCTGAGCCGCCGCCAAAGGTATTGCCGCAATTTATTCCTAGATGCTGCCTCCCCGCAGGAGAACGACCTTGAAGACCCTTTTTGCCATTCTTGCTGCTTCGGTGTTGATGATGAGCCCCGCCTTTTCCGATGATGCCAAAATGCCCCGCCTGATTTCCGTGTCCGGGCACGGCGAAGTGCGGGCCCTGCCCGACACGGCCAGCATCTCGCTCGGTGTCAGCACAAACGCGGAAACCGCCAAGGCGGCGCTTGAGGCCAACAGCAAGGCCATGACGGCGCTGATGGACAGCCTGAAGGCGTCCGGCATTGCCGACAAGAACATCACCACCTCGAACTTTTCGGTCAATCCGCATGTGGACTATGTTCAGACGGACAATGAACAGAAGAGCGTGATCAAGGGCTTTGATGTGGCCAACACGGTGACCATCACCAGCACGGACATCGCCGGCCTTGGCGCTTTGCTGGACAAGGCTGTGGGGGCTGGCTCCAACCAGATCTATGGCATCAGCTTCACGGTGTCCAAGGCGGACACTCTGCTGGACGAGGCGCGCAAGACTGCCGTTGCCGATGCGCGGCGCAAGGCGGAGATCTATGCGGCGGCTGGCGGCTTCGCGCTGGGCGGCGTGGTCAGCGTTTCGGAAGGTGGCGGCTATGTGCCCCCGGGCCCCGTGATGATGAGTGCCAAGGCCGACATGGCGCGCGCCGCACCTGTGGCTGCCGGTGAACAGGCCCTCGGCATTGATGTGTCGGTGACCTGGGAGATCAAATGATGGGGCGGCCTGCCCGTTGACTGCCGCCACACGCAAGCGTGATGGAACGGGGCGTGTGTGTGAGTGGAACTGCAAGCCCCGCCGCCAGTATATGGGGCATGCCCTTTCATGTGCGAGACCCGTGGCGAAAGCAGTATTTTGAAGGCGTGCCCTGCCCCGCCGATGTGCATGTGCCCATCGACGATATTGATTGCCATGAATGGTTTCCGGACTACCGCTTCATCTATGACAAGCTCTTCGTGGCACGCAGCCAGGGCCTCGCCTGCGGCACGGCGGCGGAGACGCCGGTTGCGTTTCCGGTCTTTGCCAAACCGCGGGTGAACCTCAAGGGCATGGGGCTGGGCAGCGGCATCATTGGCGATGCCGCGGCCTTCCGGGCACGCATGGACGACGGCATGATGTGGATGGCGCTGCTTTCTGGGGCCCACGTCTCCACTGATTGCGCGGTGGACCGGGGCCGCGTGCGCTGGGTGAGGCACGCCACGGGGCTTCCCTTCGGCGAGGGCATGTTCTCGCGCTGGACCGTGCATGGCGATGGCGTGATGCCAGAGCTGACGGACTTGCTCACGGCGTGGATTGCCCGCGTGCTGCCGGACTATACTGGCATGATCAATCTCGAAACCATGGGTGGCCGCATCATCGAGGCGCAAATCCG
>JAXMCS010000024.1:0-39462 GCA_046349175.1 Hyphomicrobiales bacterium | reverse complement strand
GGGACGTGGGCGTGCCGCAAATCTCCAAGCGGAAAGAAGTGGACGAAGCCCGCAAATACCAGGACAACGTGCGCAAGAAACAGCGCGTGGGTGTGTGAGGAATTTAAGATTCTGAAGCAAAAGGATGGTGGGCGATACTGGACTCGAACCAGTGACCCCTGCGATGTGAACACAGTGCTCTACCAACTGAGCTAATCGCCCGTGATCCGTGTGGGGTGGCGTGGCTATAGGGGGCAACGCCCCCCAAAGTCAATAACGGGCATCGGGGGCACCTGCAAAAACATCCACGGGCGAAACGCCGGAAAAGGCCGCATTTCCGGTAAGCCGCTCCAGAACCGCCGCCTGCGCATCGGCCACCGGCGCATAGGCATTGATGCAACAGGGCGCCCGCGGCGCATCCTGCAGGTAATAGGGGTGGCCGAAGGACACAAGAACCGTGGGAATGTCGTGCCAATAGCGGCTCATCATGTTGCCCAGGCCTTCCTGCTCCACCCGCCAGTTGAGGAAAATGCGCATCTTGCCGAGGGATGATTCGTCACACATCACATAAAGCACAAGGTCGGCGGTCTCGGGCGTGGGTGGATTGGCCGGGTCAAAATCACTGACCGCAAAGCCCCGCGCCGTCAGCCCCGCTCGCAGATCATCCGCCTGTTTGGGCGGCTGGCCCGGCAGAAAACCGGGGGCACCCTTGCCGATCCAGCAGATGCGCCTGTGCCGGGCCACATTGAGCGGCAGGAGATGGTCCACATCCTTGACGCAGGTGACCGACTTTTCCGCCACCTCGCGGGCGAGCTTCACATGGGCCGGCGCCCGCACGATCTCACGCACCTGTTCCAGCGGCAGGATGCGCTCATCCAGCGTTTTGCGGTGCAGGCCAAGGGCCGCCTTGAGGCCGAGAATGCGCGTCACCGCATCTTCCAACCGCTGTTCGGAAAGGGCGCCGCTACGCAGGCCATTTTCCATGTGGGAAATGTCGGCTTCTTCACCGGCGCAGAACAGGAAGATGTCGCATCCGTTCTCGATCACCTCCGGCACATGCCGGGCGCGGGCGGAGAAGGCCCGCAGGCCAGCCATGGGCGTGGCATCGGACACGATCAGGCCATTGAAGCCGAGGTCCCCCCGCAGCAGGCCGAAGTTCAGATGTTTGGAGATCGAGGCCGGGCGATAACGCTCCAGCCCCTCCGGCACACCCTGCCGCGCCAGATGATCCGGCAGGGCGATATGGGCCGACATGGCGCACAGAAGCCCGCCGTCGATCAGCCCCTTGTAGAGTGCGCCAAAACTCTTGTGCCAGTCTTCCATCACCAGCGGATTAATGGTGGTGACCATGTGCTGGTCGCGCCAATCCAGCCCTTCACCGGGCCAGTGCTTGGCCGTGGCGGCAATTCCATTGCGCTGCATGGCCCGCATATGGGCGAGAGCCTGCGCGGAAATCACATCCTGCCGCTGGCCATAGGAACGCGTGCCCACAATGGCCGAGCCCGTATCAACATTCATATCGATGCAGGGCGTGAAGGTGACGTTGAAACCCATGGCCGAAGCCTCCCGCGCCAGGGCGTCCACAAGCTTTTCCGACAGGGCGGGATCATTGGCAGCCGCCATGCCCAACTGGTTGGTGGAGGCCGTGAAGCAGGAGGAGTGATGCCCGCCGCCTTCAAGGTCAGCCGTGATGAGAGGTGGCACCTCGCAGGCTTCCATGAAGGCGCGGGTGGCCCGCCAGGCCGCCTCCAGATCAGCGCCCATGAAGCGGTGCAGGCCGCCCGGCCGCAGCGCCGCAAAGCGCTTGCTGCCCTCCAGGGAATCGCCGTGGTTGATATGAACGAAAAGCTGGCGGATCTTGTCCGCCGTGCTCATGGCATCGCGGGTCTTGCGCACCCAGGCCAAATCCTCGGGCCGGAGTGAAAATGGTGGCTTGAGCAGCTGGCTTTCGACGGTCAATGTGGAGCCCCTGAACCGGAACACGTGTCTGCGCGTAGGAGTTACATGCTCAAGCTTCTCGCCGCAATCGCCGTCCTGGCCCTTGCGATTTTCGTGGCCTATGACAGGCGCGGCCTCGCCATTTTCAACGCCTTGGCGCCGCAGGATGCGGGTGGAAAGCTGCTGGCGCAGAACCTGCACTTTGGGCCGCACCCCCGCCAGACCGTGGACGTTTACGTGCCCGAAACTGCCGGGCCCCATCCCGTGCTTGTCTTTGTGCACGGCGGCTCCTGGGCCTCGGGCAGCAAGGATGATTATGGCTTCGTGGGCCGGGCCTTCGCGGCGCGCGGTTATGTGGCGGTGCTGAGCGAATACCGGCTCGTGCCCGAAGTGAAATACCCCGGCTTTGTTGACGACACCGCCGCCGCCATCACTTTCGCGTCAGAGAACGCGCCATCCTGGGGTGGCGATCCGCAGAAGCTGTTTGTGGTGGGCCATTCCGCCGGGGCCTACAATGCGGTTCAGGCCGTCTTCCGAAGGAAGCTGGAACAAAAGGTGCGGGCGATGGTGGGAATGTCCGGGCCTTATGACTTTCTGCCACTGGATGATGTGGCCAGCATCAATGCCTTTTCCGGCGTGCCGGACCTGCCGGAAAGCCAGCCGGTGAACCAAGACCTGTCACAGGCGCCGCCGCTTCTGATGCTGCATGGTGCTGCTGACACGCGGGTGGGCGTCTATCACGCCCGTCACCTGGCCGCGAAATACCGCGATGCGGGCAGGGTGGTTGACGTGAAAATCTATCCCGGTGTCAGCCACGCGGGCACGCTTCTCTCGCTATCGAAACCCTTGCGCGGAACATCCTCAGCGCTGGATGACATCGACGGCTTCTTTCACAAGTACTTCTGAAGCACCGGCCAGAACTCGTCGTAGTGGTCGATCACATGGGTAGGCGCAAAATCCGTCACGGGCCGGGCCGTGTAGCCAAGGGTGACGGCAATCACCGGCACGCCTGCATTCTGCCCGGTCCCGCACGGATGTCGGTTTCACTGTCACCACCATCAGTGAGGCGGCTGCCTTCTTGCCGATGCGCGACAAGGCCTCCAGATGCACGGGCGGGGGTCGGCAGCGATGCCGATCGTATCCGGCCACAACGGCGCCGAAATACTGTCCATCCAGGCATCGAGCAGTTGAATGGACAGGCTTTCCAGCTTGTTGGTGCACACGGCCATGGCGGAGCCCGCCGCCTTGCAGCGGTCAAGAAGCGCCAGAAGGCCGGTAGGGCTTGCTGCCCGCCGCAATATGGCCAGCGTAATGGAGCACGAATTCCTGATAGGCGTCTCCAGCGCCCTGGGATCAACCGGATCGCCCGTGGCCTCGCATCCCCGCTCGATCAGCTTCCGCGCCCCGTGTCCCACGAACGCCCTGACCTCATCCAGCGAAATGGAGCGCCGCTTCAGCGTGGAAAGCACATGGTTGGTGGCGGCATGGAGGTCGGGTGCGGTGTCTACCAGCGTGCCATCCAGGTCAAAATCAGGGCCGCCAATGGCATGCGTATTTCCTCCTCCTGGTCCAGATTTGTGGGATCGGTGCCCCCATGCTAATCCCACACGCTCAGAGACAGACCCATGGACATCGCCAAAACCCAGGCCCTGCACGCGACATGTTGAAGACAAGTCGCTGCTCAAGGACAAATGCTACATCGGCAAATGGGTGCCGGGCCGGCACCCCGCCTCATTGACGTGACAAACCAGTGGATGAGCGCGTGGTGGGCGTGGTGCCAAAGCAGCACGGCCGGGAAACCACGCAGACCATTGAGAAGGCGCTGAGAAAAGCCCGGAAACTCTGGGCCAGAAGACCGCCAAGGAGCGCGCCGGCATCCTGCGCAAATGGTTCAGCCTGATGATGGAAAACGAAGGAGGATCTGGCCAGATCCTGACGGCGGAGCAGGGCAAGCCGCTGGTCGAATCCGTGGTGAGATTGCCTATGGCGCAAGCTTCATCGAATGGTTGCCGAAGAAGCCCGCCGCGTTTACGGCGAGACCGATACCCTGTGCCTTTCCCAATGGCCGGGCCGTGGTCATCAAGCAGGCGGTGGGCGTCGTTGCCTCGCACCTGGAACTTCCCCAATGCCATGATCACACGCAAAGCAGGCGCCGCGCTCGCCACGCCGGCTGCGCCATGGTGTGCAAGCCCGCCGCCGAGCACCACCTCTTTCCGCCCTCGCCATGGCTGAACTCGGTGAACGCGCTGGCATTCCCGCTGGCGTCTTCTCGGTCATTACGGGCTCTGCCCTGAGATCAACGCCGAGTTGACCTCGAATCCCATCGTCCGTGGGCTGACTTTCACCGGCTCCACCGAAATTGGCCGCGTGCTCATGCAGCAGTGCGCCCCCACCATCCAGAAGCTGGGGCTGGGCTGGGCGGCAATGCTCCTTCATTGTTTTTGATGATGCCGACCTGGATGCCGCGGTGGCGGGTGCCATGGCCTCCAAATGTCTGGCACCCAACGGCCAGACCTGCGTCTGCGCCAGCCGCCTCTACGTGCAGGAAGGCGTTTATGATGCCTTCGCCGAATGATAAGCTGGCCGTCGCTGTCAGCAAGCTCAAGGTTGGCAATGGCACCGCCGATGGCGTGACCACGAGGTCGCTCATCGGCCGCCGCCGTCAAGAAGGTGGAAGAGCACATTGCCGATGCCGTGTCCAAGGGCGGCAAGATTGCCACAGGCGGCAAGCGCATGGGCGGCAACTTCTTTGAGCCCACCATCATCACCGGCGTGACCGCCGACATGGCGGTGGCCCGCGAGGAAACCTTCGGCCTGGCCCCGCTATTCAAGTTCAAGACCGAGGAAGAGGTGATCGAGGCGGCCAACGCCACCGAATTCGGCCTCGCCTGCTATTTCTACAGCCGCGACATTGGCCGCATCTGGCGGGTGGGCGAAGCGCTGGAATACGGCATGATCGGCATCAACGAAGGCATCATCTCCACTTCGGAAGTGCCCTTTGGCGGCGTCAAGCAGTCGGGCATTGGCCGCGAAGGCTCGCAGCACGGCATGGAAGAATACCTTGAGGTAAAATACATGCTGATGGGCGGCCTGGGCAAATGAGCAGTGCCGACGACCTGAAGAAGGCAGCAGCCGCAGCCGCGCTGAGCTATGTCAAACCCGGCATGAAGCTGGGCATTGGCACGGGCTCCACCGCCAATCACTTCGCATCCGCCTTCTCGCTGACGAGGTGAAGAAGGGGCTGGAGGTGACTGGCATTCCGACCTCATGGGCCACACTGGAATTGGCCCAGAGCGGCATCACCATGTCCACACTGAACGAGCATCCCTATCTCGACCTCTGTGTGGACGGTGCCCCGGCTGAAGTTCGACGCCGAACTGCGCCTGATCAAGGGCGGCGGCGGTGCCTTGCTGATCCACGAGAAGATTGTGGCCTCATCGGCAAAAGCAATTCATCGTGATCACCGATGCCTCCAAGCAGGTGGCTCAGCTGGGCAAGTTTCCGCTGCCCATCGGGGGTGGTCAATGTGGGCGTGAAGGGCACCTGTGGAAGATCAACTGTCTTCAAAGATGATGGGCATGGAGCCCTCCATCACGCTGCGCGGCAAAGGATGGCCAGCTCTTCCGCACCGATTGCCGGAAACGTGATTTTGGATGCGGCCTGCGGCGTGATCAAAGAGCCGGAACGCCTCCGGTGATGCTGAACGACATTCCGGGCGTTGTGAACAACGGCATGTTCCTGCGCATGGCCCATCGCGTGATCATGGCAGAGTAGGGAAGGGGCGCTGGGAAATCACCCGCACATGAGCGGATACGATTGCGATCTCTTTGTCATCGGAGCAGGCTCCGGCAGTCAGGGGCCGGTACCATTGCGGCGAAGCACGGTGCGCAAGTGGCCGTTGCCGAGGAATACCGCGTGGGCGGTACCTGCGTCATCCGTGGCTGCGTGCCCAAGAAGCTGTTCGTCTATGCCTCGCGTTTTGCCGAGGAGTTTGAAGATTCCGTCGGCTTCGGCTGGAGCACGGAAAAAGTGTCCTTCGATTGGGCCACCCTCATCGAGAACAAGGACAAGGAGATTGACCGCCTCAACAAGGCCTATATTCGCAATCTCGAAGCTTCGGGCGCCGAACTGATCCACGAACGGGCGACCCTGGTGGATGCCCACACGGTTCAACTGGCCTCGGGCCGCAAGGTGACGGCGGGGCACATTCTTATTGCCACGGGGGCAACGCCTTTCATTCCCCAGCATCTGCCGGGACGGGACCTCGCCATCACCTCCAACGACGCCTTTCACCTGGAACGCCTGCCGCGCCGCATCGTGATCGTCGGCGGCGGCTACATAGCGGTTGAATTTGCGGGTATTTTTAATGGTTTGGGCGTTGAGACCATAGTACTGTGCCGCGGCGACCAGATCCTGCGCGGCTTTGACGATGACTTGCGCAACCACCTTGCCGCCGAAATGAAGAAGAAGGGCATCGAAATCCGCCACCATGTGGATGTCACAGAAATCCTGCGCTCGGGCGATGGCGTGCGGGTGATGCTGAACGACGGCAGTGCCATCGGCGCGGGCCAGATCATGTTCGCCACCGGCCGCATTCCCAACACCCATGGTCTGGGGCTTGAGAATGTTGGCATCACGCCAACGCCCCATGGCGCGGTGCCCGTCAATGAATATTCGCGCACCGAAATGCCCAACATCTATGCCGTGGGCGATGTCACCAACCGCGTGAACCTGACACCTGTGGCGATCCGCGAAGGTCATGCTTTCGCCGACACGGTTTTCGGCAAGAAACCGACCATGGTGAACCACGCTCTTGTGCCCACAGCGGTGTTCTCGCAACCGGAGCTTGGCACCGTTGGCATGACCGAGGCGGAAGCCCGCGCCAAACACAAGGCCATCGACATCTACAAAACCAGCTTCCGCCCCATGAAGCATACGCTCTCGGGCCGAGACGAGCGCATGTTGATGAAGCTGATCGTCGATGCCGAAACCGATAAGGTTCTGGGCTGCCACATTGCTGGGCCCGATGCGGGCGAGATGGCCCAGCTTCTGGGCATAGCCATCACCTGTGGGGCCACCAAGGCGCAGTTCGACGCCACCTTGGCCGTTCATCCTACGGCAGCGGAAGAACTGGTGACCCTGCGCGAGAAGGTGAAGGGTTAGCCCTCACGAGTGCCGGGCCTGACCCGCCGAACCAGTCTCAAACTGGTTGAGGTGGACGGGCCTCAGCCACTGTGCGCGCAATCTGAAGATAATCTTCCAATTGCTCGACACAAGACTCGAATCCGTCTTCGGCATGCAGCATCATGCAGGTGCCGCCCCGGCGGTTTGTTTCGCGGGCCAGATTGCGCAAATGCATCTCGAAGGCCACGGCATTGGCATGAATCTCATCTGCGGAGAGATGGTCCATCAGGGGGCGGGCAGGGCCGGTTTGGCGCCGTTTGAGCACGTTTCTCACCACTGCCTCTGGATCACAGATGAGCAGAACCGCATGGCGTGCCGCAAGCAGCCGCTGTGCCATTCTGTCTCCCGCCTGACTGTCTTCCAGCAACTCACCTGAAAACATCTGCATAATGCCTTCAGCCGAAAGAATGTGGCGGCGCGGGTCGGCCTCTGCCAGGCATTCCACCTGCAACTGCGCTGCTGCAATGTCCAACTGCTCCGCCGCAACACTGTCCGCATGGCCCTGCTGCCTGAGCCAATCCTTCTTCCGCGCCAGAAAGCTGTCATGCCATGGTGGGCATGTCTCAGGCCGCGGCCCCGCCAGCCGGGCGGCATCCACCCAGCGCGCCCCCTCACGGGTTTTCAGCACGGCTGCCACAAGGGTGGACTTGCCGGCACCGCTTGCCCCCATGAGTTCCACGATCATATGTGGAACCTTCTAGGCGATCTCGTAATGCGCCTCGACGGTGACGCCGTTGTTGATGGGCAGCATGTCCTGCGGGCAGGCGGAGAAGGCCACGATGCAATCCATCTCGGCCCTGAACACCACATTGTCGCCGGGCTTGCACAGGCAATTGCCCCATTCCAGCGAACCATCCTGCCGCCAGGGAATGTTCATGAACAGGTTGAGCGAGTCGGGCGTGTAGGGAATGGTGATGCCCAGAGCCGCAAGGCCCGCATGCAGATTGTCACGGCAATTGTCGTGGTAGTGGGTGCAGCCCAGAAGCCCGTAGCGCTCGTTGTCGCAGGGGGCAATCAGCGTGTCATGGCGGCCCGGCGAATTGTCCTCCAGGAGGGTGAGGATGGCGCGGCGGCGGTTGGTGATCATCTTGTCGCCCGCAACGGGAAAGAGCCTGGACCAGAAGGCCCGGCTGTGTTCCATGCCGAGATATTCCCGGAAATCCGCCGCATTGAAGGCCCAGAAATCCACCACCTGGTTGCCATGGGTGTTGATCACCCGGACGGTTTGGCCCTTTTCGAGGCGGTGGGCCTTGCCGGAGCGGGCGGGAATGGTGTGGCGCATGGGTATTTCTCCTGTCCGCGCGACCATGCCAAATGCCAGTGGCGGGCGCAAACACAACGGCACTTTATTCATGGGGCCAAAGCCGTTACAAGCCCGCCACCATGACCGAACAGCCCAAGAAGACCGACCGCTACCGCGACACCGTATTCCTGCCCAAGACGGATTTTCCGATGAAGGCAGGCCTGCCCGAGCGCGAGCCGCAGATTTTGAAACGCTGGAAGGACATGGGCCTGTTCGGCAAGATGCGGGAGCAGTCCAAAGGCCGCGCGAAATTCGTGCTGCATGACGGCCCGCCCTATGCCAACGGCAACATCCACATCGGCCACGCCCTCAACAAGATCCTGAAGGACATCGTGTCCCGCTCGGCCCAGATGGCGGGCTATGACTCCCACTATGTGCCGGGATGGGATTGCCACGGCCTGCCCATCGAATGGAAAATCGAGGAGCAGTATCGCGCCAAGGGCAAGAACAAGGACGCCATCCCCATCAACGAATTCCGCCGCGAATGCCGCGAATTCGCGCAAGGGTGGATCGACGTGCAGCGCGAGGAGTTCAAGCGCCTGGGCGTGGAGGGGAACTGGGACAATCCATACACCACCATGAAATTCGAGAGCGAGGCCGTGATCGCCCGCGAACTGATGAAGTTCGCGGAAACGGGACAGCTTTATCGCGGTTCAAAGCCGGTCATGTGGTCGGTGGTGGAAAAGACAGCCCTCGCCGAAGCCGAGGTGGAGTATCAGGACTATACCAGTGATGCGATCACCGTGCGCTTCCCCATCCGTTCCCATGATGCGGCCCACACTCAGTCCGTGGTGCAGCGCCTGTTAGAACTGGTGATGCTGGTTGGCAGCGAAAGCCATCCCGGGCAGGGCGTGGATGCGAAGGAATTTTCGGCAGACCAGTCCCTCGATGATGCCACGGTGGTGATCTGGACCACCACACCCTGGACCATCCCCGGCAATCGCGCCATCAGCTACTCCCAGCGCATCGAATACAGCCTGGTGAAGGTGACCGAAGCCCCGGAGGGCAATTGGCTGCCAGTGGGGGCCAAGCTGATCGTCGCCACCAAGCTCATCGACAGCCTGATGAAGGCTGCAAAGGTGACGGGCTGGCGCGACCTGCGCGTGGTGGAACCGAAAGAACTTTCGTCCATCGTCTGTGACCATCCACTGAAGGCCTTGGGCTATGACTTTGCCGTTCCGCTGCTTGATGGCGACCACGTCACCGATGATGCAGGCACAGGCTTCGTCCACACAGCGCCCAGCCATGGTGCCGACGACTACAACATCTGGATTCACCACCAGCGCGAGCTGGCGGAGAAGTATGGCCACGACTTCACCCACATCCCCACACCCGTGGATGCCGATGGCTTTTACACCAAGGATGCGCCGGGCTTTGCGGGCAAGCGCGTCATCACCGACAAGGGCGAGAAGGGCGATGCCAACGAGGCTGTGATCGCGGCGCTGCGTTCGGCCGGCGCGCTGGTGGCGCGCGAGCGCCTGAAGCACCAGTATCCGCATTCCTGGCGCTCCAAGAAGCCCATCATCTTCCGCAACACGCCGCAGTGGTTCATCTCCATGGGCGATGGCGAGAAGAACAGCCTACGCGACAAGGCCCTTGCCGCCATCGAAGCCACGGAGTTTTTCCCCGCCGCCGGCAAGAACCGACTGCGCGGCATGATCAGCGAGCGCCCGGACTGGGTGATCTCGCGGCAACGTGCATGGGGTGTGCCTATCGTTGTTTTCGTCAACAAGGCGACGGGAAAAATCCTCAATGATTCCAAGGTTAATCAGCGGGTCTTTGATGCGTTTGTGAAGGAAGGTGCGGATGCCTGGTTTGCCGATGGCGCAGCCACGCGTTTCCTCGCCCCCGAATATAATTCGCAGGACTTTGAACAGGTGCGTGACATTCTCGACGTCTGGTTTGACTCGGGCTGCACCCACGCCTTCACGCTGGAGGGCAATCCGGAGATGAAGTGGCCGGCTGACCTTTATCTCGAAGGCTCGGACCAGCACCGCGGCTGGTTCCATTCCTCGCTGCTCGAATCTTGCGGCACAAGGGGCAGGGCGCCCTACAATCAGGTGCTCACCCACGGCTTCATCATGGCCGAGGACGGCCGCAAGATGTCGAAGTCCATGGGTAATGTCGTGGCCCCCCAGGACGTGATCAAGAATTCAGGTGCGGACATTCTCCGCCTCTGGGTCGCCTCGTCCGACTATTCCGACGACATGCGCATCGGCCCCGAGATCATCAAGTCCAACGTCGAAGCCTATCGTAAGCTGCGCAACACCTTCCGCTACATGCTGGGCGCGCTCGATGGCCTGCATGACTGGGAGCAGGTCTATTGCAAGGACATGCCGGAACTTGAGCGCTATGTGCTGCACAAGCTGTGGGAATTGGACCAGACGGTGCGCGCCGCCTACAAGGTCTATGACTACAAGCGCATCTTCGCGGCGCTGACGCAGTTCATGAATGCCGATCTCTCGGCCTTCTATTTCGACATCCGCAAGGACGCGCTCTACTGCGACCCCTGGTCCAGCGAAAAGCGCCGCTCCTGCCGCTCGGTCATCGACCAGCTGTTCCACTGCCTCACCACCTGGTGGGCCCCCATCCTCGTCTTCACCATGGAAGAAGTCTGGCTCAGCCGCTTTGCTGGCGAAGGCTCATCCGTCCACCTCATGCCCTTTGCCAAGGCACCCGATGAGTGGCGCAATGATGCCCTGGCGGCGAAGTGGGAAAAAATCAGGGACGTGCGCAGCGTGGTCACCGGCGCGCTGGAAATCGAGCGCGCCAACAAGACGATCGGTGCCTCACTGGAAGCGGCACCAAAGGTCTATGTAGCCCGCGATGCCGGCGAAGTGCAGGCCCTGACATCAAATGATTTCGCTGAAATCTGCATCACCTCCGGCATCGACGTGATCGAGGGCGAGGCACCGGCCAATGCCTTCCGTATTGACACGGTCAAGGGCGTGGGCGTGGTCTTTGCCAAGGCCGAAGGTGCGAAATGCGCCCGCTCCTGGAAGATTTCCAAGGCCGTCGGCACCGACAAGGATTTCCCGGATCTCACCCCGCGCGATGCCGAAGCCGTGCGCGAATGGCAGACGCGCTTCGGGAAAACCGTGTGATGGGGTTGCGTATTTCGCCGTCACACTATTTTTCGTCACCCCAACGAAGGCCGGGGTCCAGCTTCCGGGCAACCTCGTGTGGTCAAGAAAGCTGGTTTCCCGCCTTCGCGGGAATGACGGGTGTTCGGGGTGTCAACACGTCTTCGATGGTGGAAAGCCCGTGACGGCAAGTTTCTACGGCCCGCTCTGCCGGCTTGGCTTTCTACTGGCGGGCCTCACCTTTGCGCTCGACCAACTGTCCAAATATTGGGTGCTGAAGGTCATCAATCTGGATGAGCGGCCACCCATTCAGGTCACACCCTTCTGGGACCTGGCCATGGCCTGGAATGAGGGCGTGTCCTATGGGCTGCTCACCACCCACACCCAGATGATCCTTGTGCTGATGAGTATTTTCATTAGTCTGGTTCTGGTCATTTGGCTGGCCCGGGCCCGGCACGGGCTGGTGGCGGCGGCGCTTGGCTTCATCATCGGCGGGGCCATGGGCAATGCCCTGGACCGGTTGCTGCACGGCGCGGTGGCCGATTTCGTGAGCCTGCATTGGGGCAGCTGGAGCTGGTACGTCTTTAACGTTGCCGACATTGCCATCGTTGCCGGGGTGGCCCTTCTGCTCTATGATGGGTTGTGGCCGGCGGCCCGGCGCTGAAGCCACGGTTTTGCCGGATTTTTGGGCCAAGGCCAACGCCAAGGGCCAATCCACTGAGGATGAGTATTCCATGAAGCGGGCGTTTTTCATCGGTGTTTCGGCTGTTCTGGCGCTGCCTTTGGCCGCCTGTTCGGGCGGCGGCATGCTGAACGGCAAGTCCGGCGTGCCCAATGCCTCGGGCGTGGCCACCAATGCGCCCCTCTCCATGCCGCCAGACCTGCGCCTGCCGGCTCCCGGCACGGCCGCCTATGCTCCGCCCATGGCCAGCCAGTCGGCGGATGGCGGCGATGTCTATGGTGGTGGCGCGCCCGCAGCCCCCGGCTACATGACGCGCGGCCAGCAGATGGCCGCTGCCGCCCCCGGCACCCGGGATGCGGCGTTCGAGAAATACGGCATCTCCAAGGTCAAACCGGATGGCACGCTCAAGACCAAGGACGAGCTTGAGGCCGAACTCAAGGCCGCGATCATTGCCGAAAAGCGCCGCACCAACCCCGGCTACGGCACCATCCGCAACATCGGCAGCGTCTTCCGCGACGGTTGATAGTTTTCCGCAGCTTCTTGTGAGTGGCACGTGGGCTGTTTAAGCCTCGCTGCCATGTCCATCCGCCGCCTTTCCGAAGGAACCATCAACCGCATCGCCGCCGGTGAGGTGATCGAGCGTCCGGCCAGTGCCGTGAAGGAGCTGGTGGAGAACGCCCTCGATGCCGGGTCGCGCCAGATTGATGTGGTGTTTCACGGGGGCGGCAAGACGCTGATCCGTGTCACCGATGATGGCGGCGGCATGGGGCCGGATGATCTGCGGCTCGCCATCGAGCGCCACGCCACCTCCAAATTGCCCGATGATGATCTCTCCGGAATCCGCACCATGGGCTTCCGGGGCGAGGCGCTGCCCTCCATCGGGTCCGTCTCTCGTTTCACCCTTACATCCCGTGCGGCGGGCGCAAGCCTGGCTCACAGCATCACCTTGGCGGGCGGCGAACGGGATGAGCTGCGCCCCGCCAGCCTGAAGCGCGGCACCGAAGCCGAAGTGCGCGACCTGTTTTATGCCACGCCCGCCCGCCTCAAGTTTCTCAAAACCGACCGCAGCGAAACAGCAGAGGCCCTTGATGTGGTGCGGCGGCTGGCGCTCGCCAATCCTGCCGTGGGCTTCACCTTTGTCAGCGAAGAACGCCGCTGGCTCGATTGCCCGCCGGGCGAAGCAGAAGAGCAGCGCGCCGCCCGCATCATGGGCACGGACTTCATGGCCAACTGCATTGCCTTTGAAGGGCAGGGCGAGGACCTGCAGGTTCATGGCTTTGCCGGACTTCCCACGGCAGCGCGCGGCAACGGACTGCTGCAATATGCCGTGGTCAATGGCCGCCCGGTACGGGACAAGCTGATCACCGGGGCCATTCGCGGAGCCTACGCCGATGTGCTGCCGCCCGGGCGCTTTCCCGCCATTGCCCTGTGGCTCTCCTGCGCGCCGGAGCGGGTGGATGTGAACGTCCACCCAGCCAAGACGGAAGTGCGCTTCCGTGACCAGGCCTTCGTGCGGGGATTGATCGTGTCGGCCATCCGCCGCGCTCTGGAAGGGCAGCGCCCCAAGCCTGATGGTGGACTGGGGCAGGACACCATGTCGGCCTTCCGCACAGGCCCCACCGCTGCCCCGCCCATGACGCCCGGCTGGCAACCGGCAGCGCCCTCGGCTGGCCTTGCCGAAAGGCAGGCCGCTTTCGCCATGCAAATGCCAGCAGCAGGCCGCGTGGCCGCACCCGTGGTGGAGCAGGCAGCCGCGCCTGACCATCCCCTGGGCTTCGCCCGGGGCCAGATCCACAACGCCTACATCATCGCCCAAACCGCCGCCGGCATGGTGCTGGTGGACCAGCATGCCGCCCATGAACGCATTGTCTACGAGCGGCTGAAGCGCGAGCGCGAAGGGCAGGGCATCATCACCCAACCGCTTCTGGTTCCGCAGGTGATCGAGGTGGATGCCGCAACCTTTTCATCCGTTCTCTCGGTACAGGCCGAATTGGCCGCCAATGGTCTGGTGCTGGATGGCTTTGGCGACACATCGCTCGTGGTGCGCGAGGTGCCGGCGGCCCTTGAGGGTGGCAATCTCCCGGCCCTTTTGCGCGCCATTGCCGATGACGTGAACGAACTTGGCAATCTGCCCACCCTTGCCGCCAAGGCCAACCACATGCTGGCGACTTTCGCCTGCCACCACTCCGTGCGCTCCGGCCGCGCCCTGCGGACCGAAGAGATGAATGCGTTGCTCCGCGAAATGGAAGTCACACCCAACGCCGGGCAATGCAACCACGGCCGCCCCACCTTCATCGAATTGAAGCTGGGCGACATCGAAAGGCTGTTTGGCCGCAAGTGAAGGGCGTCAGTCGGTCCGGTAGAAGCGCACCTGCGTGTCGCCATAAATGCGGATGTCGAGCAGGGTGAGCCCCGGCACATCCGCCACCTCGGCCTTCTCCGCCTCCTCCAGCACCACAATACCGCCGGGCGACAGCCACTGCCCCTCCACGAGTGAGGCCAGGGCCTGTTCCCCCAGCCCCTTGTTATAGGGCGGATCGGCAAAGACGAGATCAAAGGGCGTTTGTGGCGCGCAGGGGCCAAGTTTGGTGGCGTCCCGCCGCCAGATTTTACCAAGGCCGATGATGCCCAACGCATCCGCATTGCGGCGGATCACGCCGCGGGCCTCCGCCCCTTCCTCCACAAACTGGCAGAAACGCGCCCCCCGCGACAGCGCCTCGAAGCCCAGCGCACCGGTGCCGGCGAACAGATCCAAAACCCGCGCGCCCTCGATCTCCAGCCCTTCAATGCCGTGCGCCAAAATGTTGAAGATCGACTCGCGCACCCGGTCCGATGTTGGCCGCGTGGCGAAACTCTGTGGCCCCGCCAGACTGTGCCCCCGGAATTTGCCGCCGACAATGCGCATCACTCTGCCCTTGCTCTTGCCCCTGTCGCGGTGTCATCTGCCATGGTGACAAGGAAACCGCCAGTGTCCAGACTTTCCGATCCCATGCGGCTGGCGCTTGCCGAAGCCCATGCGGCGGCAGCGCGGGGCGAAGTGCCGGTGGGGGCCGCACTGGTGGCGTCGGACGGCGAGGTTCTGGCCGTTGCCGGAAACCGCACCCTTGAACTGAAAGACCCCACCGCCCACGCCGAGATGCTGGTCATCCGTGAAGCCGCCCGCCTGCTGGGCAGCGAGCGCCTTCTGGGCTGCGATCTACACGTCACGCTGGAACCCTGTGCCATGTGTGCCGCCGCCATTTCCTTCGCCCGCATCCGCCGCGTCTATTTTGGCGCGGGCGATGAAAAGATGGGGGCAGTTGAACACGGTCCGCGCTTCTTCAGCCAGTCCACATGCCACCACGCGCCAGAGGTCTATGGCGGGTTGGGCGAGCGGGAGTCGGTCGCTCTGCTGCAGGACTTCTTCAGGCCGCGACGCGCGCCTTGATCTGCCGCAGGGCCTCTGCCAGCTGCTGCTTAGCGGGTTCTGCCGCGGCCAGGATCTCCTTCACCCGGAAGAAGTCGCCCGCGCCGAACTTGTCGACCGAGGGCGAGATATAGACATCAGGCGGGCCTGCGATGCGCCGGAACTCCGCCAACTTGTGGAACATGATGAGAAGCGAGCCCACGGCCATTTCAATGTTGCTGGCCCGCCCTTCACCCATGGGGCGGGGGCGGCCCGTGACATCAATGGCGATCACGATGTCATTGCCCGCCCGCACATGATCGAAGGGCACCGGGTTCACCACACCGCCATCCACATGCAGGCGGCCATTGATGCGCGGCCCCGCAATCAATCCGGGAATGGCGATGGACGCGCCCACGGCGCGCTGCAGCGAACCCTTCTCCAGCACCACCTCTTCCATGCGCTCGTAATCGGTGGCGATCACCTTCAAAGGAATGAGCGTGTCCTCGATGTTGGCAGGCAGCGTGTCAGGGAGCGCGAGGTCAACCAGTTTCTCGCCATCAAGATGAAGCGAGGCGAGCCCTCCGAGTGAAATCAGGTCAAAGGGCCGGGTGCGCCGCGCGCCAAATACATAGCGGGCGAAGTCCACGCGGTTGGAGAGCCGTGTTTCCGCATGTTTGCGAATGTCGGATGCGGACATGCCACTGGCATAAAGTGCGCCCACCAACGCCCCCATGCTCGACCCGGCGATGACGGTGGGTTTGAGGCCCGCCTCGTCGAAGGCTTCCAGCATGGCAATATGGGCGAGGCCGCGGGCCGCACCCCCGCCCAGCGCAAGCCCGATCCGCGGGGATTTGTGCTCCATCTCCATCATGTAGGTGCAATGGCGCGCCAGCCAATATCCCTGCGGCAAAATCCATCAGGAAAGTGAATGGCATCCACGGCGGCATAGGCGCGGGCCTGAGCTTCCCGCACGGTCTTGCCAAGTGCCGTCACGTTGAGCACCCGCCCACCGGTGGAGAACAGCTTGCCATCTCGAAACGCCGTGCCCGCATGGAAAACTTCAACCCCATCCCCAGAAGCGATTTCCAAGCCGTTGATGATGCAGCCCTTTTTGTAGTCGCCCGGATAGCCGCTGGCACACAGGCAAACGGTCAGCGCCACCTCGTCGCGCCAGCGTACACTTATCTTGTCGAGCGTGCCGTCGGTGGTCGCCATCAGCAGAGTGAGCAGGTCATCGCGCAGCCGCGGCATGAGCACCTGCGTTTCCGGATCACCAAAGCGGGCGTTGTATTCGATCAGCTTTGGCCCATCGCGGGTAAGGATGAGGCCGGCATAGAGCACCCCCTTGTAGGGGTGGCCCATGGCCGCCAGAGCGCTGACCGTCGGTTTGACGATTTTTTCCAGTGCTTCGGCGCACAGCGCAGGCGTCATGCAGGGGGCAGGGGAATAGGCTCCCATGCCGCCTGTGTTGGGGCCGGTGTCGCCATCGCCCACGCGCTTGTGGTCCTGCGCCGTGGTGAGCGGCAGCACGTTCTGGCCATCCGACAGAACAAAGAAACTGGCTTCCTCGCCCTCGAGAAACTCTTCCACCACACAGGCCGCACCGCCAAAGCGGCCATCAAAGATGTCCTTGAGCGCGGCTTCAGCTTCCGCCAGGGTCATGGCCACCGTCACGCCCTTGCCAGCCGCAAGGCCATCCGCCTTGATGACAATCGGCGCGCCCCACTTGCGCACATAGGCAAGCGCCTGAGCCAGCTCCGTGAAGCGTTCATAAGCCGCCGTGGGAATGGCGTTGTCGCGGCAAATATCCTTCGTGAAACCCTTCGAGCCTTCAAGCTGGGCGGCAAAACGCGAGGGCCCAAAGGCCTTGATACCCGCCGCTGCAAGGTCGTCCACCAGGCCCGCCACCAGTGGCGCTTCCGGCCCCACCACAACATAGGAGATGGCATGGGTGGCACAGAAATGGATGACGGCGGCATGGTCCGCCACATCAAGCGTCACGCACTCCGCCACCGTGGCGATGCCGGGATTGCCCGGTGCCGCATAAAGCTTGGTCAGCAAAGGGCTCGCAGAGAGGGCCCAGGCCAGGGCATGTTCGCGGCCACCGGAGCCGATGAGCAGCACATTCATGGGCGCAGCTGCCCGTTGGCGGAAAGCGCGATCTTGCTCGACTTCACATGCAGCACAGCAGGGCCGGGCGCGGACAGGAAGGCACTGACCGTGCCCTCCATGTCATTATCGCCCCGGGCAATGGCGAAGGAGGCCGCACCAAAGCTGCGGGCCCAGTCCGCGAAATCTGGGTTCTTGAGATTTGTGCCGGAAACGCGCCCCGGATATTCCCGCTCCTGATGGGTGCGGATGGTGCCGTAAATGCCATTGTCCGAAATGACGATCTTGGGGGCCGCACCGGCGGCCCTGGCCGTGGCCAGTTCCTGCCCGGTCATCAGCACCCCACCATCGCCCACAAGACAGATGGCGGTGCGCTGCGGCTGGGCCAGCGATGCCGCCACAGCAGCAGGCACGCCGAGGCCCATGGCCCCCACAATGCCACCAATCAATGTGTTGGAGGGTGACATTTTCCAGTGGCGGTGCGCCCAGGTGGAGATGTTTCCGGCGTCGGTCGTGATGATCGCGTCCTTGGGCGCCAGGCGCGCCAACAACTCTGTAATCACACCGAAGTCCACGCCGTCGTCCGCATCTACGGGCTTGAAGGCCTGCAAGCTGCGCACCACGCCGTTGAGTTTGGAGATCCAGGCTTCGCGTGCCGCATTCACCACGCGGGCGCCCTGCGAAAGACCGTTCATCACCGCAACAGGATCAGCGACCAAGCCCAGATCGGTGCGGAAGTTGAAGCCGATGGGCCGTGAGTCCGGATAGATGTGCACCAGTGTCTGGCGCGGGGCAGGCGTCTCAGGGAAGGTGTAGCCAAGGCTCGCCACATCGCCCAACCGCGTGCCGATGGCGAGAATGAGATCAGACTCCGCCAAAGCGTTTTTCAGGGCGGCCGCCGCACCGAACCCCAGATGGCCCGCATAGAGCGGCGAGGCATTGTCGAAAATCTCCTGGTTCTTCCATGTCACGGCCACAGGCAGCCGCTGCGCCTCGGCAAAGCGCTGAAGGGCGGCCTTGCCCGCAGCACTGCGAAGCGCCCCGCCGGCCACCACCACAGGCCGTTCGGCACCATCGATGAGCGCCTGAATGTCCGGCATGGAAGATGCGCCATCACCCACACGCGCCAGCGGAAACACCACAGGCTCACGCTCCGGCACGTCATCATTCAGCATGTCCTCCGGCAGAGAGAAGATCACGGGGCCCGGCACGCCTTCCCGCGCCATGTGAATGCCGCGCGGCAGTAGCTCATGCAGGCGGGCCCCATCCTCCACCTCAAACACCCCCTTGGTGAAAGAGCCGAAAACCTTGCCGTAATCCATTTCCTGGAACACCTTGCGGCTGCGTTCCTCGCGCGGGATTTGCCCGACAAGCAAGATCACGGGCAGGGCGTCCTGTTCGGCCATGTGAATGGCAATGGAGGCATTGGTGGCACCGGGCCCGCGGCTGACCATGAAAACAACTGGCTCGCCCGTCAGCTTTGCTTCTGCACAGGCCATGAAGCCGGCCCCGCCTTCATGACGGCAGACGACCACGTCAATGCCGCTCGCATGCAGCGCGTCAAGCAGGGCCAGATAGCTTTCTCCCGGCACGCAATAGACGCGCTTGATGCCGTGGGCTTTCAGGGACTGAACGAGATAGTCGGCGGCGCGCATGGCAACTCCAGGCAAGAGGGGATCAGGTCCCTCATGCCCGAAGTGCCCGCTCGCTGTCGAGAGGCCAAGCTATGGCGAATTGCCAAGCCCGGTCAGCTTTTCCAGCGCATCTTTTGCATTGACCGCGCCACCCGCTGCCGCCTTGCGATACCAGTCTGCAGCCTTGGCCTTGTCCGGTTGCAGGCCCTCGATCTTGAGCTCGGCAAAGACCGATGGATCATAGGTGCGGCCCGCACCATAGGCCCCTTCGGCCAGACCCTGTTCGCTGGCCTTGATGAAATACTGGCGTGCGGCGATGACATCACCATTGTTCATCATTTCATTGCCCTGGTCGAGGAACTGCTGGCCATCGCTGCTGGCAATCTCAAGCGGCACCGGCACGGCGGCGGGCAGGGGCTTTTGCAATTTCTGCTTCGACTGGGATTCAGGCGGCGCATTGGCCGGAATCACATTCACATTCTTGAGGTCCAGCGCCACGGTCAATTCCTGCGGCGGAGCGGCAGGTTCACCCGTTGCCGATTCCACCGGGGCCACGGAAAGTCCGATCTGATCGTCCTGCGAGCGCGGCACCACAAGCTGCACGCCGTTCTCATCACCCGGCTTCAACATCCATTCGCCGCTCGCCACCTGCGTTCCCTTGGTGAGATAGGCATCCGCCGGAAGGCCGGAAATGCGCAGGGCAAGCGGAGCGGCCACATCAGTAGAATCCGCCTGCAGCGACAGCGGAATGGGCGCGTTGAGGGGGCCGCTGGCATCTGCCACCGTCACCTTCGGCATCTTGATTGCTTTCTTGGGCAACACCGTTGTGCCGCCAGCCGATGCGACCACCGGCTTTTCAGCGGCTGGCGCGGGTGCGCCCGGAGCCCAGAGCGCCGAGATCACGCCCAGCAATTTGGTCAGGTCACCCAGCTTATCCGTGATGGCAGGCACCTGCGTGCTGCCATAGCCTGCCGCCGCCCCCAGAACACAGGCGCCTGCGAAAAGTGCCGCCACGCGGCCGGACGACTTGCGCCGCTTCAGGCGCGGTGCGGCAGGCCCGCCCTTGCGCTGTTCCAGCTTGTCCTGCCAGGAGCGAAAACGCTGCAGGCCATCATCATTGGCAGAGGCAGAAGGACGAGAAGGTGGCGCGTGATGGGCCATGGTTGCCACAGGCTCCGCCGGAGCTTCCGCCATGCGCTTAGCGCGTTGGAAACGCTCTTCCAGCCTACGGCGATAATGGTCGTAATGTTCCTCGGCTGCCTCCACGGGCTTCCGCGTTTCGCGGTAACGCTGTGCCAGGTCCTGCGGAGCCGCACTCTTGTAGGTGTTGGCAAACCAGCTTGGCGTGACGGTATCTTCTTCCGCCTCAGGCTGCTCAGCTGCATCCGCAACTTCTTCTTCGATGGGCTGCAAATCCTCCACCTCATCGTCCTGGGGCAGGCTGTCTTGTGGAAGCACGATCCGGCGGATTTCTGATGCTGTCATTGTCCGTCTCCTGTTGAGGATGCCGATCCCTTGGTTTGTTTCTCGGCAAAGGCCGAGAGGGCCTTGCGGGCCTGGTCATGGCGCTGCCAGCCCTGAATGTCTGCCGTGATGTCCTGCGAGAATCCCAGCTCCTTGGCATGGGCCAGCACCACCTCGGTGAGCACCTTGAAGCTGGCACTGCTGCTAGCTTTGTTGCCCGACACCATGAGGGCGAGCGGCGTTTTTACCGCATCAACCTTCTGGTCTTCCGCGATCAGGCCGGGCAGGTCGCGCTGTGAGACTTCCGTCTGGTGATAGGTGCTGTCGAGCTGTGTGGGCACGGTAAGCGGCAGGCAATGGAACTGCCCGGCGTTGAGTTTGAACTTGCGGATTTGCACCGCGTCCACAAGTGCTGCATCCGCTTCACCCGTCGCCACTGCGGCCAAAGCATCAGCGCCCACCTTGGGCACGCGCTCGAAGGGCACTTCAAAGGCATTGAAAATCAGCTCGCCCGCCACAAAACCGGAGGTGCCCGTGGGGCCGGTGGCGATGCGCTTGCCGGCAAGCGCCGTAAGTGTCTTGTTCTTGGGAGAAGCGACAAGCACCCAAGTCACCTGCTGCAACTGCACAAGATAGCTGACCTTGTCGGAACTTTTGAGAAGCCCCTGCGCCTGGGCATAGGTCAAGGTGTCGAGAGGCAGGATGGCGGCATCCACACTGTCGAGATGGGTGAGATCAGCCACCGTCTGGATGGTGCCATTGCCGATGATCGGCAGAAGCCGCACCGAATGGTCATGCATCACGGCATCGGCGATTTTCTGGGTGTCGGCAATCCATTGGGGCTCGGACGCCATCACGCCGAGTGTCACGTCACCTGCAAATGCGGCGCAATTGAACCCAATGGCAGCGACAAGCGCCATAAGGCTCAAAGAATGTTTCCGCGGCGCTGCGCCCATGTCCGTTCCCTGTGGTTGCCGTCCCAGGGGGGCGTCCCCGCGCCCGCTGGGATTGGTTTTTGTCAGGCTTTGTGGCGATGGCAGGGCGGAAATGGGGAATTTGGTAGGTTATCCGCGCCGCGCCACCGGCACATAATCGCGGGCTTCGGGGCCATCGTAAAGGGTCAATGGGCGGATGAGGATGTTGTTCTGCAACTGTTCAAGGCATTGCACCGTCCAACCCGGCACGCGGCCAATGGCGAAGATCGGAACAAACAGATCCGGGGCAATGCCGTTCAGATAGTAAATGACGCCGGAATAGAAATCGACATTCACGTTTACGCCGAACCGTGCATAGGGCTTCATCGCATCAACAACCGCCTGCAGAATAGCGAACCACTTGGGCTCGCCCATCTCCCGCGACAGCTTCTCCACCCCATCCCGCATGTGCCGCGCCCGGGGATCTTCAGTGCGGTAAACCCGGTGACCGAACCCTGTGACAGCCTCACCCGCCGCGCGTTTCGCCTTCACATAGGCGGCAGCATTCTCCGGCGCACCAATTTCCTGCGCCATCTTCATCACGTCTTCGGCAGCGCCACCATGGGCGGGGCCTGACAGCGCCGCGATGGCCGAGGTCATGGCGGCATGCAGATTGGCCTCGGTGCCGATCACCACACGTGCCGTGAAGGAGGAGGCATTGCTGCCGTGTTCGGCATGAAGGATCAGGTCCCGGTCCATCAACTGCGCCGCATCAGGAGAGGGCTTGCGGCCCGTCAGCAGCCACAAGACGTTGGCCGCGTGCGACAGCGCGGGGTCGCTCTCCGGAACAGGTTTGCCCTGGCGCAAGGCGTGATGTGCCGCCACAATCGTTGGTACCTGGGCGGCGAGGCGGATGCCCTTGGCGCGGCTGGCTGCGATGGAATTGTCATCCGTCTGCGGATCAAAGGCAGCGAGCGCCGAAACAGCGGTGCGCAGCGCGTCCATGGGGTGGGCCTTGGGCAGTGCCCGGATGATCTCAATGATCTCCCGGGGAATGGCACGCGCCGCCTTCAATTCAGCCGTGATGGCGGCAAGCTGGGCAGCCGTGGGCAATTCGCCATGCAGCAGCAGGTAAGCCGATTCCTCGAAGCTGGACTGTTGCGCCAGATCATGGATAGAGTATCCCCGGTATCGCAGGTCGCCCGCCTTGCCATCGATGAAGGTGGTGGCGGAACGCTCGAAATAAACGCCCTTCAGGCCACGGTGGATTTCGGTCTTCTCGCTGTCAGACATGGGCGTTCCCGGAGTTGTGCTGATGTCAGTGATCGAAGAGGCCAAGGCGAAAATCAAGGGCAGGGGCCTGAAATTGGTCATGCCAGAAGGCGGCGATGCCCGTATCGCCGAAGCCGCCAAGGTGCTGCGCGACACGGGCCTCGCAGAGCCGATTGTCTTTGCTGATGATGTGCCGTCCGCCACGGCGGAGGATGCGGCACTCGTCATCGCAAAGCGGCCCAAGATGAACGAGGCCATGGCGCTGCGCCTCTTGCGGAAGCCGCTTTACCGGGCTGGAGCCATGGTGGCACGGGGCGAAGCCGCCGCCATGCTGGCAGGTGCCGCCAACCCCACCGCCCGCGTCATCGAGGCGGCCCTGATGACCATTGGGCTTGCGCCAGGCATTGCCACGCCATCCAGTTTCTTTCTGATGCAATGGCCAGACAGGCGCCTCATTTTCGCTGACTGCGCTGTCAATGTGCAGCCCACGGCAGAAGAATTGGCTGATATCGCGCAGGCCTCGGCCATAAGCGCCGCCAAGATCCTGCATGACACGCCGCGTTTGGCGCTGCTGTCCTTCTCCACCAAGGGCTCTGGCGATCACCCGGATGCTGAAAAAGTACGGTCTGCCTTGGCGATTGCGAAAGCCAAGGTCCCGGATGTGCTGATCGACGGCGAGTTGCAGGGCGATGCCGCGCTCTCCGCCTCAGTCGCCGCCCGGAAGGTGAAGGGTGAAAGCCCCGTGGCGGGTCGGGCCAATGTGCTGATCTTCCCTGACCTTGATGCAGGCAACATTGCCTACAAGCTCACCCAATATCTGGGTGGGGCCCAGGCCATCGGCCCGGTGCTGCAAGGCTTTGCCAAGCCGGTATCTGATCTGTCACGGGGGGCCAGTGTTGCTGACATTGTGGATACGGCAGCACTTCTTCTCTCACTGGCCGCGTGAAAGGCGTGACGTGTGCCGCGCGATGGTGAGTTCCTCATTGGCGGCAATCACATGGACGGTGGGAATTTTGAGCCAGCCCATCAACTCCATCACCCGGGCGCGCACCGGCGCGGCATTCTCGCCAACCCCGCCCGTGAACACAATGGCATCAATGCCGCCCATCGCCGCTGCAAGTGCTGCGCCATGGCGGGCCACGGAATGGCAGTAATAGTCCACCGCTTCTGCCGCATGCGGATCAGAACTCGCAAGCAACGTGCGCATGTCACCCGACAGGCCGGAAAGACCCAGAAGCCCGCTCTTGCGATAGAGCAGGTCTTCGAGCTGGTTGAGGGTGAGCCCCTCGTCACGCATCAAGGCCACCAGCACGCCGGGATCGATGGACCCCGTGCGCGTGCCCATCACCAGGCCATCTGCCGTGGAAAACCCCATGGTGGTAGCCACGCTGGCTCCCCAAAATGGCGCACATGGAAGACCCCGACCCCAAATGGGCCGCCAGCAGGCGCCGGGGCAGGGGGTTGGCCTGTTGCCTGCGGCAGGTAGAGGGCTTGCACCATGCTCATAATTCAATCCGTGAAATCCATAGCGCCGGTAGCCCTTGTCGAAATAGCTGCGCGGCAATGGCAGGCGCGTAGCCATCTCCGGCTGTGTGGCGTGAAAGGCCGTATCGAAACAGGCCACATGCCGGGCCTGCGGCAGAAGCCGCCGCGTGCCGCGCAACACGCTGAGGCCGAAGGGCAGGTGCAGGGGCGCAAGGGCCCGCAATGCCTCCAACGCTGCAAGGGCCCCATCATCCACAACAACGGGAGCCGTGAAGTGCGACCCGCCATGCACCATACGGTGGCCAACGGCGTCGAAGTCGCTGTGACCCAATTCCATCAGCGCCGTGATCACGGGCTCCAGCGCCGCGGCAGGTGTGGCGGCATCGCAAGAGACAGGTTTTTGGCCATCGAGCGCTAACATCGCCGCCGTGCCGATGCCCGAGACCTGCCCGCCCGCCAACCGCGCCAGCGAAGCCGCATCATGCACGGCGAATTTCAGCGATGATGAGCCTGCATTGAGAACGAGAATGGCCATGGCCCTGTTTCAGGCCACGGCCATGATTTCGCAAGGGGCTTCAATATTGTTTGAGGCCCGCCTTGGACAGCTTGAAACCAGAGCCATTGGCCGTGCATTTGATACCCGAGCTGCTCGACGAGCACTTGAACGGACCCTTGTGCCAAGTGGTGCCATAGGAGAAGACATTGCCCATGGGTTCGCCATAGCCGCAGCCGGGCACTTCGCCGGGGTTCTTGTTGACGTTCAATGCGCCATCAGCCGACAGCTGCACGATCCAGTATTTCGGCTTCACCCGCGTGCATTCAAGCAGCGGGCCATCTGCCGCGTCGGGAATGTAGCTACAGCACATGTTGCCGGACGGCATATCGAAATCGATGTTGCCCTGATCATTGGCCTCGAAATCGATGGCGAGTGCAGGTGAAGCGAACAGACCGAGAGCAAGGGCAAATGCAGACAACTTCATCAGCGTTCCTCCATATGATTAGGTGACGCGCATCTTTGTGCCGGGCCCATGAACGGCGCCTGAACACGTTGTAAGGTCCGGCACCGGCAGCGTCAATCAACCCCACCCTTGACGGCGCGCAGGCAAGGCCGCAGTAGCAGGCCAAGGAGCACCCATGACCTTCACCGCTACCCAGACCCGCCGCAATTCTGTTGCCGTTTCCGTGGGCAAGGTTGTCGTCGGCGGCGGCCATCCGGTTGTCGTGCAATCCATGACCAACACCGATTACCTACCGATGCCTTGGCGACGGCGCAACAGATTGCCGAACTGGCCCGGGCAGGGTTTGAACTGGTGCGCATTACCGTGGACCGGGAGGAGTCGGCGGCGCGGCCACCGCGATCCGCGATCACCTTGCCCGCATGAAGGTGGATGCCGCTGCGGGCGACTTCACTACAACGGCCACCTGTTGCTGACCCAGTTTCCGGATTGCGCCACAACGCTGGACAAATACCGCATCAACCCTGGCAATGTGGGCTTCAAGGACAAGCAGGACCGCAATTTCGCCCAGATGACCGAGGTGGCCCTGAAGCACGATAAGCCGGTGCGCATCGGTGTCAACTGGGGCTCGCTGGACCAGGCCATGCTGGCCCGCCTGATGGACGAAAACCACGCCCAGGCAAACCCGCGCCCCGCACGCGAAATCATGCATGAGGCGGTGGTGCAATCGGGACTACTCTCTGCCGCCCGGGCCGAGGAGCTTGGCCTGCCGCGCAACAAGATCATCATTTCAGCAAAGTGCTCCGAGGTGCAGGACCTGATCGCCGTTTACCGGCTTCTGGCCGCCCGCGCCGACTATGCGCTCCACCTCGGCCTCACCGAAGCTGGCATGGGGTCAAAGGGCATCGTGGCCTCCACCGCCGCGCTCTCCGTGCTGCTGCAGGAGGGGATCGGCGACACCATCCGCATTTCCCTCACGCCCGAACCCGGAGGCGACCGCACGCGCGAAGTGATCGTGGCCCAGGAAATTCTGCAAACCATGGGCCTGCGCGCCTTCGCCCCCATGGTCATCGCCTGTCCGGGCTGTGGGCGCACCACCTCGACCGTGTTTCAGGAACTGGCACAGGACATCCAGACCCATGTGCGCAACCGCATGCCAGAATGGCGCGCCCTTTATCCGGGCTTCGAAACGCTTCAGCTTGCTGTCATGGGCTGCATCGTCAATGGCCCCGGCGAGAGCAAATATGCCGACATCGGCATTTCCCTTCCGGGCACGGGCGAACTGCCAGCGGCCCCCGTCTATGTCGACGGCAAGAAGGTGAAGACCTTGCGCGGCGATAATCTGGCGGCGCAATTCAAGGACATCGTCGAAGACTATGTGAAGAACCGCTGGGGCAAATAGCGGTGTCAGGGGCGATCACAGTCAAAACCCTGCTGGAACAGGCGGGCCAGCATCTGAAGGTGGGCGACATCGTGCTCTCGCGCAGCCGCACGCTTTCCAGCCATCTCATCCGCCTCGCCACCGGAAGCCTGTTCAGCCATGCTGCCCTTGTGTTTCTGGTGGCCCAGCCGGAGGAGGGCTTCAACAACACCTTCCTGCTGGAAAGCGTCTCGGGCGGTGTGGGGCTTGCCAATCTGCGCGACTATGTGGGTGGCCGCCGCCCGCGCGAGGACATCGTGATCCTGCGCCTTGAGGGCGAAGGGCTTGATGATACCTATTTCCGCAAGGTGCGCGGCCTGATGCTGGACCGCATCAATTCCGGTTATGACTTCAACCGGGCCCTGCGCATGGGCTTGAAATTTCTGTTTGGCAGCCGCCTGGCCTGGTTCAGTCTCAGCCGCGGCAAGTCAAAATCCATGCGGGCCGCCGTGGCGCGCACCAAAACCCGCACACACACCTGGGTGCCGCCGGAATTCATCTGCTCGGGATTCATCCAGTATGGGCTGGTGCAGGCTGCCGGGCGCCTAGGACTGAACACCAATGTGATGCTGAAGGACGGGCTTTCCGCCAATGACAAGGAAGGTATCCTTGCGCTCACGCCCGAAGACATTGCGCAATCACACCGCCTGACCTGGCGCTTTGCGGTGACGCGCGGCTGGGCCCACCCGGTGACAACGCTGGCAGAGGCAAAGGCCCGGCTGCGTTAGATCAGTGCGTTACCCCTGCGGGGCGAGAACCGAGCAATCCTTGCCCATGCGCGAAACCTGGGCGCAGGACTTCTTGGCGGTCTTTTCGTCGTAGCCGGAAACAATCAGGCGATAGACAGTCTTGCCCTTGCGCTTCACTTCAACGGTTTTGGGATCCTTGTCGGCCAATTTCTTGGCATCGGTGGCGCGCAGTTTGGCGATCACGTCCGACGTCGCATCCTTGTTCTTGAAATCACCGATCTCAAGCGCCCACGACACGGGCAGGGAGGCCACCGCCATGCCATCCACATCCGCCTGCGAGGCTTCCTTTTTCACCTCGAAAAGGCAACTTGCCGCCGGCTGCTTCGTGGCCACTTGCGGCGCGGCGCGTTCACGGTGCCGCCATCCAGTTTGGTCCAGCGCCACCCCGAATCTTCGCATCGAGAACCTTGGTGTGAGCTCGGTTGGCCGGCACGGCATCCGCCATGTCTTCGCCATCGCCGCTCATCAGCGGAATCAGCGGCAGCGGCGGCCTGCGCCATGGCCTGCGTGTCTGGCTGCTCTTGTTCGGCGACAGCGGCGGGCTTCTGGCCCATCAGGTTCTTGAGCGGATCAATAACACCAACGCTGGAACCGCAAACCGCTGCAATGGTGTGGCCGTCCTTGGCTTCGCGAAAGATCGGCTGAGCATGGCGGCCATGAATTGCCGCGGCTGCGGCACCGACTTGCCGCCCAGCACAACGCCCACCAGACGCTTGTCGCCCCGCCTGGTGGAGGTGACCAGATTGTAGCCGGAGGCATTCACATAGCCCGTCTTGATGCCATCCGTGCCAGGGAAGCGCTTCACCAGCATGTTGTGGGTGCGCACCACACGGCCATTGAAGACAAACTGGGTGGCGCGGAAATAGGGGTAGTACTGCGGGAAGTCGCGCATCAGGCGCAGGCCTAGTGTCGCTTGATCGCGAGCCGACGTGATCTGGCGGGGATTGGGCAGGCCGGAAGCATTCACATAGGTTGTGCGCGACATGCCGAGCGCCCGGGCCTTGCGCGTCATGCGGGCGGAGAAGGCCGATTCGCTGCCGCCCAGGTTTTCCGCAACGGTTGCGGCGGCGTCATTCGCCGACTTGATGACGAGGGCATAGATCGCCTGCTGCACGGTGATGGTGGAGCCCGGCCGCAGGCCCAACTTTGAGGGCGCCATGGAAGCGGCCCGCGCCGAAACCCGCAAAGGTGTGGACATCTTGATGCGGCCGCTCTTCAGGTCTTCGAACAGAAGATACAGCGTCATCATCTTGGTCAGCGAGGCAGGGTGCCGCAATCCGTTGGAATCGCTCTCGAAAATGATCTTTCCTGTACGGGCATCGACAGCCACAGCGGCGAATTTTCCACCAGCCCAGGCACTCTGTTGCACCGGCACGGCAAAGCTCGCAAACACAGCCAAGAGCAGCGCGTAAAGGATGCGGAAAGACAGTCGACGCAAGGCAACACCCATGTTTTGCCGGCCTGAGACCGGATTTCCACCAGACAGCTCGAACCCCCGGGTGAGCTGGCAAACACTGCGAATTAGAGGCTCTGCACTTACCATTGGGTAAACCTGTGGCAGAACATCGGCGCGTTTAATCACCGACTCACCATGTTGCAATGCAAAATTTCGTTTGACATTTTATGTTGCAGCGCACATATGGGAGCCACGGTGAGCAGGCGCTGATGCCCGTTCCAACATTTCCCAAGGGAGTCTCTCCATGAAGACGTTTGAAGACATGCAGGTTTTCGGCAAGGAAGGTTTTGAGGCTGCCATGGCCTCTGCCACCGCGATGACCAAGGGCTTCCAGGCCATTGCCCAGGAAGTTGCCGACTATTCGAAGAAGTCCTTCGAAATGGGCACGGGCGCCGTCGAAAAGACGCTGGCCGCCCGCTCTTTCGAGCGCGTTCTCGAAGTGCAGCAGGGTTTCGCCAAGGAAGCCTATGACGCCTTTGTGGCCCAGTCCACCAAGATGGGCGAACTGGCCACCAGCGCCGCCAAGGAAGCCTACAAGCCTTACGAAGCCGGCCTTGCCGCTTTCGGTGTAAAGGCCCCGAAGTAATTTCCAGCCTCACGGCTGACTGCAAGACCCGCCGGCACCCCCGGCGGGTTTTTGCTTTTCAGGTTTTTGCAAGGCCTCGTTCACCGCGCCCCGCGTGAGGGATGGACGGCAGGTGGCAAACCCTCTAGCAAAGCGCGGGGAACGGACCGGGACAAACGTGCAGGACAGGTGGATACACAGGCTTTTCAAGGCGGGTTTGGCGCTGAAAGGCATCAACGCAACGATTGAAACGCTGGCTGGATTGTCAATGGCGGTGCTGAACCTGCACTACGTCAAAGACATCATGAATTCCGTTGCCCAAACTGAGGCGCTTGAGGTGCCAAACGATGTTGTGGCGCAGGATTTCAGCAAGATCATCCATTTCGTAGACGGCCACAGTCAACACTTTTTGGCCTACTACCTCATGGCACACGGCTTCGTAAAAGTGGTGATGGTCTATGGCCTCATGCGCCGCACCTCGTGGTCATACCCCTTCGCCATCACAGCATTGCTGGGCTTCATTCTTTACCAGTGTTATCGTGTGTTGATGGCGCACAGCATTTTCCTGTTCTTCCTCACGCTGTTCGACTGCGCTTTCCTCTACCTTGTGTGGGAGGAACTGCAGATCAAGCGCCGCGATGCGAAGGCTGTGCCGACGGCCTAACGCAGTGTGATCACCAGAGGCACGTGGTCGGAGGGCTTGTCCCATCCGCGCACATGGGCCTCAACCTCCGCCGCAACGAGAAGGTCCGCAGCCTGAGGCGAGAGCAGGGCGTGGTCGATGCGGATGCCGTTGTTCTTCTGCCACGCGCCCGCCTGATAGTCCCAAAATGTGTAGACACCTTCGGCCAGCGGATGCAGCGCCCGGAAGGCTTCGGTGAGGCCGATGGAGGTGAGGGCGGCAAAGGCCGCGCGGGTCTGCGGCAGGAACAGGGCATCGGCCACCCAGGCACTCGGGTTCTTGGCATCACGCGCTGCCGGAATCACATTGTAGTCACCCGTAATGACAAGAGGCTCTTCGTCTTTTAGCAGGTCCAAGGCGTGGGCCTTGAGCCGCTCCATCCAACTGAGCTTGTAGTCATATTTGGGACCGGGGGCCGGATTGCCATTGGGCAGATAGATCGACGCCACCCGCACCGCCCGCGCCCCATCCATGATCAGTGCCGAAATGAACCGCGACTGCTCGTCAGTCGAATCGCCGGGAAGACCACGCCGCACATCTTCCATGGGAAGCCGCGAGAGGATGGCCACGCCATTGTAGGTTTTCTGGCCGTGAACAGCCGCCGTATAACCAAGCGCTTCGATTTCAAGCGCCGGGAAGCCCGCATCCTCGCATTTGATTTCCTGCAGGCAGACCACATCAGGCTTCGCTTCGGCAAGCCAGCGGGTGACCGCCTCCATGTGGGCCTTGATTGAATTGACGTTCCATGTGGCGATGCGCATGCCCGCCACATTGCCTGCACAGGGCCAGCCCCGCAAGCCTCAGGCGGCGAAGAGCCGGTAGATGCCGATGGAAACGGCCAGCAGACCCACGAGAACCGTCAACAGCTTGTTGGGAGCGATGCGTGAGAGCCAACCCCCAAAAAAGGCTGCAGGCAGGCCGCCCGTGACCAGGCCAAGCACCGGATAAAGAACACTGCGCCAATCGGTTCCGCCCTGCCAATGACCCACGAAATAGGCCGAGAGGTAGGACAGGAACACGGTGACGCTCACGAAGAACTCGGCGAAGTTGCCGGAGCCGATAGCATAGCGCGACTGGGTGCCGGCCCCCATGAGACTGGTGGTGACGATGGGGCCCCAGCTTCCGCCAATGCCTTCAATCAAGCCGCCGCACAGGCCGATGAGCCGCTTCCAGGCGGCAGGCAGCACCCGCGGTGCAATGCCAGTAATGCCACGCCAGATGATCAGCCCGCCGATGAGCAACAGGTAAACAGACACAAGCGACGTGAGCACGGCCCCTTTCAGGCTGGTGAGCAGCAACACGCCAACCGCACCCCCGAGCGCCCCAAACACGCACAAGGCAATTGCCAGATGGCTTTCCACATTGCGGTGAAACAGATGCGAGAGCGCAGCCGTGGCCGTTGTCGGAATCTTGGCGGCATTCACACTGGCAGAGGCCAGCGCCGGCGGCACACCAAGCCCCAGCAACACCGACGAAGAAATGATGCCGAAGCCCATGCCCAGCGTGCCGTCGATGATCTGCGCTACAAGACCGATGAGCGCGAAGATCAGGAAGTCATGCATTGACCAGTTCCTGTGCGGGGGCGCGTGCCACCGTGCGAATGATTTCACCATTTGCCGAGAAGTGGATGCCGCACTCGGTTTTCTCCGACCCTTGCCAGCGTCCGGCGCGCGGATTGTCTTCCGTGCCGCCTTCCGCCGTGCAGGGCGTGCAGCCGATGGACATGAAACCGCGCAGCTTGAGCGGATGCGACGGCAAATGATGCTTCTGCGCATAGCCGCGGATGTCGAGGGCGGAGAAGGCGGCCAGCGGATCAACCTTCAGCTTGCCATCCTGGGTGCTGACGAAATGCAGGTCGCTGCGGTTGGCCCCATGAAAGCGCTTGCGGCCGGAAAACATAACATCGAATTCCGCCATGGCCTTCGCCATGGGCCGGGTCTTGCGGATGTTGCAGCAGGCATCGGTGTCATGCGCGGCAAGATCATCCGTGGGATCGCCGGACAGTAGATCTGCATCATCAGGCTTGATGATGCGAACACCTGTGAGGCCGAACTCCCGGATCAGCTGGTCCCGGTATGCCAACGTCTCCGGAACAGCTTCAGCGTGTCCAGAAAATGACAGCGCCGGGTGCCACTTCCGAGACCATGTGCAAAAGCACCGCGGATTCAGCGCCAAACGACGACAGCAGCGCCGAGCGCGTGGGATAGTCAGCATAGACGCGGGCAATCAGGTCGCGGCCCCCGCTTCCGGCGTAGCGCTCGACAACGGCATTGGATATGGTGCTATCCGGCATGGGGCTGTTCCTCCCAGGGGAGAAGCCCCGGTGGCGTTTCGGACCACACTTCGCGCTCACCCGCCTTGCGGAAGAGCCTGCGCTGATAGGCGCGACATCTGGCGCGAGGCGCGTTGCCAGTCTTCCAGCGTAAAACGCCTCCGGCACGTTGAAGGTGTCGATGCCCACCGATCATGAACTGCAATTGATCCGGCAGGATGTTGCCCGTGGCCCGCAGCTCTGACTGGATAACCTTCCAGCCGCAACTGCCGGGACAGCGAATAGAGCTTACCGTCATTGAAAGCGGGAAAATCCAGAACAAACTGGGCGTAAGCTGGGGCAGGTAGGGCGTCAGCTCATGCTCGCGCACCGTGTTGGGCAGGCGCACGCCAAGCTCACCTGTGAAGTTGGCCAGGACGGTCCCAATCCTTCTCCAAACGGGCAAAGGAGACCGTGATCTTCGGCGTCGGCAATGGCCGCATCATCCGCCAGATGCAGCCATTCATCAGCAACAAAATGTCCGTTCTTAAGCAGCGGCATAGAGGGCCTCCTTGAAAGGTGCTGCGCCAACGCGGCGATAGGTGGCGAGGAACCTTCGCCGGACTGGCGAAGCTTCACATAGGTGTCGAGGATCTTGCCGATGCCCCGGCACATCTTTCACCCGCAAAGCCCGGCCCAAGGATGGTGCCGATCGAGGCTTGTTCCGAAGACGAGCCGCCCAGCGTGATTCGGTAATATTCCTCGCCCCTTCTTGTCCAAACCCAGAATGCCGATGTGGCCTACATGATGATGGCCGCGTGCATTGATGCAGCCTGAGATGTTGATCTTGATGGGGCCGATCTCGTCCTGCTTTTTCGGTCGGCGAAGGCACGGCTGATGGCCTGCGCCACGGGAATGGCGCGCCGTGGCCAGCGAGCAATAGTCGAGGCCGGGGCAGGCGATGATGTCGCCGATCAGGCCATAATTGGCTTCCGCCAGATTGTGTTCCCTCAGCTTGGTCCAGATAATGTGGACATCGGCCAGGCGCACATGTGGCAGCACGATGTTCTGGGCGTGCGACACGCGAAGCTCGTCATTGGAATAGCGTTCGGCAAGTTCCGCCATCACACGCATCTGCTCGCCCGTGGCATCGCCGGGGATCCGCCCTTTGGCCTTCAGCGCGATGTTGACGATGGTGTAACCGTCCACCCGGGCGGCTGTGTTGGTCTTCACCCAGCGGGCGAAGTCCTTGTCCTTCAGCTTGGCGTCTTCGAAGGCGGGCACAAAGCGCGACAGCTTTTCAAAGCGCGGAGCCGCAAAGTACCGGGCGATGCGCGCCAGTTCCTGCCTTCACTTCGGTGGTTTGCTGCGGGTGACGGGAAGGTTCCGCTTCCACTTCCGACTGTTCAAACTTCTCCGCGCCGATTTCGTGCACAAGGATCTTGATGCGCGCCTTGTACTTGTTGTCGCGGCGGCCATAGAGATTGTAGACGCGCATGATTGCTCCCCGGAGATAGGCACAAGCCTCTTCTCCGGCAGGAAATCGCGCACGGTCACGGCAATCATCGGCGTTCGGCCCTGACCACCCCCCACAAGAACTTCCCAGCCCGCTTCACCCTTGTCATTGCGTGCACGAAGGCCATTATCGTGAACTCTACTGCGGCGCGATCATTGGGCGCGCCCGTGACGGCGATCTTGAACTTGCGCGGCAAGAAGGAGAATTCCCGGATGCAGCGATGACCACTGCCGCAGCAATTCGCCCACAGGCCGTGGATCGGAAATTTCATCGGCGGCAGCGCTCGCCTGCGATCAGTCGTCACATTGCGATGCAGCGGTTCAAAGCCCGGATGGCGCATTTCCACATCAGCCAAATCCTGCAGAATGTCAGCCGCATCCTCCAGCTTCTGATCCAGTTGTACTGAATGTTCTGGCGCGTGGTGAAATGGGCATAACCCTTGTCATATTTGTTGAGTGCGATCATGGCCAGCCGCCGCATCTGACGCGACGACAGCGTGCCATAGGGAATAGCCACCCGCAGCATGTAGCGGCCAGTTGCAGGTAAAGCCCGTTCATCAGCCGCAGCGGTTTGAACTCGTCTTCCGAAAGCCGCCTTTCAAAGGCGCGCCGCCTGGTCGCGGAACTGCGCCGTGCGTTCCTTCAATAAACTGGTGGTCGAATTCGTCGTAGCGGCATGGGATCAACCTTCGCTGAAGGCGCCCGCCGTTCCTAGTGCTTGCTTGCCGAGATCGGTGCGGATCGTGGGGCCGAGCGTGCGGATGCGCTCGCGGATGTGGCTGGCCTTGATTTTACCGTCCACCCGTTCAGCATCGAACAGATATTGCCCCGTGATCAGCGTGGCCTTGGCATCCTGGGCGGCGCGGGACTCAAGGGCGGCGAGCGCCTGAGGCTCCTGCGCCAAAACCGCGTCGTCAATCTTCTCGCTCCACACGCCCGCGCGGGTGAGGAACACAACCTCGCCATCGCGCAAGCGGTTTGCGGTCATCACCTGACCCTTTTCAGTCATGCTCATGATGCGGCTCTCAACAAGGCGTCGCGCAGGTCGTCGCGATCGGGGAAGGGGGTTTCAGTAGGGTCCGCCACGGGCAGTGCGGCCAGCGTGGGGATGGTTTCAACGGCAAGGCCTGCCTCGGCCAGCCGGGCCTTTTCGATCTGGGCCGTGGCGGCCTCGTTCACAATGCGCACCACATGCAGGCCCTTGGCGGCTTCGGCAGCGACCGCGGCCAGGGCTGTGCGCCCATCCGCGGCGATCCGCACGGCATCGCGCCGTGCCATCTCCAGAACCGCCGGCACAGCACCTGTGGCATGCACAATCACATCGGCTTCCTGCAACCGACGCTGCGCCTTCAGCGTCAGCAACTCCACGTCAGCACCGGTGGCAACGAAGCTGACGCGCCCCACGGAGGGCTTCGCCTCCAGAAACAGCGCATCCTGCAAGGCCAGTTCAAAGGCCACCGCATCGCCCGACTCATGGGCCTCCCGCACATCGCCAAAAAAGAAGCGCTGCCAGAAGCCGCGCCGCCGGTTTCCGTGCGGCACGATCTTGGCCACCGTGGCCCGCAAGGTTGCGGCCCGTGCGGCAAGCGCCCCCAGGGTGGGCGGAAGAAGCGCATCGATGTGCGCGCGAACCCCTTGCCCCAGGACCGGGGCCGTGCCTTCTGTGCCGATCGCCACCACAACAGGGTCACGGTCCACAATGGAAGGCACGAGGAAAGTCGAGATGGCGGCGTCATCCACCGCGTTGACGGGAATGCCGCGGGCCTGTGCCGCGGCACTCACCGTGGCATTGAGGGCGGGATCAGCGGAATAGACCAGCGCGGCCCCATCCAGAAGCGCAGCGCCAAAAGCCGTGGCCACATGGTAGATGCGCGGATTGCCAGCCAGTTCAGGGTGCAGCGTGGCGGCAATCACTTCGATGCGGGCCGGGGTTTTCAGCAGCAGCCGCACCTTGCGCGTGGCTTCTTCACCGCCGCCCACCACCACCACGCGGCGCCCTTCGAGGTCCATGAATACTGGAAAATACCGCATTCTCTTGCCCAATTTTGTCCGGTTCGCCGAACCGGACGGTTGCCGTGTTGACCAATTCGCTGGAAATCCGTTGATTTATGCTGGTCTTTGCAGCAAAACCGGAGACAGGATCACTACCGAACGAATTGTTCGTTATTCCGAACAGCGTTCTAGACAGGGAATTCAGGAATGTCAACGCGCCCGAAGAACGGCAAGAAAACCGGCGATGATGCCGAAGCCACGGCCGAATTGGGCAAGACCATTCAGCGCCTGCGCAAGGCTTACAATCTATCGCTGGGCGAATTGTCGGAACAGTCGGGCGTGGCCAAGTCGATCATCTCGCAGATCGAGCGCAACGAAACCAATCCCACCCTGTCCACCGTCATGCGCCTGTCGCGCGCCCTCGACACCAGCCTCGATGAGGTGCTGCGCGGCGAACAGAAGTCGCTCTTCATCGAGCATCAGGGCAAGCAGGGCGTGCCGCGCCTGCAAAGTGAGGATGGCCTGTGCAACCTCGCCATTGCCGGGCCGCTGAGCCTTGTCGATGTCTTCCAGTGGTATGATTTTCACGCCAAGCCCACGGGCGTGCTGGAATCATCGCCGCACCCGCCGGGAACGGTCGAACATCTCTACATCGTCGCGGGAGAGTTAGAGGTAACAACCGGCGGCGATAAAAACGCGCACTGGTGAAGCAGGGCGAGACCCTGCGCTTCGAGCCGACGTGCCCACAAGATTGTCAATGTCGCAGCGGCACCGACGCCCATGCCGTAATGATGCTGGCGCTGAAGCAGTTTGGGGCGGCGTGAAGCCAACTTGACGTGCGCACCTCAAAAATCTTGCAAACGTCATCAAAGCCGCCCATAAGCCCGGCCCGGATTTGACTTGAGTGGGCCACAAGGGCTGCTTCATCTGGACATTGGAGCCGCCATGACCGCCATTCTCGACATTACCGCCCGCGAAATTCTCGACAGCCGCGGCAACCCCACCGTGGAAGTGGACGTGACGCTGGAGGACGGTTCCTTCGGCCGCGCTGCCGTGCCTTCGGGCGCCTCCACCGGGGCCCATGAAGCTGTGGAACTGCGCGATGGAGACAAAAAGCGTTACCTGGGCAAGGGCGTGTCCAAGGCCGTGGCCGCGGTGAACGGCGAAATCTATGAAGCGCTTGCCGACATGGACGCCGAAGACCAGATCGCCATCGACCGCGCCATGATCGCGCTCGACGGCACGCCCAACAAGGCCCGCCTCGGCGCCAACGCCATCCTCGGCGTGTCGCTTGCGACCGCCAAGGCCGCCGCCGATGCCTCGGCCCTGCCGCTCTACCGCTACGTGGGTGGTGCTTCGGCCCGCATCCTGCCGGTGCCGATGATGAACATCATCAATGGCGGCGTGCACGCCGACAACCCCATCGACTTCCAGGAATTCATGATCATGCCGGTGGGCGCGTCCTCCTTCAAGGAAGGCCTGCGGGCGGGTGCGGAAATCTTCCACACGCTGAAGAGCGCCCTGAAGAAGGCCGGCCACAACACCAACGTCGGTGACGAAGGCGGTTTCGCGCCCAACCTGCCTTCGGCGGAAGCAGCCCTCGACTTCGTGATGAAGTCGATTGAGCAGGCGGGCTACAAGGCGGGCCAGGATGTGTATCTGGCCATGGATTGCGCCGCGACCGAGTTCTTCAAGGACGGCAAGTATGTTTATGAAGGCGAAGGCAAGACCCGCACCATCGACGAGCAGGTGGATTACATCGCCAAGCTTTGCGCCTCCTATCCCATCATCTCGGTGGAAGACGGCTTCTCCGAAGACGATTGGGATGGCTGGAAGAAGATCACCGACAAGATCGGCAAGAAGGTGCAGCTGGTGGGCGACGATCTTTTCGTCACCAACACCAAGCGCCTGTCACAGGGCATCAAGTCCGGCACAGCCAACTCCATCCTCGTGAAAGTGAACCAGATTGGTTCGCTGACCGAAACGCTTGAAGCCGTGGAGATGGCGCACAAGGCCGGCTACACAGCCGTCATGTCGCACCGCTCCGGCGAAACCGAGGATTCAACGATTGCCGATCTCGCGGTTGCCACCAACTGCGGCCAGATCAAGACGGGTTCGCTGGCCCGCTCCGACCGGTTGGCCAAGTACAACCAGCTGCTCCGCATCGAAGAGGAACTCGGCACAGCCGCTGTCTATCAGGGCAGGGCGATCCTCAAGGGCTAAGCCGGACCATCACGTTTTATGCAGCCCGTCACGCAAGTGGCGGGCTGTTTTCTTTGCGTTCAGGATAGCGCCGGCATGCTGACACTGACCCGCAAGCCGCCAAGCGTGCCGTTGCTGAAACCAAGCTCGAAATCATAAACCTCTGCAAGGTCGGAAACGATGGCAAGGCCCAACCCGGTGCCGGGCCCGAGCGCGTCCAGCTTCACGCCGCGGCGGGCAATGGTTGGAAGCTTGTCGGGCGGAACACCAGGGCCATCGTCCTCCACGATCAGCGCCTTGCCATCATGCTGAATGCGGATTGCAGACTTTGTGTGCTTGCGGGCATTGTCGATGAGATTGCCGAGAAGCTCCAGAAGGTCGGTTGAGTCAATCGCCACAACCGTGTCTTGGGGCACCTCCACCTGCCAATTGATGGCATCACCCTTCGGCGCCCGTTTCAGTGTTTCAACCACGCGCAGCACATTGGCCAAGAGCGGCGAGCGGTGGCTGTCGGAGCCAAGCGCCATGCGGCTGCGGGCCAGTTCGCGGTCCACCAGATCGCGCATCTGCCCCGCCGCAAGCTTGATCGTGCGGGCGCTCTTGCCTTCGCCTTTCTCTTCCAGTTCACTTGCAACCGCGGCCAGCACGGTGAGTGGAGTCTTGAGACCATGGGCCAGATTGCCAGCCCGCTGACGCACCCGCTCCAGCTGCTTCTCGCGGGCTTCGACAAGAGCGTTTACTTCGCTGGTGAGCGGCCCAACCTCCTCCGGTTGCGGACCGGCAATGCGGGCCGCCCGGCCCGTGCGCAAGTCTCCCACTTGGCCGCGGAGCAAGGCCAGCGGCCGCAGACCCTGCCTGACGATGAACAGGCTGGCCGCCAGCAGCGAAAGATAGAGTGCCGCAATCCCCATCATCAGCGACCGGCCAAAGCCTGAGATGGCAGTGTCGATATCGTTGCGGTCCTGGGCCACGAACACAACAACCTTGTGCTCTTTCTGGTCATCACCCGTCAGTGCCACAAGGCGCTCCAGCACCAGCACATCGCTTCCGCCCGGCCCCTTCATTTCGTGCACATGCTCCTCTTCGGAGCCATCAGGCGGTGTTTCCTCGGGGAAGGATTCATCCCACATGGAGCGGGAGCGCAACTGGCCGCCGCCCTCGGTCATGGCCTGCCAATAAAGCCCGCTCTGCGGCTGCTCGAAGCGCGGATCGCTCAGCTTGGCGGCATTCTGCAGCTTA
>JAXMCS010000023.1:0-42561 GCA_046349175.1 Hyphomicrobiales bacterium | reverse complement strand
ATGGTGTGCGCGACCTGGCCCGCGGCTGCGATGCCTGTGTCATTCCCAGTGATCACGAAACCTTCGGCCTTCCCGCCATTGAAGCCATGGCAGCAGGCAAACCCGTGGTCACCACGCGCTGCGGCGGGCCCGAAACCGTTGTGACACCAGAAACCGGCGTAACGGTGGAGAAGTCCAATGCCCGTGCCCTGGCCGATGCCATGGTTGATGTGCTGCGTCACCCCGGCCGCTACAATGCGGCGGCTATCCAGCGCTATTGTCACGCAGGTTACGGTGAAGCGGCAACCCGGGAAAAGTGGCAGGCATTGTTGCAAAAACTGCTGTAAACGCACACATGCGAGCATTTTCCGCAGCTTGCCCGGAACGGCGGCGGCGGCTACACTCACATCACCGGACGGCTGGAACAGGAAGCGGGATTTTCAATGGATGAAGCACGGTCAGTGATGACGGGTGGCGATGTCATGTGCCGCCACGAGATCGTCATCGCCGTGCCCGCCTACAATGAGGAACGCTACATCGCCGAGACGCTGCAATCCGTGGCCGACCAGACCCATGGCGATTTCCGCGTCCTCATTTCCGACAATGCCTCGACGGACCGCACGGCGGAAATCTGCGCCGCATTCGCAGCACGGGACAAGCGCTTCCAGATTGTGGTGCAGCCCACGAACATTGGCGCGGGACGGAATTTTGAATGGCTGCTGCGTCAAAGCCAGTCCACCTACTTCATGTGGCTTGGTGCCCATGACCGCATTGAGAAGACCTTTATCGCCGATGCAAAAAAGGCGCTGGACGAAAACCCCGATGCTTCGCTGTGTTTCTGCGACATTCAGTTGGTGGACCAGGCCAGCAACCCCGTGCGCATCAAGAGCGGCGGTGCCTATCACCTGATCAAGGGCAGCCCGGGCGCCCGTTACCGGCAGACTTATCTGCGCGGCCCCTGTGAACCCATCAACAACATGTTCCGACGCTCCGCATTGGACAGCGTCACATTCCCCGGCGTTCTGCAGGTGGACCGCATGATCCTCTGCCATGTTGCCTTCAAGGGTCGCTTCATCAAGCTGCCTGATCCACTTTATGTGGCGCGCATCTGGAACGACCGGAAGCCGGGTGTGGCGGCCCGCCTTGAGCGCATTCTGGGAAAGGGCCATGCCGGACCGCGCCGTCTCGATTCCTTGAAAGAGTTCTGGCTGCAATACAAGAAACTGGATTCATCACTGGTGGGCAGGGGCAAATTCTCCCTGCTGTTGGGTGCCTATTTCACCCGCCACTTCGCCAAGGATGCCCTGAGCAGGTTTCTCCTGGTTCTGGGGCGCAATCCCCTCAATACCTGAAGATCAACCAAAGGCGCGGCTTTCAAAGTTGAAGGGCTGCGCGCAGAATTGAAAATGGAAGTGACGTTTTGAACTGGAAGGCATTCAGAAAGAAAATCTCCCGCGGCATTCGCGCCCGCCGCCCGATGGAATACAAGGCCGATGGCTTTGGCGTTCGCGGGCGCAATCTTGGTTTCATGTCGGACGAGCGCTGCCGCTGAAGCCTATCAGTGGAGCACCAAGTTCCGACAAACGACAGCGATCCTCCTGGGCGGACCTCGCGACCTGCGGTGGCGCGCCCACATCTGCGTTTGGGCCGCCGTCAATGCCAGTCGTATCGAAGGCGACTTCGCCGAATTTGGTGTCGATACGGCGATCACCTCCGGCACGGTCGCGAAATATTTGGGTCGGAAAACTGCTGCGCCGGTTTTTCCTCTTCGATACATTTAATGGCATCCTCAACTTCGGCATGACTGAGCGTGAACTGAAGTTCGCGAAGAAGTTCAACGCGAGCAACTACTTCGACAGCTACGAGTTGGTGCGGCAGAAGTTTTCGGCATATCCAAACGTCACGCCTGTGCGCGGGGCCATTCCCACACGCTGCCGCAATTGACATCAGAGAAGATTGCCTATGTCTCGGTCGATCTGAACAATGCGCCAGCAGAACAGGCAGTGATTGAGTGCGTGTGGCCAAGGCTTTCGCCCGGTGCCATTGTCGTGCTGGATGATTACGGCTTCACGGCCCACGCCGAGCAATATGTGATGTGGAACGACTTTGCGCGCAGCAAGGGTGTCATGACGTAACCCTGCCCACGGGGCAGGGACTGCTGATCAAAAGCTGATCATCCGATCCGCTTCAGAAAGCCCCGCGGTGCCACGGTGATCTGCAACTTGTTGTCCATCGCCGTGTCAATTTCAAACTCGGGATGGTCGCGCAGGTAAGCGTCCACGGCTGTCATCGGGTTGTCGCCGTGGGCCCCATGGCCGGTCATCAAATGCCGACTTGGGTAGCCGTTCGACAATCGTGTCAAAAACGACGCAATAACTTCCCCTTGGGAGGTCAGCGGTACATAGGCCTTGAGTTCTTCAAGCACGTGTTCGTGGGTGTGGTTGCTGTCAAGGAACACCATGACTGTTTTGGCCTGGCGCGCCCGCGCGTGCACCTGTTGCACAAGGGCGCTGTCAATGCTGCTTCCTGGATCATTTCGATATAGGGCGCAAGCGGATGCGCTCAATGGCCGCGCGGTTGTGGGCGCGGATGTCAATGTCGATGCCCAGCACCTGCGCCGCGGCTTGCGGATCAACAGCCGTTCCGCGCTCCGCCGCTTCGCAGAGATCAAGCAAGGCAAGCATGGAAGCGCTCAGCACTAGCGAGCCGCCATGGGCAATGCCTGTTTCGATCACCAGATCCGGCTTGATGCCCCAGATCAGTTCCTGAACGGCCGCCATGTCTGCGGATATTGAATGATGGACGGCCAAGCCATGAAAAATTGTAGCTGTACTTGTTGGGAAGACTGGCGATCATCCAAGCAGCTGTCGCCCCCATGCAGGGGGCTTGTCTCCACCGAGGTCTGCCACGCGCTGCTTCACGTCATCGGCGAACTGCTGTGTCATGTCTTTGCTCACGAAGGGCCTCTTGTCTTTCAGGAATTGAATTCGTCAGGGCGGGAACACCGGCCACGACGCTGCCGCTGGCGACATCCGAGGTCACCACCGCGCCGGCACCGATCATCTGCTTGAGCCGATGCGGATGCGCGGCAGAACGACCGCCCCACCCCAACCATCACGTCGTCGCCGGTTTCCACGCAGGAAAGCCGCACACTGTTGCACCGGGGGCAATGTGCACGCCTTTGCCCAGCTTGCACTCGTGGTCCACCACTGCACCGTGATTGACGATTCCGGCTCGCCGATGACTGCGTCAGGTCCGACAACGGAGCCGGCGAAAAACGTGCGTCCCCGGCGAGAGTTTTGCCGATGCGGAAACAACGGCGCGCGGGTGAATGAGCACGGGTACGCAATGCCCGCCGACGCGAACAGGGCCATGATGAAGACGGGCCGGACCGGTTTTCCATCACCCATGCCCAGCGCGCCGGAAAATGGCTTTGCCGGCGCCCGCTGGCTTACCCACTGCCGGAAGCTATCTTCACCCGCGATGACAGGAACGCCCTTGACGACGAAACAGCGTTGCTGTCCCTGTCAAACAGGGCCGTCACCTCATGCGATTGCAAGCCGATCAGTTCCGCCAGCACCTTGCCGTGGCCCGGAAGAACCCCACAGGGCAAACTCATCCGCCATGGCCCAGGCTTTCTATGACCCCGGCCACCCGCGCAATCTCGTCTTCTGTCATGTCGTGGAAACTGGGAAGATTGATGGCGCGTCCGGGCAGATCCCAGCTGTTGGTGTTGCTGCGCACCGGCTTGAACATGGGCATGCCGGAGAGCGGCCAGAAAAACACGCGGGCGTCTATCTGCTCGGAAGCGAAGGCCTCCTGCAGCCTTTCCCGCGTCACGCCGGATTCCGGTGTGAAGACCGCCGTTGGCATCCAGTAGCTGTTGCGTGTTCCGGCAGGTTCCGGATTCATGGAGATATGGTTGTGCTTCAGAAGGCGCTTGGCATAGGCGTCAAAGATCGCGCGCTTGCGCGACACAAGTTCTTCGATGCGTTCGATCTGTGCCAAGCCGATGGCTGCCTGCACATTCGACATCTTGTATTTGAAGCCGATCACGTCAGACCAGAATTGCTTCTTCTGTCCCTTGGCGCGGCCATGGTTGTTGAGAGTGGCAACCTTGTCGGCGAGTTCGTCGTCATTGGTGACGAACATGCCGCCTTCACCGGTTGTCATGGTCTTGGTGCCATGAAACGAAAACGTGCCGAAGACGCCAAGGGAACCTGCCTTGCGCCCATGATACTCCGAGCCGAGGGCTTCAGCCGCATCTTCAATCACGGGAATCTTGTGCTTGCGGCCAATCTCAAAAATGGCGTCCAGGTCGCACAGATTGCCGTAGAGGTGAGTTGCGACAATGGCCTTGGTTTTTGAGGTGATGGCAGATGTGATGGCATCGGGTGAAATGCACCAGGACGATGCATCGACATCCACAAAGACCGGCGTGGCCCCCGTGTGCACAATGGCAGCGGCAGCGGCCACCCATGTCGTATCTGCAATGATCACTTCATCGCCACGGCCCACACTGAGCGCCGCAAGGCCCATGTGAAGTGCGCCCGTGCAGCTGGATGTGGCAATGGCGTGCTTCACGCCGAGATATTGTGCGAATGTCTTTTCGAACTTGATGATGTAGTCATAGCACTTCTCGCCCCAACCATTGGCCACGGCGTCGGCAGCGTAGTCCTGCTCAAGGCGGGTGATGGATGGCTTGGTGTAGGGGATGCGGTTCTTCATCTCATCAATCCGGTTGGGTGACATCCATCGCCGCCACCTGCGAAAGCGCAGGGGATTGGCTGTCCTTGGGTGAAATTTCGGAAACGGGCAGGGGCCATTGAATGCCCAGCGCCGGATCAAGCGCATTGAGCCCGCCTTCCGCCTGGGGGGCATAGGCCGCCGACACCAAATACATCACTTCGGCGTCTTCCGTCAGCGTCTGATAGCCATGGGCGAAGCCCTCCGGCACATAGGCCATGTCGCGGTTGCCACTCGTCAGTTCAACGCCAGTCCAGTGGCCGAAGCTCGGCGAGCCGGCCCGCAGGTCAACAAGCACGTCCAAAACCGCACCGCTCAGGCATTTCACAAGTTTCACTTCGGCGTGCGGCGGGCGCTGGAAATGCAGGCCGCGCAGCGTGCCTTTCCGCACATTGTAGGAGACATTGGCCTGCGCCCAATGGGTTTTCAGGCCATGGGCGGCAAACTCCGTTTCGCAAAAGCTGCGGGCAAAGAAGCCGCGCGCATCCTCGCGCCGTTCGAGGCTGATGCAATAGGCACCGACGAGCGGCATCGGCCGGAAAATCATGGGTGGCCTCCGGCTTCAAAGGCCGCGATCTGGTCCTTGCAAACGGTCCGCGCATCTTCGCCTGCCGCGAATGCGCGATAGGCTTTCACCGTGTTCTCCACGGCGGCCTCGAAATCCCAGCGCGGCGACCACCCCAACAGACTCCGCGCCTTCTCGGTGGCGAGCTTCAAAAGGCCCGCCTCATGCGGCGCACCAGCCTCTTGCAGATGGGCCCAGGGGCCGGGCCAATGCTTGCGGCAGGTCTCCACGAGCTCCGCCACCGTGCGGTGTCCAGACGGTCCGGGCCCAAAATCGAACGCGCCTTCCGCATCGGGCTGCGCGGCGGCCAGCGCCTGCGCCAGCATCATGTAGCCGTTGAGCGGATCCAGCACATGCTGCCAAGGTCTGACGGAGGAGGGGTTGCGCACCTCCAGCGCCTTGCCGCTCTCAAAGGCCCGCACGAGATCGGGCACCAGACGGTCCGGCGAGCGGTCTCCACCGCCAATCACATTGCCGGCCCGCGCCGTGGCAATGCGGATGCCGCGCTCTGACAGGAAAGAGCGGCGCTCGCTGGCGACCAGAATTTCTGTCGCGGCCTTGCTGGCACTGTAGGGGTCGTGACCACCCAGACCGTCACTCTCGCGATAGGCTTGCGTCCATTCGTGGTTCTCGTAAACCTTGTCGGTGGTGGCCACAACAACGGCGCAGGGCCGGCCTGCCTTGGCCAAAGCCTGCAACAGGTTGAGCGTGCCCATGACATTGGTGGACCATGTGCCGATGGGGTCTGCATAGGCAGGCCGCACCAATGCCTGCGCCGCCAGATGGAAAACAACATCGGGCTGGGCACGGTGAATTGACGCCTCGCACACTGCAGGCGTCCGAATGTCGTCCAGCACCGCATCAACATGATCAGCGGATTTGAGGGCAACGGAAAGATCACGTGGCGAGGCCGGCGGCAGCGCCAGTCCGAAAACCCGGGCACCTTTCCCGGCCAGCCACAGGCTGAGCCAGGACCCTTTGAAGCCCGTGTGCCCGGTCACCAGCACCCGGCGTCCGCGCCAGAACTCAGTCATTCCAGGTCTTCCATGGGGCCTTGCCCGTGGCCCAGGCCTCTTCCAGGAAGGTCTTGTCGCGCTGCGTATCCATCGCCGCCCAGAATCCGGTGTGCCGGTACACGGCAAGCTGGCTTGCCTTGGCCAACGTTTCCACAGGCTCGCGCTCAAACACGGTTTGCGGCCCGTCGATCACGTCAAAGATACCGGGCTCCAGCACGAAGAAGCCACCGCTCACCCAGCGCTTGTCGCCACGGGGCTTTTCCTGGAATGAGGCCACAAGATCGCCTTCGAGTTCCAACCCGCCAAAGCGGCCTGCTGGTTGAATGGCGGTGACAGTCGCCGTCTTGCACTTGGCTTTGTGAAAGGCTGTGAGGGCGCTGATATCCACATCAGCCACGCCATCGCCATAGGTCATGCAGAAGGTGCCATCCACGTAGTCGTGATCATCTTGATGCGCCCGCCCGTCTGGGTCATCTCGCCGGTGTCGATCATCGTCACGCGCCACGGCTCGGCCTTGCGGTGATGCACCTCCACGCTGTTGGTCGAGAGGTCGATCGTCACGTCGGATGTGTGCAGGAAATAGTTGGCGAAATATTCCTTGATGACGAAGCCCTTGTAGCCGCAGCAGATCACGAAATCGGTGATGCCATGGCCCCGAAAATCTTCATGATGTGCCAGAGGATCGGCTTGCCGCCGACTTCGATCATGGGCTTCGGGCGCAGGTGCGACCTTTCGCTGATGCGCGTTCCCAGTCCCCCTGCAAGAATGACGGCTTTCATGATGCCCGCTTTGCTTCAAGCTGTTGTCCGGCAGCACTTAACCGCTCACTTCACCCCTTGCAATGCCCAAGAAAACGGCAAAGTCCGGCGCGCTTATGCCCCCGCTTGCGCGGCTTTTTCACGCATCTCCGTGATCAGCTTTTCGAGCATCAGGCGCTGCGTTTCGGAAGGCAGGTCGGCGGGGATGGCGAGGAAGCGCATGGCCTGTCCTCTGCCGCCACAAGCCAAGCAGCGGTAGGATTCGGTACGCGGGCCAGAGCGCCTCCACATCGGGCAGAAGCCCGTCTTCACTGTCGAAACGGCTGGTGCCACCATGCCGTCCGGCAATGCGGTTCGCGGCCATGTCGGGTGGTGCATCCAGCCACACAATGGCATCGGCCATGAAGGGGGCAAGGGCCGCCACCAACCTGTCGCGCTTTTCAGGCCGCAGGGCGGGATGGTCGAGGAGCAGCGACCAGGCTTTCTGCAACAGGCCCTGGTCGAGGATGGTCAACTTCTTTGCGCGCTGCGGTGCCGCCCGCAGCATGAAGAATAACGCCATGGCGCGCCGCAGGGACTCAAGCCGGCGAGGGCCGTGCCAGGCAATGCCGAGGGCTTGCCACAACACGTTCAGTGCCGCGGCGCTGAAGGGCAGGCGCCAAACCGAAATGCTGGTGCGCGTGTCATGGGCAAGGGCAATGCTTCGCTCCAGCGTGGTCTTGCCGGCACCTGGCAGGCCCGCAAGTTCGATGACGGGGCCGCTCGCCTGCCGGGTTGGCATCCCGGATGGCCTGCCAGATGGCGCGCCTCGCTGTGAGCAGGACGTTCGCCAGCGGCTGGCTGGCATCGATGTTCAGCACGCGGGATTTGGCAGTTGAGGGCCGAGACAATGGCCGCCTTGCGTTCGAGAACCGCTGTGTCATGGTCCGGCTTGCGGGCCTTGGCAGTCGCCGAATCAATTTGCAGTCGGATCACAATATCTGGCTGCAAATCTCTGATCTTGCTAAATAAAACCTGTTCAGCCCGAGCGGCCCAGGGATAGCTTTCGCCCTCCTGCAGGCGGGGCCCATCATTCAGGCCGGCAAACTGGTCTTGCGGAAAATCTGTCGAGGATCACCATGCGGCCATCAGCGGCCAGCGCCCGCGCCAGCCGCAGCCGCGCCAGCTTCTGCCGCAGCAGAAGAAGATGATGGAGCGCAACCACCCGGTTGCCGCGCTTGTCACCTTCGCGCCTCGTGGGCCGGGCTGCAGAAGTGTCGGTCTTCGGTTTCACCGCCCGCACCGCCCCCCGCACGGCACGGCGGGTGAGGTCGAAAAGGCCAGAGCCTCCGTCGCCCGTGCCGAGATAAAGGCATTCCGTGTCGAGCTTGAAGCGCAGCCATTTGGTGAGCGCCGCTGTGACGGTGGACTTGCCCGCGCCATCACTACCGATCACGGCAACGGTGACACCGCACACCGGCAAGGTCTTTCCCACTTGGGCGCGGGGCGAGAGCGGGCGCAGCCCGCGCCGGACCGCCATGGCACCATTGCGCCCGGCAGCCTGACCCAGCGCCCGGCCCCAGGGCAGCCGCTCACTGTTGATGAGGGCGCGGTTCAAAAGCCGGGCCGCGGAGATGATCTGGGCCTTCGAGGGGTTTTCGGCGGTGGCGACCTCAAGCACCGCGGCGGGGGGCACGCCGGGCAGAAGCCGCGCCAGCAGCGCCCGCACGGTTTCGGGATTGCTGTCTTTGCGCAGCCAGTCCAGTTCCTTGCGAATGCTGCCGGGAATGCGCTGGCCAAAGGCCCGGCGCCACGGTGGCATCTTGGCCCAGATGCGCACCAGAAGAATGATGAACTCCATCTCCGCCGCAGGAATCGGCCAGCCGCTGGCCCCGTCTTCCCGCAGGTTTTCCATCAGCATGGGCCCCCAGGGAATGGCCAGGTGCTTCACCCGCTTCAGCCCGGTCATCAGGGCGAAATGCTGGTGCAGGTGCAGAAAGCCTCCGCTGGCCTCATCAAAGAGCAGCCAGTCCTCCACATTTGGATAGGTGCTCCAAGGCTGGCCGATAATGTGCTGTGCGCCAAGGCCCGCCATGGCCGTGGCGAAAGCCTCCCGGTCGGAGGGCGGCACATAAAGGTCGATATCGGTCAGGCCCGCCAGCGCCTCCGCCAGATGGTCGTTGCTCTTCCAATGCACAAACTTCACGCCAGCAGCACGCAGGCGGTCGCGAAGTTCAAGGGCCTTGGCCAAGGGGGCGGGACGGAGGGTGGATGTCATGTCGGCCTGTCCCATGCCATATCCCGCCGCGCAGGCAAAGCGTTGGGATAATTGAGGTTGAGATTTGGGGTCCGCTCCGCCATGTGTCGCAGGCAGAACATGACAGCAGCACACACCACACTTGAAGCAGGGCAGGGCACGCCGCCTGATCTTGCCATCATGCTCTACGATGCGCGCGGCTCAGGCGTGGTGCGCAATGCATTGCGCATCGCCTCCGCCTGTGTCGCCGCGGGCTTGACGGTCGAGGTCTGGTTGGCGGAAGAAACGGGCCATCTTGCCGCCACCCTGCCGAAAAGCATTGTGGTGCGGAGTTATGGCATGGGCCCGGCGCGGCTCGGCCGCACAGGCAAACTGGCCCTGTCCATCCCGGGCCTTGCCCGGCTGATCCGGCAGGTGCGGCCCCGCCTGCTGCTCTCCCCCGGCAACCACATGCACATTGCCGCCAGCCTGGCCCATCGCATGGCGGGCCGGCCGGTGGAAAGCGCCCTCATCATGCGGGCCAGCAATGCCACCTGGCGCCGCACCTTTGAGGCCGCCCGCGGCACCACGCTACCGCGCCCTCTCGCGGCCGCCGTGGACCGCACGAACCGCCTGCTCTACGCAAGCGCCAGCCACACCATTGCCGTGTGCGAGGAATTGCGCGGCCACCTGCAGCACGATCTCGGCCTGCCGCCAGACCGCCTATCGGTGATTGCCAACGGCGTTGATGTGGAGGAGGTGCGGACCCGCGCCGGGCAGCCGTTGGACCATCCCTGGCTCGCCAAAACATCGGGGCCGCTTGTCGTCGCGGTGGGCCGCCTCTCACGCCAGAAAAATTTCGAGGCGCTGCTGGAGGGCTTCGCCATTCTGCGCCGCAGGGTTCCGGCCCGCCTCGCCATCATCGGCGAGAACATTGCTGGTGGCGAGGCCCGGCTGCGCCAGCACATCAACCGGCTCGGCCTTGCGGATTCCGTGCTGCTGGCGGGCTTTGACGCCAACCCCTTCCGCTGGATGCGCGCCGCCCGCATTGTTGCAGTCACATCGCGCTTTGAAGGCTCAAGCAATGTGGTGCTGGAAGGTCTGGCCAGCGGCACGCCTGTGGTGGCCTTCAACTGTCCCACTGGCATTGCCGAGGTGCTGGCCCCTGTCGCCCCGGCCAATGTGATTGAGCAGGGTGATACGGCTGCACTCGCCGCCCGCATGGCGCAAATCCTGGCCGAGCCGCTGCCCAGCCGTGACGCGCCTGCCGTGCCCAGTCTCTCCGCCATGCTGCAGGCCTATGCGGCCTTCTTCACCGGGCGGCTGGGATGAAACCCAAGCGGGTGGACGCACCAGCGCTTTCGCTGTAGTGAGCGGCCCACATGTATCACGCCCTCAGAATATTCTTCGGCAAACGCTCCCGCCATCCGGTGATCCTGCTGTTGTGTCTCATTCTGGCCAGCATCTCCGAAAGCCTGGGCATCAGTTCCATCCTGCCCATCCTCGCCAATATTTCGGGTGAGCAGGGCGGCAAGCAGAATGCCATCACAGCCGTGCTCAACCAGGTGCTCGCTGGGCTCGGGCTGGAACCGAGCGTGGGGGCCTTTGTCTCCGTCTTTCTCATACTCTTCCTGATCAAGGGGCTGCTCTCCTACGGGGCGCTGTCCTATGCTGGCATTTCAGCCGCCAAGCTCAGCATTGATCTGCGCCAGGCGCTGCTTACGGCGATCTTCGGAGCGCGCTGGTCCTATTTCGTGGAGGGGCAGATCGGCCGCCTGTCCAATGCCATGGCCAATGACGCGGCCCGCGCAGGTGACGCCTATCTCTTTTCCGCCCAGTCGATCGGCCTTGCCATTCAGGCCTTGGGCTATGTGATCGTCGCCATCTTTGTGGACTGGCGGCTGGCGCTTTTCGGCATGGCAGGCGCTGCCTTGCTTATCGCCATCACGCAAAGCCTGCTGCGTATCACCCGCCGCATGGGTGACCGCTACACGCAAAGCACGTCGGACCTGTCTTCGGTGCTGGTGAACACGCTGGGCAACGTCAAGCCCATCAAAACCATGGCGCGCCAGTCCGCCATGATCGCGGTGCTCTCGGGCCTGACCCAGCGCATCATGCGCAGCCTGAGCAAGCGCGAGCTTTCCCGCGCTGGTCTCAATCAGGGCGGCGACTTCTTGCTCGCAGCCTTTGTCGGCATTTCAATCTATGCGGCCTACCGTTTCCTGCACATGTCCCTGTCTGAACTGGTGGTGGGGGCTGTCGTCGCCGTGCAGATCATCTCCATTTCGGCGAAACTGCAGAAGAACCTGCAGGTCTCCATCCAGAATGAAAGCGCCTTCTTCAGCGTCGAAAGCATGATCGCCGATGCAGAGGCGATGAAAGAAAGCAACACCGGCCACGCCCAGCCGCGCTTTGATGCGCTGCTGCGCTTTGCCAATGTCTCCTTCTCCCACGGCAGCCATCAGGTGCTGGAACATGTGAGCTGCGAAATCCAGCCCGGCCAGATCACCGTGCTGAGCGGCCCATCGGGTTCGGGCAAGACAACACTCACCGATCTGTTGACCGGCTTGCAGCGGCCCAATGCCGGCGCCGTGATGATCGGCGACACGGCGCTGCAGGATATCGACATGAATGCCTGGCGCTCGCGCATTGGTTATGTGCCGCAGGAATTGAACCTGTTCCGCATGTCGGTGCGTGACAACATCACGCTGCGCGATGCGGCGATCACGGACACACAGCTTGCCGAGGCGCTCCGCCAGGCTGGCGCTCTGGATTTTGTTGCGGGCCTGCCCAACGGGCTCGACACGGATGTGGGCGAGATGGGCAACAAACTGTCGGGCGGCCAGCGCCAGCGCATTTCACTGGCCCGCGCCCTGGTGGGCAACCCGCGCATTCTCGTGCTGGATGAAGTGACAAGCGCCCTCGATCCTGCCTCGGAGGCGGAGATCATTGCCAATATCGCGGCCCTGCGCGGTGCCTATACCATCATTGCAATCACCCACCGCCCGGCCTGGCTGGAGATCGCCGACCGCGTGCTGCACGTCTCGGAAGGCCGGGTGCGCAGCGAAGTCCGCTCGCCGAATAGGCGCTGACTACTTCAGCGCCTTGCTGCGCCGCAGCCTGCGCCAGAACAGGAGTGCGGAGAGCACGGGGTGGCGGCGGTGCCAGTCCGTCACCTCAACTTTCACACCGGAATGGCGCTCGATTTTCCACGCTGCATAATCAACGCCACCGCGGAAGGTGAAAGTCGCCTTGAAAAGCCGCGCCAGCGACCACAACTTGCCCTGCCAGCGTTTGGCAGGCCACGCGGCGGCGAGCGGTTGCACCGGCGCCAGGGCGGCGCTCAAACTTTCAAAATAGTCAGCATTGGAGGCCACCAGAGACTGGGCCCGGCCCGCGGATTCAGGCCGCAACTCCGTTTGATATGTCGCCTCAAACAGGGCCTGCCACTGCGCAAGAGGTTGAGCCGAAGGAGCCAGCGCAACAGCATGACGGAACGCCGTGCGCGCGGCCTCGCCCAAGGCACTCAGCGTGCGCACCCGCGCCGCCTCATCGGCCTGCCAGATCAAGCGCGAGGGTTGAGCAAAGCGCGCCCAGAAATAGGGATTGCCTGTTGTGGGTAACATCCAGGCCGCAAAATCATCAAGCGTGACAACAGCGTATTTGTAGCGCCATGTCTCGCTGGGTGTGTGGGCCTCGCCATAATAGACATTGGGAGGCACCAGATGGCCAAAGGCGCGGAGCAGGGGATTGCGCCCCAGTCCTGCACGGCTCTGCACCAGCACATAGAAGTCAATCAGCGTGTCGCTTGGCGCATCGTTCCGCAGCACGCTGCCATAGGCCAGAATCGCGGCGGCCTCGGGCCAGTCTTTCCGCAGCTCTTCCGCGCAGCGCCGCACTGCCTCATGCACCGGCTGAAGCGTGCTGGCGGCGATCACTTGCAAGAGGGCGGCGTCAGCCATGGCTCAGCCTTGCACATAGGTGAAGCTGGGACCTGTCTCGATCTCCAGCGCTTCACCCGCACGCACGTTCACGAACTCACCGTCAAGCGCATAGTCCGTAGGGCCGGAAATTCTGATGCACTTGGCCGCGCGGCTGTCTGCGCCGGGTGGGGCGCGGCGCGCTTCACCGCCGTAGAGTAGCGGCAGGGTCCAGCGCAGCGGATTTGGCGGTGGATAGGCGACGCGGGTGAGGCGCAAGGGCGCGTTTTTGCTGCCCCAGAAGGGCCGTGCACCCATCATCAGCCTGTCCAGCACAGTGACCAGCAACAGAAGCTGCGGGCCTTCGCAAAATGCCGCGCCATCGGCCGCCACCGTCATGTCATGCGGGCGGTCAATGCGGCTCAGGTCCGTGGGGTCTGGCGCACGGGTGAGGTATTTCCACAAGGCGCTTCCCATCATCACAGCACCCGCAAGGTCGCCATGCACGCCCTTGTCGTTCAGGCTTGTCTGGGTCAGCTTCACCGCCTGCGCCAATGCGCCCGTGCCCAGAAACATGCCATGGCGCGGCTTGCCATCGGAAGGGTTCGCCAAGCGCAGCGTGGGAAATTCCACGCTGCGGCTGACCACATTGCGCACGATGAAATCTGCCTGCGCCGCAACGTTCTTGATCTGCAAGCCAACGGACGCCGCATTCATGTTTGTCGTGCCATGGGGAATGAGGCACAGCCGGGGCAGGGCGGCAAAAATCCTCTCCTCGGCCAGCAGCGTCTGAATGGCCTGAACCGTGCCATCGCCGGAGGAGATGTAGAGCACATCAACGCCGCTCTTCGCCAAGGCCTGCAGCGATGGCACCAGATCGCTGAAGCGGCCAAGCACTTTCACGGCAACTGCAGTGTGAGGCTTCAAGGCCTCCGCCAACGCCAGCCCCTTGCCCCGGTTACGGCCCGAACTGGGATTGATGATGACGCCCGCTATCATGGCAACGCTAGATCTGCTCGGTCCGTAGATTGAGATAAACGCCCGCCGCCGCAAAGATCAGCACCGGGGCCCAGGCCGCAAGCCACGGCGCGATGAAGCCAAGCTCGCCCATGGAGAGCGATATGCCGTCAAACACGAAGAAAGCAAAACCCAGTGCCACACCGGCCATGAACAGGAAACCCAACCCGCCACCCCGCCGGAAGCGCGCTGTCAGCGGCAGGCAAATGGCCAGCATGACCAGCGAGATCACAAAGGCCGTGAGGCGCTTGTGCAACCAAGTCTGGTAGACAAAAGCCGGGCGGATGCCGAAGCCGTTGTTGCTGATGAAATAGCTGAGATCGCCAAAGCTCATCTCCTCCGGGTCACCAGAGCGCGAGCCTGCCGTTGCGGCCTTGATGGTGCCGCCATAGGTCATTTCCGCCAATTGCTCAGGCGCGCGGTTGCCGCGGAAATAGATGGTGACACCGGTCAGCTGCCAGGTGTTTTTGCCCTGCACCGCCTGCTTGGCGAAAATCTGTTCCTGCAACAGACCGTTTGCATCGCGCTTGAAGATGATCACGCCATCCAGCACCTTCGAATCCGGCGAGGCATGGGCGGCCCGCAGAATGTCCGTGCCGGAGCGCATCCACAGCGCCTCGTCACCGTCATTCTTGAGGGCCTTGAGGCTGTAGTCACCGATGGCCCATTCGCGCAGCGTGGGGGCGGCCCAGGGCACGCCCACATCCTGGATGAGGAAATGCGCCACGCCCACCAGCAGCGCGAAGGGCGCCAGCATGAACAGCAGGCGGCTTGATGAAATGCCCATAGACCAGATGGCCGACAACTCGTTGCGGTAGCTGAGTTCGGTGAGTGCCAGCAAGATGGCCAGCAACATGCTGATGGGCAGGAAGGTGCCCAGCGTCTGCGGCAGGCGATGCCCTGCGTAGTTCAGCATGGCCAGGGCGGCATTGGGGTTCAGCTTCAGGATTTCCCCGGAATAGGCCACCACCTCCAGCGTCAATACGAAGATGGAAAGTCCCGTGGCGATGATGAGGAGCCGGAACAACACCATCTTGCTGATCATGCGGGCAATGCGGTTCATCGCACCAGCCTCCGGCGGAACAGCCGCGTGACGGGCGAAACCACCCGCGACAGCGTCTCATGGATGGCCTGCAACACGCCTTCCGACCTGTCTGTCTTCAGGCGGAAGCTGCCCAGGAAGAAGCGCCAGCCAGCAAAGGCTGTGAGCGCGCCCAGCGGCAGCCACAGCGTGAGATAGGGCGACAACCCCGATGAACGGGTGGCCAGCGCACCCTGCTGGATGATTTCATGAAACGCCACCAGAAGCCCGATGGCCAGCGCCAGGCGATAGGCCCGCGGGCTGCGGCCATGGCTCACCGCAAAGGGCACGGCGAGGAAAGGCAGCACCATCATGCCAAGAATGTTGACGATGCGCCAATGCACTTCCGAGAGCACGTCGTTCGCCGTCAGGTCCTTGCTGGGCGTATAGGCCCCGGTGAAAAGTTCGGGCAGCGTCAACTCGCGCTCGTCAACGCCGCGTGGGCGCACGATGTCCTTCTTCACCTTGCCGAGCGGCGTATCCATGGTGTTGAACTCGGCAACTGTTGCGGGCGGCACCGGATCGCCATTCGCCTGCGGCAGGTTTTCGATGAACAGGCGGTGGCCGTTGTTGAGGCGCAACACCGGGCGTGGCTGGCCTTCAACCGGAATCAAGATGCCATCGGAGGCTGTCAGTGTTTCTGCGCTGTAGGGCGTCTTGTCGTCATAGATGAAGATGCGCTTGAACACGTTGTTGCCGCGGTCCAACTCGTCGAGAATGAAGGTGCGCGAGCCCGACTGCATGAACACGCCTTCCTGCGCCAGATAGAATACATCGACATTGCGGATGTCGAAGATCAGCGTGCGGTAGGCATAACGCGTGTAGGGCTGCAGCCAGCCGAAAATGCCGAGCGATGCCACAGAGAACAAGCAGGCCAGAGAAATAGTGGGCCGGGCCACCCGGTGCAGGCCCATGCCTGCCGCCATCATGCCTTCCACTTCATGGTTCTTGGACAGCTTGTTGAAACCGAAAAGCAGGCCAATAAACAGTGCTGCCGGAATGGCCATGCCGAGATAGTGTGGCACCAGATAGGCGAGGAGTTCGAACACCGCGCCGAAGCTGTCCTTCTTGCCGAGCACGGTTTCCAGCAGCCGCACCATGCGCTCGGCCAGCATCATGAAGAGGCCGATGAGCAGGCTCACGCCAAGGGGCAGCATCACCTGCCGCAGCACATAACGGTCAAGCACCGAGAACATCAGGAGGCAGCTCCGGTGGCAGGTGCGTCGGGGCCATGGCCAAGTTCGCCCGTTTCCGCGTCACGGAAACGGCCTGCGGCGTCGTCCCATCGTCTCATGCGGTACACGGTGTTCCACTGTCCCTTTTTGCGGTCGATGTCATAGGCCATCCAGGCGGCAGCCTCATGCGTGTGGCCATGGCCCATGCTGGCCGACGGCACCCCGATGATATGGGCCTTGCCCGTCTGCGTCGCAAGCGTGTGGAACATGGTGGTGTGGTTGTGGCCGTGCAGCACCAGTTCAGCCCCGTTGCTGGCCAGAACCTTCTCCAGCTTCTCCGCATCGGCCAGGGCGCGGCGCGGCTTTGCAAGGCCGGGCAGTGGTGGATGGTGGATCATCACCGCGCGGAAAAAGCCGCGCTGCCGCAAATCCGAAAGCTTTGCCGAAAGGGCGTTCAACTGCCGTTCCCCCACATGTCCGCCTGCCGACCACAGGCTTTGCGGCGCGGCGGAGGAAAGCCCGATCAGCGCGATGTTGCGCTTCAACTTCACAAAGGGAAAATGTTCATCCGGATGCGCTTCGGCTGAGGAGCCTGCATACTGCGCCACCTGCGCCAACCCCGTGGCATGGGCGCGCCGCACATAGGCATCATGGTTGCCGGGAACAAAGCTCATCTGTTCCGGCGTGGTGAAGCCGGTCATCCAGGCTGCACCTTCGGCAAATTCGCGGGTGGCCGCTATGTTCACCAGATCGCCCGTGAAGGCGATGTGATCCGGCTGATGGGCCAGAATGTCGGCCTTCAGGGCATCCGCAATGCGGCGCTCGTGCTGGTGCCGCCGCCGTGTCGCCCAGGACACGCCGCCGATCAGCCGCTTGGTGCGGAACTCGCCGAACACATCCCCCGCCTTCAGCGGTGCCAGATGCACGTCGGAAAAATGCGCAAGCGTGAATTTCATGGCCCCCCTCCGGTGGCAGCCCGTTTCAACAGGATGGACTCGGCCAAAATGTGGTCAGAGGGCTTGTCCACATCAATGGCGGCCTCGGCGAAGGGCAGGAGAAGGGGAACAACGCGGATGCCCAAGCGCTGCGAAATCTCAGCAAAGGCGGAGGCGAGGGTCAGGCGGCCCAGGATGAATTTGAAAAGCGGCGTCAGGCCAAAGGCCGCCACCAGTTTCCAGGGTTTCTTGCGATTCTTCTCGATGGCGGCCCAGGTGTCAAACAACACAAGGCCGCGGGCATTCATCACCGCAAACAGGTTGCAACCTGAAACCCGGTCCGGCCCCAGGCGGAAGAATGTGCGCTTTGTTTCGGGGTAGCCCGCGAGAATGGTTTCCGCCGTGGCAAGGCCGACGCAAAAATCGGTAGAGCGATGCCTCAGCCTGCCGCAGCACGTGGGTGACCATGGCAGGGGTCAGCAGTGCGTGATCACCCGTCGTCACCAGCACCGGAAAGCTGCCTGCGGCCAATGCTGCCTCCCGCGCCGAGGCGGGGGCCGATGTGGAAGAGGCAAGCATCCGGCATTGCGGGGCCAGCGGCCCTGCTGCGGCCCGGCCCGCCGCCGCATCATCAATGCTGATGATGATGGGGCCTTCCACAAGCCCGACCACGGCCGCCAGCACTCGCTGTAACATGGGCACACCTGCAACAGGAATGCCGCACTTGTGCGCAACCCCGAAGGCTTGCGCCATCGGGTCACCGGGGCCGCGCCCCGCCGCCAGCACAATGGCACGCCACGTCAGCGCCAAGCTCAGATGCCTTTCTCGTAGATGCGGTAGGTCTTGTAGGGTTTGCCGCCCACCGACTCGATGATGTGGCGCATGCCGTGATTGTCCTCGAGGATCCACGACATCTCGCATTCCTTCACGCCACGCTTGATCTGGTAGTCGCGCGCCTTGTCGATGATCGCAACCGCCATGGCCGAGCCCAGCGGCTTGTCGTGGAACTTCTTGCGTACCCCCATCAGCGGCATGCGGATGGAGGTTGGCCGCTTGCGCAATACGCTTGTCGCCAGCTTGGCCCAGTTGAAGGGCAGGAGCCGGCCCTTGAAGTCCCTGATCCATTCATTGATGTTGGGCAGGAACACCGAGAAGGCCACCGGCTCGCCATTGAGTTCGGCGATCACAACATAGTCGTCGGTCACCAGAAGCTTCATGTCATTGCCAAGCTTCTCCAGTTCATCCTCCGTGAACGGAACAAATCCCCAGTTCTCCGACCAGGCATCGTTGAAAATGTCCATGATGATGCGGATGTCACGCTTCAAGTGTTTGCGCTCCAGGGGCCGCAGCTTCACCTCGCCGCTCTTCAGCGCCCGCTGGCTGATGCGCTTCAGCACCGGCGGATAATCGCCCGTGTGGTTGGTGTAATAGGCAATCACGTCCTTGGCCTTGGCAAAGCCCAGGCGCTCCACCATGGCGGGATAGCGTGGCAGGCCATGCCCCATGAACATGTTGGGCGGCGTGTCATAGCCATCCACCAGCAGACCCATCTCGTCATTGATGGAGAAATTGTAGGGCCCGCGCATCTTGTCCATGCCCTTGCCTTTCAGCCAGCCTGCGGCCGCATTGAACAGGGCCCGCGCCGTCTCGTCATTGTCCTCGCATTCGAAGAAGCCGAACTGACCGGCCTTGTCCTGGTAGCGCGCCTGATGCAGCTGGCAGAGCTGGGCGGAGATGCGCCCCACCGGCTTGCCACCGCGGGAGGCCACGAAAAGCTGCGCCTCGGCATGCTTGAAGTAGGGGTTCTTCTTGGGGTTCAGGTGGTCGTAACGCTCGAGATAAAGCGGCGCCACCCAGTTGGGATCATCCTTGTAGAGCGCAAAGGGCACCTCAAGAAAATCGTTGATTCCCCGCTTGCCGGAAACCGGGGTCATGACAAGATCACTCATGGTACAGATTCCGCTCTGGAAATTGTTTCAGGCCTCTCCCATAAGGCCATGCGGCAGGTGACTCAACATGAATGCAAGGCACATCGTATCAAGGGTGATCCACGGAACCGTGGGGCGGAAATACCTGCGCTGGAAGCGCGGCCTCACGCTGGGGGCCCGCACCATCGTGATCGACAAGGACGACCGCGTGCTCTTGGTGAAGCAGAGCTATGCGCCGGGCTGGATTTTGCCGGGGGGCGGCGTGGAGTTTGGCGAGACCTGCGAAGAGGCGGCCCGGCGCGAATTGCATGAAGAGGCCGCCGTCACGCCAAAGGGGCCATTCCTGCTGCACGGGGTCTTTTCCAACCACACGCATTTTCCGGGCGATCATCTGGTCGTCTATGTGCTCCGCGAGTTTGCGTGGTCTGGCTTCACGCCCACCATGGAAATTCTCGAAGCGAAGTTCTTTGCCGCAAAGGACATGCCGCATGATGTGCAGGCCTCCTCGCTGCGCCGCATCGAGGAGCTGTGGGGCAAGCGGCCCATTGGCCTGGAATGGTGAACTTGACGGAAGGGCATCACCCGTCTATGCGCGCCGCCATGACACAGACGGGCACCCGCGCGCGACGAGGACAGGACGGTTTCGCCGTTTCCTGAAACCGGTCCCATGCCGTGATGGCCTGGCGGCCTTTGTCCCTCGCTCCTGCTGGTCACGCCATGTCGCACATGCCTCCTGAATTTTCACTCTCTGACGCCACCGAACATGATCAACCCGCCATCGAAGCGCTGCTCGATGCGGCCTTCGGCCTGTCGCGCCGCACCAAGACATCCTATCGCCTGCGCGAGGGCAGCCGTGCAGCTCCGGGCCTGTCGCTGGTGGCGCGTGATGCGGAACTGGGCCTGGTGGGCACAATCAGCTATTGGCCGCTGCGCATTGGCAAGGCGGGCACTCAGGCCCTGTTGCTCGGCCCCATTGCCATTCATCCCCAGCGCCAGAACCGGGGCATTGGCCTTGCCCTGATGAAGGCCACCCTGGCCAAGGCACAGGCGCAGGGCCATGCCCTTGTGATTCTGGTGGGTGATGCGCCCTATTATGCCCGGGTCGGATTCATGAAAGTGCCCGATGGCCAGTTGCTGCTGCCGGGGCCTGTCGATCCCGCGCGCCTTCTCTTTCTGGAATTGCGCGCCGGGGCGCTCTCCACCGCCCATGGCCTTGTGCTGCCGGACTGGCGCTGGCAGGCCGGTCACCTGAATGCATGAGGCGCGCCGCTCTCAGCGCCCTTCGCGATACCACATCATGCCGAAGGCGATGAGCAGCACGCCAAGACTGGCCAACATGGAAAAGAGCGGCGTCTCGTGAACCGCCAGCACGCGGAACTGCTGGTTGTCGCGCAGCGCCATCCAGCCTTGTCCACCCATGATGCGCCCGGCCTTCTGCTTGCTGAAGCGCGGCACGCCATCTTCGAGCCATGACACCTGACCTCCAGTGGCCGTTGCAACGGGGGCCAGCACCTCCGCCGTGGCGCGCACCTCGGCAAATTCCTTCTGGTCGGCAGAGCCCACCACGGCAAAGGCGGAGAGCGCGCCATCCTTCAAGGCGTAAAGCCCGTTCTTCGCCTGCGGAATGCGGCCCGTGAACAGGCCGGGGCGGGAGGGCGTAAGGGCCAACTCGGTTGCCGTGCCATCGGGCAGGGTCACGGCCACAGGCTTTGCACTGTCGGCCAGGCTGCGCCGTTCCACCACAAGCGCGCCACCTTCCTGATGGGCGGAGAGCGCCTCTTCTTCCAGTTCCGGTTCTTTCATCAGCCAATGGGAAATGCGCCGCAAAAGTTCCACCTGCGGGCCGCCGCCTTCAAAGCCCCGGGCCCACAGCCAGCCCTGATCCGACAGGAACTGCGCCACGCGGCCTTCACCCTGCCGGGCAAGCACAAGCAGCGGCTTGTCCGAAGGCCCGGTCATCAGAACCTCGGCTCCCGGCTGGGCCGTGGTGTCGATCAGCCGGAACCAGCGTCCCCAGGTGGGCTTTCCGGCATTGGCGCCAGGCAAATCCTGCGTCACAGGATGACGCTGGCCCGTGTCCGACAGCACCGGCTTGAAACCCTGTTCAATAAATTGGCCAGAGGGCAGGGCCGGCAAAACATCGGCCAGCGGTGTGCCCGCCAGCCCATCCGCCCCGGCAAAGTCCGGGCCGGAGGATATGAGCACCGCACCACCCTTGCGCACATAATCGGCCACGTTGGAGAGATAGGTGTCGGGCAGAATGGACTGGCGCTGGTAGCGGTCAAACACCACAAGATCGAACTGGTCGAGTTTGTCCACAAACAGCTCGCGCGTCGGGAAGGCGATCAGCGACAATTCCTTTGTGGGCGTGCCATCCTGCTTGTCGGGCGGGCGCAGGATAGTGAAGTGCACCAGATCAACCGCCGCATCCGCCTTCAGCATGTTGCGCCAGGTGCGCTCGCCGGGGTGTGGCTCGCCGGAAATGAGCAGCACCCGCAAACGGTCGCGGATGCCTTCGATCATGGCCACGGCGCGGTTGTTGGAGGTGGAAATTTCCCCGTCGCGCACCTCGGCGGATATCTCGACATAGTTCTGCCCGGCGCGGGTCACGGGCACATCAAGGGTCACGGCCTCTCCGGGCTTGGGCGCATATTTCTGCTCGCTGCCATCCGGCATTTTCACGGTCACGGGAATGACGGCCCCGCCGCCCGGCACTTCCTCCACATGGAAGGTCACACTCTGGTGCTGCCCGGTGATGACAAAGCGCGGCGCCTGGTCAATGGCCACGCGCCGGTCAATCTCGCGCTTGCTGCCCGTCAGCAGTACATGAAGGGGCCCCGCCAGCTTGCCGCGCTCGGCCTCGGCGGGCGCATCATGCACTTCGCCATCGGTAATGAAGATGGCACCCGCATAGCGGTCCGGCGGAATGTCGGCCATCACCCGGGCGAGTGCTGCGAACATGCGCGTGCCGCTGTTCTGCTGGACACCTGCGGGGTCTGTGTGGCCCACCCGCACCTCAAGCCCCGGCAATTGCGAGAGTTGCTGTTTCACTGCCGCCAGCGCCGCATCGGTCTGGGCGCGGCGCTCACCCAAATTCTGGCTTTCGCTGTCATCCACGATCACCGCGGCGATGTCGTTAAAGACGGCGCGGTCCTGCCGGGACAGTTGCGGATTGGCGATGGCAAGCAGCAACAGCGCCAGCCCGCCCGCCCGCATCACGCTGCCCCGCATCCGCAGCGCCAGAAATGCCGCTGCCGCGGCCACGGCCAGCGTCGCCAGCGCCCAGAACACGGGCCAGCCCACAAAGGGCTGGAATGTCAGTTCCCAGGGGCCAAGCCGCATCATTGCCCAAGCCTTTCCAGAAGGGCAGGCACATGCACCTGGTCAGCCTTGTAGTTGCCGGTCAGCGCATACATCACGATGTTGATGCCGGTGCGGAAGGCATATTCACGCTGCAGGTCGCTGCCCGGCACCAGCGCAAACAGCGGATCACCATTGTCGTCCATGGCCCAGGCGGCGGCATAGTCATTGGTGCCGATCACGATGGAGGAGACGCCATCTGCCGTTCCGGGATCAGCCGAAGTGCCACCCAGTGATGATTCCACCCACAAGGGCCCACCCTCATAACGGCCAGGGAAAGTGCTGAGCAGATAGAAGCTGCGCGTCAGCACATGCTTGTCGGGCACTGGCTCCAGCGGCGGAATGTCGAGCCCCGCAAGGATTTTTTGAAGCGCCGCACTGCCGCCTGAATCCATGCCGCCATCGCGCAGGTCGAAGAAGATCATGCCGCCATTCTTCATGTAAGCGGAAACCTTGCTGCGCGTGGCGTCATCAAGTTCTGCCGCTTCGGACAACACCGGCCAATAGAGAAGTGGGTAGAAGACCAATTCATCTTTTGTCACGTCGACGCCACGCGGTTCCGACAGGCTGGCCGATGTGCGGTCGGCCAGTACCAGCGAAAGCCCCAACAGCCCGCGGGCGCTTTCGTTGTCCACGTCTTCGCTTCCGGTTTTGACATAGGCAAGGCGGGGCTGCAGCGCATCCTGCATCGCCAGTTCCTGCGCTTCGGCGTGCGGCGTAAACTGCGGCGCAAGGGCAAAGAGCAGCGCAATGGAAGCCGCCATCACGGCGGCCCGCCGCCAACGTCCGCCCAGCCACAGCGTGGCCAGGCAATCCAGCAGGAACAGCGCAAAACCGCCAAGCGCGATGGGCGGCACCAGCGATTGCCGGGGCGCGGGTGTGAAGCTTTCGACCGTGACGCCCGCAACGCTCGCCGCCATGGGCATAAGCCCCTCAGGGACGAGCGCCAGGTTGAGGGCCCGCTCGCGTCCGCCCGCCACATAAAGTCCGGGTGGATGGGTGGCGGAGACAACGGTTTTGTCGATGGCGCTGGCTTCCACCGGCTCGGCGCTGCCATCCGGCGTGGTGAGCGCACCATCACCGGTCAACACCAGGCGGGGCGAAAACCGCGCCGCCCCCTGCGCCGTGTCGCCTGCGGCCTGCGTGGTATCAAGCCCCGCTACACGCGCCATCATGTCAACGAAAAGACCGGACAGCGGCAAGTTTGACCAATTCGCATTGGCGGTGACATGGAACAGCACGATCAGGCCCTTGCCATGGGGGGCCGCTGTCACCAGCGGTGTGCCATCGGCCAGACTGGCCCAGGTGCGGTCTGCCAGCGTGGCATCGGGCTCTGCCAGCACCTGCCGGGACACCGTGATGCGTGGATCAATTTCAAGACCCGCGAAAGGCGAAGTGGCGGGAAAAGGTTGCAGACCCTGCGGCGTTTCCCACGAGAGCGCGCTGCCCAGCGTGCGGTCGCCTTCGCGCAGTTGCACGGGCACCAGTGTGTCATGCCCGGCGGCCAGGCGGGGGCCGGCAAAGCGCAGCAGAATGCCGCCACGGTCCAGCCAGTCAGACACCTTGCCCACGTCGGCCTCGTTCAGTGTGCCGACATCGGCCAGCACAAGCATGGACAATCCCGCATCCAGCAGGTTGCCAAGGTCAGCACTGCTCTGCGGCGTATAGAGTTCGGCGAAGGGCTCAAGCCCGCGCGACACAAAGTGCAGTGGCGAGAGCAGGGGTTGCGCCTGTTCGTTCGATTCCGGTGTCATGAGCGCAATGGTTTTGCGGCGCCAGCGGTCGTCCATCAACTGCCGCGCACCGGCATGGTCCTGACCTTCCAGCGTCAGACTCTGGATCTGGTTGCGCAAGGCCGAGGGCAGGGAGAGCCGTGCCGTGGCCCGCGTGCTGCCGCCAAACTGCGCTTCCGCAGTGGCAATCACCCGGCCATTGGCAGACTTGGCGTTGACAATCACACTTTGCGCAACCCCCGCCATAGGACGGAGTGCATCAACCGTGATGTCGCCGCCGTCGATCCTGAGGGGGCCGAGGGCCAGCGGCAGGCCCTTGGCTTCAGGCCCGATGATGCGCAGCGTGGCCGACGGTGCCAGCCGCTGCAGAGCTTGGGCAAAACTGTCAGCCGAGCCGCTGTCGAGGCCATCCGCAAGCCAGAGAATGGAGGCGCTTTGTGTGGCCGCTGTTCCCGCCAGTTTCGGGAGGAGGGCCATGCGGTCGCTGGACAGGGGCGACAGGGCGAAGGCCCGCAAACGGTCCAAGGCCGCCCGGGCCGCTTCCGGCGCATAGGTCTGGGCGGTGGCGCGGGGCGCGGTTCCCGCCACGATCACCTGTTCGCCACGGGCCTGCGCATCTTCCAGCGCCGCAAACAACGCCTGCCGACGTGTTTCCCAAGTGGCGGCAGAAGCCCAGCCATCATCCACCACGATCAGCTTCTGGCCGTGGGGCACTTCCACACTGCTGCGGGGCGACAGGAAGGGCTGCGCCACCATGAGGATCAGGGCCGTTGCTACTACAAGCCGCAGCAGCATCAGCCACCAGGGGGTGCGGTCTGGCGTTTCCTGTGGGCGCGGCAAACTCATTAGAATGCGAATGGGCGGAAACGGCTGCTGCCGCGGCCGGGGCGGCGTGAAGCGCAGCAGCCACCACAGAACCGGAAGTGCCAGAAGGCCGAGCAACGCCAGCGGCGTGCCAAAACCCAGGGCTTGCAGAAAGCCGCTCACACAGCGCCTCCAGTGCCCGTGCGCTCGCTGATCTGCTGGTGCAGGGCAAGCAGGGTGCGGGCCGGGGGCTCGCTCGTGCGGTGCAGGGTGAAACTGAAGCCCAGCCTGCGGCAGATTTCGCGCAAGCCATCACGATGCGCCGTCCATGCCGCCTGATAGGCTTCACGCAACACTTCGGTTTTTCCCGCCAAGTAATTGATCGGCTTGTCCAATCCTAAATATTCCACGCGTCCCTGCCAAGGCAGCGTTTCCTCCGCCGGGTCGCACACCTGCACCACATGACCGCGCACCCCTTGAGCGGCGATGGCCGTGAGCGCCGCCCGAACGTCCTCCAGCGGTTCCAGAAAATCCGACACCAGCAACGCGGCAGAGCGCTTCTGCTGGCCGCTGATGCCGGGCAATCTGTCGACGCCAGAAGTCGAGAGCGCCTCAGCCACCCGCACCAACGCCACCCGGCCATAGCCGGCCCCCCGTGGCTGGCCCAGCACACCCACCCGCTCATGGGCCCGCGAGGCAAGGCTCGCTAGCGCCATGGCCAGAAGCTGGGCCCGCTCGCGCTTTGTGGTCGCCGCGAGATGCGACTGGAAATTCATGCGCGCGCCCGTGTTGGCCCAAAGCCACAGCGTGTTGGCGCTCTCCCATTCATTCTCGCGGATGAACACCCGGTCTGCCTTGGCCGAACGGTGCCAGTCGATGCGCTGCGTCGAGTCACCAAAGCCATAGGCGCGGTATTGCCAAAAGGTTTCGCCGGGGCCCGCAGCCCTGCGGCCATGCACGCCCAGGATCACCGTGGCGGCAATGCGTTCCGCCTGCACCAGCAGCGGCGGCAGGGCAAGGCCTGCGCCTTCACCCTGTTCGAGCACCGTGCGCAGTGTGGCGGAGGTGGCTGCCATCAGGCCAGCAGCCCCGCCAGATGGGAAATCACATCGATCACCGACTTGCCGTCCGCCCGCGCCGCAAAGCTGATCGCCATGCGGTGCTTGAACACGGGCTCAAGAAGAGCGGCCACATCATCGATGGACGGCGACAGGCGGCCCTCCAGCAGGGCCTTGGCGCGCGCCCCGAGCATGAGGGACTGCGAAGCACGCGGCGACGGCCCCCAGGCCACACTCTCATTCACCAGCCTGTCGGCATCCGGTCCCGGGCGTGCCGCCCGCACCACACGGAGGATGGCTTCCGCCACCTGTTCACCCACCGGAAGGCTGCGCACCAGCTTCTGGGCGGCCATCAAGTCCGTGGCAGTGAGCGCCGCAGATGGTGGCTGTTCGGCTGCCCCCGTGGTGGCAAACATCATCTTGCGTTCGGCCTCCGCTGACGGATAGCCGATGTCGATCTGCATCAGAAAGCGGTCCAACTGCGCCTCGGGCAGGGGGTAGGTGCCCTCCTGTTCGATGGGGTTCTGGGTGGCCAGCACGTGGAAGGGTTCCGGCAGGTCGTGGCGCTGGCCGGCCACCGTCACATGATGCTCCTGCATGGCTTGCAGTAGCGCCGACTGGGTGCGCGGGCTGGCGCGGTTGATTTCGTCCGCCATCAGCAACTGGCAGAACACCGGACCCGGCACGAAACGGAACGACTTCTGGCCCCGCTCGTTTTCATCCAGCACTTCCGATCCCAGAATGTCGGCCGGCATCAGGTCGGGGGTGAACTGCACGCGCTTTTCGCTGAGCCCGAGCACAGTGCCCAGCGCCGAGGCCAGGCGCGTCTTGGCCAGGCCCGGCGCGCCAACGATCAGGCCATGGCCGCCCGCCAGAATGGTGGTGAGGCTGTGGTCGATCACCTTGTCCTGACCGAAGACAACGGCCTTCAGCGCCTCGCGCGCCTTGGCCAATTGCGCACTGGCGGCATCGATCGACTTGATGGATTGGGTTCCGGGCTCGGTGCTGCTGGCCATGACTTTCGCTGTGTCTTCCACTATCGTGTTGCGTGACAGGTGTTAGGCCCTCTTTACGTCTCGGCGTGACGGGAAAAAGGCCAAATCACTGATTCTTGATCTCAGGAGCGATGATGGCGGCAAGCCGCGATGCAAGCAATCCCTTGGCAGGGTTAAAGGATGTTCAAAGAGACGGCGCAAAACTGCCGCCCGTCCACCTGTGGAATCCGCCCTTCTGCGGCGACATTGACATGCGCATCGCCGCCGACGGCACCTGGTTCTACATGAATTCGCCCATCGGCCGGAAGCCGCTCTATGTGCTGTTCTCCCGCGTGCTGCGCCGCGATGAGGAGAATTACTTTCTTGTCACCCCAGTGGAGAAGGTGGGGATCCGCGTTGACGATGCGCCCTTCACCGCCATCCTTATGACGGCGGAAGGCGAGGGCCGTGACCAGGTGATCAGCTTTGAAACCAATTGCGATGATGCCGTGACCGTGGATGCGGAACACCCCCTTCGTTTTGCCGATGAGGAGGGAACGAAAGGCCTCAAGCCCTATGTGCTGGTGCGCGCCAATCTGGAGGCACTGGTGGTGCGCAGCCTGTTCTATGATCTGGTGGCGCTGGGGGTCACGGAAGGCCAGTGGTTCGGCGTCTGGTCTTCCGGCACATTCTTCCCCATGCAGAAAGCCAGCGAGATCGGTCTTTCCTAGATGAGTGCAATCGAGGATTTCCGCGCCCGTGCCGCGCGCCGCCTGCTGCGTGAGCCGCCCGCAAGCTGGGACCGCAGCGACGATGACATGAACCAGAAGGCCCGCATGATTCCGGAGGGCGTGCAGCCGCGCCAGGCCTCGGTGCTTGTGCCGGTGGTCATGCGCCCGCAAGGCCTGACCATGCTGTTGACCCAGCGCACCGAACATCTCTCCAAGCATGCAGGTCAGATCGCTTTTCCCGGCGGAAGGCGCGAAGCAGGTGAGTCTGCGCTGGAAACGGCACTGCGCGAAACCGAGGAAGAGACAGGCCTGGCCCGCAGCTTTGTGGAGCCCATCGGGTTTCTCGATGGCTATCTCACAGTCACACAATTTCTGGTGACCCCCGTGGTGGCGCTGGTGCGGGAAGGTTTCAGCCTGAAGCCGGACCCCAATGAAGTTGCCGATGTCTTTGAAGTGCCGCTGGCCTTTCTGATGCAGGCCGCCAATTGCGAGCGCCATGCCCGGGAGTTTCGCGGGGCCACCCGCCACTACTATGTCTATCCCTGGCAGAACCGCTATATCTGGGGCGCAACCGCGGGCATGATCCGCAACATGGGCGACAGGCTTTATGGCGAAGACAGCACGACGTGACATGCCATCGCTGGCCGGCGCGCCCTGGCTCGTGGAGCCGCGCCTGCAACACATTCTGGCGGTGTTGAGCGAAGGCGGTGGCGAAGCGCGGATTGCAGGCGGGGCCATCCGCAATGCGCTTCTGGGTGTTGCCGTGGCGGATGTGGACATTGCCACCACTTTGCTGCCGCCCGAGGTGATGCGCCGGGGCGCGGCCGCCGGATTTGGCGTGCATCCCACCGGGCTGGACCATGGCACCGTCACGCTCGTCTGCCAGCATTTACCTGTGGAAGTGACGACGTTGCGCCGCGATGTTTCGACCGATGGCCGCCGCGCCAGCGTGGCCTTCACCACGGACTGGGCCGAAGATGCTGAGCGCCGTGACTTCACCATCAACGCCATGTACTGTGACGCCGCGGGACAAATTACTGATTATACAAACGGTTGCGATGATATCCGCAAGCGCTGCGTGAGGTTTGTGGGGCGGCCCTCCCGGCGCATCCGCGAAGACTATCTGCGCATTCTCCGCTTCTTCCGCTTTCACGCCCATTACGGACGGGGCCCGTTGCAGGCCGATGGACTGGCCGCCTGCCGCCGTCTGCGCAAGGGCATCACCACGCTTTCGGCGGAGCGCATCACCCAGGAAATGCTGAAGCTGCTGGCCGCCCCAAAGCCGTGGCTGGCGCTGAAGGCCATGGAGGAGGCGGGCATCCTTAGGCTTGTGCTGCCGGGCTTGCCGGACTGGCGTGTGATCAAGCGCCTGCCGCTTGATCCGCTGCTGCGGCTCTTTGCGCTGAACGGCCAGTCTGCCAATGTGGGCGGGCGCTTCCGCCTCAGCAACCCGCAAAAGGCTCGCTTGCAGAAGCTGGAAGAGGCCCCCGCCATCACGCCGGAGTTCCGCCCCAACGAGCGCCACAAGATGATCTATCATCTGGGGGCGGCGGCCTTTGCCGATGCCGTCAGTCTCACCTGGGCCCGCAGCCGCGCGCCCCTGTCTGCCCCGGAATGGCAGGAGCTGGCGGAACTGCCGCGGCACTGGGTACCGCCAACTTTTCCGGTCAACGGCAAGGATTTGCAGCAGGCCGGCCTTGCCGCTGGCCCCGGCCTTGGCCGCGCGCTCCGCGAACTTGAAGACTGGTGGATTGCCAGCGATTTTGCCGCAAGCCGCGAAGACCTTTTAAAACATTTGGAGACATGACCATGGCCAAGAAAAGTCCTGCGGTGATCCGCATGAAAACCGCGGGCAAGGGCGCCCCCAAGATGGAGAAGGGCTCACCAGACCCCTCACGCCTCATCTCCGGCAAGCGCCTGACCAAAACCTGGAACCATTGGGAAGGCGAGGAGGGCCGCCTCTTGTGCGGCATCTGGCAGTCCACGCCCGGCAAGGTGAAGGTGAGCTATGATGAATGGGAGTTCTGCCACATCATCTCGGGCGAATGCGTGCTCACCCCCGAAGGCCAGCGCAAGGGCGAGCGCTTCAAGAAGGGGGACGCTTTCATCATTCCCCCCGGCTTCAGCGGAACCTGGGAGACCGTGAAGAAGTTGCAGAAGCACTATGTCATCCTGTTGCCGAAGTCATGACTGAAACCATACTGATCACGGGCGCGGCAAAGCGCATTGGCCGTCAGCTGGCGTTTGATCTCGCAGCTGCCGGCCACAACATCGTCATCCACTGCAACACCTCACGGGATGCGGCGGAGGAGGTGGCCGGCAGCATCCGCGCGCTCGGCCGCCGGGCCGCCATCGTGCAGGGCGATCTCGCTGACGAGGCAACGCCCGACCGCCTGATTGCCGAAGCCGTGGCGGCGCTCGGCCCACTCTCCGTGCTCATCAACAATGCCTCCGTTTTTGAGCCGGATGACGTGGGCGAGATCACCCACGCCTCCTGGGCCGGGCACATGGACACTAATCTCCGCGCCCCTGTCATGCTGGCGCAAAGTTTTGCGCGGCAACTTCCGGCCATGGCGCGCGGCAACATCATCAACATCATCGACCAGCGGGTGTGGAAGCTGAACCCGCGTTTCTTCTCCTACACCATGTCGAAGACGGGGCTGTGGACGGCCACCCGCACGCTGGCCCAGGCGCTTGCGCCGCGCATCCGCGTCAATGCCATCGGCCCTGGCCCGGCCTTGCCCTCGGTGCGCATGGACCAGGCCGAGTTTGACAAGCAGGCCCGCCTGACGCTTCTGGGGCGCGGCACGTCGCCCCGGGAAATATCGGAAGCGGCAAAATTCATACTGTCGCAGCCGGCGTTGACCGGCCAGATGATCGCGCTGGATGGCGGCCAGCATCTCGTCTGGCAGACGCCCGATGTGGTTGAGGTGAGTGAATGAGCAAGAAGCCGATGATATCGCACCATGTGGCGAGTGCAGAAAAGCGCCTGCGCCATGTTTTCGTCCGCGACCTGGAGCTGCTCGCCCCCATCGGCATCTATGAGCAGGAAAAGCAGAGGCCGCAGCGCATCATCGTCAACATCGACCTGTCCGTGCAAGAGGGCTCCGGCGACGATGACATCAGCCATGTGGTGAGCTACGAGATCGTGGTGAAGAAGGTGGAGGCCATCATCGCCGCAGGCCATACCAATCTTGTGGAAACCCTGTGCGAGAAAATCGCCCAGAGCTGCCTCACCGACAAGCGCGTGCTGGCCGCCCGGGTGCGCGTGGAAAAACCCGATATCATCCCCAACGCGAGAAGCGTGGGTGTGGAGATTGAACGGCTGCGGTGACGCGAGCCGCGCTTGGCAGCTACTTTTTCTTGTCCTTGCCGCAGGTGACGACGACGGTCTGGGCAAACAGGCCGCCATATTGTTCTTTCGGCGAGGGCTTCCAGGCCGTGTCCTTGCTGGAAAGAAAAAGCCGGGTGGTTTCAAGATCGCCACTGTCGGGCGGCGGCAGCAATTTCAGTGCGCAGTCTTGCGGTTTTTGTCCTTCGTCCAGCAAGGGCGTCTGCTCGGTGTAATTGAAGGCGATGTAGTATTCCGGATCAAAGATGCGCACCGCAAAATGTCCCAGTGCGGGGTCCACCGGTTTTGCCAGTGGCAAAGTGAAATACATGGCAAGGCGGCCATCAGACACCAGTTGCAGGGTGTGGCCCAGGTCCGGCTTGCCCATGGCCACAGGTTCGCCAGCAAGCGTGACCGCCGTGAAATAATTGTATTCGTTGATGGCCTCAAGATTGGCTTTTGTCAGCGGCAACAGCTCATCCGGCCCGTAAACGCCGTCCTTGTTCTTGTCCAGGTCCTCAATGGCAGTTTCGGAGTAGTTCTCGTCAAAAGCCCAGAACAGGCCAAGGCCGGTGATCATGCCATTCTGGTCGAAGATCAGCTTGGTCTTCATGTCCACTTCGATGTGCGGGTGGGAAAAAGCGGGAACACTTTGGCAGGCCAAGGCCAACAAGGCCGCGCAGGTCGACCACCACTGACTTGGCTTGGGGCAGAACATAGCCCCATTTAAGCCCGCGGCAGTCCTCCCGCAATTGCCGCATCTTGCGTGCTATTGCCATTGTCTGACGCGCATTTCGGCCTAAATATCCGGCATGCCCGAATCCACCACGGCCCCGGCCCCGCAAGGCCTGACGGGCGCTGATCTCATTCGCGATTTCGTCACCCGGCTGCCCGGCAGGCCGGGCGTCTATCGCATGTATGACGAGAAGGGCAACGTGCTCTACGTGGGCAAGGCCCGCAACCTCAAGAACCGCGTTTCCAACTATGCGCGCGGACAAGGCCACAACAACCGCATCGCGATGATGATCGCGCTCACCTGCAACATGGAATTTGTGGTGACGCAGAGCGAGGCCGAGGCGCTGCTTCTGGAAAGCAACCTCATCAAGAAGCTGAAGCCGCGCTACAACGTGCTGCTACGCGACGACAAGAGCTTCCCCTACATCCTGATTGCCAAGGACCACGCCGCCGCCCAACTTGTGAAACACCGCGGCGCCCGCACCATCAAGGGCAGCTACTACGGCCCCTTTGCCTCGGCAGGGGCCGTGAACCAGGCCATCAACACGTTGCAGAAGGCTTTCCTCATCCGCACCTGTTCGGACTCAGTCTACGAAAACCGCACCCGACCCTGCCTGCTTTACCAGATCAAGCGATGCGCCGCGCCTTGCGTGAACTATGTGACGCCGGAGGATTATGAAGGCCTGGTGAGACAGGCCGAGACGTTCTTGTCCAAGGGCGGCGGTGAGGTGAAGGTGGAACTGGCCCGCCGCATGGAGGACGCGAGCGACGCGCTTGATTTCGAGGCCGCGGCCCGCTTCCGTGACCGCATCCAGGCGCTCAGCTTCGTCACCCAGTCCCAGGGCATCAATCCGCAAGGGGTGGAGGAGGCGGATGTCTTCGCGCTGGCCCATGAGGGCGGACAGACTTGCGTGCAGGTGTTCTTCTTCCGCTCCGGCCAGAACTGGGGCAACCGCGCCTATTTTCCGCGGACCGACAAATTCACCACGGACGCCGAATTGCTGGAGGCATTCCTCGGTCAGTTCTACGACGACAAGCCCATTCCACCGCTCATTCTGCTCTCCCATGAGGTGGCCGAGCATGAGTTGCTGGAAGAGGCCTTCTCAACCCGTGCCGGCCACAAGGTAGAGATTCTTTTGCCGCAGCGCGGCGAGAAAAAACTGCTCGTCGACCAGGCAGTCACCAATGCCCGCGAAGCCAATGGCCGCAAGCTGGCGGAGTCCTCGTCGCAAGCCAAGCTGCTGGAAGGTGTGGCTCGCGTCTTCGGTCTTGAGGCACCGCCGCGCCGCATCGAGATTTACGATAACTCCCACATTCAGGGGGCCCATGCCGTGGGCGGCATGGTGGTGGCGGGGCCGGAAGGCTTCATCAAGGCGCAATACAGGAAGTTCAACATCCGCCAGGAGGAAGTCGCCGGGGATGATTTTGGCATGATGCGCGAAGTTCTAACGCGCCGCTTCTCCCGCCTGCTGAAAGAGGGGGATGCGGAAAAGCCGGAGGGCGAAACGCCGGACTGGCCCGACCTTGTGCTGATCGACGGCGGCCAGGGCCAGCTTTCGGCCACGCAAGGCGTGCTCGCCGAACTGGGCATCAACACTGTTCCGCTCGTGGGCGTGGCCAAGGGACCGGACCGTGACGCGGGCCGTGAGCACTTCTATGTGCCCGGTAAACCGTCCTTCATGCTCGAGGCGCGCGACCCGGTGCTCTATTACATCCAGCGCTTGCGGGACGAGGCCCATCGCTTTGCCATTGGCAGCCACCGCGCCCGCCGCACCCGGGCCATCGGCGTCAATCCGCTGGATGAAATTCCCGGAATCGGGCCCACCCGCAAGAAGGCCTTGCTCCAGAGCTTTGGATCGGCGAAAGCAATCAGCAAGGCGAATGTGGCTGATTTGGCTGCCGTGGACGGGGTGAGCCGGCAATTGGCACAGGCCATTTTCGACCACTTCCACCCCGAGGCCAACTGAATGGAAAACATGACAACAGGGCAAGGGCAAATGGCACGCGGCTCCAAGGTGTGGATGCTTCCCAACATCCTCACCTACGGCCGCATTGTGGCCGTGCCAGTTGTGGCGGCCTTGCTGCTCTGGACAGACCGTGCCGAGGCCTTCACCGGGCTGGGCGTGCTCACGGCCCGCTGGATCGCGCTCTTCATTTACATCATCGCCGCCATCACCGATTTCCTGGATGGCTATCTGGCGCGCCGCTGGCAGCTACATTCTTCCCTGGGCCGTATGCTCGACCCCATTGCCGACAAGGTTCTGGTTGCCGTGGTGTTGCTGGTGCTGTGCGGCGACCAGATCCTGCGCGGCGGCCATGTCTGGGCGGCCATCATCATTCTGGCGCGCGAAGTGCTGGTCTCGGGCCTGCGGGAATATCTGGGCCAGCTCAGCGTTTCCGTGCCGGTCACGCAGATTGCCAAGTGGAAGACCACCGTGCAGCTGGTGGCCATCGGCTTTCTCATTGCCGGCCCTGCGGGTGACGAGGTGGTGCCCGGCGTGACACTCGTCGGCATCGTCGGGCTTTGGGTGGCGGCGGCGCTCACGCTTTACACCGGTTATGATTATTTCCGCGCGGGCCTCCGCCATGTGGTGGACAACGAATGAAGGTTCTTTACTTCGCGCGCTTCCGCCAGCTGATCGGCCGTGGCGCTGACGAGATCACTCCGCCAGTTGATGTCACCACGGTGGGCGCGTTGCTGGACTATCTGATCCGCACGGACAATGGCTGCGCCGCGGCCTTCACTGACGAAAAAATCATCCGCGCCGCCGTCGACCAGCAGCACGCCAAGATGTCGGATTCCATTGTGGGGGCCCGCGAAGTGGCCTTCTTCCCACCCGTGACGGGCGGCTGATGCGTCTCAATGTCTATCTCCAGCAGGCCGGGGTCGGCTCGCGCCGCGAGGCTGAGCGCCTCGTCGCCGATGGCCGCGTGAAGGTGAACGGCGCTGTGGCCGCAGCCACCGTGCCGGTGGAGGAGGGCGACACGGTGGAGGTGGATGGCAAGCGCCTGTCGCCTGCCACCCGCGCCCAGCCGCGCCTGTTCATGCTCAACAAGCCGCTCGATGTGCTGGTTACCGCCTTCGACAAGCAGGGCCGCCCGACAATTTATGATCTACCGTCGCTCAAGCCGCCCGCCTGGGACAAGTCCAAGCCGCGGGTTGTCTATGTGGGCCGCCTTGACGTGAACTCGGAAGGCCTGCTCATGCTGTCGTCTGATGGTCCGCTGGCCCAGACCATGATGTCGCCGGACACGGCCCTGCCGCGCGTCTATCGCGTGCGTGTGCACGGGCGACTTAGCGAACGCCATGTGGAACTTCTTCGCCGCGGCGTGACCGTGCAGGGCGTGCGTTACCGCAGCGTGGAGATGGTGCAGGAGACAGGCCACACCACGCGCAGCAACACCTGGTATCGCGTGACACTCACTGAGGGCAAGAACCGCGAGATCCGCAAGCTCTTCGAACATTTCGGCTGTGTGGTGAACCGCCTCATCCGCCTGCAATACGGCCCCTTCCATCTGGGCACGCTCAAGGCGGGCGAAGTGAAGGAAGTGCCACCACCCGACGTGGCGCGCCTGATGCGTGAACTCGTGGCGGCGCCCGTGAAGATCAATGTCTGAGATGCGGGCCATGAACCGCTTCCTCTTCCGCCACCAGCCACCCATGCATCTGCGTTCTATTGCCATGGCAGGACTTGGCGGAGCACTTGCTATTGTCGCCCTGTCGGCGCTTGCCGCGCTCACGGGATATGCGTGGCTGATGGCGCCTTTTGGGGCTTCCGCAGTCTTGCTCTTTGCCGCGCCCACGGCGGTCTTGTCCCAACCCATTAACGTGGTGGCCGGGCATCTTGTGGCAGCCTTGATCGGCGTGGTGCTGGTGATGGTTGTCCCCGGCTACAGCTGGGGCGCGGCGCTGGCGGTTGGCCTTGCCATTTCGTCCACGGCGGCCTTGCGCATCATACATCCGCCAGCGGGTGCCACCGCGCTCTTTGCTTATCTCACAGGGGCAGGGTGGACTTTTGTTCTCGTGCCGGCGCTGACCGGAAGCATGATGCTCGTTGCTATCGCCTGTGTCTGGCAGAAGCTGCAGGGCGGCACCTACCCCATCAATCCGGCCCAGTTCTGAGCGCCCTCAGGTGCTGGTGCCCTGACGCGCCACTGCGGCCTTTCCGTCTGCCGACAACTGGTAAACGCCACGGCTTGCCTTGGCGAACCAGCCATAGACATTGTCGCGGAAAATGCCTACCGCCCGGTCCACCGCCGTTGCCGCCTTCACGTCGCGAATGCGGATGCCCCGTGTTCCGCCAGATGCGCCGCGCAGCGCAAGGCATCCTGCCGGTAGGCCGTCATCAGCGGTGTGCGCGAGCTGCCGCCGATATTTGGATCGCCGCTGCGGGCATTGAACTCTTTCAAAAGCAGGCCGCGCTTTTTGCTGTTGAGGCGCGGCGCATAAGGCACAGGATCTGCCAGCACCTCCAGCGAGCCTGCGGCCGTCACCACAATCAACCCCAGCCCCAGCCTGCGGCACAGCTTCAAGGCTGATGCGCCCACACCGCGCTTGGGCCGGGCAATGGCGATATAGACATGCTCGGTCATGCTAAGGCGTTCGACGGCCTGATAGAGCAGGGCGAGGGTCAGCCCCGTCTTCAGTTCCACAATCACCGGAGGTTCCGCGCCGCGCACCGCCAGCACATCACACCCCCGCACTTCCGCCTTCACCACATAACCCTGCGCCTCAAGATGGCGCTTCACGGGAAGATAAAGTTCGGTCTCGGCCATGCGGGGCGTCAGAAGCCGATGGGCCCCGGCTTCACCACCACCCGTGTGCCGATTTTCACCAGTCCATAAAGTTCGATCACATCGGCATTCAGCATACGGAAACAGCCGGATGTTGTGGCCTGGCCGATGGTGAAGGCGGCAGGCGTGCCGTGAATGCGGTATTGATGGTCAACGCCATTCTCGTCCACCAGATACATGGCCCGCGCCCCCAGAGGATTGTCGGAACCGCCGGGCATGCCGTCCTTGTATTTTTCATAGGGCTTGTGGCGCGCCAGCATTTCCTTGGTAGGGGTCCATTTGGGCCACTTCGCCATGCGAACAATTGTAGCCGTGCCGCTCCATTTCTTGAAGGAACTGCCCACGCCGATGCCATAGCGGATGGCGCGCCCTTCAGGCAGCACGAAATAGAGAAAACGCTTGCTCGGCTCGACCACGATTGTGCCCGGCGGCTCGCTGGTCTTGTAGTCCATTTCGCGGCGGCGGAACTTGTAGGCCACACGCGAGACATCATTGGGCGAAATGTAAAAAGGCTCCTCGGCATGAACCGAAGAGCCTTTGCTGATGAAGGCAAGGGGAGCGAAGAGCAGGGCGCGGCGGGAAATCATGGGAGGCAATTTACCTCCCATGCGCGGGCCCTGCAACAACCTCAGAGACGCACGGCCTTGGTGTAGGCGTCCATCATGGTGCGCGAGATATTGCCCGGCTTGAACGTATAGGGACCGATCTCGGCAACCGGTGTCACTTCGGCGGCTGAGCCGACGATGAAGCATTCGTTGAAGGTCTTGAGTTCCTCAGGCATGATGCGGCGCTCGATCACTTCCAGGCCCTGTTCCTTGGCCAGCGCCATCACCGTCTGGCGGGTGATGCCGTTGAGGAAGCAGTCGGCAATGGGCGTGTGGATGGCGCCGTCCCGTGTGAAGAAGATATTGGCACCGGTGCATTCGGCCACGCGGCCCTGCCAGTCCAGCATCATGGCGTCGGCATAGCCCTTCTTCTCCGCCTTGTGCTTGGAAATGGTGCAGATCATGTAGAGGCCGGCGGCCTTGGCATGAACCGGCGCGCACTTGGGGTCGGGCCTTGCATACTCGGCGATGTCGAGGCGGATGCCCTTCATCTTGGTTTCCGGATCGAACATGGAAGGCCACAGCCAGGTGGCGATGGCCACGTGAATCCTGTTGTTCTGCGCCGACACGGCCATCATTTCCGAGCCGCGGAAAGCAACCGGGCGCACATACTGGTCGCCGCCGCCCATGGCCGCCACCACTTCGTCCTTGGCCTTGTTGATCTCTTCGTCCGTGAACGGAAGATCGAAATCCAGGATGTTGGCCGACTTGCGGAAGCGCTCCGTGTGCTCCTTGCTCTTGAAGATCTTGCCGCCATAGGCGCGCTCGCCTTCGAACACGGAGGAGCCGTAGTGGAGGCCGTGGGTCAGCACATGCACCTTGGCCTCGCGCCATGGAATGATCTTGCCGTTGAACCAGATCACGCCGTCGCGGTCATCAAAGGGAATAAGGGCCATGGTCCTCCTCCAGGAGCTACTCTCACGATTGAGCGGGTTTTGGCCCGCAAGGTTTTGCATTGCAGCAAGCCCATGCCATATAACGGTGAATCGCTGGACACCGCACGCCGCATCACTTGCCGGAATGGAAACGCTAACAGATATGGAAAATATGTCAATATGACTGACATAATTTCGAACGAGCCGCTCTCCGAGCCCGAAGCCGTGGCCCTGGTTGAGCTGCTGTTCTTTGCCTACCGCGACTTTGTGGCGGATCCTGACACGGTTCTGGAAGGCCTGGCCTTTGGCCGCGCCCATCACCGCGTGCTGCATTTCGTGGCACGCAACCCCGGCATGACCGTGGCCCAGCTGCTCGATATCCTGCGCATCACCAAGCAGTCGCTGAGCCGCGTGCTGAAGGACCTGATCGAGAAGGGCTATGTCTTCCAGAAGTCCGGCGAGGAAGACCGCCGCCAGCGCCTGCTTTATCTGACACCTGAGGGCGAGGCCCTGTGGCACAAGCTGATTGCCCCGCAGACCCAGCGCTTCCGCCGCGCCATCGCGAGCCTGCAGCAGATGCAGGGCGATATCGCTTACAAGGACCTGCTGGTGCAATTGATCAATCCGGAAAACCGCGAGACGGCTGAAGACTGGATCGCCCGGGCCGGCCGGAAAACACCATGAACGACAGCCCCCACCTTCTGGTGGTGGATGACGACCGCCGCATCCGTTCGCTGCTCAATGATTACCTCTCCCGCAACGGCTTTCGCGTTACCGTGGCTGCCAGCGCCGCAGAAGCCCGCAAGCAGCTTGAAGCCCTCGTCTTCGATGCCATCGTGCTTGATGTGATGATGCCCGGCGAAAGCGGCATCCGCTTCACAGAGGATTTGCGGGGCCGCAAGCTGGCCGTGCCAGTGCTGATGCTGTCGGCGCTGGCCGATGGTGCCGACCGCATCAAGGGGCTGGAGTCCGGCAGCGATGACTACCTGACCAAACCCTTCGAGCCGGAGGAATTGCTTCTGCGCCTGCGTAACCTGCTGCGGCGGGGCGGGGCGAGGGGGCCTGTCATCAAGCAGGCGCAATTCGGCGCTTGCCTCTTCGACATGGAGACGGGAGAGCTGCAGAGAGATGGCGTGCCGGTGCGCCTTACGGGCCGCGAGAAGGACCTGTTGCGCAGCCTCATTGGGCGGGCGGGCGAGCCCGTGTCGCGTCAGCAATTGGGTGCCCCCGGTCAGGATGAAACCGCCCGCGCTGTGGACGTGCAGATCAACCGGCTGCGCCAGAAGATCGAGAAAGATCCCGCCAACCCGGTGCTGCTGCAAACAGCGCGCGGCGAAGGCTATGTGCTTTTTGTGGAAGGAGTGAGCTGATGAGCCTCTATTCCCGCTTCAGCCGCTGGCTTGAGCGGCATTTGCCGAGTGGCCTCTACAAGCGCGCCCTCATCATTCTTATCGCCCCCGTGGTGATCCTGCAGACGATCATGGCGGGGCTGATCCTTGACCGCTACTGGGACAATGTCACCAAGGCCTTGGGCCACTCCCTGTCGCGGGAGATCGCCCTGATGGTGGACAGCTATGATGCCTCCGGCCGGAGCGAGGCCGACTTGCACCGCCTTCAAACGGTGGCCCACGACAAGCTGAAGCTTGACATGACGGTGCTGCGCGGCGCCACCCTGCCGCAACAGCAGCAGCCGCCGTTCTATGCCCTTTTTGACCGCAAGATCATTCGTTATCTCGATCAGGACACGGGCCGCCCCATCTGGGTGAACAGCGAGGCCGACGGCGGCAAGGTGGAAATCCAGGTGGAGGTGGAGAAGGGCACGATCTTCCGCTTTCTCACCGACCCCGAACGCGGCAGCGCGCGGGACACGCCCTTTCTGCTGACGCTGATGCTGGCCTCCTCCGCCTTGCTCTTGGGTATTGCTACCATTTTCCTGCGCAAGCAGATCACCCCCATTCTTGAACTCGCAGAAGCCGCCAAGGATTTTGGCCTGGGCCGTGATACGGCCGGGTTCCGCCCACGTGGCGCCACCGAAATTCGCGAGGCCGGCAACGCCTTTCTCGACATGCGCCGCCGCATCGCCCGGCACGTGGAACAGCGCACTGCAATGCTGGCGGGGGTCTCCCACGACCTGCGCACCATTCTCACCCGCTTCAAGCTGGAACTGGCAGTGATTGGCGACAATCCCAAGGTCCATCCCCTCAAGGAGGACGTGGACGAGATGCAGCACATGCTGGAAGACTACATGGCCTTTGTGAAGGGCGATGGTGGCGAGCAGGTGACTGATGTGGATGTGGCAGAAGCAGTCCGCACCACGGTGGAGAACGTGGAGCGAGACCGCCCGGATTCCGACGCCGATGTGCAGGTGAAGTCCATTCCGGCGGGGCCGGTGCGCCTCAAGGCCAATGCCTTTCGCCGGTTGCTTGCCAACCTCATCAGCAATGCCGTGCGCTACGGCCACAAGGTCGAGATTTCCGGCGAGATCAAGGACCAGCGCCTGTGGATTTATGTCGATGACAACGGCCCCGGCATTCCCGCCGACAAACGGGAAGAGGCTTTCCGCCCCTTCGTGCGCCTCGACAACGCCCGCAACCTCGATGAAACGGGCACAGGTCTCGGCCTTGCCATCGCGCTTGATATCGCCCATGCCCATGGCGGCGAGATCATGCTGGAGGATGCCCCCATGGGTGGCCTCAGGGCGGCGGTGAAGCTGCCGGTGTAACCGTTCATCTGCGGTTCAGCCTTGTGGCAGGGCGCCCATATTCCGCCCTTATTGCTGCCGCATCGGCAGGCCATAGGGCAGGGCGATCAGGGGTGCGATAATTGCGCCCGCAATTGAGTCGGAGGACGGTATGGCAATGAAACGCGGCGCAGTGAGCCTTTTGGCCTTGATGCTGGTGACGGGGGCAGCCTGGGCGCAGGATGCCACAACAGATGGCACGGGCGATGCCGCGGCTCAGACCGAGGCGCAAGCCCCCGCTGATGCCCCGGCGGATGCACCGGCTGCGCCCGCTGATGCAGCGCCTGCCATTCCGGACGAGGTTCTGGCCATCCTCAACGACGAAACGCCACTCGCCAATCTCGATCCCGGCCAGTTGCGCAAGCGCATGCGCGCCGCGCAAGGTTTTGCCAAGCAGCAGGGCCTGCCGGATGATGTGCGCGCCCGCTTGCAGGACGTAGCCTCTGCCGCCCGCGCCGAACTGGATGCCCGCGAAGCCGCAGCCCAGCAGCCGGCAGATGCTGGCCAATCCGCTGCCCCGGCTGATGTAGGTGGCGAGCGGCCCGCCGCCCCCGTTGGCAAGCGCAAGAAGCAGCCCCAGCAGCAGCCAGCCGATCAGGCGCCCGATCAGGCACCAGCGGCGGCTGACCAGCAGCAGACCCAGAATCCGCCAGCCGATGCCGCACCTGCGGCTGATGCAGGCGATGCGCAAGCCCCCACCTTGCCGCGCCCCCTTGTTTCGCTGCTCACCGATGACCGGCCCGTGTCGGGCCTGAGCGACGAGGACTTGCAGAACAAGCTGCGCATGGCCAAGGCCCTGAAGAAGCGCCCCGCCCTGCCGGAAGATGTCTCCCAGCAGCTTGAAAGCATCATTGCAGCCGCCGAAGCCGAAACACAGAAGCGCGCGGCCGGAACGCCGCAGGTGGAACCGCCCAAGCAGGCGGATGCGCCGCCACCCGCCGCGCAACCGGCCCAGACTGATGCGGGCCAGAAGCCTGCCACACCTGACGCCGCCAATGTGCAGCAGCTGGATGCCAATCCTGCCAACCCCGAAGCAGAGAAGAAGGCCAAGGCCTTTCTCGCGGGAAACCTGGACCCCAACAGCCTGAACGACGATGACCTTCGCAACCGCCTGGATGCGATGCGCGATCTTTTGGCCGAGAACGAGCTGTCGCTGCCCACGGAGCGGGCCTTGCGCAAGGAATTGCGTGACGAGCGTGACGTGCTGCGTGCCCGCGTGGAAAAGGCAAAGGCTGCCGAGGAAGCCAAAAAGGCCGCTGCAGAAGCCGCCGCCGCACAGGCGCAGCAGCAACAGCAGTCTGGTCAGAAACCCGGCCAGAAACCCGGCCAGCAGCCCGGCCAACAGCCGGGAATGAAGGGGCCGAAGATCGTGATCATGCCGCAGATCACCATCAACACGCCCATTCCGAAAATCCTGGCGGACCGCCGCCGTTCGGAAGACCTGACCGACGACGAGTTGCGCCGCCGCATCGAGGTCTATCGCGAC
>JAXMCS010000022.1:0-44749 GCA_046349175.1 Hyphomicrobiales bacterium | reverse complement strand
GTCAACCAGCACCACGCCGCGAAACCCGTCGGCCTTGAAACGCCGGGCGGTGGCAGCTCCCATGCCCTGGGCCCCGCCTGTAATGATTGCAATGCGCGACATTTGGAATTCCTTTCCACCCCCAAAATGCAAAGCGGCCCCCGAGGCGTCAAGCCCGGGAGCCGCCAATGTGAAACGGTGAACTGGATCAGTCCGTCAGGGTGATCACGGTGCTGCGCGAGCCGTAGCGCTGCACAAGAGAATACAGGCGGGCGGCGTTCTGCGGGGCAAGGCGCACACAGCCGTGCGAGGCCGGGCGGCCCAGGTTTTTGACGTGATAGGTGCCATGAATGGCATAGCCGCCATAGAAGAACACCGAGTTCGGCATGGGCGAATTGTCATACTTCCGGGAGAAGTAAACCTTGGCCGTGCGGGTCACGCGATAAGTACCGCGCGGCGTATGGTAGCCGGGCCTTGCTGTGGACACGCGCCAATACCCGTAGGGCATGCCGTTGACATTGACCGACATTGTCTGTGAACCGATGTCCACATGCACGCGCACCGCGGCGGCGGGGCGTTTCATCTGCCGCGCTTCCGCAAAACCATAGGAGAGCGTCAGCGCCAGCACGACACCCAGAATTGTCGAAAGAAGTTTCTTCATCATCCTCTTGCCTCTTTGAGGCCCCCAAAGACGGTCCATACTGTAAGCGAATCGCTAACAAATGCCTAGCATGGGCCATTTAGTCGAAAAGAAATTCCCGTCCTACCTTTACCCGGCGCTCGCCACCATAGGCAATAATGTCGGCCGTGGCATAGGTTTCCGTCAGGGTGGCCGGCAGGAATGAGCCCGTGCCCACCATGTCGAGCGGAGCCTTGGCCGCCCCCATGATCTGGCATTTCTGCGGATCAAAACCTGAAGACCCGACGATTTGCGCAGACGTATAGCCCGCCTCATCGAGAGTGCGGCGGGCATGGATGGCGGCGGCCACCGAAACACCCTTGCCGAACAGGATGCGGCGCACCTTGTCCACCAGGATGTTGCCCGGGTCGAGTTGCACGGCCCGGCCACCCAGCACCTGTTCCACAATATTGTATTCGCCGGACACATTGAGCCAGTGGCCCACCACATCGACTGATTTCTCGTAGTCCAGCCCCTCGGCAAAGCGCCCACCATGGGTGTCGAGACGGATGCCGAAGGTCTTGCCCTGTTCGTTCAGCTTGGCCTCTTCATAGAACCAGCGGGCGCAGCGCAGGGCGTCCGTGGCTTCATGACCTGTGTAGTCCACAAGCGCGATCAACGACTTCGCCTCAGGGATCGTCTCGGCGAACATTTTCATGGCCGCGAGAACATCGCCACCGGCGTAACCCACCAGCGCATGGGGCATGGTGCCCATGCCGCCCGCTGCGCCGAAAAATGGCGCTGTCAGATCTTGCGACGATCCCACGAAACCACGCGCATGGCGGCTGGTGCGCTTGGCCGCATTGGACCCCACCATGGCGCCGTAGGCGGCGAGAATGTTCATCTCCGCGCCGGAACCGTGCCGGGCGTGCATGTCCATGAAGGCGGAACCCGGCATGGCCAGGCACATTTCATAGGCGTTGTTGGCGGAGACACAGGGAAAGCCGACCTTCTGCAGAAGCACGGTTTCCACTTCCGACAGTTTTCATGGAGCGGTGATCTCCATGAGCTTGCGCTCGGATGGCACCACTTCGCCTTCCTGCACCAGCCGCCTGATCTTCACATCCGGCACCAGCGCCTTGGCAAGGCGGATGGCCGGTTCCAGCGCCGCCACCACGCGCCGGCGCATGAACACCAACAAAGGTCACTTCCGTGTCGCCATGGGCCGCTACGATGCGGCTGGTGTTGACGAAATACTTGTCGGTTTGCGCACCCGGCAAGGGCCCGCGGCCCGAACAAGGTCAACCAGCCGGTCCAGCAGGGCTTCCTGGGTGGCATTCAGCAAGGGGGTATCGGGCTTGTCCATGGCCCCTTTTCGCCGGAATGGCCCGCGCCGTCAAACGCCCCGCTGGATCGAAATCCATCTGGAAATCATGGTTAATGATTTGCTAACCTGGATTGGCCAACATGCGGGAGAAAGGCATGTTTCACCAGAGGGGACGCAAGATGAAACAGATTTCCGCAGGCATCGCTGCCATTTTGTTGAGTACGGTCTCAGCCCATGCGGCTGACCTCGCAGCTCCGCCTGCCCCGGAGTACCCCGCCTTCGACATCGGTTTTGAAGGCACACTGGTGACCGACTACATGGACTCAGGCTTCACCAATTCCGATCACAAGCCCGCAGGCTATTCCAGATCACGCCCAGCTACGGCATAATTCTCCGCCTCCGCTTCGATCCAGACCTTCGACCACGGCACGCCACAGCCCAAGGCCGACCAGGATTCCCGCCTGTCGATGTGGCCCCGGAATTCGGCAACCTCGCCCTCGACTTCAATCTGGAGCGCCGCGAACGGCTGGATTGATCCCACGGGCGACCGCTGGCTGCCCTATGCCACCGCCACCTACACATTCTCGGACGTGTTCAACGCATCTCTGGGGGCCGGCTATTATTTCAACGACGACCCCGCCACTGCCGATTTTGCCGAGTATTATTCCGGCTTCACACTGGGCAAGTCTGATGGCGCAAACCTGACAACCGAATTCTACTACGAACCGGACACCGACGGCGCGGGCAACTATTACTACAGGCCATTACCACGGGCACCGTACCCTTTCGCCGAAAAAGTTCGAAGCCATCGGCAAGCTGGGCTACGGGGTTACGAGGATGAAGCCTCAACCCCCTCCTATACCTGGGGTGAAGCGCGCCTGAACTACAACTGGAATGACCATGTGACCCTGGGCGCTGCCGTGCATGGCTCAGCCTTGATGCTGCTGGCTGTGCGCTTCAGGCCTACTGCGGATTGCGATACGCGCGTCTTTGCCGCGCTGCCATCGAGACAGCGCCAGCGATTTCGCGAAGTAACTATTCTGCCGCAGAGGGTTGGACGGAGCGCACCTGCAGGGCCTGCGCCGACATGATGCGCGAACCGCCCCACATGGCCAGAACCACAAAGCCATAGGCCACAGCCTGCAACACCGTGGGCTGGTCCATGTAGCCAGCAAGCGTGTGCAGCACGCGGCCCACAAGGCTTGATTCGAGAGCAGCCATGAGGTGTCCCACAGCGTGTCGCCCAGAATTTCCACAGCACCCGCCTTCTGCAGATAGCCAACGGATTGTGCCGCCATGCCTGCCGCGAGGCGTGATCAGCCAGTTGGTGACATGGAAAAAGTGGCGCATGTGAATGCGCAGAAAGGCCTGTAGGTGAGGTAGGAGACAATGCCGCCTGACACGAGGCCGAGCACGCCACCGTCAGGATGCCAAGCGCCGTGCCATTGCCGGAAATGGCCACGCCATGGAGAACAGCACCACCTCGGAGCCCTGCAGTACCGCCGTAGCGACGATGCGGCAGGCGCATAGAAGGATTTGCGCCCCGCCACCACATCTTCGCCCGCCTGCTTCAGGCCCATGGCCAGTTCGCGGCCATGCTTGGCCATCCACATGTTGTGCCAGGCGAGCATGGCCACTGCCGTGGCCGGCGCAGCGGCGTTGAACAGTTCCTGCCCGCCTTCAAAGGCACTGGCGATGGCGCCGTGAAACCAGCCACCACCGCGCTGCCGAGAAGGCCCTTGGCTGTCTACGAATCAAGCCTTGGCGGCGGAAAGGTTGCGCGCCACGGCCCCGGGCGTTTCGATGCCGACGATGAGTCCGGCTTCGAGAATTTCCCGGAAGACGATGATAAGCGCGCCAATCATGGAATGACCTTAGCCTGTTATTCGACGATCACATAGCCCTTGGCGACGTCTTCCTGATACTCGTCGACGAAAAGATACTTACCAGCGGGCATGCCCTTTACCTTCACCACGATTTCGGAATTGCCTGCCGCCACCTTCTCGATCTTCAGGTCCTTGGCTTCCAACTCGGCAGGGGCTGCGTTCTCGTTTTTCATCTTGATGACGAAAGGCTTGCCCGCCGGAACCTTCACCTCCGCCGGTGTGAAGGCATTGCCCTTGAGCGAGATTTCAACGGTGATGGCCTCTTCAGCCTGAGCCGGAAGCCCGGCTGCAAGGCTGAGCGCAAGAGCAGCTGCGGCAGTGAAAAGCGAACGGCGAAGCATGGGTGAGTGTCCTGTCATGTTATCCGAGTGTTTTAGTCGGATATAGAATTCAGGCAAAACCGTCAAGGGGCCAGATCAAATCCCCCGCAGAATATTTCAGTCTGGAATTGCTCCAAACAGCGAGGCGGCAGACCAGTGCGCCACAGGAATAAAGTCAGGAAAACGTTCTCGCTGTCTGGACCATCATCCGCGGCCACCGAAGCGGGAGTTGGCCCCCTCTCCCAACCGAATGGGACAAGATTAGCCAGTTCAATTTCAGCAGATACAGCAGGCCAATCCAGCCCCTACCCCACGCTCTTCAAAAACGCAGCAGCCCCCGAGCGCACCAGTTCCGTATCCGTTGGCCCGGCGAGGAAGCGGAAGCCGATCTCCGCATAGGCCTTCACGCCATCTTGTGTGCCGGCGAAAGCGCCTGCCACGAGATTGTGCTTCTGGCAGGCCGCAGCCACCTTCTTCATGGCGGCGATCGTATGCGCGCCAAGCCGGTCGATCCCTGCGCCATTTGATAACGCAATCGACAGGTCGCTCGGCCCCACGAACAGGCCATCAAGTCCCGGCACGGCGGCAATCGCATCCAGATTGTCGAGCGCTTCCTGTGTTTCGATCATGGCAAACACCAGTGTCTGGCTGTTGGCCTCTTTCAGATATTCGCCCGCCGTTACACCGGCTGCCTGCAGCATGGTGTAACCACCCCAGGAGCGCTGGCCCACGGGCGGATATTTGGCGGCCTTCACCAGCGCCTCGACCTGCGCGACACTGTTGGTCATGGGCGCGATCACCGCCGCAGCCCCCATGTCCAGCGCGGCACCGATGATGCCCGGATCATTCCAGCGCACCCGCAGGATGACCGGCACACCCACCGCATTGATGGCATTGGTCATCTTGGCGGCATCGCCCATGTCGATGGTGGAGTGCTGCAGGTCGATGGCCACGGCCTCAAACCCGGCGCGCGCCACCTGGGCTGCAAGCTCTGCTCCCGGAATGCCCATCCACGGGAACACGAGAGGCTTGCCGCGGGCCAGCAGCGGGCGAAGGCCGAAAGATGCGCCAGCCATGGCTCAGGCGTTCTTGATCTGGTCGACGGCGGTGGCCATCAGTTCATCCATGGTGCGGCGCACCTGATGCTCGGACTGGGCCACATTCTTTGCCTTGAAATCGGCCAGCACCTTGCGCACCACGTCATCGTCGCCCGCTTCCTCGAAGTCGGCCGCCACAACCTCCTTGGCGTAGCTGTCCGCCGCGGCACCGGAAAGCCCAAGCTTTTCAGCGGCCCACAGGCCCAGAAGCTTGTTGCGACGGGCCGTGGCCTTGAAACGCAACTCTTCGTCGTGGGCGAATTTGCCTTCGGCGGCGTCCTTGCGCTTGTCGAATGTGGTCATTGGATTCTCCTGCTCTTTCATTGCAGATAGCCATGCGGCAGGCGCAAATCAACGGAGTCAATTCGATTGTGCGCCGCAACAAGTTGCCCTATAGGGACCACCAACTTTCCACCCCCATTTATTCCCGTGTGTATCCGGGGCCCTGCCATGTTAGACAGGGCATCAAAGAGGCGTCTTTTGAGGATTTACAAGATGAACAACAAGCGGACGCGCATCTATGAAGGCAAGGCCAAGATCCTGTACGAGGGTCCGGAGCCGGGCACCGTCGTGGTGCACTTCAAGGATGACGCCACCGCCTTCAACGCCGAGAAAAAGGCCGTCATCGAAGGCAAAGGCGTGCTCAACCAGCGCATCTCCGAATTCCTGTTCCAGAAGCTGAATGACATGGGGTTGCCCACCCATTTCATCCGCTCGCTCAACATGCGCGAACAGCTGGTGCGCGAAGTGGAAATCATCCCGCTGGAAGTGGTGGTGCGCAATGTGGCGGCGGGTTCGCTGTCAAAGCGCCTGGGCCTGGAAGAAGGCAAGCAGCTGCCCCGCTCCATCATCGAACTGTACTACAAGAACGACAAGCTGGGCGATCCCATGGTGACGGAAGAACACGTCACCGCCTTCGGCTGGGCCACTCCGCAGGAGATGGACGACATCGTGCACATGTCGATCCGCATTAATGATTTCCTGACAGGCCTCTTCCTCGGCGTGGGCATCCGGCTCGTGGACTTCAAGCTGGAATTCGGCCGCTTCTATGAAAACGACATGATGCGCGTGGTGCTGGCCGACGAGATCAGCCCGGACAACTGCCGCCTCTGGGACGTGAAGACCAGCGACAAGATGGACAAGGACCGTTTCCGCCGCGACATGGGCGGCCTCGTCGAGGCCTACCACGAGGTGGCCCGCCGCCTCGGCATCATCCAGTCCAACGAACAGCCGGAACGCTCCAAGCCCAAGCTGGTGAAGAGCGATTGAGAGGCAGTTCACTTCTCCCGCCTGCGGGAGAAGGTGGCCCGCAGGGCCGGATGAGGGCAAGAGAGAGCAGATCACATGAAAGCCAAAGTCAAAGTCACCCTCAAGAACGGTGTTCTCGACCCGCAGGGCAAGGCCATCGAAGGCGCCCTCTCCCACATGGGCTTCGGCGGCGTGGAACAGGTGCGCCAGGGCAAGTATTTCGAGATCGAACTCGCCGAAACCGACCGCGCCAAGGCGGAGGCCCAGGTCAAGGCCATGTGCGAAAAACTCATCGCCAACACGGTGATTGAGAACTACGTCATCGAGCTGGCCTGAGGGGCCGCGCGCCGCACATTTGTGCGCTTTTGTCCACTCGACCAGCCCCCGGTACCGCGGGATGATGGCCCGGGAGGGACAAACCATGGCCGAGTCTGCTGCATCGAGGCGCCTGCGCCAAACCGCTGATCCGCTGGGCCGTTTCCTCACGGATGCTTTCCATTTCGTGGGCCTTTTCGCCATCGGCGGAGCCACCGCCTGGGCCGCATTCTTCGCCTTTGTCGACATGATGCAGAAGGGTCATGCCAGCATCGACGACCTGCTGCTGCTTTTCATCTATCTGGAAATCGGCTCCATGGTCGGCATTTATTTCCGCACCAACCACATGCCCGTGCGCTTCCTGGTTTATGTTGGCATCACCGCCATCACCCGCCACCTCATCGTCTATGTGCAGAATGAGGCGGAGCCAACACTCGGCATCATTTACCTGGCGGGTGCGACACTCATTCTGGCAGCTGCGGTTTTCGTGATCCGCTATACATCGTTCCACTACCCCAGCCGCAGCGAAAGCGACGGGGGCCATGAGGTGAAAACCGATTGATCGCGCTGGATTGAGACTCACATCTCCCTGCGCTTGCGCTCCGGCATGGGTTCGAAGAGGCTCTTGTCATCGGCTTCGTCCCCTCTTCCTCCCCGGGCCGAAGTTCGGGCGTCAACCAGCGGAAGAGCAGCCCGCCCAACACCGCCAGTCCTGCACCGGCCAACGCAAACAGCAGCGTCATGATGATGTTGCGGCGCGTGTTGGCGGTTTCAACATCGCCCAGCCGGTTGGGATTGACGAAGACGGGAACGGTCTTGCCCACTTCCAGCATCTCCGCGTCCAGGCGGTTTGCCGCCAGCGTCACGCTCTGCGGCAGGCCACTTGCGGTATAGCCGAGCGTGACCGCGCCTTGCCGAAGCTCTGCTGGGCCATCGCTGCGGGCAGGTTTAACTGCCGTCACCGTGGCCGTGACCGGCATGAAATCACTGGCGCGCCAGTGCCGTGCCACAAGCAGCAGTGGCAGGCCCGCGGCGGCGATGGCCCCCACCACCATCAGGCCGAGCGCAAACTTCTGCAAACGCGAAAACCGCGTGGTCCGCAGCGCCCAAAGGCGCGCTGGCAAGGTTGGGCCGGCCATGCAAGATCTCCTCTGCCCCCGGAGAAAAACCGCCGAAACTGTGAACAAGCCTGTTTGTGAATCTAGCTCCATTGCGCTAAGGCCACCAGAGACAATCGCAATCCCCAAGACACAGACAAGCGCCCATGAAATCCGCCGTCATCGTCTTCCCCGGCATCAACCGTGAACGCGACATGATGCTCGCCCTTGAACAGACAACGGGCGTGAAACCGGTTGCCGTCTGGCATGGCGAGACCGAATTGCCCAAGGTTGATTTGGTGGTTGTGCCCGGCGGCTTTTCCTACGGCGACTATCTGCGCTGCGGGGCCATTGCCGCGCGCTCACCCATCATGGCAGATGTGAAAGCCAAATCCCTGAAGGGATTGAAGGTTCTGGGCGTCTGCAACGGCCTCCAGATCATCACCGAGGCGGGCCTTCTGCCGGGTGCCCTGGTGCGCAATGCCGGCCTGAAGTTCGTCTGCAGGGAAGTGAAGCTCAGGGTGGAGAACACCGCCACATGGTTCACCAACCGCATGGCCAAGGGCGCCACCATCGCCTGCCCCATCGCCCATGGCGAAGGCAACTACATCGCCGATGCGGAAACCCTGAAGCGCCTGGAGGGCGAAAACCGCGTGGTCTTCCGTTATGCCGATGGCAGCAACCCCAATGGGGCCATGAACGACATTGCCGGAATCATGAACGAGGCGGGCAATGTGATCGGCATGATGCCCCACCCCGAAAACATGATCGCCCCCATCCACGGCAAGCAGGACTGCCGCCCCCTGTTCGAGGGACTGCTCGCGGCGTGAACCCCGCGCCCCTTCAAACTCTCGCAAATCTTTCCAAAAACTGTCGCCGCAGGGTTAAGCGTTTCTGAACCGTGCCGCGCGTTAACGGTAGATTAACGTCAACAAATGGTGCCCTATCTGCCTCACGCGCTGGCAACAGCGTGGGACGGTGCGACAGTTTTTTGGGAGAGAGACCATGTTGCAGAATCTTTTTCGGCGGAACCGCCATGTGGAAGACGCAGCGGATGAAACCGCAACGATCGCCCAGGAGCGCCTTCTGGGACGCATGGAAAACATGCTGGATGGCATGGCCGAACGCGATGTCCTGAGGGGCATCCGCTTTGCCACCATCGAGAACACGCCAAGCTACCTGCGCTGAAAAAGGCGCAAGGCGCGTGAAGCGGGTGCCATAAGCCCTGCCCGGAAACCATGCCGTGTCCGCTTCACGCATTTTCTTAATGCAGTGGATCAACACCATGAAAATGCTGATTCTCTGGGCCTCCATGGAGGAGGCCGGCACGCCTTCTTCCGGAGCTGACTGGAAATCGACCGGAAGTGTGGAAAATCCGGCAGTGTGCCGAGTCCAAACGCCGCCGCAAAAACTTCCGCCGTCTATTACACGACCAATCCCAGCGGCTCCAATTTATGTAACCGCACCATTGCATAAAGCGAATCGTAAATGGCCTATCACGTCGCCGTCATTGTGGGCAGCCTGCGCAAGGACAGCTTCACCCGCGCCCTCGTCAATGCGGCAATCAAGCTGGCGCCCGCCGATCTCAAGTTCGAGACGGTGGAAATCGGTGCCCTGCCCCTCTTCAACCAGGATATCGAAGCCGGCGACGCCGCTGTCAAATCCTTCCGCGACAAGATCGGCGCGGCTGATGCGGTGCTCTTCGCCACGCCAGAACACAACCGCTCCTTCCCCGCCGCCATCAAGAATGCGTTGGACTGGGGGTCCCGCCCCTGGGGCCAGAGCAAGTGGGGTGGCAAGCCCGCCGCCATCATTTCCAACTCGCCGGGCAACCTCGGCGGCTTTGGCGCCAACCACCACCTGCGCCAGGTTCTGGCCTTCCTGAACATGCCCACCCTCGGCCAGCCCGAAGCCTATGTGGCGGCCTCCAACACGGTTGTGGATGACAAGGGTGAGATCAAGGCCGAATCGAAGGAGTTCTTCGGCAACTTCTTCAAGGCCTTTGCCGCCCTCATCGCCAAATCGAAGTGACGCAAATCACCTCCCCGGCCCCGGGCCGGGGAGGCTTACCCCTGCATGGCACCCGTCCACACCCGGCGATTCCGCGTTTGTGAATCTGCCCCCCGCGCGCTAAGCGGCCCCCATGTCCACCGCCGCCAAAACGCCCGCCAAAGCCGAACCCGCCATCACCCCCGATCTGGTCAAGGCCCATGGCCTGAAGCCTGATGAATACAAGCATTTTGTAAGCCTGCTGGGCCGCGAACCCAGCTTCACCGAACTGGGCATTTGCTCGGCCATGTGGAACGAGCACTGCTCCTACAAGTCCTCCAAGAAGTGGCTGAAGACGCTGCCCACCAAGGGGCCGCGCGTCATCCAGGGCCCCGGCGAAAATGCCGGCGTGATCGACGTCGATGATGGCCAGGCCATCATCTTCAAGATGGAGTCACACAACCACCCCTCCTACATCGAGCCCTATCAGGGCGCGACGACAGGCGTGGGCGGCATCCTGCGTGACGTCTTCACCATGGGCGCGCGCCCGATCGCCGCTGTGAACGCGCTGCGCTTTGGTGCGCCTGATCATCCCAAGACCAAGCATCTGGTGGGCGGCGTGGTCGCCGGTGTGGGCGGCTATGGCAATTCCTTCGGCGTGCCCACGGTGGCTGGCGAAGTGAACTTCCACGCCCGCTACAACGGCAACATTCTAGTCAATGCCATGGCTGTGGGCATCGCCGACACCGACAAGATTTTCTATTCCAAGGCGGAAGGCGTTGGCCTCCCCGTTGTCTATCTCGGCGCCAAGACGGGCCGTGACGGCATCCATGGCGCCACCATGGCGTCCGCTGAATTTGACGACAAGGCCGAGGAAAAGCGCCCCACCGTGCAGGTGGGCGACCCCTTCACCGAGAAGTGCCTGCTGGAAGCCTGCCTGGAACTCATGGCCTCCGGTGCGGTCATCGCCATTCAGGACATGGGCGCTGCCGGCCTTACCTGTTCGGCTGTTGAAATGGGGGCAAAGGGCGACCTCGGCATCGAACTCGATCTCGACAAGGTGCCCTGCCGCGAGCCCGGCATGACCGCCTATGAAATGATGCTCTCGGAATCGCAGGAGCGCATGCTCATGGTGCTGCGCCCCGAGATGGAAAAGCAGGCGGAAGCCATCTTCCGCAAATGGGACCTCGACTTCGCCATCGTCGGCAAGACCACCGACACGCTGCGCTTTGTAATCAAGCATGGCGGCGAGGTGAAGGCCGATCTTCCCATCAAGGCCATGGGCGACGAGGCCCCGGAATATGACCGGCCCTGGGTGGAACCGAAGAAGCCGGCACTGGTGCGGGCCGAAGAGGTTCCCGCGCCCAATGATCTCGCCGCTGTGATTGTGAAAATCGTGGGCTCGCCCGACATGGCGTCCCGCCGCTGGGTGTGGGAACAATATGACTCGCTCATTGGCTCCAACACCGCGCAGATTCCGGGCGGTGACGCGGGCGTGGTGCGCATCGCCGAGAAGAAGGCGATTGCCGTGTCGTCAGATGTGACGCCGCGCTATGTGGAGGCCGACCCCTTTGAAGGTGGCAAGCAGGCCGTGGCCGAATGCTGGCGCAACCTCTGCGCCGTGGGCGCGGACCCCATCGCCGTCACCGACAATCTCAATTTCGGCAATCCCGAACGGCCCGAAATCATGGGCCAGTTTGTTTTCGCCCTCAAAGGCATTGGCGAAGCCTGCCGCGCGCTGGAGTTCCCCATCGTCTCCGGCAACGTCTCGCTTTACAACGAAACCAATGGCCAGGCCATTCTTCCGACACCGACCATTGGTGGTGTTGGCCTCATCCGCGACTGGACGAAGATGGCCACCGTGAAGTTCAAGGCCGATGGCGACGCCATTCTGCTGGTGGGCGGCCATGGCAGTCACATGGGCCAGTCCATCTATATGCGCGAAGTGATGGGCCGCGAGGACGGCGCGCCGCCGCCGGTTGATCTGGCTCGTGAACGCAAGCACGGCGATTTCGTCCGCTCACTGATCAATGAAGGCGCGGTGACGGCGGTGCACGACATATCAGATGGCGGCCTTGTGACCGCGGTGATCGAGATGGCGTTGGCAGGCGGCCTGGGCGCGGCCTTGCAACCGCTTGATCATGTGCAGCTCTACGCCGAGGACCAGTCGCGCTACGTCATCACCTGTGCCGCGGCGCATGCAGACAAACTCGTGGCGGATGCAAAAGCCAAGGGCATCGACGTCATCTCCATCGGCACCGTGACGAAGGACCAGACACTCAGGTCAGGCGCGGTGGCCATTCCCCTCTCCACCCTGCGCAGCGCCCATGAAGGCTGGTTCCCGGCGCTGATGGCGGGGTAACGCCGTCACCCGGCCCTTCGGGCCACCCTCTCCCGTGAACGGGAGAGGTGAAGGACATAACACACTCACTTCTCCCGCTTGCGGGAGAAGGTGGCGGCGCAGCCGCCGGATGAGGGCTCCTTTGCCTTCGCTGGCACAAAGACCAAATCAATCGCCCGCACCGGCCCCAATCCGCCTTCGACCGCAGCCAGAATCGTGTCACAAACAGCGGCTCTCTGGTGCAGGACCGTCGTGCTGGGAATACGCAACACCGCATAACCCTGCTCTGCCATGAAGTAATCGCGGCGCGCATCGCGCTGGCTTCCGGCATGCTGTCCGCCATCCACTTCGATCACCAGTTTTGCCGCGCGACAGGCAAAGTCGGCATAGTAGGGTCCGAGCGGAAGCTGCCGGACAAATTTGTGCCCCGCCAGTTGCCGGCTCCGCAGTACCACCCATAGGGCCGCTTCAGCTGGATTGTCTTCTCGCCTTAATCTGCGTGCCCGTGCTGTTTGCGCGGAGGTGCGCATATACATGGCCTTTCTCCCACATCATAAGAGAAGACGTTCTGAGAAGAGAAATCCGTCGCTTTGAGGCGGAACTTTCGCCCTCACCCGGCCCTTCGGGCCACCCTCTCCCGTGAACGGGAGAGGTGAAGGTCAGATACGATTCACTTCTCCCGCTTCCGGAATGACGGACGTTCTCGGGCCTACCCAAAGAACCCCTTCTTCTTCAGCATCACCACCTTGGTGCCCACCTGCACCCGCGCATAAAGATCAACCACATGGGCGTTGATCATGCCGATGCAGCCCGCCGTGGCCTTCTTGCCGATGTCCCCCACATGGGCGGCACCATGGATGCGGTTGATGGTGTCCACTTCGCCCTTGTAGAGATACATGGCCCTGGCACCCAAGGGATTGTCCGGCCCGCCCGGCATGCCATTGGGCAGCCACTTCGCCAGCTCCGGTTTGGTCTGCACATGATAGGGCGCGGGGATCCAGGTGGGCCATTCCTTCATCTTGGCGATGGTCACGGCCCCTTCCCAGGCATGGGCCCCCTTGCCCACCGCCACGCCATAGCGCAGCGCCTGCCCGCCCTCCATCACCAGATAAAGAAAGCACTTCACCGGATCGACCACGATGGTGCCCGGCGCTTCCTGCGTTTCATAGGCCATCTGCTTGAGCTGATATTTGAACTCAAGCTGGCTCGCCTCCTTGGCATTCACCGGGAAGGCCTCGGCGAAGGCCGGCGCGGCAAAAGCAGGCGCAGTGAGCGTGGCAAGAAAAGCGCGGCGGGACAGGTTCATGGCGTTCCCCTCGGTCAGGTTGTGCGGCAATCTAGTCTGCCAGCCGCCGCGGCTCAATATCCCGCACCGCACCACTGGAAATCATGGCGGCGACGGCTTATTTAAGCCGCATATCTTATCTGCATTCAGGAACTACCGCCCATGGCCATGTCATCTGCCGAAATCGAGCGCTTCATCAAGGAAGGCCTGCCCGGTGCCACGGTTGAGATCAAGGATCTGGCGGGCGATGGCAACCACTACGCCGCCACTGTCATCTCCGCCGCCTTCAAGGGCAAATCCCGCGTGCAGCAGCACCAGATGGTCTATGCCGCACTCAAGGGCCACATGGGCGGCACGCTGCATGCGCTGGCGCTGACCACGGGGGTGCCGGAATGAGCGCAAGCAATTCATCCAAGCCACCACAGCTGACTATCGACTTCTCCCTTGGTTATCCCCGAGCACTTCCTGGTGAAATCGTCCGCCGAGCGGAGGAAGACATATCGCTCTACAATGAAGCGTTAGAAGCAGCTCACAACATGCAGTTGAAAGACGCAGAAATGTCCCGGCCACTTCCACCGGCACAGAACTCAAGATATCCACTTTGATCAAAAAGGCAGACACATGACCACCATCCATGACACCATCGACAATGATGTGAAGACCAACGACGTTGTGCTCTTCATGAAGGGCACCAAGGACATGCCGATGTGCGGCTTTTCCAGCCGCTCGGTGCAGATCCTCCAGCATCTCGGCGTGCCCTTCAAGGATGTGAACGTGCTCGACAGCGATGAGCTGCGCCAGGGCATCAAGGACTACACCAACTGGCCCACCATTCCGCAGCTCTATGTGAAGGGCGAGTTCATCGGCGGCTCGGACATCATGTACGAGATGTTCCAGTCGGGCGAACTGGCCGGCCTGCTCAAGGAAAAGGGCGTGGCCTAAGGGCATCCGCCCTTGCGCATTCTCCTCACCGGGGCCAACGGCTTCATCGGGGCGGCATTGAGTGCCGCGCTTCTGAACGCTGGCCATACACTTGTGGCGGCCGTGCGCGACCCCGCCAAATTCCGGCGGCGCTTTCCCTTTGCCGAGGCGCTGCCGTTGGATTTGTCGTTGCCCCTCGACACCGCTGAATGGACCGGCCGCCTGCGCGGCGTGGACGCGCTGATCAATTGCGCGGGCATTCTGCAATCGGGCCGGGGCGGCACCACGGAACGGGTGCATGCCGAAGGGCCCACCCGTCTGTTCACTGCGGCGCACGACGCGGGCGTGGGCAAAATCATCCAGATCTCCGCCGTGAGCGTGGGGGCCGACACCGCCTACGCCGCCAGCAAGAAACAGGCGGATGATGCCCTGGCAGCCATGCCCCTGCGCTGGACCATTCTGCGCCCCTCCCTCGTCTATGGCACGCAGGCCTATGGCGGCACGGCCATGCTGCGGGCGCTGGCGGTCTTTCCCTATGCCATTCCGGTGATCGGCGCGGGCCGCCAGAAGGTGACGCCCATTCACGTGGATGATCTGGCCCGTGTGGTGCTGGCCTGCCTGCCGCCGGAGGCACATGCCGGCGAAATCCTGACCCCCTGTGGCCCGGAAACCATCACGCTTTCTGATTTTGCCCAGCGCTACCGCGCCTGGTTTGGCCTGCGCCGCGCGCCCCTGCTGCATGTGCCGGTTCCACTGATCCGTATCGCCGCAAAACTTGGGGATTGGTTTGGCACAGGCCCGCTCACCACAACATCGCTGAAGCAGCTGCAATTCGGCAATGCCGCTGAAGGCGGCGACTTCTCCAAAACCATCGGTTTCAACACCCGTTCCATGGCCCAGGCCCTGCAAGCCCAGCCCGCTGGCACGGCAGACCTGTGGCACGCGCGGCTCTATCTGCTGCGGCCCCTGCTGCGCACGGCTCTCATCATCATCTGGCTCGTCTCGGGGCTGCTCGGCCTGTTCTCGCCCGCCGATGATGTGATCGCGAAATTCGCAGGCCTCAACCTGCCGGAAGTCTTTGGCCTTGCGGCGGGCCGCGTCGCTTCGCTGGTGGATTTGGCCTTGGCCGCGGCCCTCCTGTTCAACGGGATGCCGCGCCGCGTGGGCCAGGCGCAGCTTTCGCTCATTGCCGCCTACACGCTGGCCCTCACCGTCATCTCGCCCGGCCTGTGGCTCGATCTCTTTGGCGCGCTCCTCAAGAACATCGCGGTCTTCGCCTTGGTGCTCGTTCACATGATCTCAGCGGAAGAACGCTGATGGCTGACGCCGCCCTGTTCGTGAAATGGCTGCATGTGCTGTCATCAACCATTCTCTTCGGCACCGGCATCGGCATTGCCTACTTCTTTTGGTTCGCCGTGCGGGGCCCTGATCTTCGGGCCGCCGCCGCCGTGGCCCGCCTGGTGGTGAAAGCCGACTGGACCTTCACCGCCACAGCGGGCCTTGTGCAGGCCACAACGGGCGGCCTGCTTGTCTGGCTCAATGGCTGGTCCCTCACGGATCGCTGGCTGATGGAAGCCATCGGCATCTTCGTGCTCGCCCTTGCCTGCTGGCTGCCTGTGGTGTGGCTGCAGATCAGGCTGCGCGACATGCTTGTGCAGGCGGAGGCCAGCCAAACGCCGCTGCCCCCACATTTCCGCCGCTATCTCTGGACCTGGTTTGCCCTGGGCTGGCCCGCCTTCATCGGCCTTGTCTATGTTTTCTGGCTGATGGTGGCCAAGCCGGACTGAGAATTCTGGCGATTGACCACACGCAAGCTGCGGGTGTAGACTTGCCGCCATGCTCACACTCTTTGCCGGTTCACAATCCACCTGTTCCATCGCCTCCCACCTCGCGCTTGAAGAAGCGGGCGCGGACTATCAGGTGCAGCGCCTCGACTTTTCAAAAGGCGAGCAGCGCAGCCCCGAATTTCTGAAACGCAATCCCAAGGGCCGCGTGCCCCTGCTGGTCACCGAACATGGCTCCATCACCGAAACACCGGCCATCCTGTACTACATCGCCCAGACTCACCCCCGCGCAAAGCTGATGCCCGAAAGCCCGTTGGCCCAGGCACAGATGCAGGCCTTCACGTCCTATCTCTGCTCCACGGTTCACCCCGCCCATGCCCACAAGCTGCGCGGCGCCCGCTGGTCCGATGACCCCGCCGTCATTGAGGCCATGAAGATCAAGGTGCCGCAGAACATGACGGACTATACGCTGCTCATCGAGCAGGACTACCTCAAGGGGCCGTGGGTGATGGGCGCGCAGTTCACCGTGGCCGATTGCTACCTCTACACGATCGCCTGCTGGCTGGAAGGCGACGGTGCCGATGTTGCCAGACTGCCGCGCGTGCTGGATCACCGCGCCCGTGTGGCGGCGCGGCCCGCCACGCAGAAAGTGCTGGCGTTCTACAACTGAAAAACCGGAAGGAGACCAGACATGCTTCGTTCAGCTTTGCCTGCCTTGCTTGTGGCATCTGCCCTGCTCTTCCCCGCCGGACTTGCGCAGGCCGCCCCTTGTGCAAACGGCTACAAGCCGAAGGGTGATGCCTGCGTGAAAATGAACAAGCGAGAAGTCTGTCTCGAAAATGCGATGATCACCTATCGTGACGCAAAGCGCGCCTGCAAAACCAAGGTCTCCATCGCCGCCCGCGCCCTGTGTTTGCAACAGGCTCAGGCAGCCTATGACAACTCACAAGCAAAATGCGCCTATGTTCCGCCCATTTGAGAGCAGTGGTGTCGGCTCGCCGCCAAGAATAGCATCAACGAAAAGCAGGCCCAGTGCATGACCCTGCCAACAAGCTAGCGCTGCTGCAGAGGACGAGACATCACATGAACATCCACATTCCGCCACCTGACCCCGCCAGTGAACTCAAGGCCAATGTGTCTGTGCCCTTCGCGCAGGCCCGCGCCATGCCGAAATCGGTTTACACCTCGGAGGAGTTTGCCGCCCGCGAATTGTCCCACATCTTTGCGCGGCAATGGTTCAGCCTGGGCCGCGCCTCGCATTTGGCCAAGCCGGGAGATTATCTGACGGCGGAATTGGCGGGAGAACCCATCATCGTTCTGCGTGATCGCGACGGTCGCTTGCGCGCCCTTTCCAATGTTTGCCGCCACCGCATGTCAAAGCTGCTGGAAGGTTCGGGCCACGTCAACAGCATCGTCTGCCCCTATCACGGCTGGACCTATGCGCTGGATGGCCAGTTGCGCGCCGCCCCGGCCATGAAGCAGAACACGGAGTTTGATCACAGCAAGGTCTGCCTGCCGCAGATCCGTTGTGTGGATTGGCTGGGCTGGATCATGGTGACGCTTGCCCCGGACATTGCCGAACCCGCCGTGCATTTTGCCGAGGTGCAAAGCCATATCGCCGATTACGGCATGGAAAACTATGTTGAGGCCTTCCGCGAGGAACACGTGTGGGACACCAATTGGAAGGTGCTCGCCGAGAATTTCATGGAGAGCTACCACCTGCCCGTCTGCCATGCCGGCACCATCGGCGGTCTCTCGCGGCTTGATGAAATGGTCTGCCCGCCCGGCCTCGCCACCTTCAACTATCACACCATCCTGAAGGATGAGAGCTTCCGCATTGGCGTGGCCCACCCCACCAACACCACGCTGAAAGGCGAACGCCGCCGCATGACCTATCTGCTGGCGCTTTACCCCAGCCTGCTCATCACCCTCACGCCGGGATATTTCTGGTATCTCTCGCTGCATCCCAAGGGTGCAGGCCAGGTGAAGATGATTTTCGGCGGCGGCATGTCCAAGGACTTCATGGGCGATGCCGACATCACCGCGCACTTCAGCAAGCTCAAGGCGCTGCTTGATGATGTGAACGTGGAAGACCGCGGCTGCACTGAACGGGTCTATCAGGGCTTGCTCTCCGGCATGGCCGAGCCCGGCCACCTCTCCCACCTGGAACGCCCCAACTTCGATTTCGCCACGTGGATCGCCGGACAGGTCTGAGCCACCTGCGGCAATAAGACATTCTTAACGCTGCCCGTAGCGCCGTTGCCTGCCGCATCCAAATCACGCTAAACTTCATGGCGAGGTGGCAATTCTTGGCGGGAAAGCGCTCAACAGGCGTGGACTTCGCACCGTTCCATTCAGGGATCCATTGCCATGGCACTCATCACCGGCACCAGCGGCGCCGACACCATCAACACAGTGACAGCAAGCGCAGGCGTCGTGGGTGGACCCGCGACAGCCGGTGCTGACACCATTTCAGGCGGTGACGGCATCGACGACATCAACGGTGGCGGCGGTGATGACACGATTGAAGGCGGCTCGGGCGGCGACACGCTGGATGGCGGCACCGGAAAAAACACCTTGTCCTATGCCCACAGCACAAGTGGCGTGAACATCGATCTGCAAGCCGGCACGGCCAGTGGCGGCGATGCCCAGAACGACACCTTCAGCAACTTCAGCAATGTCATCGGTGGTTCAGGCAATGACGTGCTGGCCGACGCGGCCTTGCAGGACAACATGCTGGATGGAGGCGCGGGTGATGACTTCATCATGGCCCTGGGCGGCAATGATGTGTTGAAGGGCGGCACCAACACCGCGATTGGCGACACGCTGTCCTACAATTCGGTTGTCTCCGCAGTCACCGTCAACCTGTCAATCACTGGCAAGCAAAACACCGGGATCGGCATGCAGACGATTTCCGGTTTTGAGAACCTCGACGGATCTGCTCAGGGAGACACCCTCACAGGTGACAAGAACGCGAACGTCATAAGTGGTTTCAGCGGAGACGACAGGATTTTCGGTGGTGCGGGCGATGACACGCTCATCGGCGGTGACAACAACGACACGCTGGAGGGCGGTGCAGGTGCCGACATCCTCAAAGGCGGCCAGGCCGCACTTGGATCGGACGCCTCCGGCTGGCGTGATCTCATCAGCTATGCGTCGTCCAAGGCGGTCGTCTCCATCAATTTTGCCACAGGCACCGGCTCCGGCGGCGATGCCCAGGGCGACACCTTCTTCGAAATCGAAGGGGTGATCGGTTCTGCCTTTGCGGACACGCTCACCGGCGATGGCTTCAGCCGCATCTTCATCGGCGGTGGCGGAGCCGACATCATTTCAGCTGGCAGCGGCGACCTGGACCGGGCCTCTTACATCACATCCAAAGCGGGCGTGACCATTGATCTCACCCTCGCCGGCTCGCAGGTGAGCGGCGGCGATGCCAAGGGCGACGTGCTGAGTGGCATCGAATGGATCGAAGGGTCCGACTTCAACGACAATTTGAAAGGCGATGGCGGCACCAATTTCCTCTACGGTTACAAAGGCAACGACATCATCGAAGGGGGTGCGGGTGCCGATGTGTTGGATGGTGGCGAAGGCATCAATACCTTGAGTTACGCCTCGGACTTCACAGGCGTGATGGTAAACCTCAACAGCAATCAGGTGTTGGGCGGCGACGCCCAGGGCGACAGCGGCGACCTCTCCACCTTCAGCAACATCATCGGTGGGTCTAACACTGATTTCCTCACCGGCAACGTCGGGGACAACGTCATTGACGGCGGCGCAGGCGACGACTGGATCGATCCGATTAGCGGCAGTGATACGATCAAGGGCGGCGCCGGCATCGACACGATTTCATTTGTGTCTCAGGGTGCCACCGGCAGTGTCAAGCTCAGCCTCGCCATCAGCGGCAAGCAGAACACGGGCGTGCTCGGCACCATGACGGTGACCGGCATCGAAAACATTGAAGGTGGCGACAGCGCCGACGATCTCACGGGCAACGATCTGAAGAACGTCATTGATGGCGGCGCGGGCAACGACATCATCCGCGGTGGCAAGGGTGATGACGAACTTTATGGTGCCGACGGGGACGACATTTTGGACGGGGGCGCCGGGGCAGACCTGTTTGAAGGCGGCTCGTTCGGGGAAACCTTGGGCGACTGGGTGACCTATGCCAAATCCACAAAGGCCGTGACAATCAACCTGGGAGCCCAAACGGCTTCTGGTGGCGACGCCACAGGTGACATTCTCAATGGCATTTCCAACATCATCGGCTCGGCCTTTGCGGACTCACTCACCGGTGACAACAACGACAACATCCTCGAGGGCGGCCCCGGAAACGACTTTCTGGATGGGCGTGGCGGCAACAACATCGTGTCCTACGCCGGCGCCACAAAGGCTGTGAAATTTGACCTCAACCTACAGAACGGCGTGGTGCAGCACACAGGCGGCGGCGGCGATGACACGATCGGCGGCACAAACTTCTATGGCGTGTTCGGCGGCGCGGGCAATGACACCCTCATCGGCGACGGTGCAGACAATTTGATCACCGGCGGGGGCGGCAACGACATCATTGAAGGCAGAGGCGGATTCAACACATTGGATGGTGGCAAAGGCGTAAATACGCTGTCCTACGCAAATGAAACGGCAGACCTCATCATCAATCTGCCGGTTGCCTATGCTCTGCACGGGGTGTTCACTGACACGATCTCGAATTTCCAGAATGTGACTGGCGGAAGTGGTGATGACAGTTTGGCGGGCGATGTTGGCAACAACATCCTGAAAGGCGGCGCGGGCGACGACCACATCTTTGGCGGTCTCGGCGGCGCTGACCTCCTCTCGGGCGGCAGCAATACCGCCTATGGCGACACTGTGGACTTCTTCAACTGGGCCGACCCGTCGGGCAAAGGCGTCACCATCAGCCTTGCCATAAAATCTGCGCAGACCGTGGGATCGGGAAAAGTCACCATCAGCGAGTTCGAAAATCTGGTGGGTTCCCAACTTGCCGATACACTGACGGGTGATGCCGGAGCCAACAAGATTTATGGCGGCAACGGCAATGACGTAATCGAGGGCGGGGCCGGCGCGGACTATATCGACGGCGAGAATGACGTTGACACGATCACATATGCCCACTCCAAGTTCGGCGTGAAGGTCGATCTGAGCCTCCAGGGCGTGGGCCCTCAGCAGGCCCTCGTCCTCGGTGTGGCAGATGATGCCGCAGGCGATGATCTCCACGGCATTGAAAATGTCATCGGCACGGCAAAGGACGACTGGATCCAGGGCGATGGCAACGACAATGTCATTGAAGGCGGCCTCGGCAATGACGTGCTGATCGGAACCGGCAGTGAAGACACCGTCTCCTTCGAAAGCTCCACCAAGGCCATCTTCTTCGACTTCGCCCTGGAGGGGGTGAGCGGAACATGGAACACGGGTGCGGGCATCGATACGATCATGGGCTTTGGCCGCGTGATTGGCGGAAAGGCCGGCGACACGCTTATCGGCGAGGTCAACGGTGATTACATCACTGGCGGCCTGGGCGCCGACACACTGACAGGCGAGCTGGGGGCAGACAAGTTCATCTACCGCAACCTCGCTGAAAAGGGTGACCACATCACCGATTTCACCAGTGGCCAGGACGTCATCATGATCACCGCTGCTGGCTTCAAGAACACGGTTTTTGGCCAGACGCATCTCGCCTCGGGATCAACGCCCGTGGCCTCCAACAGCACCGATGCCTGGTTCCTCTACGACACCGACGACGGCAAACTCTATTTCGATGACGATGGCACCGGCGTACATGCGCAGGTTCTGTTGCTTACCCTCGACAATTTCGCCACGGGCGGCCTCATCGCGGCAGACATCATCATCACGTAAGACGCAAAAAAGGGCGGTGTTGCCACCGCCCTTCTTGCATTCTGCACTGCGCTGGAAAAATCAGCGCGAGTAGAATTCCACCACCAGGTTCGGTTCCATCTGCACCGGATAGGGCACTTCCGAAAGCGACGGCACGCGGGTCAGCTTGACCTGGCCGCCGGCCACTTCGAGATAGTCCGGCGTGTCGCGGTCGGCGGACGCCTGGGCTTCCTGCACCGACACCATTTCCTTGGCGCGGTCGGACAGCTCAACCACATCGCCCACCTTCAGGCGGATCGAGGCGATGGTCACGCGCTGGCCGTTCACCTTCACATGGCCATGGGAGACAAACTGGCGGGCGGCGAACACCGTGGGCGCCCACTTGGCGCGATAGACAACCGTGGCCAGGCGGCGTTCGAGCAGACCCACCAGGTTCTCGGAGGAGTCGCCCGTCAGACGCACGGCTTCCACGTAAAGGGCGTGGAACTGGCGCTCGGAGATCGAGCCGTAATAGCCCTTGAGCTTCTGCTTGGCGCGCAGCTGCGTGCCGAAGTTGGACATCTTGCCCTTGCGGCGCTGGCCATGCTGGCCGGGGCCGTATTCACGCTTGTTCACCGGGGACTTGGGACGGCCCCAGATGTTTTCGCCCATGCGGCGGTCAATCTTGTACTTGGCGTTGGAACGCTTCGTCATTTCTCGGTCTTTCACATATGCAGAGACGTAAAAATGGCAATCGGGGGTGAACCCGGCCTCCTTTACGGCTCCAACGGTTGGGTTGGAGCCCACCCTCCTCTGACACCGGTCTCCCGGCCGACAGACCCCTGCAACAGGGGCCACGGGCAAGCAAACACGGGGGCAAACGCACCCCGTGGATGGCCGGCTGATAGCGGAGCGGCCCGGCCCTGTCAAATCTCGCGATTTCCGGAACCGCCGCGGCAAACCCGCGTTTCATGACAGGGAGCGCGGTCCGGAGACACGCCCATGAAACCCGATTTCAGCTTCGGCGAAGAGTTTGCCCCCTCCCCAGACGTTCTGCTTTTCATCATCTGCGCCATGCAGGCAAGTTCCGTGCTATTCGGCGCTGGATTGGTGGTTGTGCTGGCCATGCCCGCCTTGAACGATGTGGCCATCCACCTCATCCCGGCTTTGGCTTATACGGCGTTGATCGTTTCACCGCCCATGGCCGTGCAGATCGCCAGACGCATGCGCCTGCGCAATTGGGGCCGCGAAGCCTGGGCCCGGGGCGACATGATTTCGGGCTAGTGGCAAAGGCCCGCCCCCGTTAACCTGCCAGCACATGCGCCATCTGAAAAGCCGGGCCCGGGATGCCGCCGCCCTCATCATCGTCAGTCTCTATGTGCTGCCCATCCTGTGGTGGACACTGTCGGCCTTTGCGCCAACCGAGGCGCTGCTCGATCTCAACCGCCTGCTCACGCTCAACTTCACCCCCACGCTGGATTATTTCGCCCTCACGATTTTCGGGGCGGGCGGCACATTGTTCGACTCGCGCCAGAGCCTGCTGGACAGTCTCGCCGTGGCCCTGCTCTCCACCGCCATCGCGCTGCTGGCGGCGGTGCCCATGGCCTATGCACTTTCGGTCTTTCACATGAAGCGCAAGCAGCTGCTGCTTTATGCCATTCTGCTGCAGCGCTTTCTGCCGCCCATTGCCATCATTTTCCCGCTGGTCAGCCTCTATCACACTGTAAATCTCATCGACACCCATGCCAGCGTGGCCCTGGCCCATGCGGCGCTGAATTTGCCCCTCGCCGTGCTCGTCATGAAATCCTTCTTCGACGATGTTCCCACGGAAGTGGCCGAAGCCGCATTGCTGGATGGCACCACACGCTGGCAGGCCTTCTGGCGCGTGGTGCTGCCCATGGCCAGAACCGGCGTGGTCGCCACCGGCATTCTCTGCTTCATCTTTTCCTGGACGGAATTTCTGCTGGCGCTCTTCCTCACACAGAATCTCAGGCTCGTGCCTGTTCAGGCCGCCATTCTGGTGATGAACATGTGGGGCCTCATTTCATCCATGACCGTGACCGCCCTCGTGCCGGCGTTTATCTTTGTGCTGCTGGCCCAGAAACATCTGGTCCGCGGCCTGACGCTGGGATTGCAGAGGTAAGGCCTTCAGTTCACATCACCAATATCAGTGGAAGATGAGCCGTTCACGTTGAGGCCGCAGGTGATCTTCGAAAAGCGCTCGCACTGGCCCATGCAAGGCAGGCCCGTGGCGATGAAAATCGCCTGACCCCTGGTGCGCGACACCGTGAACTTGCTGGAAGTGGGATAGCCATTCTTCTTGCAGAACAGGTCTGCCGCAGCCTTGCCGCACTGGCTGCCGGGCTTTGCACAGGTGGTGATGGGAACACCGTTGAAAGCCGGGCCGGAAAAGACCGGACCATCAGCGCGGGCCTCTGCCGCAAAACCCAGGCTGCACACCAGAATGAGGGTCGAAACTGTCTGCTTGAACATGGCCGTCTCCGTTCTCTGTTCTGTATCCAGACTGGCAAGAACACACTGAACGCAGGCTGAACACCCGCGCTCTATACCGGCAGGTCAATCACCTCATGCCGTGGAAATCCCATGGCGCCATAGGCCGCCAGCGTTTCAGAGGCACTGCCCCGCGCCGAGGTGAGGATGACAGTTCCATGCCTTGGCACATCCCCATCCGGTCCCTTCAGCGGCGTTTCATCAGCAATGTCCGCAACACGCCGCGCAATGGCGGGCGCCGGATCAATATAGGTCACCGGCCAGGGCGCGATCTTCTCGATGTCCTCCACCAGCAACGGATAATGCGTGCAGCCCAGCACCACCACATCGGTTGGCTTGCCGTCGCGCTTGCGGAACACGGGCGCCACCTCGGCCTTCAGTGCCTCCATGTCCACAGCATGGCCGCGCAGCTTCTGCTCGGCGATCTCCGCCAGATGCGGCGCGCCGTGCAGGATCACCTTGCAGTGATAGGCAAAGGCGTGGATCAGCGAATGGGTATATTCGCGGCTCACCGTGCCCGGCGTGGCCAGCACGCCGATGACGCCGGTTTTGGTTTGCGCCGCCGCGGGCTTGATGGCGGGCACCGTGCCCACGAAGGGCACCTTGTAGGCGGCGCGCAATTCGGCAAGCGCGATCGTCGTGGCGGTGTTGCAGGCGATCACCACAAGATCTGGTTTCACCCGTTCGATCAGGCGGCCCAGCACCATCAGAATGCGCTGGGTGAGTTCCTTTTCCTTCCACGCGCCATAGGGAAAGCCGGCGTTGTCGGCGGAATAGACGAGATGCGCATCTGGCAACTGCCTGGCCACGGCCCGCGCCACAGTGAGGCCGCCCATGCCGGAGTCAAACAGAAGAATGCGCGGCTGCGTCATGCCTTGGCCTCCCGTTCCGCCTTGCGCTTCTCATGTGTGCGCGTGAGCGAGGACACGATGCCCCGCAGGGAGCGCACCTCCTGCTCGGTCAATTGCGTACGGGCAAACAGGTTGCGCAGGTTGCGCATCATGCCCGGTCGCTTGTCTTCGGTCTTGAAAAAGCCCGCCTCCAGCAACTCGCGCTCCAGATGGTCGAAGAAACCAAAAAGCTCCTCCTTGGTGGCAGGCCGCGTGTCGGGCATCTGCAGGCCGGGGCCTTCCAGCGCCGGAAGCTCGGGCGTGGCCTGGCCCAGAGTCGTGGCCTCATGCTTGAACCATTCATACCCAACCAGCAGCACCGCCTGGGCAATGTTGAGCGAAGCATAGGCCGGGTTGACCGGGGCCGTGATGATCGTGTCGGCCAGCGACACTTCCTCGTTGTTGAGGCCATAGCGCTCGCGCCCGAACATCACGGCAATCTTTTCGCCGCGCCCGATGCGGGCCCGCATGTCCAGCCCCGCCTGTTCCGGCGTCATCACGTCCTTGGTCATGCCGCGCGGCCTGGCGGTCGTGGCATAGACATGATTCATGTCTTTAATGGCGCTCTGCAAATCGCTGTAATGATGTGATTTTTCGACAGTCTCGGCAGCGCCGGATGCAGCCGCCGTGGCCTTGTCCCGGTCCCAGCCCTCGCGCGGGTCCACCAGCGCCAGTTCAAACAGGCCGAAATTGGCCATGGCGCGGGCCGCCATGCCAATGTTCTCGCCCAACTGTGGGTTCACCAGCACCACCATGGGTGCGGGGCCAAATGACTGCTGCTTTGTCTTGTCCGTCCCTGCCATGAATGGCGGGATAGCCGATTGCGGCGCGGCTGGGTAGCACCGAAACCAGTCCCATCAGCGGGGATGCCCCATCGCCCATCTTGTGGTATGGTCACCGGATGAACACCAATCCGGACCTTATTTCCCGCATTACCATGATCCCCGGTCTGTGCGGCGGAAGGCCAACCATTCGCGGATTGCGCATCCGGGTCAAGGACGTTCTTGATCTCTTGGCAGCTGGGGCGAGCCGTCAGGCAATATTGGCGGACTACCCATATTTGCAGGACGACGATATCACGGCGGCGTTGCTTTACAGCTCTGCTCAACTGGATCACCGCGTGCTGGCCGCGGAATGAAGCGTTTTTCCTTCATCGTCGATGAAAACCTGCCACCACATTTGCCTATTGGATCAGATCTGGAAACACCCGCAAGTCTCACCTCGTCGAGAACATGGAGCTTTTATGGCCCCACGTAGTTCGGGCGTTTGAAGAGGGTGAGTGGCTCGTCGAAAGTCTCTAGGCTGACTCGCCCTAAACCCGTCCCTTCACCGCATTGGCAAAGGCCTCATAGGCAATGCTGCCGTCAGTGGCGCGTGGCAGGGTCTCTTTCAGGCGGCACTGCAGGTCCGCCTTTTGCGCCTCCGAAAGTGAGCGGATACGCTCCGCCTGCGGGCCCACTGGCAAGGTGTTGGCACTCCAGAAGTCATCAAAATCCGCAAAGCGCACGGTGATGCGCAACTCGCGCACCTCCACATCGCGCAGGCCGGCGTCCCGCCACAGGGCCTCCAGCGCCTCGCGGCGGGAAATATCGGCGCTCTGCGGCTGGGCCGCATCAAGGCCCATGCTTTTCATCGTGCGGTAAAAAGGTGAGGTCGGCACACCGCCCGCCGGAAGGTCCCACATATAGGCGGCCACCAGCCCGCCGGGCTTCACCACACGCGTCATCTCCGCCACGCCCTTCGCAGGGTCGGCCAGAAAAGCGATCACCAGCGCCATGACAGCCACATCGAACTCGCGGTCGTCATAGGGCAGGTTCTGCGCGTCCCCCACATCAAAGTGCCCGCCCGCTACGCCTGGCCGCGCCCGCGCAAAGCAATCTGCGCCGGCGAAGGGTCAATGCCGCGCACCGAGGCAGGCAGGCCCGCGCCATCACCTCTTCGGTGAAGGCGCCATTGCCACAGCCCACATCCAGCCAGTCCATGCCGGGCGGCACGGCGCACCAGGAGATGAAATCCGCGCCCACCTTGCGGCTCCAGCGCCCCATCAGCCGTTCATAGGCTTCGCCATCATTGAATTGAACTGTGGGATCCTGCGCCATGGCAAGCCCTCCTATTCTTCGACAAGCTCCACGCGGCGGTTCTTGGCCTGGCCCTCTTCATCGCGGTTGGAAGCAAGCGGCGCGAGCGGCCCAAGTCCTTTGGCCACAAGCCGTTTGCCATCAATGCCCGCCGCAATGAGCGCCTTGACCACAGCCGTGGCCCGCGCGCCGGAAAGCTTCATGTTATAGTCCAGCGTGCCCTTGTTGTCTGTATGTCCCGTGACATAGACCTTCGCCTCCGGGTTGCTGGTGAGGAATGCAACCATCTGCTCCAGCTGCGGCTGGCTCTCGGGCTTGATGGTTGCCTTGTCGAAATCGAAATAGATGCCATAGAGCACCACGCGGCCGGTGTTGGCGATATCACCGCCAATTTCCTCCGCCGACAGGGTCACAATCTTCTGTTCGCGGGCCTTGGGCTCCACAACCTGCACCAGCACACCCACCCTGTCTTGCAGGGCCTGCGACATGTCACCAAATGTGCCGCCCTGGTTCTGCGCGGCGAAGATCGCAACATAGGTTTCGTTGCCCGCCTCACCCATCTTGAGCAGCGCATAACGCGGATCAATCACCGCATCGAACATGGCCTGGGACGCCATGCTGCGGTCGGTGTCGGCACCTTCAGAAACCACCAGCGAGGACTTGTTGTCCCACTTGTAGGAGAGAAGCTTGAAGCTCGGCCCGCAGGCTTCCTTGGCGCATTCGAATACGGGCGAAAAGCCCTTGGCCTTCAGCGCATCCTCGAAATTGCCGAACACTTCGAGTGATGAGCGACCGGCGGGCGACACATAGAGTGTGCGTGTCACCTTGCCCTGCGCCGTGATGGTTGAGGTGAATTTCTTGGCGTCGGAATATTCCTCGCCCTCGGCCGGGCCCGTGGGCAGCGTCAATTCGTCAAAGGCCTTCTTGGTCTGGCCCACGATGATCGAGCCTTCATAGCGCCCGGTCAGTGTGCTGTCGGCAGAGCCTTTGGCATCCATCTGCAGGATTTTCTCGAACTCGGCATTCTCGGCCAGGGCCGGGGCGGAAACGGCAAGCGCGGCCAAGGCCGCTGCCGCGAGCAATCGCGTCATGTCAAAACTCCATAAGCCCCCGCAGGATGGCTTCTAGAGCCGGAAAACTGAACGGCCTATGAACCGGGCGCTTCCAGCTTCCGCGCCCTGCGCAGCGCCGGGAACATGGCGCTCCACAGGCCCGAAACCACCATGGTGCCGATGCCACCCACCACCACCGCTGTCACCGCGCCCAGCTTCCACGCCACTATGCCGGCGCGGAATTCTCCCAACTCGTTGGAGGCGCCGATGAACATGCTGTTGACCGCATTCACACGGCCACGCACCGCATCCGGCGTCCACAGCTGCATCAAGGTCTCGCGCACGTACACGCTGATCATGTCCGCAGCCCCCATCACCACCAGCGCCGCGATCGACAAGGGCAGCCAGGTGGACACGCCAAACACGATGGTAAAAAGCCCAAACACCGCCACCGCAACGAACAACACATGCCCGGCCCGGTCCTTGATGCCAAACTTGCCGAGATAGAGCGCCATCAGCACCGCCCCGATGCCGGGCGCGGAGCGCAGCAGGCCAAGCCCGAAACTGTCGATTTTCAGAATGTCGCGCGCGTAAATTGGCATAAGCGCCACCGCCCCGCCCAACAGCACCGCGAACAGATCGAGCGTGATCGCCCCCAGCACCACCGGCTCATGCCGGATGAACTTGAACCCGGCGAGAACCGTGGCGATGGCGCCCTCGCCTTTCAGTGCGGCCTGTTGCGGCACATGACCAATGAGCACGATCACCAGCACCGCCAGCGCCGCCAGCACGAAGGCCGTGCCATAAGCCACAGGCGCGCCAAAGCCATAGAGCAAGCCACCGAGCACCGGCCCCGTGATGGAGGCAATCTGCCATGACATGGAGTTGAGCGAGATGGCGTGGGGCAGCGCCTCTTTCGGCACAAGATTGGGTGGCAGCGACGAAGCCGCCGGGCTGGCAAAGGCCCGCGCCACGCCAAAAACCGTCAGCACACTGAGCACCGGCCACACCGCCACTTGGCCTGTCACCGCCATGGCCGTGAGCGCCACCGCCCCCAGCACTTCAAGGAAAAGGCACAGCGCCAGAATCCAGCGGCGGTTGAAATGGTCCGCCACGTAACCCGTCACCAGCACCAGGGCCAGTGCGGGCACAAACTGCACGAGGCCAATCAGCGCCAGATAATAGGCGTTGCGCGTGATGTCATAGATCTGCCAGCTCACCGCCATGGTCACGATCTGCACCGCGAAGCTGTGCGCGGCGAGGCCGGTGAAGTATTTGAGGTAGCCGGGAGAATGGAAGGCGTTGGCGGAAGGGTTGTCGGGCATCTGCATGGTGCGCCATCCGTGCCATGGGCCTCGCGGCAAGTCAAAGCCCCTGTCAAAGCCCCTGTCAAAGTTCCTGTGGCCTGATGGCGGCTGTTGACACCGCACCCCCGGCAAATCTAGCCATCCCTGATGAAACGCACCGCCCTTGTCACCGGCGCCGGAAGCCCCACGGGCATCGGCTTTGCCACGGCCCGCGCCCTTGCCGCCGCGGGCCACACTGTTGTTCTGGCTTCAACCACCGCCCGTATCGAGGAACGCGCCGCCGAACTGCGCCACGAAGGCTTCAGCGCGCGCGGCCTGGTGGCCGATCTCACGGATGCGGCAGCGGCCCGCAATCTGGTGCAGGCGGCAGGCCCTGTGGATATTCTCGTCAACAATGCCGGCATGGCCATTCTCGGCGACTTCTCCACCGGCACGCCCCTGGAAAGCGTGGATGACGGGCTCTGGGCGCAAACGATCGGGCGCAATCTCACCACCGCCTTCAATGTCACGCGCCATGTCATCCCCAACATGAAGGCCGCAGGCTGGGGCCGCATTGTCAATGTCTCCTCCACCACCGGCACCATCGCGGGCGTGGCAGGCGATGCGGCCTATGCCGCCGCCAAGGCAGGCCTGCTCGGCTTCACCCGCAGCCTGGCGCTGGAACTTGCCGCCCATGCCATCACCGTGAATGCCGTGGCCCCCGGCTGGATCGCAACAGGCTCGCAAACGGAACAGGAAGCCAGGGCAGGCCTCGCCACGCCGCTTGGCCGCTCCGGCAGGCCAGATGAAGTGGCAAGTCTCATCGCCTTCCTGTGCAGCGCAGGCGCATCCTACATCACCGGGCAACTGCATGTGGTGGATGGCGGCAATTCCATCGTGGAGGACAAAAGCACATGACACGGCCACGCACCGTTCTCATCACAGGGGCGGCGGGTGGCATGGGGCTTGCCACCGCGCAACATTTCGCCGCCAAGGGCTGGCAGCCGCTCCTCACCGACATCGACGCACCGCGCCTTTCCGAGGCCGCAACAGCGCTTGAAGCCCCCCACATGGCGGGCGACATCACCGCGCCCGCCACCTGCCGCACCATCGTGGATTGGGCCGCAAGCAGTGCCGGCCACCTCGATGCCCTCGTCAATGCCGCGGGCGTGTGGCGCGAAGGCCCCACGGAAGACGCCAGCGAAGCTGATTTCGATGCCGTGATGAATGTGAACGTGAAGGGCCTGTGCTTCATGTCCGCGGCCGCCATTCCGCACCTGCGCATCACACAGGGCACCATCGTCAACATCTCGTCCGATGCCGGAATCCAAGGCAATGCAGGCGCCGCCTTCTATTGCGCCAGCAAGGGGGCCGTCACCCTCTTCACCAAGGCGCTGGCCCTGGAACTGGCCCCAGAAAACATCAACGTCAATGCCGTCTGCCCCGGCGATGTGGAAACGCCCATGCTGAAGAACCAGGCGGCGCGCTACGGCGGTGGCGATGAACAGGCCTATTACCAGCGCCTGCTGGCGGGCTATCCGCAAGGCCCCCGCGCCCGCTTCATCCAGCCTGCGGAAGTGGCGGCCTTCATCTTCCTCCTCTGCCAGCCGGAGGCAAAACCCATCACCGGCGCCGCCCTCTCCATTGACTTCGGCTATTCCGCTGGCAAGTTCTGAGCCATGGATATTGCAGACCGCCTGGCCCGGGCGCTGGCCGCCCACAAGCCCCGCACCATCCGCATGATGGGCAGCCTGTGCTTCATGGTGAACGGCAACATGGCACTCGGCACCTACAAGGGCGGCCTCATGGCGCGGGTGGGCAAGGAAGGCCACGCCGCCGCGCTGGAAATGGATGGCGCCCGCGAGATGGTGATGAAGGACAAGGTGATGGAAGGCTTCATCCTTGTTGATGCCGATGCCGTGGACCGCGAGGAAGACCTGATGGCCTGGGTGCGGCTGGCGCTGGCCTATAACAAGACCCTGCCACCCAAGGCGGAGAAGGGGCGCTGATTAGGTTGCTTCATGACGGTCCCCCGCAGACCAAAGCCTGCGGGGGACATCTACATCATGTTTCAGATGATGGTGACATCCGTCAGAGCCGCAAAGACAGCGACCGTCGCAACGGCGTGCCCGCCCTGCACCAGGTTATAGATGTTGTATCCGGCAGTCCCGGCGTCCGACCCATCGAACAAGACGTGCGTTTCCGCCAATTGCCAGACGTGTGTTGCCGCCGCGCCGCCGGCACCATCGGGGTCAATGTTCTCAAGAATGAGTGCATCACTGGCATCGCCTGTGACCACAAATTGTCGGGTCGAGTCGGCCACGCTGAGGCCCGGGACCAAAGACGCATCAGAGTTGATCGCCCCAAGGCCGGTGATGCGGAGGTCAGAACCCGAGAGCAGGTTGAAGTATTCGAAACCATCCACGCGGTGATCGAGAACCACTTCCTCAGTTGAATCGACAACGAGCGTATCCGTGCCGGTTCCCCCCTTGATGCGCACGAAATTGTTCGAATGCACAACAACGCTATCGTTTCCAGCACCTGCCGACATGACAGCCACGCCTGATGCCGTTCCCTCCAGCGAATCCGCCAGCGATGTGCCAAACAGGCGGTCGCTGGCTGAAGTGGCGACCAGTGTCACGGCTTGCGGCGTTGCTCCGAAGTTTCCACCATAAATCACATAGGCACCACCAGTTCCGGCGAGGTTTGCTTCATCACCATTGGCAAGAGGAGCACCAACAACAATGTCTGCAAAACCGTCGTTGTTGACATCGCCCGCAGCCGCAATCGATGACGCCAACCAGTCATATTCACCTGCCCCGCTGATAGTGAACCCCTTTTCAGGTGTCATGGAGTCAAGGCTGATGAACCCTGGATAGGTTTCAGTTCCGGTGCCCGTGTCAACGACCAGCGGGAATCCGTTTTCATCGCCAAACACAACGTAGGCACGGCCGACTTGGGTGTTGCCGCTGCTATCTTCCCACATGTGGTCGGTGACCGCGAAATCTTCGAGACCGTCGCCGTTGACGTCGCCTACACCCACGATATGTTCGGATGGCTTTTTGTTGGCAACATCATGAAACAGCACAGCGCCTTTGCCGGTGGTGATGAAACTCAGCAGCGAACTGTCTGACAGGGACAGCAGGTTAATGCCCCCGGATAGCGTGCCGAAATTTCCCGTTCCATTGCCATAGACGATCCATGACCGGGCCTGCCCAGGTTCGCTGACGGCCAGGTCATCATAACCGTCTCCGTTGACGTCCCCCAGCACTGAGACGGATTTGCCGAGGTATCCACTGCTGGTATCACCTTCAATGCGGAAACCGTCAGCACTTGTCATGTTCGCCAGATCAATGGTCTGAACACCGCCCACATTGCTGCCAAGCTGTGCCGCCTTGCCAAAGATGACCCAGGACGCATTGTGCAGGCCTGGGTCTGCTCCTCCGCTCCAACGGCTGGGAATGCCAACAATCAGGTCGCTGTAACCATCGCCGTTGATGTCACCCGCTCCGGACACCGAAAAGCCGGTGCTGTCGTAGTTCTCGGCCCCGAGAATGGTCACCGTTGCGGCACCGCTCAGTCCGCTGGGAAGACCGCTGCCTGCGCCATAGACAAGGAAGCTGGCACCATAACCGGAAATCTGGTGCTGCGCGTCTGGCCCCCCGACGATGAAATCAGCAAACCCGTCGCCGTTGACATCACCCGCAGAAGCAACACTGAATCCCGCCTCGTCTTCAAGGTGATCCACCCCCGGAGCGCCGGTGATCCCAACGCCTTCTGAAGAGCCAAGCGACCCCAGATGGATCACGCCGCCTGTGCCAAGCCCGCCGTTCGAACCGTAGATCACGTAGACGCCGCCCTGGTTCGCAGCTGCTGTGCCCGAACCCATGCCGGGTGCACCGATCAGCAGATCGTCAATGCCATCGCCGTTCACATCACCGATGCCGGAAATGCTGGTCCCCGCAAACTCCGAATGTGTCGGCCCGGGATTGCCGAGGATTTTGACACCCATGGTGGCATTCATGTTGTTGAAGTCCAGCGCGCCACCACCGCTGCTCAATGCCGTGGCCAGGCTGCTGCCGCCGTAAACAACATAAACATTGCCCCCTCTCTGAGGGCTCATATTGTCGCCGTTGTTTGCATGAGGGTCGCTGACAGCGAAATCGTCCACGCCGTCACCGTTGACGTCACCTACGCCGGCCACCGCATAGCCGAACTGTCCCGCATACGGGCCGTTGGTTCCCGCCGGCGGCGTCATGCCAAAGCCCTGTGACCCCGACATTGTGCCGACATTGACATCGCTGCCAGGGGTTGGCGGCGTGACAGTGTTGAGAACAAAATCAGCGGCAGTCAGGGTTTCCTTGGTGGATATGGTCATCGCCATATCAGCGACAGCGTCTCCGGTCGTATCAACGAAAACCGTAGTGGTTTTCGATCCTGCGACCGACCAGACACCGTAGCTGGATTTCGTCGTCCCATTGAAGGCAAGTGTAATTCCCAGGTCGCTGGCAATGGCCGAAAGGTCAATCACGTCATGCGGACCGCTGCCCGCCTCGGTCGCACTTTCAAAGGCAGCGATTGTATCACCTTGCTTGGAGTCAAAGCCCCCTTTGCTGGTGGCTTTGGAATCGCCGACTGCGGCAAACGCAAAGCTATCGGCACCGGAGCCGCCGATCAGCTTGTCCGCCCCGTTGCCACCCGTCAGCGTGTCATCACCACTGCCTCCGTCGAGAATGTCATTGCCTCCGCCGCCGGCCAGCTTGTTGGCCTGCCCGTTGCCGCTCAGCACATTGGCCAGGCTGTTGCCCGTCAGGTCAATCGCGCCTCCACTTGCCAGGGCCGAGAGGTTTTCGATATTGATAAGCGAATCGATCGAGTAGCTGATGGAACTGACAATGCCATCCGTCCCGCCCTTGGCGAGTTCCACCACAGTGTCCCCAAGGGAGTCGACGAAGTAGGTGTCGTTGCCGGCACCACCCGTGAGCGTGTCATCACCTGCCCCGCCATCCAGAACATTGTTCTTGCCGTCCCCGGTCAAGCTGTCATTGTGCGCCGAGCCCGTGATGTTCTCGAAGTTCTTGACGGAATCTCCCTGCGCGTGGCCGCCACTCCCGACCGTCAGCTTGGAGCCATTGATCGCGATCGTCACGCCGGCATCTGAATCTGCATATGACAGCGTGTCGATCCCCGCGCCGCCATCCAGCGTATCAGCGCCGCCCCGTCCCTCGAGCACATTCTGCTTCGCGTTGCCGACAATGATGTTTGCAACGGCATTGCCCCCCGCATTCGCGTCAGTCTTGCCTGTCAGTGTGAGGTTTTCAACCGTTCCCGCCAGCAGGGAGAGATCATAGCCGACAAGGGATTTCACGAGGTCGATGCCGTCTCCACCTGCTTCCGATACGGTGTCACCAGCGTTGTCAACAATATATGTGTCATTTCCTGTGCCGCCCTTGAGCACGTCGGCACCAAGTCCGCCGTCCAGCGTGTCGTTTCCTGCATCTCCAATGATCACGTCAGCAAAGGAGGTGCCCTTGATGGTGTCATCACCTTTCAGAAACAAGGCATAGGCAGGCGTCAAGGGCGCTGCAGAATAGGTGTCGAAAAGGGTAGCGGCATTCACACTGAGCCCCGATGCATCCAGCGCCAGTATGCCATTCGCGGTGATCTTCACACCCGTGATCGTGCCGGCGGTCACATCTGTGACATTTCCGCCTGCCATGGTGCCAACAAAACCCTTGCCACTCAGCACGGTCTTGTTGGAGGCGTCATCCACAAAGCTCACGGATGAGGACGTGAGCGCGCTGAATATTGCGCCAAAACGAATCCTCCAGGGTCGGCGTCTCGAAATCAATGCCTGTCCCAGCGACAAAGGACAGCTTGTTGATCTTGCCCACGGTCTTTTCTCCAGTTTGGCGTCCCCCTGCTCAAAAATAATTCTAGACACGCGCCTGCGTCAAGCTGGGGTTGCACTGGTCGGGGGACTACTCGCTTCGCGAAGCCGATGCAGGTGGTGCCGCCCCCCTACCTATCGTTGCATTTGCGGCCTTCCGGACCCCCCTGCTACTAGCCGCCCCAGATTTCAACACCAAGCCGAGCATTCATGGACAAGATCAAAGTCGCGAACCCCGTTGTCGAACTCGACGGCGACGAGATGACCCGTATCATCTGGGACCAGATCAAGAAGGAACTGATCCTCCCCTATCTCGACATTGATCTCCATTACTACGATCTCTCGGTCGAGAACCGCGACAAGACCGAAGACAAAGTCACGGTGGACTCCGCCAACGCCATCAAGAAATACGGCGTCGGCGTAAAGTGCGCCACAATCACGCCGGACGAGGCCCGCGTGAAGGAGTTCAACCTCAAGCAGATGTGGAAGTCGCCCAACGGCACCATCCGCAACATTCTGGGCGGCGTCATTTTCCGTGAGCCGATCATCTGCAAGAACGTGCCGCGCCTGGTGCCCGGCTGGACCCAGCCCATCATCATCGGCCGCCATGCCTTCGGCGACCAGTACCGCGCGACAGACTTCACCTATCCCGGCAAGGGCACGCTGACCATCAAGTTCGTGGGCGATGATGGCAAGGTGATCGAGAAGGAAGTGTTCAAGGCCCCGGGTGCTGGTGTGGCCATGGCCATGTACAACCTCGATGACTCGATCAAGGAATTTGCCCGCGCCTCGCTGGTTTATGGCCTGCAGCGCAAACTGCCCGTCTATCTCTCCACCAAGAACACCATCCTCAAGGCCTATGACGGCCGCTTCAAGGATATCTTCCAGGCAGTCTTCGATGCCGAGTTCAAGGCCGAGTATGAAAAGGCCGGCATCACCTATGAGCATCGCCTGATCGACGACATGGTGGCCTCCGCCATGAAGTGGACCGGTGGCTACATCTGGGCCTGCAAGAACTATGATGGCGACGTGCAATCCGATCTGGTGGCCCAGGGCTATGGCTCGCTCGGTCTCATGACCTCGGTGCTCATCACGCCGGATGGCAAGACAGTGGAATCGGAAGCCGCCCACGGCACCGTCACCCGCCACTACCGCCTGCACCAGCAGGGCAAGGCCACGTCAACAAACTCCACCGCCTCCATCTTCGCCTGGACCGGCGGCCTCAAGCACCGCGCCAAGCTGGATGACAATGCCAAGCTTCTGAAGTTCGCAGAAACGCTGGAGAAGGTGACAGTCGCCACCATCGAAGAAGGCAAGATGACCAAGGACCTCGCCGTTCTGGTTGGTCCGGAGCAGTCGTGGCTGACGACCGAAGGTTTCATCCAGGCGGTGGACAAGAACCTGGAGAAGGCCATCGGCTGACCGCCAGCACTTTATCAAAGCTTGAGGCCGGCGCAGCATCGCCGGCCTTAATTTTTTCCGGAGTCATGCGCTAGGATCATTTCGCGGGGCCACTCAACCTCCAACACGGGAGGATGCCATGCGACATGCCTACAACATCGTGCGTTTCAAGGTGAAGCCGGGCCATGAGCAGGAGTTCCTGGCCTTTCACCGCACCGCCCAATCCCTGCCGGGCCTTGAGGAAGGCGTTCTCGTGAAGACGGGCGAAAATGCCTATTGCCTTGTGGCGAAGTGGACGCTTGACCGGCATCAGCAACGCATCCGGAAGCTGGTCGCTCATGAATGGATTGCCACGCTGCTGGAAGACCTGGGCGATGGCAAAGGCGTCACCGACCTACGCTCTCCAGGGCCTGTGGTGGTGGAGCTCAGGTTTCTCCGTTGATCAGGCCGCCTGCTTCACGTCGCCCGGCGCCTGCTCCAGCGGCAGGCGCAGCGTAGTGCGCCCGCGCCCATGCTGCTTGCAATCTCCAGGCTGCCGCCATGCTGAATGGCGTCTGCTCGATGACGAACGCCAAGCCCTGGCAAGCTCTTTTGTGGTGAACAGGGCTCGCGGATGCGCGCCAGCACATCAGCCGGAATGCCCGGGCCATTGTCCTTCACTTGAAGCACGGCCCAGCCGTCTTCGACCCAGGTCGTCATGGTGATTTCGGGGTTGACCACAGCGAAGCTCGCTGGGTCATCCCCCTGCCCCACCATGGCCTCGCTGGCGTTGGAGAGAAGGTTGACAATCGCCCGCTGCAAGCGCGCTGGATCAAAAGGCACATGGCGGCCGCCAAGCCCCAGGTCACAGGAAATGGCGATGGCAGCAGGCAGTTTCTTTGCTTCGTCATCCAGCGTGCGAACGAGCCAGGAATCAAGGTCACCTGGCTGGCAATTCAGTTGCTTGGTGCGTGAGAAATCCAGAAGCTGCGTAATGATGTCATCGCAACGCAGGATGCCCTTGTTGATGCGCTCGATCTGCGGTTCGATGCCAAGCTCCTTGCCCTTGACCTTGCGCTCCAGAAGGAAGGCCGAGGTGCGCACCGCGCCCAGCGGATTGCGGATCTCGTGGGCAATGGTCGCCGTCAATTGGCCCAACTGTTCCATGCGGCCCTTCTTCACCAGTTCGTCCTGCGCTTCCTTGAGGCGCAGCACCTTGTCGGCCAGTTCCTTGTTGAGGCGCACGATCTCGTCATTGATGTCCTGCAAGGCATCGCCGCGCTCGGCCAAGGCGGTGGCCACGCGGCGGCCGCGCCAGGCGCTCGCCCCGGCAAAAATGAAGATGAGAGCCGCCGCACTCAGGATCAGCGGCAGGGAATTTTTCAGAACCTGTGTTCCCGGCTTCGCAGGCGTCCAGCTCAAGGCACCAACAGGTATGCCCGCCACATCAGCAAGCTGCACCAGGCCCATGGCCTTGCCCGGTTTATAAACAAGCCCGTCGAGCAGATAGGTGGTGCCAAGCTGGGCGAGGCGGGCATCTCCCAGCTTGTATCCGTTGATGTAATAGGGCTGCTTCTCCGCATTGCGCAGCAGGCTGGCAGTGGTGGGATAGATGTGGGTGATCGCCACCAGATAGTCCCCGTCTGGAAGCGTAACGATGCCGCGCCGCGCGGGGAACTGGCCCTGCGGATCACCCTTCAGCATCATGCCGATCTGCGAGATGAACTGTTCCGAGGCAAAAGCCGGATCCGACACATCGCTGCCCACTTCGTGATAGACGCGGAAGGGTTTCATGTTTTCGTCAAGGATCACCGAAAGATCGATCGTCTTGTTTGTGGAAACCGTTGAAGAGACGTTGCTGGTGAACCACTCGTCAGGGCCATTGCCCACCACATTGCTGTAGAGATCATCCCACCAGCCATAGTCCTGCGTCATGCCGGACAAGCCATCGCCCATTTGCGAGAAGCCACCCTGCACCATGGTGATCTGGTTTTCGAGTGACTGGGCATCCTGCCGCTGCGCCATGAAGGTAAGCCCGCCCAGCAGCGCCATGAGGCTGGCAACGCATCCCGCCAAAATGGCAAGCGCCACGCGGTTTCCGTGGTGGCCCAGGAAATCCCTCAGCAGTTTCATCTTGTCGTCCCCATCATCCGGCCAGCCGTCAGGCGGCGGCTTCGTTCCCCAATTGGCCGTCAAGCGGCAGCCACACGGCAAAGCACGCGCCTTCGCCCAACACGGAATGCGCGTCCAGTTTTCCACCATGTTGAATGGCAATCTGTTCGATGGCCGGCACACCAAGCCCCGTGCCAAAACTCTTGGTGGTGAACAGCGGCTCGCGGATGCGCGCCATCACCTCGGGCGGAATGCCCGGGCCATTGTCCTTCACCTCGACAACGGCAAAACCATCTTCCATGCGTGTGGAAATGCGGATCTCCGGATTGGCCACCGCGAATTTCGAAGGATCATCGCCCTGCCCCACCATGGCCTCGCTGGCATTGGAGAGGAGATTGACGACCGCACGTTGCAGCCGCGCCGGATCAAACGGCAATTGCCGGCCCGCCAGCCCCAGATCGAGATTGATGCTGATCGCCGCCGGCATGCGCTTGGCTTCCTCGTCGATCACCTGCGTGAGCCAGCCATCAAGATTGTCGGGCTGCGCATTGATCTGCCGCGTGCGCGAAAAATCCAGAAGCTGCGTGATGATGTTGTCACAGCGCACCACGCCCTTGTTGATGCGCTCGATCTGCGCATCCACACCATGGGCACTGCCCTTGAGCTTGCGTTCCATGAGGAAGGTGGAGGTGCGCACAGCGCCCAGCGGATTGCGCAGCTCATGGGCAATGGTTGCCGTCAACTGGCCCAGCTGCTCCATGCGGCCCTTTTTCACCAACTCGTCCTGGGCTTCCTTCAGGCGCTTCATGTTCTCGGCCAGTTCGCGGTTCAGCCGCGAGATTTCCGAATTCACGCGGCGCAGTTCGGTCATCTCCGAGACATCGACAAGGCTGATGATGGCGGCGCGCTTGCCGCTCATCATGCGCCAGCCTGAGCTGATGGCAATCACGCTGCGCGGCGGCGCACCGACAACAGTGAATTCCGTTTCGAATTTGCAGGGGTTTCCGGGAAAGTCCGCATGCGCCGCCTGCAATTTGCGGATCAGCGCCAGACCCGCATCTTCATCACCATCGCCGCCGCAATAGGCCAGAAACAGCGGATTGGCGAAGGAGATATTGCCGTCCTCGTCGTACTGCGCGATGCCCACTGGCACCGTTTCCGAAAGCGCCCGGTATTGGTCTTCGCGGGCCTTGATTTCCGTGAGGTCCGTGTTGGTGCCGATCAGATAGGTCTTGCCATCAGGGCCGTCATGACGGGCCTTGCGCGTCAGCACCGGCAGGGTCATGCCGCTGTCATTGGAGGCGAATTCTTCGGCGTAGTCGGTGACGCCCGTGCTGATCACCTTCTGGTCATGCTGCAGAAAGCCGCGCGCCTCATGTTCCGGATAGAAGTCCGCATCGCACTTGCCCAGCAATTCAGCTTCGGACTTGCCGATCATCTTGCAATGCAGCGCGTTCGAATAGACAAACTTCAGCTTCTCGTCCTTGACGAAAATCGACGTTGGCAGATTGTCGATGATGCTGAGCAAGACCTGTACATCATCAAGCCGCTTGGTCCCGCTCATCGCCGCTCTCCGCTCAAGCCGCTTCGCGTTCGACGGTCTCAAGGAGCCGCGGCAAGTCCACCGGCTTGCTGAACACGCCGAGCGCCCCGCCCTTCACGGCCTTGTCGAGCAGGTCGTCGGCGCTGAAACCCGTCATGAAATAGACCCGCGCCTCCGGATGCGCCTGCTTGATCTCCATGAAACTGTCCACGCCGTTCTTGTTGGGCATCATCACATCAAAAAAGCCCACATCGACCTTGTTCATGCTGAAGGCCTCAATGGCCTGCTGGCCGTCATAGGCCACGATCACCCTGTGCTCGTCCATGCCAAAAAGTTCGGCCAGCGATTCGGCGTTGGCCGCATCATCATCAACCACCAGAATGTTCAGTTTGCGTGTCATTTTCTTCTTGCCTTTGTTTGTCGAAACCAGATTACGCGGCCAGGAAAGTCAGTCGTGACAGAAGTTCAAGTGGGTCGAATGGCTTGTTCAGAATGCCCGTCACACCCACATCGCGCAGCGCCTCGTAGATGGGCATGCCACGCCGCGGCATGGGCGGCACAAGAATGGAGGCCGCGGCATGTCCGCGCGCCCGGATGTCAGCAAACAGCGACACTTCCTCGATCAGCGGCGCATCGGTGTCGATCACCAGCACCCCATCATGCCGGATGTCACGCAACTCCGCATCCGCCTTGCGCACCACGCGGCAGGAGCGGCCACTCTCCGAGAGCGTCGTGGCGATGGCCTGCCCCACGTCCACGGCGGGTCCCAGCTTCGGTGCCACCACAAGACCATGGTCACCAACGCTTTCCGTCAACCGCAACACTTCCTCGGAATCAAAAGGCTTTTCCAGAACACCCAGCGCCCCTTCCTTCACGGCCTGGCGCAGCAGTTCTTCCACGCTGTAGCCTGTCATCATGAAGACCCTGGCGGCAGGCCTCAGCTTTCTTATTTCCAGAAAACTCTCGACACCGTTCTTGCCCGGCATCATCACATCCATGAAGGCAAGATCATAAGTGCCGGAGACATAGGCGCGGATCGCCTCCTCGCCAGAGTGCACCACGCGCACGTCATGGCCTTCCAGCTCGAAAAGTTCACCCAGCGACGCGGCATTGTCCACGTCATCATCCACCACAAGGATACGCAGTGCCTTCGCCATGCGTGTGCCGATGCAAAGCCCCGCGCAATTTCGCAGGGCTTCTCCTAATGTGACGCTAACAATTCAGCACCAGCCTGCACAATCAGCAATAACGCAACCAGCAGATTCAAAATTGCCTTACGCCGCCTCAACGCCCGGCTCGGCCTTCAGGGGCACGCCGTGAATTTCGCGCCATCGCCCACATGGCTTTCCACATCCAGCCGTCCGCCATGCTGCTCCAGGATCTTTTCCACCGCCGGAAGACCAAGCCCCGTGCCGAAGCTCTTTTGTGGTGAACAACGGCTCGCGGATGCGCTGCAGGTTTTCGGGCGAGATGCCCGGGCCATTGTCCTTTACCTCGATGGCCGCATAGCGCTGGTCCGTGTAGCTGCGCACGGAAATGCAGGGGGCTGCCACCTGAACTTCGCCGGGTCGCTGCCATCGCCCACCATGGCTTCAGAAGCGCTGGCTGATGAGGTTGATCACCACGCGCTGCAAGCGCTGCGCATCGAAGGGCACGGGCCTGTTGCCAAGGCCAAGCCCAGTTCGATGGCCACCACCGGCGGCAGGCGCTCTGCCGCCTCTTGCACGGTGCGTTCCAGCCAGTCGTCCGTGTTCTCGGCTTGCACCGCCACCTGCCGCGTGCGCGAATAGTCATGAAGCTGGTGATGATGTTGTCGCAGCGCGTGACACCCTTGTTGATGCGGTCGATTTGCGCTTCAACACCCAGTCCCTTGCCGGAGATTTTCTTTTCCAGAAGGAAGGCCGATGTGCGCACGGAACCCAGCGGATTGCGGATTTCATGGGCAATGGTCGCCGTCAGCTGGCCCAGCTGCTCCATGCGGCCCTTCTGCACCAACTCGTCCTGGGCTTCCTTGAGGCGTTTCATCTTCTCGGCCAGGTCGCGGTTCAGTGCCACCACTTCCTCGTTCACCTTCACGACGGTCGCAGACATGTCCTCGGCCTCGCGCCGCGCCGCCTGCGTCTCGGAAAGCGAAGCTTCCACCAAGTCAAGCTTGCGCAGCGTGGAGCGGAACATCCAATAGGCACCACCCGCACCAAACACGATGCAGGCCAGGGCCAATGCCAGAATGACGCCGAGGTTGAGTTTCACCGTCCACAGGCGCTGCGCCAGAAGGCTGGAAAGCTTGTCCAGCGTCTGGCCCCACACTTTTTGCGCCAGCTTGTATTTGTCCACGGGATTGTAGCTCTGCTGCGCCAGCATGGAGAGCGGCATCCATTCCGTGCCCAGCTTGGCCTTCTGGATCACGTCGACCGCCACGTCCATTTCCCGCTGCACGGAATTGATGAGCATGTCCGCTTCCGCATATTGCAGCGGCGCGCCACTTTGTGCCTTGGCATGTTCCAGGGTTTCCTGGCTGCGTTCCAGTGCGATGTCCAGCTTGCCGAGTTGCACCAGCAGGCCTTTCATCTCCACGGAGTCAATGCCAGCGCTGGCCAGCGCATCGGTCAGCGACGCGTGAAAGTCATGCAGTTCTTCCAGAAGCTCCGGCAGTTCAACAAGGCCGTTTTGTGCCAGAAAATATTGCTCTGAATTGTTGTCGAGAACGACACCGGAGGCGATGCTCGCTTTTTGCAGGAGCGCCACCACAGCATCAATCTGTTCGCCGCTTGCCGCATTGCCCGTTTTGAATTCCTTTTCTACCGCCTTGTAGGCATCCGGAATGCCCAGCGCAGCGGCGTCGGCCCGGCCCAGCGCAAACAGGGCTTCGGTGTCGATTTTCTCCTGCTTCACGCCCGCTGCAGAAAGCGCCAGCGGCATGGTGCTGCGCGCCAGATGCACGCCCACCAGCTGATTCTGGATGCTCGCCATGTCCTGTTGCAGGTTGCGGATGACAAGATAGCTGAGCAGCAGAATGGGCAGCAAAAGAGCAAGCACAATGCCTGAAAGGCGTCGCCCCGCCACATGTGATGCCAGAACATTGACCACAGCCGCCTCCACGCCCCCATCGCGCCGCTTCCGTGTTTGGCTGAAACATGGTTAACGCATTCTAAAGGAAAAAGGGTTTGCCATGACAGGACACTCCGGCGGATGCCAATGCGGCGCGGTGCGCTATCACTTTGAGGGGCCCCCGGGCCATGCCTCCATCTGCCATTGCCGCATGTGCCAGAAGGCCTTCGGCAATGCCATGGCGCCGCTCGTTTCGGTGCCCATGGCCCGCTTCCGCTGGACACGCGGCACGCCATCGGTTTTCAGGTCATCGCCGCCCGTGTCGCGGGGTTTCTGCGGCACCTGCGGCACGCCGCTCTATATGCAGGACGATGGCGACAGCAACATCGAGCTGGCCATCGCCACGCTTGACCACCCGGAGGTGGCCCCGCCCACGGAGCAAGTGGGGGTGGAAAGCAAATGCGCCTGGTTTGATGCCCTGCCCGGCCTGCCCCACGAGACAACGCTTGAAAACAATCCGGCCTCGGCCGATGGCCGCTACCGCACCCTGCAACACCCGGACCACGATACAGCGGCCTGGGTGGTGAAGAGATAAGCGGCCTTACAGCGCCGCCTTGATGGCCGCGATGGCCTCTGCAGCCTTGGCACCTTCCGGGCCACCGGCTTGCGCCATGTCGGGGCGGCCACCGCCACCCTTGCCGCCCATGGCCGCAGCGCCCAGCTTCACAAGGTCGATGGCGTTCACCTTGCCGGCAAGGTCGTTGGTCACGCCCACAACTAACGACGCGCTGCCAGAAGAAGATGTATTGGAGACGGCAACAACTCCGCTACCGATGTCGATTTTGAACTTGTCAACAATGCCCTTCAGATCTTTGTCGGGAAGGTTGTTAAAGGAAATCGAACAGAACAAAATGTTGCCCACTTG
>JAXMCS010000021.1:0-45659 GCA_046349175.1 Hyphomicrobiales bacterium | reverse complement strand
GCGGCTTCAGGGCCGACGGCACAACCTCGCGCACCTCATACCATATGTAACCATCGTTGGCGCTGAGCGCGTCGTTCTCCACGCCCACATCCGTTTCGAAGACGGATTTCAGAAGCTGCGGCTTTTCCGGCAGGTTCACATCCTTGCCATCCTTGTCCTGTCCGGCGGCAGACACCGCCGGGGCCAGAATGAAGGGGATGCCGGCCTTCGAAGCAATATCCTCGAACTTTGTTTGCTGGGCACGGGCATCTTCCACGGCGTCGTAGATGGACTGGATTTCGTCGCGCGCCTTGTCGAGTTGCAGGCGCTTGGTCAAAGCGTCCTTGATTTCGTCCAGCGTTGGCTGATGCTCCGGTGTTACCTTCACGGCCTTCAGAAGCACCGTGTTGAGCGCCCCTTGTACCGGGTCGCTGACCTTGCCTTCGGCCAATGCAAAGGCGGCATCGCCGATCTTGCTGTCGAGGAAGTCGCCCTTTGTGCGGTCAGCAAAAGTCACGTCACTTTCCTTGGCCCCGCCCTCCATGGCGATCTTCAACAGGTCTTCGCCCGCATCCACCCGCGCCTTGGCGGCCTTGGCCGCATCCACATTGGGGAAGGACGCCTGAATGATGGTGCGCACTTCCGGCTTGAAATAGTCGAGTTTGTTATTGTCGTAACCAGCCTGCAGTTCCTCGGGTGTGACTGAAAGGCGGCTCGCAACATCTGCTGGCTCAACCTTCATCACAGCCACGCTGCGGTATTCCGGCGCCGTATAGGCTGCGGGCGTCGCTTCATACTGCTTCTTCAGCTCTTCGTCGGTGGGCGCGGCAACGTCCTTCTCAGAGACCGAGAAGGTGAAATAGCGACCATCGCGCGTTTCGTTCTGGTAGCGGAGCAGGGCCTCCGTCAGCACCTTGGGAACAGGCTGGCCGCTGGTTGCAAGCCCCATCACATAGGCCCGCGAGGTGGTCTGCCGCTGCTCGGCAAAGAACGTCGCTTCGTTCATGCCATTCTGTTCCAGAGCCTGGCGAAACAGGTTCGGATCAAACTTGCCATCTGCCGTCTGGAAGCTCGGGTTCGCGGCAATGGGATCGGCGATCTGCTTGTCGCTGATCCGCAGGCCCATCTTCTCAACCGTCGCATCAAGCACGGCATTGTTGATGATCAGGTCAAACACCTGCTTGTCGATGCCCAGTTTGCGGGCGTCTTCCAGCGACAGCGGATTGCCGCCCGTCTGGCGTTGCACCTGCGCCAGCTTCTGCTTGAGGTCATTCTGATAGGTGCTGCTCGAAATCACCACATCGCCCACCGTGGCCAGATCCTGCGGGCCAAAGCCGGTCCAGCGGGCCACGCTCACCGAGATGCCGTTGAACACGTCCGTGATTCCCAGACACCAAAGGCCAGGACCAGCAGACTGAGCAGCACCTTGGCCGCCCAGCCCTGGGCAGCATTGCGGAACGTCTCGAGCATTTCGTTTCATACCTTTCGAAAATGCAGGCCCGCGCAGTGACCGGGCCAAATCATGAGCCCACATCATAGAAAGCCGGGGCCCATCTCGCAAGCGCGGGATTACGCGGGATTGGGCTCCCGATGTGCCGGATGCACATGGCGATTTTTTCATTTACAACACCGGGCGCCGTTTCATGAGGGGGCGCACCTCACACGTGCGCATTTTGGAGAGACCGATGGCGACGAGCACGATCCGCCCCCTGGTGGCCGGAAACTGGAAAATGAACGGCACGACAGCTGCCCTGCGCGAGCCGCGCCTTCTCGGTGCCATGCTCAAGGGCGTTAAGCTGAAGTGTGATGTGCTGGTTTGCCCGCCCGCCACCATCCTCCGCCGCACCAAGGCTGTGATGAAGGGCAGCAAGATCAGAAGTGGGCGGGCAGGATTGCCGGCGTGCCGCCGCCTCTGGCGCCCACACCGGTGACATCGCGGAAATGTTGAAGGACGTGCCGGCGCCACCCATGTGATCGTGGGCCATTCCGAACGCCGCACCAACCACAAGGAGACGGATGCCCAGGTCTCCGCCAAGGCCAAGGCCGCCCACCGCGCCGGTCTCGTGGCCATCATCTGCATTGGCGAAACCCCGGATGAGCGCAAGGGCAACAAGACGCTCGACGTGCTCACGACGGTGCCGAAAGGCTCGATCCCCGAGGGGGCCAATTCCGGCAACACCGTGATTGCCTATGAGCTCGTCTGGGCCATCGGCACGGGGGCCTTACCCCACCACGGCCGAAGTGGCCGAAGCCCATGCCCATGTGCGCAAGGAAATCGAGAAGATTATGGGCAGCGAGGGCACATCCACCTGTATTCTCTACGGCGGCTCGGTCAAACCCTCGAACGCCACGGAACTCATGTCGGCCCTGCACGTCAACGGGGCCCTGGTGGGCGGTGCCCTCGCTCAAGGCCGCCGATTTCATTGGGATTATCAAGACCTATATGTAAGCTATTGACTGCCGACACGCCTGTTCTCGTCAAGCGCCGCCCGCAGGCCGAAGTGATCGGCCCCATCTACGCTGAAATGGTGGCGGCCCTTGGCGAGGAAAAGGCGTCGGAAATCCTCGACGCTGCCATCCGCGCTTCGATCGCCGAGGGCGCGCCTTCGCCCGCCGCTACCCCGGGCGGCAAGCCAACCATGGCCGACTTTGTGAAGCTGTTCGAATTGTGGACGGCAGGCGGGGCCCTGGAAATCGACGTGCTGGAAGCCTCCGAGGAGCGCTTTGATTTCAACGTCACCCGTTGCCGTTACGCCGAAACCTACAAGGAGATGGGCTGGGCAAGATTGGTCATCTCTTGTCGTGCAACCGCGATGCCGGCTTCTGCGAGGGCTTTGACCCCCGGCCTGAAGCTGGAGCGCGCCGACACCATCAGCGTGCGGGGACCGCTGCTGTACCTTCCGCTACAGCCGCAGACCGGCGGAGCAGGGCTAGGGGGCACCCTTGCGGCGGGGTTGCGCCGCCCCCATTTAGGGGCTAAAGCGCCGCCAACTTCATTTTCCGGACATTGCCATGCAGACCGTTCTTCTCGTTGCCCAGATGATTGTCGCCCTCCTTTTGATCGGGGTTATCCTGATCCAGAAGTCCGAGGGCGGGGCTCTTGGCATCGGCGGCGGCAACGGTGGCAACCTGTTCTCGGCCCGCGGCGTGGGCAATGCCCCGACGCGCGCCACGGCCTTTCTGGCCATTGCTTTCTTCGCCCTGTCCATGGCGCTGACGGTACTTGCCACCCGGGGAGGCGTGGGCGGTTCGGTGTTTGACAAGATCCAGGCCCCCGCCGGGTCAGCCCAGCCGGCTCCGGCGGGTGGCGATGCGGCCTTGCCCAATCTGGGCGGCACAGCGCCCGCCGCGCCTGCGGCCCCGGCAGCGCCTGCCGCGCCGGCTGTTCCCACTACTCCGTAACATCGGGGCAGCCTCTGCCGTGAAACAGGTTTTTGTTTCACGGCTTTCCACATGTCATTTCAGCATTGACGATTCCGCGCTCGGGAATTCTGGAAGGGCGGCGGGTTAGGATTGAGCCCCATGGCGCGATATATTTTCATTACTGGCGGCGGGCTCAACCGGCAAAGGTCTGGCATCGGCGGCGCACTGGGTGCCCTGCTGCAATCCCGTGGCTATTCTGGTGCGGCTGCGCAACCGACTTCTATCTCAACGTCGATCCGCACCATGAGCCCCTATCAGCACGGTGAGGTTTTCGTGACCGATGACGGGGCCGAGACCGTCTTGATCTGGGTTTTTCATTACGAACGCTTCACCGGCCGCCACGCCACCAAACAGGACAACATCACCACCGGCCGCATCTATCAGGACATCATCACCAAGGAACGCCGCGTGACTATCTGGGCGGCACGGTGCAGGTGATTCCTCATGTGACCGACGCCATCAAGGATTTCGTCAGGGCCGACAGCGACGGCTTTGACTTTGTGCTGGTGGAAGCGGGTGGCACGGTGGGCGACATCGAAGGCCTGCCGTTCTTCGAGGCGATCCGCCAGTTCGGCCAGGAAGCGCCACGTGGCTCTTGCCTCTTCATGCACTTGACGCTGCTGCCCTACATCCCCACGGCGGGTGAACTGAAGACCAAGCCCACACAGCATTCCGTGAAGGAGTTGCGCTCCATCGGCATTCAGCCGGATATTCTGCTCTGCCGCGCCGACCGGGAAATTCCCGTGAACGAGCGCCGCAAGATTGCGCTGTTCTGCAACGTGCGGCCCTCTGCCGTGATCCAGGCACTCGACGTGTCCAACATCTATGACGTGCCGCGCGCCTATCATGCCGAGGGCCTGATGAGGAAGTTCCTGCCGCTCGGCATCACCAATGCGCCCAGCTCGATCTTTCCGGCTGGGAAGAAATCATGCGCCGCATCACCCAGCCGGAAGGCGAAGTGACCATCGCCGTGGTGGGCAAGTACACAGGCCTGCTCGATGCCTACAAGTCGCTGAAGGAAGCGCTTGTGCATGGTGGCATCGCCAATACGAAAGTCAATCTCGAATGGATTGAGAGCGAGATCTTCGAGAAGAAGACCCGGCCCCTTATCTTGAAAACGCATGGCATTCTCGTGCCCGGCGGCTTTGGCGAGCGCGGCTCGAAGGCAAGATCCACGCCGTCACCTATGCCCGCACGAAGAAGATTCCTATTTCGGCATCTGCTTTGGCATGCAGATGGCCTGCATCGAAGCGGCCCGCAATCTCTGCGGCATCGCTAATGTCATCGACGGAGTTTGGCGAAGAAGAACGGAGCCCGTTGTCGGCACCATGAAGGAATGGATGAAGGGCAACGAGCTGAAATCCGCCGCGCCGGGGGCGACCTGGGCGGCACCATGCGTCTGGGTGCCTATGACGCCGTGCTGAAAAAAGACAGCCACACGCGCAAATTTACGGCGACACGAAAATTTCGGAACGCCATCGCCATCGCTATGAGGTCAACACCGCCTATCGCGCACGGCTGGAAGCGGCGGGCCTGAATTTCGCCGGCATGTCGCCTGACGGATTGTTGCCGGAAACCGTTGAATATGCCGATCACCCCTGGTTCGTGGGGTGCAGTATCATCCGGAACTCAAATCCAAGCCATTTGAACTGCATCCGCTGTTTGCCTCCTTTGTGGAAGCGGCACTGGTGCAAGCCCGTATGGTAGCCCGTGCGGCGTGCGGCACTGGCAAGGCCGCACTTGCCACAGCCCTATGGCTGTTGGCCCTTCCGGCCGCGGCCTTCGACGAGATGGACCTGGGCCGCGTGGATACGGCGGTCAAGGCCTCGCGCGCGCAACTGGACTCAGTCATGGCCGGTGTCGATGCCGGAAACCTCACAGAGGCCGTGCTGTCTGAACAGCGGTCGGCCATCGACAAGATCAAGTCGGATGTGCTGGCCGAAGGCAAGCTGCTGGATCAGCCCCAGGCCGACGTGGCCGCCCAATTGGCCAGTTTCCGGCCCGGCTCCCCGAGGGCGACGCCACCGAAGCGCCGGAAATTGCCAACCAGCGCAAGCTGCTGACCACATGGTCGGCCAACCTCTCCGGCCTGCGCAAGCAGATTGACCTCATCAATGTTGAAGCGGACCAGCATCTGACGCGGCTTTCCACGCTGGAGCGCGACCAGTTTTTGGCTCGTATCTTCAAGTCGGAACGCACCATCCTCGATCCCCGCATGTGGATTGCCGCGCTGAAGTCCACCGGCCAGTTCATCCTGCGCCTCGGCAATCTGCTCACCAGCTGGTGGGCCAATGTGGCACCCCAGGCCAATCTCTATGTGTTCTTCTCGATTCCCGTATCCGTAGCCGTGTTGCTGGCGGCGGGCGTGAGACTTATCGGTTTGCGCCGCAGCCGCCAGCAGGCGGGCGAGGAAATGGCAGGCTGGTCGCAGCGCCAGAAACTGGGCCATGTGGTGGCGGGCACGCTCCAGCTGGCGGCGGTCGTCGTCATATTTGCCATGGGCCTGCTGGCGGCGTTGCAGGCCTCCGGCCTCTCCAACACGCAATCAGACCTGCTGACCACAGGCTTCATTGATGGCCTGGGCAGTTTCATCATGTACACTGCCGTGGTCTACATGATCTGCCAGCCATCCCGCCCGGAACTGCGCCTTATCGCCATTGAGACGCCTGCTGCCCGCACCCTTGTGGCGCTGATGGCGATTGCCGCCTTTGTGTACTGTTTTGGCGCTGAACTCACCAACATTGCGACTTCACTGTCTATTCCCTTCAGCTTCGCGGTGGGCAGTTCGGCCTTCACCGCCATTGTGCTCATCGTCTGCATCTCCATCGCCTTGCTCGTGGTGCGCCGCGAGGCCCGGCAAAGAACCTGGCGGAAGGCGGCACATATTTTCTGTATTGGGCGCTGCGCTTCGTGCCAGTGCTTTGGCTGATGCTGTTGATCGCGGCTGCCGCATTGGTGTTCGGCTTTATTTCGCTGGCGCTGTTCATCGCCGGCAACATGGTGGACACCATGATCCTTGCGGTTGTGCTGGGCATCGCCCATGCCTACGCCCATGCGGTTGCCGACGAGGCCAACACGCCGGAACGCCCGCTTGGACACCTGCTGCGCGCAAAGTCGGGCTTGTCTGAGGGTGCAACCGGGCGGCTGCAACTCATCTTCCGCACCTTCACGGATATCGTCATTGCCATCGTCGCGCCTCTCAGCCTCGGCGGTCCGTGGGCCGTGTCCTTTGTCGACTTCGCCGCTTTCCTGCGCCAGGCGGCGGATGGCATTGAGATCGGCAACATCACCATCGACCCTGTGGCCATACTCTGGGCCTTCTTCGTTCTGGCGCTTGGTGTGGTGCTCACCCGCTATGTCACGTCATGGCTGCAACGCCGGGTGTTGCAGGCCACGCGCATGGACAAGGTGTGCAGGATCTGATCCGTACCAGTGTCGGTTATGCGGGCTATGCCCTGGCGGCGGCCATCGCGCTCTCAGTGGCGGGATTCAGCTTGTCGAACCTGGCGCTTGTGCGGGTGCGCTCTCGGCGTCGGTATCGGTTTGGGTCTGCAGGCCATCACCAACAATTTTGTCTCCGGGACTCATTTTGCTGGCCGAACGCCCGGTGCGGGTGGGTGACTGGATCGTCACCCCGGCGGGTGAAGGAATTGTCCGCCGCATCAATGTGAGGTCCACCGAGGTTGAGACCTTCGACAACAGTTCCATCATCATTCCAAATTCCAACCTCATCACCAATGCGGTGCGGAACTGGACGCTGCGTGACACGATGGGACATTTCTCGGTCGCCGTGGCCGTGTCCTATGATGCAAAGCCTGATGACACCAAAGCCATCCTCACGGAGATCGCCTCGGAACATCCGTTGGTCATGCGCCATCCGCCCGTCAATGTGATGCTGTCCAAGCTGAGCAACACCGCCATGGAATTTGAAGTGAGCGGGCAAGGTGCGTGGTACTGGATGCGGCCGTCGTGGCCAGCGACATCCGCTCACACAAGGCGACTGGGCAAGAAACTGCTCTTCATTCCTAAATAAAGCTGGGGCAGAAGTGAACGGACACCTTCGATCGGCCACAGGGACCTTTTCGGGTCTTGAGTTCCCGAACCGTCTGATATCGCTGAAAATGGCCGCTCACCCATGCAGGAGACCATGGCCATGAACGTGTTGGCGGCGGGCGAGGGCTGGGCCGAAGTTGTTGGTCATCCGCGTCAGGAGTTCAACAATCCAATGGGCCGCACCCACGGTGGTTATGCTGCCACGTTGATCGACACGGCGCTGGGCTGTGCCGTGATGAGTGTGCAGTCCAAGGGCGTGCGGTTTGGCACAGTTGAATTGGAAGGTGAACTACGTGGGGAAAATCGGCCCCGAGACTGGCCCCGTCACCTGCCGCGCCACACTTTGCACGCGGGCCGCACCATGCTGACCGCGGAAGCGAAGGTGGTGGACGGGGCCGGAAAACTTCTGGCCCATGGCTCGGGCACGTTCCTGGTTTTCCCGAAACAGTAGTCTGTTTACGGACTACGCTGGACAGATAACGCTTACCCCCATGCATGAAGGGGCCGTCAAAACCCTTCCCCTGCGGAGGGAAGCGCATCCATCAAAGCTTATGCCGTGCGTGACCGACGGGTTCGGCATGGGCCACCACGCGGGCCACGCCCTTCACCTTCTGGATCAGGGCATTCTCGATGCGGTCGACCGCGCCATGCACCTCATGCACCGGTGTTTCCGGCGCAAAGCGGCAATGATAGTGGATAAACAGCCCGGCCTGGGTTTGCCGGATGCGGATGTTGTGAAGGTCTGAAAGCTTCTTCTCGCGCTTCGACAGCGAAACAAGAGCCTGTTCGATCGCCTTGGCCGTTGCCTTGGGCGGCACAGCGCCCGTAAGCAGGGCCGGCGGATTGGGTTCGATGTGGCTTTCCACCTCCACATCGGCGCCAAGGCCATCGCGGATCGCGGCTTCCAGCGCCGTTGCGGCATCATGGGCCTCTGCCAATGGCGTGTCGCCATCCACTTCCAGATCAAAGGAAACGGCCAGCCGCCCATCGTTGTCCTGCACAGTCACATGATGGATCGAGGCGCCAAGCTCTGTCGCCACATGCATGATCTTGTCGAAGGCGGTTTCGTCATCCAGCTGAACCGCATGTGTGGCGAGCGTGATGTCGGCATTGGGAATGGCCTCGCGGATGCGCCGCCGGGTTTCGGCCTGCAAGGCGGCGAGGGAGGCAGATGGCATGGTGCGCGGCACATCCAGTGCAAGGTCAACAAAGGTGGTGGGGCCGGCGGGGCGCAGGCGCGCCTGACGCACCGAAAGCACACCAGGAACGGCCTCGGCAATTTCGCGGGTGCGCGCTGTCAGCCCGGCAGGTGCAGCGTCGAGAAGCGTGCCCAGTGTCTGCCGTCCCAATTCCCATGCGGCATGGGCCACAAAGCCTGAGACAATCAGCGCCGCCAGGGCATCACCTTTTTCAAAGCCGGCCCATGTGGCAGCAAGGCCCGCAAACACAGCCATCGAACTCCACATGTCAGCCCGGAAGTGTAGGGCATCGGCGGCGAGCGCATCGCTGCCCGTATTGTACGCCGCCTTCTGCAAGGCATGCGAGCGGTTCCAGTCGATGATGATGGAGGCAAGGACGATGCCAAAGATCCAATAGCTGATCTCGACGGGATGGCCGCCGTAGATGAGGCGGGTGACGGACTCATAAATGATCCAGGCCGTGACTCCGAACAAGAGCCCGCATTCCGCCAAAGCCGCAATGCTTTCCATCTTGGCATGGCCAAAGGTGTGTTCATCGTCCGCCGGGCGGTCGGCATAGCGCACGGCGAGAAGTGTGGCCCCTGTTGCGCCAAAATCAAGCAGGCTGTGCATGGCCTCCGACATAAGGCCGAGAGACCCCGAAAACAGCGCCGCACCAAACTTGACAACCGCAAGCAAGAAACTGGCGATCAGTGACAGCAGGGCAACCCGTGATTTCTCTGATCCGGCGGCAGCGTGACTTTCATTCATTTGAATTCTTCAACCGTGCAAATATTCAGTCGTTTTACGCGTCGATACAACCAAAAGTGTATTCAAACCAACCATAACACGTATATGATGTGTTGAGCAAAGCAGCAGGAGTCTACCGTGACGGCACACACCTCCTTGGGCACCGCCCGCACTACCAGTCCATCTTCTGAGTTTACACCCCCCACTGCACTCCAGGCACAGGAATCCGCACAATATATCGCGGATATGGTGCTGGAACTGCGCAACATGGCAAAGTCGTCCCAATTCAAGGTGTTGCAGGGACTTCTTGAGATTACATATTATGAAGCCTTCACGGTGGCGCACCCGCCGGTGGTGCCAGCCGGTGAACGGGAACGTCTTGAGGAGTTGGGCGCGGATGCAATGCGCGCCGAATCAGCCTGAAGCCGCAGCCTCTTCCCGGGCGTGGGCCCGCTCCCGCCAGAAAATGTAAAGCCCGGCGGCAATGATCAGCACTGCTCCCGCCATGGTGTTGGAATCGGGCCAGGTGCCCCAGATGGTGAAGCCAAACAGAGTGGCCCAGATAAGCGAGCTGTGTGGAGAAAAGGTGCAACAACACTTGCAGGCGCGCTGCTCAAAGCACGGATGAGGCAAAGGTGGCCCACGCAACCTGCAAGGCCGCTGCCGATCATCAGGGCTCAGCCCGTCACCGTAGGTGTCTGCCAGAAAAAAGGGCAGGAACACGCTGGTGACCATCGCACCTGCCACCGCCGTAAAAAGCAGGTTGGCCGCGGATTGTCCAAGCGTGGTGCGCGTGGCAATCTGGTAGCTCGCATTGGTGAAAGCCGCCGTCAGCAGAAAAACCCGCCCGAACCGATGCTCATCGCGAGGGAATCCCAGGGCCGCACCACCACGACAGCCCCGGCAAACCGAGCGCGATGCCGAACCAGCGGCGCAGGCCGACCTTTTCACCCAGCACGGCGATGGAAAGCAGCGTCACCAGAATGGGTGTCATGAACATGATGGTGGTGGCGGTGGGCAGTGCCAACTGCGAAATGCCGGCGTTGAAGAGGCCCGTTGTCGTCATCAGCAGGATCGAACGCGCTGCCTGGAGCCCCGGCGCATGGCTGCGCATCAGCTGCGGCAGGTCGCGCCCGGCCAGGAGTGCCGCGAAGACACTGGCGAAGAAAAACCGCGCCCAGGTGACCTGCATCAGCGAATAGGTCTCGAGCGCATATTTCATCATCGCGTCGAGCGAGATGAAGCAACACATGGTGGCGAGCATCCATAGAATGCCGGCGATACGGTTTTCGGTATGCGCTGCGGCAGGGGCGATGCTTGTCATACCGCGGGGCTAGCCAATTGCTGCGCGCTTTGCCACTGGCCCGGAGGCGGGCTGCCGTTGCGCATGGTGCATGGCGCTGTCAGGCGGGTATCTTGCCGCCCAATTCATCTGCGATGTGGATGCGGATGATGTCCTCGAAACTCGCCTCCGGGCGGAAGCCGAGCGCAAGCGCCCTCGCGGGGGCGAAGTTGCGCGGCCAGCCCGACACGATGCGGGCAATGGTCTCGTCCGGCACGCGCTTGATCAGCCGGGTGACGCGGGCCCCCGCGATCTTCTCAAGGGCGGCGATCTGCTCCGCCACGGTGCAAGAGAGGCCGGGCAGGGTCAGGGCCCGGCGCGGGCCCAACGCCTCGCCCGGCATGGCGGCGGCCTGCATCAGAAACGCCACAGCGGCACGCGGCGACACATGCCAGTGCCGCACCGAGTCATCGACAGGGAGGATGGCTTCCTGTCCCGCCAGCGGCTCTCGGATAATATTGGAAAAGAAGCCGGAAGCCGCCTTGTTGGGCCTGCCCGGCCGCACGCAGACCGTGGGCATGCGGAGCGCCATGCCATCCACAAAGCCTTTTCGCGAATAGTCGGAAATCAACAACTCGCAGATGGCCTTCTGCGTGCCGTAGCTGGTGAGCGGGGCCTGCAGAAACTCATCGTCAATGGCATCAGGGAAGGGCGCGCCAAACACGGCAATGCTGGAGGTGAAGATGAGTTTGACAGGCTTGCGGGCGGGCGCTCGGCGGATCGCTTCAAGAAGGGCGCGCGTTCCATCGAGGTTGATGCTGTAACCCTTCTCAAAATTCGCCTCCGCCTCGCCCGAAACAATGGCTGCGAGATGAAAGATCACATCCGGCCCCATGGCCACCAGCTTCTCTGCCTCGCCGGGGGCCGAGAGATCACCCATATGGGTTTCAATGGCGGGGCCAGTGGCGGGTGGCGGCGGGGCCAGCACCACATCATGACGGATGATGCTGGTGATGGGCGCTCCGCCAATGGCACCCGATTCGCACAGCTTGGCCACGAGTTTGGCCCCCAGCATGCCTGCTGCACCGATGACGGCAACCTTCATTGTCACTCCCCGTTTTGCGGTCTTGTCGCGCAGGAGCGCACGGCAGACAAGTCCTGCCGGGCAATTCTGTTACACGAATCAACGTTTTGCGTTAGGCAGGTTGCGGAAAGTTGCGCAGGGGATGGGTTTCCAGCGCGGGCAGCAGGGGTTTGAATTGCAGTTTCTGGCGCAGGCAAACGAAGGCACCCACCCGGCGGATTCACTGGCGCTGGCCCTGTCGCGCGCTGAAGGCGTGCTGTCGGCCCTCGTGGCCTGCCACGACTCGGAACGCGGCGGCTTTGTGGTGGCAGACCAGTTCGTGCTGCAGTCCATTGCCGCCATCGACAATCTGATTGCTGATGCGCGCAGCGCCCATGCAGAGCTTTGCGCCCGCTGTGATCTCAGCCTGCTTGCAAAGAACACTGCACCTTCTTTGCAAGAACAGGAGGACCGCGCGCCGGAAGGTCTGTCTGAAATGACTGCTGACATTCTGCCTCCGCTTCCCTTAGTGGAAAACACAGGCGAGCCGCATGTGGCCCAATCCTATGATGACCTGTTGCGCAAACTGACAGCAGCAGAAGTCTTTGCGGCGGAAACCTCTTCGGTGTCCGAGACGGACACATCGCTGGCCCTGCTGCCGCTGCTGAGAAGGCTGCGCCAGGATCTGGAACGCCTGCGCGCGGCCTGATCACCTGCTGCTGACATCTGCTGACACGCACCTCTGCTAGAGCAGTCTCCATCAACACAAGGAGACTGACATGAACATCCAATTCGGCATTCTGTTTTACGTTGCAGACCCGCTGGCGAGCGCGGCCTTCTATGAGCGCGTGCTGGGCAAGCCGGCGCTCGAATCCTCACCGGGCTTTGCCATGTTCGATCTGCCGGGCGGCGTGATGCTGGGCCTGTGGAACCGCAAGGGCGTGCTGCCCATGACACCGGCCCAGCCGGGAGCCAGCGAGCTGAGCTTCCACGTGCCGGGCAATGCGGATGTGGACGCCATGTTCGCCGACTGGACTGCGAAGAAATTCAAGATCATCCAGCAGCCCCAGCAGATGGACTTTGGCTACACCTTCACGGCGGAGGACCTTGACGGGCACCGCTTGCGGGTCTTCGCGGCGAGCTAAAGCTTCCGGGCGATCTGCGCCATGCGGCGCTCCTGGTAACGCTTGGCCAGGGCATCATAGGCGGCGGTGGTGACATCGCCGCCTACATCCGGATACTGCTTGGCGATCTTCCTGCGGGCCGCATCGGCACGGTCCTTGCTCAGGGGATGGTTGCCATAAAGCACATTGGCGAGACGTGATTCCTGCGGCGCGTAGAGCATGAAGGTCTCTTGCACATGCACCATCTCGCGCGGGTCATAGCCCGCCGCCACCATGATATCGATGCCCAGACTGTCGGCCTCGGCTTCCTGAACCCGTGTGGAGGCATTCATGGAGGCACCACCGCCCAGACGCAGCGCGTTGCCAAGGCTCTTGTCCATGGACTGCGGTGTGATGGCGGCGGTGATGGACCGGCCGGCCTTGCGGACCAGACTCATCTGGCGCTGCTTCAGGGGATCGCGGCGCAACACATGGCCCATTTCATGAGCCATCACGGCGGCCACTTCGCCTTCCGTGTCGCAGAACATGAGCAGGCCTTCATTGATGACGATGATGCCGCCGCCAGGCGTGAAGGCGTTCATCGTTTCGTTCTTCACCAGCACCACTTCATATTTCATGCCGCCGCTGCCGACAAAGGCGAGGCTCAGCCTGTTTGCCACTTTCTGCAGCTGCGCTTCCATGGCCTTGTCCTTGGAACGGCCATAGCGCGCCAATGTTTCGCGCTTGATGCGCCGGGCATTGGCGATTTCGCCAGCCTGGCTTGTGTCCATGGCCCGCGTGATATCTTCAGGGTTTGCGCCGATCTTCTGGGCAATGGAGTCGCGCAACTGGGTCTTTTCCTGTTCGAGCAGGAAGCTCACGGAATTGCGCCCATGCATGGAACAGGCAGCGAGGCAGGACCCCACTGCCACAGCCGCAGCAGCCTTCAACAGTGCGCGCAGTAATTCTGCCCGTTGCATTGTCGCCTCGATTTAGCCGCCGTGGCAGCTTTTCTGCGCTGATTTGCAGGCGGGCGCAAGCCTTTTGCCCACATTACCCCAAACGCTCGGCGGCCAGCACCTCACGCAGGCTCTTGCTCATTTTTTCAACAATTTCCTCAAGCTCGGAGTCACTGGCGTTGTAGGGCGGGGCCAGAATCACAACGTCGCCATTGACCCCATCCACATTGCCGCCTACCGGATAGCAGATGAGGCCGTTGTGCAGCGCCTGCTGGCGGATTTTCATGAAGAGTTTGCGTTCGCCGGGGAAGGGGGTCTTCGTCTTGCGGCCTGCCACCAGTTCCGCCGCGATGAAATAGCCGCGGCCGCGAATGTCGCCCACCGCATCCACATTGCGGAGCCTGTCAGCGATCAGTGCCTTGAAGGCCTGTTCCTTGGCGGCGACACGCTCCACAAGTTTTTCCCGCGCGATGATCTTCTGTACCGCCACACCAGCGGCGCAGCAGGCCGTGTGGCCGGTGAAGGTGTGGCCCGTTTGCGGAACATGGTTGAAGGCCGCACTCACCTTGTCGGAATAGACAGCCACACCGAGCGGCAGATATCCCGCTGCCAGACCTTTGGCCACCGACATGATGTCCGGCTCCACGCCATCCTGTTCGAGCGCCCGCCAGGTTCCGGTGCGGCCCGCCCCACACATCACCTCATCGGATATCATGAGAACACCATGGCGGTCGCAGATCTCGCGCACCCGCTTGGCATATCCGGCCGGGGCAGGCACGCAGCCACCAGCGGCACCGACAACAGGTTCGAAAACGAAAGCCGCGATGTTCTGTGGGCCCTCGCGCAGAATGGCCTGCTCCAGTTCCTGTGCGCAGGCCTCGCCAGCCGTTTCGGCAGTCGCCCCCGCAATGGGCCTGTAGGCGTTTGTGGCAGACACGCGGACCGCATCAATGAATGCCCCTTCAAAGGCGAGGCGGCGCTCGAGAAACCCCGAGATGCCGAGCGCGCCAAGTGTGTTGCCATGCCAGCTCCGCTCGCGGGCGATGAACTTGCGGCGGGATTTCTGGCCGACGGCCGTCTGGTATTGCAGCGCGATTTTCAGGCAGCTTTCGACGGCTTCTGACCCGCCGGTGACAAACACCATGTGATTGAGCGTGCCGCCAAGCCTTTTCCGCACGATCTCCGACAGTTCCTCCAGCGCGTCCGTTGTGAAGTTGTAGCGGTAGCCATGGGCAATCTTGTCCAGCTGTGCGGTGATCGCGGCGTTCACCTCGGCATTGCCGTGGCCGATGCAATAGACGGCAGGTCCGCCCGAACCATCGATGTATTGCTTGCCATCAACGTCATAGAGATAGCTGCCCTTGGCCCAGGAAACCTTGGGCAGGCTTTGTGTGGAGTGGATGTTCTGGGGCAGGGGGCGGTCGCTGGGCATGGTTCTTCTTTGAAAGCGCGGCTGGCTGTTGTGGGGGTTGCAAGTGCTGCTACAGTGGCACGGCGAGACATGAAAATCCATGCTGACACTGTTCAACGACATTCAACGAAGCCATGCGCCACAGACGTTTCTTGTGGCGGGCAGACCCCAACCCATTCCCGAAAGACCCGAACGTATCGACATGCTGTTGCAAGGCGTGCGCTACATTGGCGGCACCATCGAGGAGCCGCCGCCCATCAGCGGTGATGACCTTCTGCTTGCCCACACACTGCAATATCTCACATTTCTGGAAACCTTGCGCGAACGCTGGGCCCATGTGCCGGAGAGCAGCGATATTCCGCTGCCCAATGTCTATGCCATCCAGCGCGCCTCTTTGCCGCCTGCGGGCTATCCCGATGCCGTGGTGGGGCAGGCGGGTTATCATCTGGGAGATGGCGCCTGCCCGGTGACGGCAACGACACTCGCCGCCGCCAAGGCCAGTGCCGCCTGTGCCATTGAGGGCGCGCGCCGCGTGGGCGGTGGCCAGCGTCTGGTCTATGCCCTCTGCCGACCGCCCGGACACCACGCCGCTTCTGATCTCGCGGCGGGCTGCTGCTTCTTCAACAACGCGGCCCTGGCGGCGGAACACCTGACCCGCGCGGGCCGCCGCGTGGCCATTCTCGATATCGACGTGCATCACGGCAATGGCACGGAGGCGATCTTCTATGACCGCGTCGATGTGCTCACCGTGTCCATCCACTGCAACCCCAAACGCTTCTATCCCTTCTTCTGGGGCTATACGGAGGAAACGGGTCGTGGCGTCGGCGAGGGCTTCAACCTCAATCTGCCGCTCGAGCGCGGCACCGCCATCGACGCCTATATGGCCGCCCTCGAAATTGCCCTGCAACGCATTGCGGATTTCGCCCCCAGCCATCTCGTGCTGGCGGCGGGTCTCGACATTGCCATTGATGATCCCTTCAAGGGCTTTGCGATCCGCACCGAGGATTTCGCGCAGGTTGGCGCGCGCATCGCGCAACTGCGCCTGCCCACGCTGGTGGTGCAGGAGGGCGGCTATCCCTCGGATTCCTTGGCAGCAATCTTGCCTCACTTCTGAAAGGTCTCGGCGCATGAGCATTGGATGCAGACCCATGCGGGTGGGCGAGGAAGACGCCGTGGCCACCATGGTGCGGGCCCTGCCGCGCGACCTGGGGCAGGATGTGTCACCCAAGATCACCGGTGCCTCCATCCGCGCCAACAGTGATGTGTTGCATGTGACAGTGGCAGAGGATTCGGGCCTGCTTCTGGGTTGCTGCACCTGGATGATTGTCTATTCCAGCTGGCGCGCCACCAAGGGCGTCTATGTCTGCGATCTTTATATCATGGCGCACAAGCGTGGCAGCGGGGCAGGCGAGAAATTGCTGCGGGCCGTGGCGCGCAGAAGCGGCCAAGTTGGGCGCTCAATACATCAAGCTGGAGACCAGCCGCAGCAACCTGCGGCCCGGCAAGTTTTACGAGCGTCTCGCCTTTCACGAGGCCGAGGACGAGCGCCTCATGTATCTCGACGACAGCGCCTTCCAGACCTTCATCACAGGAGCCTGAACCATGAGCATCAAGACGGTGGGATTGATCGGCGTGGGCCTGATGGGCCACGGCATCGGCAGAATGTGCTGTCCAAAGGCTTTGCGCTGAATGTTGATGGCACACAGGAACCGCGCGCCGGTGGATGATCTCATAGCGGCGGGCGCCAAAGAATGCGCCACGCCTGCAGCCATCGCAGCGGCAAGCGACCTGGTGATCCTCTGCGTCACCGGCACGCCGCAGGTGGAAGATATTGTCTATGGGGCCAAGGGCCTCATTTCCTCTGGCAAGAAGGGCCTGATCATCGCCGACTGCTCAACGGCAGTGCCTGACTCCACCAAGAAAATCGCCGCCGATTGCGCCGCCGCCGGCCTGACCTTTGTGGATACGCCCATGACCCGCACGCCGAGAGAGGCCGAAGCAGGCAAGCTGGGCCTGATGGTGGGTGGCCCTGCCGACATTCTCGCCCGCATCCGTCCGGTGCTGGACTGCTTCGCCGATCTCATTGTGCACACAGGGCCGGTGGGCACGGCGCATCAGGTGAAACTGATCAACAACTTCCTGTCGCTCAGCCATGCCGCCATTGCCGCTGAAGCGATCACGGTTGCGGCCAAGGCGGGCGTGGACATGGCTGCCCTGAAGGACGTGATCATGGGCGGCGGCGGTGCCTCCGTCATGTTTGGCCGGCTCATCAACGTGCCGCTGCATGACGACGACAGCCACGCGAAATTCGCCATCCGCAATGCCCGCAGGGACCTGCGCTACTACACCAACATGACCGAGAACATGCCGGTGACCAGCTATCTGGCTGAGGCCGTCCACCAGACCTATGTGCTGGCCGATACCATGGGCTATGGCGAGCGCTACGTGCCGCGCCTCATCGACATGCTGGCGAAAGTGAACGGATTGAAGGACTAGGCGGCAAGTTCGGCAGACGTCTGCCCGCAGGGGATCCACAGCGTGAAGGTGGAGCCAACGGCAGGCTCGCTGACGATATCCAGTCCGCCACCGTGCAGCTGCGCGGTCTTTTCCACGGTAGGAACTCCAAGGCCGGTGCCAAAGGATTTGGTGGTGTAAAGCGGGTCGCGCACCCGGGCAAGAACATCTGCTGCCATACCTGGGCCGTTGTCGGCCACGCTGATTTCCGCGCCCCGTGCCGACAGCCGCGTGCTCACCGTGATTGAGGGATCACGGCCGGAGTAATGCATGACGATCTTTTCGCGGCTCATCATGGCCTCGTAGGCGTTGCCGATGAGGTTGGCGACGGCGCGGTGCAGACGGGAGCGGTCCATGTCCACAAGCTGGCCATAGGTTCCCAGATCACAGGTGAATCGCACGATGTCGGGCGCGGCTTTCGCTTCGCTATTCACGGTTTCAAGAACCCACGCGTCAAGATCCGTTTCCTCGGCTTGTGGCGGTGATGAACGCGAGTAGTCGAGCAACTGCGTGATGATGTCGTCGCACCGCTTGATGCCATTGTCGATGCGGTCAAGGCTGGTGAGCATTTTGGGGTCCGGATCACGCAGGATCCGCCGCAGCAGGAAGGCCGATGTGCGGATGCCGCCGAGGGGATTTCGAATCTCATGGGCGACAGTGGCGATCAACTGGCCAAGCTGCGCCATGCGCCCTTGCCGGATGATGTCTTCCTGCGCCTCCTGAAGGGCCTTCATCTTGGCGGCCAGCTCCTGGTTCAGGCGGTTGACATCGTCATTGAGGCGCTGCAATTCTGCCGCCTGCTTCTGCGCTTCGGCCTCGGCGTTTCGCGCCTGCTCAGCCGAATTCCGGCTGTTGCGCACGAAAGCATTTGCAACTTGCCAGCCCGCCAATGCGGCGGAGGCAGCGATGACGAGAACAAGCAGGCCGTTGCGATAGGTCTTGTCAGCGAGCAGGGCCTGACGGCTTTCCAGGAAGAGCGCGTTGGGCTGCCCGGACCAGATGGACCAGGGATGGCGCGCATCCTTGACGCCCAGCGGCAGCACTTCGGAATAGACGAGCCCCGGATCAGGCTCCGCCTTGCGAATGTAGATGGCGGAGTCTTTGGGCAGTGTCGCATCTGGTGCGCTGACTGCGAAATCGTTTGCGGCGTTGACCAGCGCAAAGTTGTGGCCGCGCAACAGGTCACTCAGTGCGGAGGTCAGGATGATGGCAGAAACCATGCCGCGGATTGCGCCGTCAGTGCCATAGACTGGCACCGTGAAGATGATGCCAGACCGGTCCTTGTCCTTGTGCGTGGTGATGAAATGCGTGTTGTCACAGGTGATGACTTCCGGACCGGCGACGAACGGAACCTTCAGCGGACCTGTCTTGCCAATGTCGGGAAAGTTGGCCTTGAGCCAGGCGGCGTGGTCGGCAAGCTGTGTATACTCGAATGACTCGACTTCGGGCGGACCGTTGTTTGTTGCCGCGCGCACATCGGCGCTCTGCAGCATGCGCTCTTCGCGCGTCACCTTGAGGCCGGCGTTGAGCACCAGTTCGTCAAACATGATCGCGGGCTCTTCGCCCTTGCCTGTCACCGGGTCCAGCTTCTTCGGGTCAAAGTCGATGGGCAGGAAATAGACCTCGGATACGGCAACACTGGAGGCGAGGTTGTTGTAAATCTGCTGGATCGTGACCACGGCTTCGGGCGTGAGATTGGTGGCGTGGCGGTCCATGGCGCGCACTGCGGGCAGGGACGACAGCGTGCGCAGGTTCTCGTAAATGGAGGCGACAGCACGCTCCACACCGGTAATCCCGGTGCGGGTATTGGCCTTTTGCTCAGCAACATATTCTTCGCGTGCCAGATTACGGGCTTCATGCCACTGGGACGTCAGCAGGCTGCAGACGGCCAGCGACGCACCCAGAATAACCGCGAGCGGCAGGAGCCGCCAAAGTTTCGCCATCGCAGAATCTCCCGGTGTTGGGGTAACAAGCACATGGTTAACGCTTCTCTAAAAAACACCGTGCGCCACGGCCTGCCACCGCGAAACTTGACTTGCGCGGGCCAGCGTGTTTCGTGCCTGAACAGCAGATTCCGTATGGGGTAGGGCATGACGACAGCATTTGTGTTTCCGGGCCAGGGCAGCCAGGCCGTGGGCATGGGCAAGGCTTTGGCGGAGAAATACGCCGCCGCGAAAGCCGTGTTCGATGAGGTGGATGCGGCCCTCTCCCAGAATCTGTCGGCGATTATGTGGGACGGGCCTGAGGCCGATTTGACGCTTACAGAAAATGCCCAGCCCGCCTTGATGGCCGTCAGCATGGCCGTGGTCCGCGTGTTGGAGGCGGAACACGGCATCACGGTCGGCAAGGCCGCGCGCTTCGTGGCAGGCCATTCGCTGGGTGAATATGCGGCACTGGCCGCGGCCGGAACCTTCTCGCTGGCTGACACGGCCCGGCTTCTGAAAATCCGCGGCACGGCCATGCAGGCGGCAACGCCTGTGGGCACGGGTGCCATGGCCGCCTTGCTGGGCCTTGACTTTGCCACCGCCGCCGCCGCTGCGGCGGAAGGCGCGCAGGGTGAGGTGTGTCAGGCCGCCAACGACAACAGCGATGGTCAGGTGGTGATCTCCGGTGCCAAGGCGGCGGTTGAGCGCGCCGCCGAAATCGCCAAGGCCAAGGGGGCCAAACGGGCCGTGATGTTGCCCGTCTCCGCGCCCTTCCATTGCGCCTTGATGCAACCCGCCGCCGAGGCCATGGCAGAAGCCTTGTCCAAGGTGGAGATGAAGTCCCCCGTTGTGCCGGTGATTGCCAACGTGAAGGCGGGGCCGCTCACTGATCCCGCCGCCATCCGTGCAGCTCTCGTGGAGCAGGTCACGGGCACGGTGCGCTGGCGCGAATGCGTAGCTTATATGGCCGGGCAGGGCATTACACGCTTCGCTGAAATCGGCTCCGGCAAGGTTCTGACGGGCCTTGCCAAGAAAAACGCGCCTGCCGCCCAGGCCATTGCCCTTGGCACACCCGACGATATTTCCGCGGCGCTGCCGCTTCTTGGAGTTTGAGACATGTTTTCACTGGCAGGCAAAACAGCACTGGTGACAGGCGCTTCGGGCGGCATTGGCGCCGCCGTCGCCAAGGCCCTGCATGGGGCAGGGGCAACCATTGCCATTTCCGGCACGCGTGCAGCCGTGCTGGAAGAGTTGAAGGCGGCCTTGGGCGGTGAGCGCGTTCACGTTACGCCCTGCAACCTGTCGTCCCCCGACGATGTTGAAAAGCTGGTGCCTGCGGCGGAAGCGGCCATGGGCGGCCTTGACATTCTCGTCAACAATGCCGGCATCACCCGCGATGGCCTGGCCATGCGCATGAAGGATGAAGACTGGCAGGCCGTGCTGGATGTGAACCTCACCTCGTCCTTCCGCCTGGCCCGTGCCGCCATGAAGCTGATGATGAAGAAGCGCTGGGGCCGCATCGTGTCTGTCACATCGGTGGTGGGTGTCACCGGCAATCCGGGCCAGGCCAATTATGTGGCCTCCAAGGCAGGCTTGATCGGCCTGTCCAAATCACTGGCCCAGGAACTGGCCAGCCGCAATGTGACGGTGAACTGCGTGGCCCCCGGTTTCATCGCCACCGCCATGACCGAAGTGCTGAACGACAAACAGAAGGAAGCGATCCTCACCCGCATTCCCGCCGGCAAGATGGGGTCCACTGCTGACATTGCCGCCGCCGCGCTTTATCTTGCCTCCGAAGAGGCGGGCTATGTGACGGGCCAGACACTGCATGTGAATGGCGGCATGGCGATGCCCTAAGTGGGGAACTGAGGGTGGTGATGGCAGGCTTGGCGGTGAAACTTTTGGCTGTTATGGCGGTGGCGCTTGCCCTTGCGGCGTGCTGCGTGAAGCCCGCCAAGGCCGCAGACGGGCTGTGGACGCCGCTTTTTTCCACCGCCGGGGCGGTAAGCCGCTGATCTTACCGAATGTTTATTCCCCCTTTTGACCTGCCACTGAAACGTGCTAGTTAGCCGTGCGCGGCTTGAGGGGGACCCGGTTGAGGTGTCCGAACCGCCAGGGCGTAGAACAGAAACTAGGACAAGTGAACATGAGCGATATCGCTGAACGGGTCAAAAAGATCGTGGTCGAGCACCTTTCCGTGGATGCCGACAAGGTGAAGGCGGAAGCCAGCTTCATCGACGATCTCGGTGCCGACAGCCTCGACACCGTTGAACTCGTGATGGCTTTCGAAGAGGAATTCGGCATCGAAATTCCTGACGATGCTGCCGAAACCATCCAGACCGTCGGCGACGCGGTGAAGTTCATCGAAAAGGCGCAGGCCTGAGCGCCTGTCCCGTGCGCAGCGCGTGCGGGTTGAATATGTCATCCGGCGCGGGGGCAGGGCCATACCTTCCTCCGCGTTTTCCTGTTGATTATCACTGAGAGAGGTTCGCCATGCGGCGCGTTGTCGTTACTGGTCTTGGCATTGTTTCGCCACTGGGCGTGGGTGTTGACGACAACTGGAAGCGCATGCTGGCAGGCGAATCGGGCGCAGGCCCCATCACCCGCTTTGACGCCTCCGATCTGCCGACCCGCATAGCCTTCGAAGTAAAGGAAGGCGACGGCAGCAACTACACGCTCAAGCGCGATGACTGGATCGATCCCAAGGACCAGCGCCGTTATGACGATTTCATCCAATGGGCGGTGATTGCCGCCAAGCAGGCGGTCAAGGATTCGGGCTATGAACCGAAGACTGAAGACCAGCGCTACCGCTCCGGCGTGCTGATCGGCTCCGGCATCGGCGGCCTTACCGGTATTCAGGACACAACCTTGCTGGAAAAGGAAAAAGGGCCGCGCCGTGTGTCGCCCTTCTTCATTCCGGGATCACTCATCAATCTCGCCTCCGGCCTTGTGTCCATCCAGCATGGCTTCAAGGGCCCGAACCATGCCGTGGTCACGGCCTGCGCCACGGGCACCCATGCCATTGGCGACGCGGCCCGTATCATCGCGATGGGCGACGCCGATGTGATGCTGGCGGGCGGTGCTGAATCCGCCATCTGCCGCATTGGGATTGCCGGCTTCATCGCCTGCAAGGCACTCTCGTCCGCCTTCAATGACACGCCGGAAAAGGCCTCGCGCCCCTATGACAAGGACCGCGACGGTTTTGTGATGGGCGAGGGTTCCGGCGTTCTGATGCTGGAAGACTACGAACACGCCAAGGCCCGTGGCGCCAAGATTTATTGCGAATTGATTGGTTACGGCATGTCAGGCGATGCCTATCACATCACCGCCCCCTCGGAAGATGGCGACGGCGCATTCCGCTGCATGCAGGCCGCCTTGAAGCGTGCCAGCATTTCCGCTGGCGAGATCGACTACATCAACGCCCATGGCACCTCGACGCCGCTGGGCGATGAAATCGAATTGCGCGCCGTGGAGCGCCTGGTGGGCAACAGCGCCGCCCGCATGGCCATGTCTTCCACCAAGTCAGCCGTGGGCCATCTGCTGGGAGCGGCGGGCGCGGTTGAGGCCGTCTATTCCATTCTCGCCATGCGCGACAACATCTGCCCGCCCACCCTGAATCTCGACAACCCCAGTGTGGAAACGGCCATCGATCTTGTGCCCAAGGTGGCCAAGAAGAAGGAAATCAACACAGTTCTGTCCAATTCCTTTGGTTTTGGTGGCACAAACGCCTCGTTGATTTTCCGCCGCGTCGCAGCGTAAACTCAGGGGCCAAGAGGCCCCTGAAGTGTCTGACCTGAACCCGCTCAAACTGCCCGTTGCCACGCTGAAGAAGCGCAGAAGCCCCGCTATCGTGCGCGTGCTCGCCTGGCTGATGGTGCTTGGCATCATCACGGCAGGTGCTGCCACCCTGGCCGCCATTTGGGGCTATGCCGCCTTCACTGCGCCGGGGCCGCTGAAAGAAGCCGTCGTCGTCAATATCCCCAAGGGGACCAGCGCCATGGAGACGGCCCGACTTCTGGCGGAGAAGGGCGTGGTCAACGATGCCCTGGTCATGGGCGTGGGCACATTGGCGCAAGGCTTCGGGGTGCTGCGCCGAAAGCTGGAGAATTTGAATTTCCCACAGCCGTGAGCATGGCCGAAGCCTTCAACATCATGGCCTCTGGCAAGTTCTATACCTACAAGCTGACTGTGCCGGAGGGCTGGACCACGGACATGGTGTTGCAGCGCTTCCGCGAGCAGGAGCCCATGGTGGGCGAGATCACCACCGTTCCACCCGAGGCGGGTGTAATCGCCAACACCTTCCTCTATCCGCGCGGCACGGACCGTCAGAAGCTGCTGGAAGAGATGGTGGCCGCCCAGAAGAAGCTGGTGGACGAAATCTGGGCCCGGAAACCCGCCGACAGCATTCTGAAATCACCGGAAGAAATGGTGACACTGGCCTCCATCGTGGAAAAGGAAACGGCCAAGGCGGATGAACGCCCGCGCGTAGCGGCTATGTCTTCATTAACCGGCTGAAGGCTGGCATGCGCCTCCAATCCGACCCCACGATCATCTATGGTATTGTGGGGGCAAGGGAAAGCTGGACCGGCCCATCACCCAGGCGGATATCGACGCCGAGACACCTTACAACACCTATCGCATCAACGGACTGCCGCCGGGCCCCATTGCCACGCCCGGCCGCGAAGCGCCTGGAAGCGGTAATCCATCCCCGCCCCGACGAATGATCTCTATTTCGTGGCCGACGGCACGGGTGGCCAGTGTTTTGCTGCCACGCTGGAAGAACACAATGCCAATGTGCAGAAGTGGCGGCAGATTGAAAACGGCACGGCCCAGCCGCCCGCCGCCGACCCGCAGGGCACTGCAAAGCCGGCTGCCGTTCAGGACACCGCACAGACGGCGGATCAGACCGCAGGTCAGGCTGAGACAGAGCAGGCCCAATTGCCCGATGTGCCGGACCCCGCCAGTTGCTCCGGCTGTGCCTGCCCCTGCTGCGCAGCAGGCGAACATCGATGCCGCCGTCAAGACCAAGGATGCCACTGACCAGGTGCCGAGGACCCGGCAGCACCCGCAGCTACAACCACCCAGACTGGCATGCCGGATGGTGATGCGGTGGCCCCCGCACAAGCGGCAGATGCCGTTGCAGCACCTGCCGTGGCCCTCAAGCCCGGCACCATGGTGAAGGTGGGCAAGGTGTTGGTGCCCATTCCCCGGCTGAAACCTGCGGCACCCTGAGGGCGGTTCCAACGCTAGCTTTTTGCAACTCGATGCGAATGTGATAGCTGCGGTGTTGCACTGGCAGGGGCCGGCGCAGGAACGGCGGATTGCACATGAGCCTGACGAGCATGACCGGCTTTGCCCGGGACAACGGATCAACCGGACCCTGGAGTTGGCAATGGGAAATCAAGAGCGTCAACGGCAAGGCCCTGGACCTGCGCCTGCGCCTTCCACCGGGCCTTGAACACCTGGACGCCGAAGCGCGGCTGCGCCTGCAGAAGGCGTTGCGCCGGGGCAATGTGCAAATCAATCTGGTGCTGCAACAGGCGGGAGGCAGCGAAACCGTAACCGTGAATGAAGCCTTGCTCACCCAGCTTGCGGGACTTGCCGAGAAGCTGCGCGCCGCCAGCAATGGCCCGCCGGTGCAGGTGGAGGCGCTGCTGGGCCTGCGGGGCGTGATCGAAAGCCAGCCCGTGGCCACCTCGGAGAAAGACGCAGCGGAGCGCGATGCCGCGATTCTCGCCTCGCTGGACAAAGCCATCGCCGCATTGGAGATGGCCCGGCGTGAAGAGGGCACACGCCTGCTGGAGGTGGTCAGGAGCCAGATCAAACGCATCCGCGAATTGACGGAAGCCGCCCGTGCCCATCCGGCCCGTCAGCCCGAAGCCCTGCGGCAGCGGCTGAAGGAGCAGGTCGCTCGCATTCTGGAGGTGTCCTCTGAGTTGGACCCCGACCGCCTGCATCAGGAAGCCGTGTTGATGGCGACACGCGCCGACATCGAGGAAGAGTTGGACAGGCTTCAGTCCCACATCGCCGCCGCCGAGGTGTTGGTCGGTGCCAAAGAGCCCGTGGGACGCAAGTTTGATTTTCTCGCCCAGGAGTTCAACCGCGAGGCCAACACGCTCTGTTCCAAGGCCAATGACCGGGGCTTGACCGCAATCGGACTTGATCTGAAGACGGTGATCGACCAGATGCGCGAGCAGGTTCAGAACATTGAATGAGAGCGGGCGGCCCATGAGCACACTCACACAGATCAGCCGCAGGGGACTGCTGTTTGTCATGTCCTCGCCTTCGGGAGCGGGCAAGACCACGCTCTCCCGCAAACTTCTGGCGGCGGACAAGAACATCACCATGTCGGTGTCAGTGACCACCCGAAAGCCACGGCCGGGCGAGGTGGATGGCGTCGACTACCACTTCATCTCGCAAGCCCAGTTTGACTCCATGGTAGAGCGCGGCGAGTTGCTGGAATGGGCCACCGTGTTCGGCAACAGCTACGGCACGCCCCGCAAGCCCGTTGAAGAAGCCCTGGCCGCAGGCCGCGACGTGCTCTTCGATATTGACTGGCAGGGCACCCAGCAGCTGGCGCAGAACATGAAAGACGACCTTGTCCGCCTCTTCATCCTGCCGCCCACTGCTGACGCGCTGCGCGACCGGCTGATTGCGCGGGCACAGGATTCCTCCGCCGTCATTGCCAAGCGCATGGCCGAAGCCAGCCACGAGATCAGCCATTGGCCTGAATATGACTATGTGATCGTCAACGATGCGCTGGATGAAAGCCACCGCATGGTGATGGCGATTCTCACGGCGGAGCGATTGCGCCGCCGCCGCCAGCTTGGCCTCACGGATTTCGTGCGCAGGCTCACCAAGCGGCTGTAAGATCACGTCATCCGTAAAATTTGAGCAGATTGTTCATCTCAAACTTTAGAAGTGCCGCCGCGTGGTAAATGGACGGTAAGCAACCTGTTGCAACCTGATGCGCGTTTGACAATCTCGCTCTAATTTTATGCGCCCTGTAATTTTTTGTTCACGCAGAAACCCAATCAGGTTTGGCTGTTAACGCCTTTCCATTTCAATTGAACCTAGAAGTGCACTGCCGGAACGCGACTTCCGGCGGGAGAGACAAAGGTTCAACAGATGATGCGCAAAACCGAAATGGCTTTCATTGATCGTGCGGTCGAACAGGCTGACAAGTTGCCTGGCATGATGCGCGACGGCGTGAAGGCCGTGATTCTCGAAGACACAGGCTCTGCTATTGCGCAGATCGCAGAGGCCGTAGCGAGCGAAGACGCTGAGATTTCGGCGCTTCACATCATGGCCCATGGCGCACCCGGCGCGATTGAATTTTCCTCCGGCGCCCTCAACGCCGCATCGCTCTCCAAGTCCCGCGAGGACCTTTCCGCGATCGGAAGCCGCATGGCGCCGGATGCCCGCGTAAACCTGTGGGTTTGCGAGGCCGCCGCCACGGAAGACGGACGCGCCTTTCTCACCGACATGGGTTCCATGCTCGGCAAATCAATCACCGCTTCAAGCCAGAAAGTTGGCAATGCCGCAAAGGGAGGCACCTGGATGCTCGACACATTGATCGCCGTTTCGCCGCTCACCTCCGCCGCTCAGGCGAGCTATGCTGGCGTATTCACCGCCTTCAACGCCACCACCGGCACGGACAACCCGACGCTGTCCCGGCAATAACCGCCGTGACGGTGACCGCAACCGGCAGATCGAGGCCACGGACTTCTTCAACAGCGGTGGCACCGATACGATCATCATCTCCGGCACAGCAGGTGTGGCCGGTCGACCTGAGCCTGGCGGGCACCACGGATCCCGGGCTTCAACAGCTTCGAAGGTCTGCAATTCAACAACACCAGCGGCACCTCAAGCGCCGTTCAACGCCGCCCAGTTCAGCGCCGCGCTGATTTCCGTCTGGCACTGATCACGGGTGCCGCTGGCATCAAATCATCATCAACAACGTCCAACTTCACGGCAACCGGCTGGTGCTATCAGCTGGACCTCAGGCACCGGCGATCACCATCAACGGCACGTCGGGCAACGACACCATCTTGGTTCGAGCAGGGACGACACGATCAGTGGTGCAGGCAACAAATACCATGGCCGGTGGCACGGGCAACGACACCTATGTTGTGGACAGCACCAGCGATGTTGTCGCAGAAGCTGCGCTGGCGCAACGCTGATACGGTTCGGAAGGCCTCGGCCACCTTCGCACTCACCAACGTTGAAAACCTGACGCTCACAGGCACGGGCAACATCAACGGCGGGCAACCACCCTGGCCAACGTGCTCACCGGCAACAGCGGCAACAACACCTTGACGGCGGCACAGTCATGACACCATGGCCGGTGGCCTTGGCGGCGGCATCTACGTCGTCGATGACGTGGTGACGTCGTGGTCAGCTGGCCTCAACTGGCACGGACTGGTGCAGGCCGCGATCAGCTATGTCCTCGGCAGCAACCTTGAAAACCTGACCCTGACCGGCTCGGCCAACATCAACGCCACTGGCAACACGCTCAACAACACGATCACCGGCAACAGCAGCTTATGCCCGCCATCGACGGTGGCACAGGTGCCGACCTCGATAGCTGGTGGCACCTGGGTGACGACACCTATGTTGTCGATGACGCGGGCGACACGGTGACGGAAGCGGCTTCGGCTGGTACCGATACCGTGCAGGCCATCAGCTTCACGCTGGGTGCACCAGCATTGAAAACCTGACCTGACGGGTGCGGGCAACATCAAGACGCCTCAACAACACGATCGCGGCAACAGCGGCGGCCAACGTCGCCCTGACGCTGACGGCGGGACCGGTGCTGACACCATGGCCGGTGGCTGGAGAGCAACGACACCTATGTCGTGGACAACGTCGATGACGTGGTGACGGAAGCCGCATCGGCGGGCGCAGGATACTATTCAGTCGTCAATCACCTATACGCTGGGCGCGAACCACGAAAATCACGCCGCTGGCCGGCAACATCAATGCCACGGGCAACTCGCTCAACAACACCATCACGGGCAACACGCCAGGAACAACGTGATTGACGGCGCGGGCGCAGATACCATGGTTGGTGGTGCCGGCGATGACACCTACTACGTTGATGACCTCAATGACGTCGTGACAGAGCTCGCGGGCGGCAGCGTGGCCGGTCTATCGAGTGTATCGTGGGTGGCCAGCGCCAACATCGAAAACGTGATCTACACGGGCGCCGGCAACATCAACATCACGGGCATTGCCCTCGACAGCACCCTCACTGGAACAATCGGCAACAACATCATTGATGGTGGTGCCGGCGCCGGCTACCATGAGCGGTCTGGCAGGCGACGATACCTACATTGTAGACAACGTGGGTGATGTGGTGATTGAAGCGGCGAGGGCAGGCAATATTACCGTGCAGGCCTCGATCAGCTACACGCTCGGTGCCAATGTTGAAAACTGATCCTGACCGGCAGCAACAACATCAGCGGCACGGGCAACGCTCTCAACAACACGATCACCGGCAACAGCGGTGACAACGTGATCAACGGTGGCACAGGTGCAGACACCATGGCCGGTGGCCTGGGCAACGACACCTATTATGTTGACGACGTGGGCGACACGATCACGGAAGCCGCAAATGCCGGCACGGACACGGTGATCACCAGTGCGACCTTCACCCTCGCAGCCAACCTTGAAAACCTGACGCTTGGCGGCTCCTCAATGAATTGATGGCACGGGCAACGGCGGCGACAACGTGCTCACGGGCAACGCGGCAGCCAACGTTTTGACCGGTCTTGACGGCAACGACACGTTCTACGGAAACAGCCAGTGGAGACACGCTGATCCGGCACAGGCAACGACACCTATTATCTCTCTTCTTCGAGCGATGTGGTGACCGAGAACGCGGGCGAAGGTACTGACGATCATTGCCAACTGGGGCATGACGCTGGCCGACAACATTGAAAACCTGACGCTGACAGGTACCGCCGCCTTGAACGCGAACGGCAACGCCAGCGACAACGTGATCACCGGCAACGCGGGCGCGAACCTGCTGCAGGGTTTTGATGGCAACGACACGCTGGATGGCGGCGCGGGCATCGACATCCTCGTCGGCGGCACGGGCAACGACATCTACTATGTTGACAACAAGAAGGACCAGGTGAAGGAAGCTGTCGGCGAAGGCACGGACACGGTTTATTCCACCGTGGCCTTCAAGTTGACAGCGAACATCGAGAACCTGACACTTCTTGGCAGTCTGGCCATTGCTGCAACCGGCAACGAGCTGAACAACGTGATCGTCGGCAACAATGGCGCAAATTCCATCGACGGCGGCCTCGGCGCGGACACCATGTCCGGTGGCCTCGGAAACGACACCTACATTGTCAACGATGCGGGCGACGTTGTGAACGAGAATGAAGGTGAAGGCCTCGATCTCGTGAAGTCGTCTGTCACCTTTGCGCTCAGCTCCACGGTTGAAAATCTGACACTGACTGGCACGGCTGCGATCAACGGCACGGGCAACGCCAGCAACAATACGTTGATCGGCAATGCTGCCGCCAACACGCTGACCGGCCTTGACGGCAACGACACCATTGATGGTGGCGCAGGTGCCGACACCATGATCGGTGGCACGGGCAACGACACCTACACGGTCGATAACGCGGGCGATGTGGTCACAGAACTGGCTGACGAAGGCACGGATACAGTGCGCTCGTCTATCGCCTACACACTGTCTAGCACGGTTGAGAATTTGACCTTGATCGGAACCGGAAGTGTCGCCGGCACGGGCAACGCGCTTGACAACACGCTGATTGGCAATGCTGGTGCAAACACCCTGTCTGGCCTTGGCGGCAATGACATCATCGACGGCGGCAAGGGTGCCGACACGATGCTGGGCGGCGCGGGCGACGACATCTACTATGTGGACAACGTCGGCGACAGCGTGACGGAAAACGCCAGCGAAGGCACGGATCTGGTGCGCTCGACGGTGAGCTTCACCCTGGGTGCCAACATCGAGAACCTGACCTTCACGGGTTCGGCAGGCACCACGGGCACAGGCAACGCCCTTGACAATGAACTGACCGGCAACTCCGGCGTGAACACGCTTTACGGCCTCGATGGCAACGACATCATCGACGGCGGCAAGGGTGCCGACAAGATGTATGGCGGCAACGGCAACGACACTTACTACGTGGACAATGCTGGCGACCTGATCACTGAAGTCGCTGGCCAGGGAACCGACGAAGCCTTTGCCAGCGTCACCTACACGATCGGGGCCAACGTTGAAAACCTCACCCTCACGGGTGCGGCCAACATCAACGGCACGGGCAACGCCAGTGACAACGTCATCATGGGCAACGCCGGCAAGAACGTGCTGACCGGCCTTGCAGGCAACGACACACTCGATGGCGCCGGTGGCGCTGACACGATGGTGGGCGGCCTGGGCGACGACAGCTACTATGTCGACAACGCTCTCGACATTGTTACCGAACTTTCCGGTGAAGGCACGGACACGGTCTATGCCAAGGTGAGCTATGTGTTGTCTGCCAACGTTGAGAACATTGTTCTGACGGGCGTGCACAGCATTGATGCCACCGGTAACGCGAGCGCCAACACGCTGACCGGCAACGAAGGCAACAACATGCTCGACGGCGCTGCCGGTGCCGACACCGCCATCGGTGGCGATGGCGACGACACCTATGTAGTGGACAATGCCAGCGATGTCACGACGGAACTCCGCCTCTCTCGGGGTTGGGATACAGTGCGGTCCAGCATTACCCTGGACACTTGGTGCCAACATTGAGGAACTGGTGCTGACGGGCACCTCAGCTATCAACGGCACGGGCAATTCGCTCAACAACCTGATTACGGGCAATGATGCCATCAACACGCTGACAGGTGGCGAGGGTGACGACGAAATCAATGGCGGCGGTGGTAACGACCTGATTTACGGCGGCACGGGTGCAGACTCACTCACGGGCGGTGCGGGCAATGACGTGTTCTACTTCACGGCGACATCTGACTCGAACGCAGCCAACGGCGTGGACGTGATCACCGACTTCACCTCCGGCGACAAGATCAACGTCTCCGGTGTTGATGCGAAACCCCCGTGGCTGGCGACCAGGCTTCGTGCTTGATGCAGATGGCACGCTGCTGGCGGTGAATTCACGATCACGACCTATGCGACGGGCCTCTACATCGTGAACTTCTACACCGACAACGACAACGTGGCCGACATGACGATCACTGTGGCTGCAAGCAGCACGGCGGCCAGCGACTTCGTGCTCTGATCTCAAGACACAAGGACAAAGGGCCCGTCATGGACGGGCCGCTTTCGTTCTTTAGTGGCGAGGCATCACGCCTTGATGCGTTCGCCCTTCGGGTCATAGAAGGGCTGGAGTGCACATCGGGGGATAACGCTTCCGCCAGTTCCACCTCCCACGAGCCGGATGTGAGCCAGTCTGCCGTGACACCGCCATCATTCTTTACATAGGCAAGGGCAAGTGACTTGCCGACGCGGTGCCCCCAGGCCCCCGATGTGGTGGATCCCACGATCACGCCGTTCCTGTAAACGGGCTCCTCGTGATACATCATGGGGGCGCTTTCGCCCGCGTCCTTCAGCGCCAGGGCCACCATGCGCTTGGGAAGAACCTTTACCTCACGCTGCTTGAGCAGGGCCTCGCGGCCGATAAAACCACCGGGCTTGTCCCAGGCCACGGTGAAGCCAAGGCCGGCCTCCAGCGGAGTGTCCTCATCGGCAATGTCATGGCCCCAGTGACGGTAGCCCTTCTCCATGCGGGCATTGTTCATGCCATGCATGCCGGCGGGGGTGAGGTTGAACTCCGGCCCCGCGGCCAGCAGTGTTTCCATCACATGGGCGGCGAATTCGGCAGGCACATAAAGCTCCCAGCCCAGCTCGCCGACGTAGGTGATGCGGGTGGCGCGCACCCGGGCATAGCCCACCTCGATTTCCTGCGATGTGCCGAAGGGGAAGGCGGCATTGGAAAGATCAGCCCCCGAAATCTTTTCCAAGAGCGCGCGGGACTTGGGGCCCATAATGGCGATCATCGGAAGGCCCGAGGTGATGTCGACAGCCACACAGTTGCTGCCCTCGGACTGTCGCTTCAGCCAGGCCATGTCGCGCAGCTGCGGCACGGCGCCCGTGACCACAAGGAATTCTTGTTCCGCCAGGCGTGTCACCGTGAGGTCGGCCTCAATGCCGCCGCGGTCGTTGAGCCATTGGGTATAAACCACGCGGCCCGCCGCCACATCCACGGTGTTGCAGCACACCCGGTTCAGAACCTTGAGCGCATCGGCACCTTCCACCTTGAACTTGGCGAAGGAGGCCTGATCGAAGAACACAACGTCATTCTTCAGCCGGTCGGCTTCATACTGCGCGCAGGGGAACCAGTTCTGGCGGCCGTAGGAATATTCATAGTCGCGCTTCACGCCATCGCGGGCATACCAGTTGGGCCGCTCCCAGCCGTTTACCTCGCCATAGACCGCACCCAACTTGTCGGAAAATTGATGGATCGGAGACCGCCGCACGCCGCGGGCTGTCTCCGCCTGTCGGTATGGCCAGTGCATGGCGTAGAGCAGGCCGAGGGTTTCGGACACACGGTCCCGGACATAGGACTTGACCGACTGGAAGGGATGAATGCGGCGGATGTCAATGCCCGACACATCCATGGGCGGATGGCCGTTCTTGATCCATTGCGAAAGAACGAGGCCCGCGCCACCTGACGACTGGATACCGATGGAATTGAAGCCCGTGGCCACATAAAGGTCGCGGACCTCCGGAGCCTCGCCCAGATAATAGCGGTTGTCCGGCGTGAAGCTTTCAGGCCCGTTGAAGAAGAGCTGAATGCCCGCGGTTTCCAAAAGCGGCACGCGGTTGATGGCGTTTGAGAGGATAGGCTCGAAGTGGTCCATATCCTCGGGCAGGGTGACAAAGGCGTGTTCTTCGTCGATTCCGATCGTGCCCTTGGCGGGCCAGGGCTTGGCCTTGGGCTCGAAAGCGCCCACCATCAGCTTGCCGGCATCTTCCTTGTAATATGTGCATTCGTCGGCCACGCGCACCACCGGCATGTTGCGCGGCAATTCGGCAATGGGTTCCGAGACAATGTAGAAATGCTCGCAGGCGTGCAGCGGAATGTTGACGCCGATGGAGCGGCCAAGGTCGCGGCTCCACATGCCGCCGGCGATCACCACCTTGTCGGCCCAGATGGTGCCGCCGGGGGTCTCTACACCCTTCACTTTGCTGCCTTCCACAATGATACGGCTGACCTTGGTGTTCTCGATCACTTTGGCCCCCCGTGACCGGGCCCCGGTGGCAAGCGCCTGCGTCACATCAATGGGGTTCACCTGGCCGTCCTTGGGCAGGAACACGCCGCCTTTCACATTCTCGAAATTGTAGTGGGGCAGGCGCTCCTTGAGCGCGCCCAGCGACAGGACATCAATGGCAAGGCCGAAATTCTTGGCCATGGAGGCCCCGCGTAGCAGTTCCTCCAGGCGGCCATCCGTCAGGGCGAGCGAGATGGAGCCGTTCTGCTTGAAGCCTGTGGCCTGGCCTGTTTCCTTTTCCAGCCCTTCAAAGAGGTCGGCCGTGTATTTGGCCAGTTCCGTCAGGTTGCGGGTGGCCCGCAGCTGGCCAACCAGCCCCGCCGCATGCCAGGTCGTGCCGGAGGTGAGTTGCTTGCGCTCCAGCACCACCACATTGCTGATGCCGATCTTGGTGAGGTGATAAGCGATGGAACAGCCGACAATGCCGCCCCCCACAATGACAACATCAGCGCGTTGGGGCAGGGGGGCAGCCATGGCGAAACTCCGGAATGCATGAAATCAGTGGGACAAGCGGCACAATAGCAGGCTTGCGCTCCCTCAAAAGGGCCAGTTATGGAGCGGGCGGAAGCCAAAAAACTCATGTCTGCCGGTCTGCCGGCCAATTCGGCCAAACCCTTTGCGGGGGGCAGGCAAAGGGTTTATGAGGCGCCCAGACAAGAACGGACGACCGAAAATGTACAAGGGTGATCTCAATCCTCCCGAAGCCCATGAGCGGCTGAAGAAGAATGCCAATGCCGTGCTCATTGACGTGCGCACGCAGCCGGAGTGGACCTTCGTGGGCGTGCCCCAGGTGGACCGCTTGGTGCGCTTGTCCTGGCAGGTCTATCCGCAGATGGATGTGAACGCCCGTTTCGTGGAAGAGGTGGAAGGCATGTCGCTGCCCAAGGATGCGGAGATTCTTTGCATCTGCCGGTCGGGCGCGCGCTCGGCCTCTGCCGCAACGGCCCTCGCCAAGGCGGGCTTCAGCAATGTCTGGAACATTGCCCAGGGCTTTGAGGGCGACAAGGACCCCAAGGGCCAGCGCAGCCGCATGAATGGCTGGAAGTTCCATGGCCTGCCCTGGGTGCAATCGTAAGACTTGAACAATGACCAAGAAGACCCGAACGAAAAATTCCCCCAGCTGGGGTGACGCCACCAAGCTTGTGCGCGGCGGGCTGGACCGCACGCCCTATGGCGAAACGGCAGAGGCGCTCTATCTCAATTCCGGCTTTGTCTATGACGCGCCCGAAACCGCAGAGAACCGCTTCGCCAACAAGGACGACGGTTACGTCTATGGCCGTTACGGCAACCCCACCGTCACCATGTTTGAAGAGCGGCTGGCGCTGCTGGAAGGGGCAGAGGCCTGTTATGGCGTTGCTTCCGGCATGGCGGCTGTCTACGGCGCGCTCGCATGCCAGTTGAAGACTGGCGACCATGTGGTTGCTTCCAAAGCTCTTTTTGGCTCCTGCTACCAGATCATCACCAGCATCCTGCCGCGCTTCGGCATCGCCCACACGATGGTCGATGGTGGCGACATGAAGGCCTGGTCTGCCGCCATGACTCCGGCCACAAAACTGGTTTTTCTTGAAACACCTTCGAACCCGACGCTGGAAATTATCGACGTGGCCGCCGTGGGCGAAATCGCCAAGCGGGCCGGGGCCTGTTTCGTGGTGGACAACATCTTTGCCACGCCCATTCTGCAGAAGCCGCTCGCCATGGGCGCGGATGTCATCGTCTATTCCGGCACCAAGCACATGGATGGCCAGGGCCGCGTGCTCGGTGGTGCCATTGTTTCCACAAAGCAGTTCAAGGAAGAGCAACTGAAGCCCTTCCTGCGCCACACCGGTCCATCGCTGTCGCCCTTCAATGCCTGGGTGTTGCTCAAGGGCATGGAGACACTGAAGCTGCGTGTCGAAGCACAGAGCAAATCAGCCCATGCGGTGGCCGAACATCTCTCCGCCACCAAGGGTGTGGACCGCGTGCTCTATCCCCACCTGGAAAGCCACCCGCAATATGCGCTTGCCAAGCGCCAGATGGCGATGGGCGGCACCATGGTCACCTTCGAGGTGGAGGGCGGCAAGAAGAAGGCCTTCGACGTGTTGCGCCGTCTGAAGCTGGTGGACATTTCCAATAACCTTGGTGACGCCAAGTCCCTGATGACCCACCCCGCCTCCACCACCCACCGCAACATCGGTGAGGAGGCGCGTGCCATGATGGGAATCACTGATGGCATGCTGCGCCTCTCCGTGGGCCTTGAGGATGTGACCGACATTCTGGCTGATGTGAAGCAGGCGATTGCCGGCTGAGCCTTAATCCTGCTCGTGGCGGAAGGGCGCGTGCCCGGCCAGTTCCGCCCGGTTCTCTTCAACTGCCTCGCGTTCCCGCTCAAGATACTCCGCCACCGCCCGGGCCAGGCCATCATGGGCAAAGTGATGGGCACTCATGGTGCGCACCGGCAGATAGCCCCGCGCCAGCTTGTGCTCCCCTTGCGCACCCGCCTCCACCACAGCCAGCCTGCGGCTGATGGCAAAGTCGATGGCCTGATAGTAGCAGGTCTCGAAATGCAGAAAGGGGTGATCCTCGATGCAGCCCCAGTTGCGCCCATAAAGCCGGTCCGAACCAATCAGGTTGAGGGCTCCCGCGATGATGCGGCCGTCACGCTCTGCCAGCACCAGCAGCACCTGATCCCGCATGGTCTGGTGCAAGTGGTCAAAAAGAACTCCCGGTTGAGATAAGGCTTGCCCCATTTGCGAGCGCCCGTGTCCATGTAGAAGCGGAAGAAATGATCCCAGTGGCGCGTGGTCAGACTGTCGCCCGTGGCGTGGATGAAGCTGATGCCGTTCTCGGCCACGGCGCGGCGTTCCTTGCGGATGTTCTTGCGCTTGGCTGAAGACAGGGCGGCGAGAAATGCCTCGAAGCTCTCATAACCCCGGTTGAACCAGTGGAACTGGATGTCCTCCCGCTGGAGAAACCCTTGGGCGGGAAGGGCCTGCCAATCATCTTCCGGCAGGAAGGTGATGTGGACAGACGAAGCCTGCCGGGCCTTGCAGAGCGCGATCAGCCCCTGGGCCAATACGGCGCGCGCCGCTGGCGTTGCCGCGAGGAGGCGGGGACCGGGCACGGGCGTGAAAGGCACGGACACTTGCAGCTTGGGATAATAACTGCCGCCCGCCCGGTGGAAGGCATCTGCGAAGCCATGGTCGAACACATATTCACCCATGGAGTGGTTCTTAAAATAGGCCGGCACCACACCTGTGACCACGCCAGCCTCTTCCATCACCAGATGGCTGGGCTGCCACCCCGTGCCCTTGCCCACGCAACCGGACTCTTCGAGCGCCAACAGGAAGGCATGGGAGACTGTGGGATTGACCGCCGCACCGGGCGGAAAGGCGAGCGCGTTCCATTTGGCGGCCGGAATTTCCGCGATGCTTGCGACAGGGCGGAAGCTGGCGGCCATCAGGCGCTGTAGCCCTCAAAGGTGATCTGGTCGGAATAACGCCGAGCCAGGCGGGCCTGTTCCTCGCTGCGGATGGTCCACGTGATCAAAGGCTGGCCCGCCGCCCGGAAGGCCTGCACCGGCGCAAAGGGCAGGTCACGGAAATAGAAGGAGGCAAAATGCGGCCGCGTGCGGGCGAGATGCGAGAAGCGCTGCATCTCCAGCCGGCGCGGCACGGGCAGCATGTTGTAATAGCTGTCGGTGGCCCGGTCTGCCGTGATGCCCCGCACCGTGCGCGGCGAAAACTCCGCCATCTGCGCCACCATGTCCGGATCAAAGGACATCAGGGCATGCGGGCCCTTGTAGTGTTCCAGCACCCTGAGCGCCCGCAGCGTCAGGTGGTCGTCGCCATCCCAGTGGGATTTCAGTTCGATGATGAGTGGCACCCGACCACCCACCTGATCCAGCAGCTCGCCCAGCGTCTGCATGCGGTCCTTGCCATGACGGTAGGCGATGCCATGCAACTGTTTGACTGTGTGGGATTTGACCCAGCCCTGCGATGTGGTCACGCGCTCCAGTGTCTCGTCGTGGAAGACCACAGCCTCGCCATCCGCCGTGATTTGCAGGTCGCACTCGATGGCGTAGTTGCCCGCAATCGCTGCAGCAAAGGCACCGGCTGTGTTTTCGACAAGGCCCGCTTCAACCTTATGCAGGCCACGATGGGCAATGGGGCGGTCCACGAGCCATGAGAGGGCCCGCATCTGCGGCGTGAAACGCATCATTCGATCTCGACAATGGCTTCCACTTCAACCGCGCTATTGAGCGGCAGCACGGCAACACCGACAGTGGACCGGGCATGCTTGCCGCGCTCGCCGAAGACCTCTGCGAACAAATCAGACGCCCCATTCATCACCTTGGGCACATCCACAAAGTCCGGCGTGGCGTTGATGAAACCCGTGAGCTTCACCACCTTCGCCACCTTGGTGAGATCATGGCCAGTGGCCTCGATCACCTGCGCCAGAATGTTGATGGCGCAAATCCGCGCCGCCTTCTGTCCGTCTTCCAGCGAAACCTCGCCGCCGAGCTTGCCTGCAACCGCGATCTTGCCATCCACGAAAGGAACCTGACCTGAGACAAACACCAGATTGCCGCTGCGCACGAAACCCTCATAACTGGCCACGGGCTTGGCCGGCTTGGGCAGGGTGATGCCCAGGTCCTTGAGACGCTTTTCGGGTGATGCCATGGGTGTCTTCTCCTGTGGTGCAACCCGGCCTTATTTCGCCATGGTTTGCGTTATAACTCTTTCAATCTTTTGCGGATTTGCTTCTTCCCATGATCTTTTCCATGAATCGCCACATCATTTCCAGTGCTGCTTTCGCAGGGGCGCTTTGCGCCGCAGCGAGCGCCGCCTTCGCGGCCGCTGGCACCTCTGCCACCGGGCCTATTACGATCTGGAAGTGAAACGGATTGACGGCAACGCCGACATTTCGACGATCCGGGGCAGGCTGGCCTATGAGATCACCGGCTCCACCTGCGATGGCTTCTCGGTCAATTACCGGCTGGCCAACCGCGTGCAATACAAGGAAGGCACGGCCCGCGTCATCGACACGCAGCTGACCTCCTATGAGTCGGGCGATGGCCTGCAACTGGACATGACCCAGAAGCAGTTTGTCGATGCCGAGATGAAGGAAGAGACCCGCATCAAGGTCAACAAGGACGCCGAGGGCACCACCGGCAAGGGGCTTCTCACCAAGACCGACACCAAGACCTTCGAGACCGTTGCAGCGGCACTCTTTCCCACACGCTATCAGGTGAAGCTGGTGGAAGCGGCTGAGCAAGGCAAGTCCTACGATGAGCAGGTGATCTATGACGGCTCGAACGAAGACAAATCCCTGAAGGCTGTCAGCTTTATCGGGCCCAAGAAGCCCATGAGCGGCGTACCGGAGGAACAGGCTAAGGCGCTTGGCAGCATGGACTCCTGGCCGGTGACCGTGAGCTACTTTCCACTCGACGACAAGGCTGATGGCAACCCCGTTTATACCGCCAGCTTCAACATGCTGGACAACGGCATCTCCACCGATCTCGTGCTGGATTACGGCAGCTATGCCCTAACCGGCAAACTCACCAAGCTGGAGATGTTGAAACCCGAAACCTGCCCGTGAGCCGGCAGACAAAATAGTCCCTTTAAATTCTGGCGGGAATGCCCATGTGAAGCGCGGTTTTCTGCTGCGCCGGAGGGGCAATGAATGTCGAACCACGTCAACCGGGTGCCGCCGCCGCAAGGTGAGGATGTCGCTTCTTTTCTGGCCAAGGTGAAATCCACCGCCGTCGCCCCCGCCAATGGCCAGGGCCGGCTGGTCTTTGCCATGGATGCCACCATGAGCCGGCAGCCCACATGGGACCGGGCGCTGTCCATTCAGGGGCAGATGTTTTCCGAAACCAAGCGCGCCGGAAAGCTGCAGGTGCAGTTGGTCTATTTCCGCGGCCTGCATGAATGCAAGGCAAGCCGCTGGGTGGATGACCCCGATGCCCTGGCCCGGTTGATGACAGGTGTGGACTGCCGCGGCGGCAACACGCAAGTGGCCCGCATCCTCGCTCACGTGAAGGCCGAAGCGGCCAAGACAAAGCCGAGTGCCGTTGTTTTCGTGGGCGATGCCTTTGAGGAGAACATTGACGCCGTCTGCCAGTCCGCCGGAGAGGTGGGACTGCTCGGCGTGCCCATGTTCATGTTCCAGGAAAACGACGCCCGAGCTGAAACCGCCTTCGGGAAATCGCCAAACTACGCGCGGTGCCTATTTCCGGCTGGACAGCCAAGCCGTCTGTTCTGGCCTCACTCCTTGGGCGGTGGCTGCCTATGCCACAGGGGGTCGCAGGCCCTTGCATCCCGGGCCGCGAAGGACGATGCAAGCAGACACCTGTTGCAGCAACTGAAGTAGTTCCGACATGCCGCCATTGTCATTGCCCTTGCCATTCTCGTGGGTGGCCTGTGGGTCATCCGCCGCTATGCCAAGCTGACGCCGCAAGCCTCGCGCAATTTCACGCAGAAACTGGCGGCGGCGTGTCGGTGTTGCCTCGTTGCTGGCAGCGACCGACGCATGAACGTGGCCGTTCCGCTGTTTCTGTTTGGCCTAGGCCTGATCGGCAAGACGGCGGCTTTTCCCAATGGCTTCCCCGGGGGGTTCGGCGGCTTCAGTTGGCCGGGCAGCCGCAGCAGTGGCCAGAAGAGCAGGGTGGCAACCGCGCTCCTTTCCATGGAACTCGACCACGATTCAGGAGGCATGGATGGCGACGTGCTGGCGGGACCCAGCAAGGGCCGCAGGCTGTCCAGTCTGTCGCAGCAGGAGTTGATTACCTTCCACGTGCTGTGCACCGGGGCTGGCGACCAGAGCAAGCAATTGCTGGAAGCCTGGCTGGAACGCAACCGCCCGGAATGGCGCGATGCCTTTTCCGGAACCGGCAGCAGCGGCAGCGCCCCCAAGGGCCGCAGCGGCCCCATGAGCCGGGAAGAGGCCTTAGCCGTGCTGGGCCTTTCGGCGGGCGCATCCGCCGAAGACGTGAAAGCCGCGCACCGCCGCCTGATGAAGGATTTTCACCCGGACAAGGGCGGCAGTGATTACCTGGCCGCGAAGATCAACGCGGCCAAGGATGTGCTGCTGGAAGGCTGAACCTTACAGATTGTCGGTCTGGAACGTATCGCAGTCGTCAAGGCTCTTGGCGGCCATGCCGGTCTTGAACCAGCGCACCCGTTGCTCCGACGAGCCGTGCGTGAAGGTTTCCGGCACGGCATAGCCCTGCGACTTCTTCTGCAAGCGGTCATCACCGATCTGCGAGGCGGCATTCAGCGCCTCTTCCACGTCACCCTGTTCCAGAATGTGCTTGGTGGCATCTGCTTCCGCAGCCCAGACGCCGGCATAGCAATCGGCCTGGAGTTCCATGCGCACGCTGAGCGCGTTGGAATCAGCCTCTGAGGCGCGCATACGGGCCCGCTGCACCTGATCGGCAATGCCGCGCAGCTTCTGGATATGGTGGCCCACCTCATGGGCAATCACATAGGCCTGGGCAAAGTCGCCGGGCGCGCCCAACTTTGTTTTCATGTCCTGATAGAAGGAGAGGTCAATATAAACCTTCTGGTCATTGGGGCAGTAGAAGGGCCCCATGGCCGACTGCGCCATGCCGCAGGCCGACTGCACGAAACCGTTGAACAACACCAGCGTCGGCTCGCTGTATTGCTTGCCGGCCTGCTGGAAAATGCCACCCCATACCCGCTCCGTGGAGCCCAGCACCTTGGACACGAACTGCTTGCCCGCGTCGCTTTCCACATTGGCGTCGCCCGTGCCGCCGGGCAGGTTCTGCGCCTGCTGGTCGGCCTGGCGCGGCAGCTGGATCTGCTCTTCCGTTGTCTGGCCCGGCAACTGGATGCCGCCGCCGCCACCGTTCATCATGTCAAGCAGATCAATGCCGAAAATCATCTTGGCTGCGAAATAGACAATCACCAAGAGCACAATGGTGCTGATTGACATGCCGCCACGGCCATTGCCCATGGGAATGTTGATCTGCCGTCCGCCCATGCCGCCGGGAAAACCGCCGCCACCCGGAAAATTGAAGCCGCCGCCTGAATCGCTGCGCCGGTCCTCGATGTTCGAGCTGGATCTTTCATTGTCGAGACGCATGCGATGAACCTCCCAAAATCCGCCACACCGGGCGGATGCATCAGGTGTGCGAATTTGGCGAGTGCGGCCTGCTTTTGCAAGGTGTTTTGAGATTGTGGGGTTTCGGCTACAAGCCCCGCCATGACTGATATTCTGACGATCGCACTGGCCCAACTCAATCCCACCGTGGGTGCCGTTCAGGCCAATCTGGTAAAGGCCCGTACCGCGGTGTCGTCCTGCCGCCGGGCGGATCTGGTGGTCTTTCCGGAACTCTTCATCGCTGGCTACCCGCCGGAGGATCTGGTGTTGCGACCGTCCTTTGTCGCAGCCTGCAAGACGGCTGTGGAGAACCTGGCGCAAGATTTCGCAACCGGCCCCGCCATCCTAATCGGTCTTCCTTGGGCAGAAGGCGGCAAGTTGCACAATTCCGTGGCGCTGCTTGCGGGCGGCAAAATCGAGACTGTCCGCCACAAGTTCGATCTGCCGAAGTATGGCGTCTTCGATGAGAAGCGCGTGTTCCAGCCGGGCCCGGCACCTGGGCCTGTGGTGGTGAAGAGGCGATGCGCATCGGCGTGCCGTCTGCGGGGACATCTGGACCGAGGGGGGGGGGGAGACCTGCGAGACACTGGCAGAAACGGGTGCCGAAATCCTGCTCTCGCCCAACGGCTCGCCCTTTGAACGCAACAAGGTGGCCGATGCGCCTCAACCTCGTTGTGGCGCGGGTCACGAAACCAGCACGCGCTCGCCTACCTCAACCCGGTGGGAGGGCAGGACGAACTTGTGTTTGATGGCGCGGTTTCGTGCTCAATGCCGATCACTCACTTGCTCTGCAAATACCCATGTTCGAAGAAGCCCAGGCCATCACCACCTGGCGGCGCGAGGCCGCGCGGCTGGGCCTGTGACAAAGGCGAAATCACCCGCCTGCCGGAACGCGAGGAAGAACTGGAAGGCCTGCGTGCTGGGCCTGCGCGACTATGTGCTGAAGAACCGCTTTCCCGGCGTGGTGCTGGGCATGTCGGGCGGCATCGATTCCGCCGTGGTGGCCATGGCCGTGGATGCCCTGGGACCGGACAAGGTGCAGTGTGTGATGCTGCCCTGTGCCACCACCTCGGGATTCGCTGGAAGATGCGAAGCCTGCGCCAAGGCCCTTGGCGTGCGCTATGATGTGGTGCCGATCAAGGAGCCGGTGGAAGGCTTCCTCTCAGCCCTTCAGCCCCTGTTTGCGGGCAAGAACCGCGACATCACCGAGGAGAACGTGCAGTCGCGCTCGCGCGGCGTGATCCTCATGGCCATCTCCAACAAGTTTGGCTCCATGGTGCTGACGACTGGCAACAAGAGCGAAATGAGCGTCGGCTATGCCACCCTCTATGGCGACATGAACGGCGGCTTCAATCCCATCAAGGATGTCTACAAGACCGAGGTTTACCGCCTGGCGGAATGGCGCAACACCATGGGGCAGGTGATCCCCACCCGCATCATCACCAAGGCGCCCACGGCGGAACTCCGGGAAAACCAGAAAGACCAGGATTCCCTGCCGCCCTATGACGTGCTCGACGACATCCTCGACGGGCTTGTGGAACGCGAGCAATCCGTGGCCGAGATCGTGTCCCGCGGCCATGATGTGGCCCTTGTGAAGCGCGTGCAGCACATGCTCTACGTCGCCGAATACAAGCGCCGGCAAGCTGCCCCCGGCGTCAAGATCACGCGCCGCAATTTCGGCCGTGACCGGCGCTACCCCATCACCAACGGGTTCCGCGACCAGGCCTAATACGCGTTCTGATTTTCTTGAAGTTCATAATCCCGTCATGGTCTGCTTGAAGCGGGCCAAGAGGGGATTTGGATCGGTTCACCTGCCGCCAATCAGGGTTCCAGCGCAGGATGGTCGATCGAAGCCGCTCCCACCTCTCCATCGGCGGGCTTGACCCGCCGAACCAGACTTCAAGATATCTGGGTGGCCGGGTCTCCGCCCGGCCATGGAGAGTCTATAAAATCACATTGACCTTTGGCCGCTCTAATAAGCGTTCTCCGAACGCAGCAGGGCGAGCGGCGTCTTGGCCAGAATGTAGAGGTCGAAGCCCAGCGACCAGCGGTCGATATATTCAAGGTCATGCTTCACGCGCTGTTCCAGTTTTTCGCGCGTGTCGGTCTCGCCGCGCCAGCCGCGGATTTGGGCCCAGCCGGTGATGCCGGGCTTCACCTTGTGGCGGGCGAAATAACCATCCACCACCTGTTCATAGAGCGTGCCGGCGGCCTTGGCCTGCGTGGCGTGGGGGCGGGGTCCCACCAGCGACAGGGTGCCAAGCAGAACGTTGAAGAGCTGCGGCAGCTCATCAAGCGAAGTCTTGCGGATGATGCGGCCCACACGGGTGACGCGCGGATCATCCTTAGTGACAAGCTTGGAGGCGCTCGCATCGCTCATGTCGGTGTACATGGAGCGGAACTTGAACACTTCCACGAGCTCGTTGTTGAAACCGAAGCGCTTCTGCCTGAAAATCACCGGGCCTTTGCTTTCCAGCTTCACGGCCAGTGCCGTGCCCAGCATGACAGGCGATAGGGCAATGAGGGCGACAAGCGCGATGGCCTTGTCCATGCTGGCCTTCAGGAAACTGTCCCAGCCGGAGAGGGGGCGCTCGAAAGCGTTGAGCAGCGGCAACTGGCCGAGATAGGTATAGGCCCGCGGGCTGAGTTTCAGTTCCGCCGCCGCGGCGCTGATGCGGATGTCGACAGGCAGTTCCCAGATACGTTTCAGGATCTGCAGCAGGCGCTGCTCCGCCGACATGGGAATGGCAACGATCACGAGGTCGATCGGGTTGTGGCGGGCAAAATCCGCCAATTCGCTGATCGTGCCGAGCTTGCGGTGCTTGCGGATCGACTCAGGGCTGCGGTTGTCGAAGCGGTCGTCAAAGAGGCCGACGATTTCCGTGTCCAGGGTGTTGGAGGCTTCGAGGAGCGCAATGGCCGCCTCTGCCGCCTTGCCGCCGCCCACAATGGCAATGCGCTGCTTGAGTGCGCCCTGACTAGCCAGTGTGCGCGTCCAGAGCGCTGCGGCGAGGCGGGTGGCCGCGAAATAGATGGCGGCACAGCCGAGCCACAGATTGATCCATGAGAGGGTGAGTTTCAGCCCGACGAGCGGCGCGGCAAAATAGCAAAGGCAGGCGATGAGCGAGGCGGCAAGGAAGCTCTTGGCCGCCGTGGCAAGACCATGGGCATAGGCTGCCGTCGTGTACAGCCGGGCCCCGCGCAAGACGAGCAACACCGCAAAGGCCAGGAAAAGCGCCAGGAAGCCCGCCGCATTGGCCGCAAGTGGCGTGTGGGCCTGTTGCAGTGTCAAAAACAGCGTGACGCCACCCACCGATACAAAATCGAGGCTCTTGGTGAGTCGCTGCACAACTTCCAGGTCAATCTTTTTGGCCGACATGGCTTCCATCCCTCATCCTGGGACTGGCATGCCAGCAGAACCTCGCCAATTTGCTTAAATGCCCGAACAGCTTGCGGCTGTGGTAAAAGAACACTTTGCGTCCCTTGCATTTTTAGAACAAACATTGCAATGTGGTCGGCAAATGTAATGAATGTTCCATTTGGCATTCCAAGTGGACGCAGGGAGCCGCAACATGTCCACCATCCGCCTCACCA
>JAXMCS010000020.1:0-50812 GCA_046349175.1 Hyphomicrobiales bacterium | reverse complement strand
TGGCGACGGGGCCTTGCATGTGATCGAGAATGTCGGAACCTGTGACCTGGTCCTCGCCCACGAACATGCCGCGAGCAGTGCAGCCAACCGCTTTGATTTTGGCGGAGCTTCCGTGGTGCTGTCGAAAGGTTCAGCGCTGCTTGTGAAATATGATGGCACGGCGTCCCGCTGGCGCACGCAATCTGGATTTGAAAACACCCGGCAGCGCGTCGGCGCGCGGCGCCAACCGGTCATTTCCAATGACTTCGCTGACGCGGCCCATGCCTATCCCTTCTATTCGGCGGTGATTTCCAGCGGAACAGCGGCATCAAGCGCGCTCTATGCCGATTCCAACCATCCCGGCACGGCGTTGATCAGTTCCAGCGCCACCGCCAACTCGGGGGCCTATTTCACAACTGAAGCCACAATCCGCTTGGGCGGCGGCGAACAGTTTGAGGCGGTGATCATGCCTCTATCTGCCACTGGCAAGCTCATGCGCATCGGCTTTCACGATACGGCCACCTCTGCTGATGCAACCGATGGCGCCTATGTCGAGATTGATTCCTCGGGCAATGCCATTTTGAAGACCGCGAACAACGCCACTCGCGCCGGCAGCCTGGCCACCACGCTGCTCGGAACCATGACCGCCTCAACCTGGTACCGCATTGTCATCACGCTCAACCGCGATGCAACGGCTGTGACAGGGGAATTGTTTGACATGACGGGCCTGCTGATCGGCAGCCAGACCTTGACCACCAACATTCCCACGGCATCGGGACGCGAAACAGCTGCGCGCCTGATTGCCACAAACAGCGTAGCGGCGGCAGCATCCATCGTGGCCGTGGACTACATGGCGGTGCTGTTTGGCACATCGCGGCCCCTCAATCGCTGACCGGAGATGGCCATGAGTGACCTTGAACGGGAACTGGGCGGGCTTCAAGCCCGCATGGAAACAGTGGAGCAGGAACTGGCGGCGATCCGCAGCGATGTGCGTGAGATCCGCGATGCGCTTGTCAGTATTCGCGGGGGATGGTTGGCGCTCGGCCTGGTCTTTTCAGCAGCCTCCGCGCTGGGCGCGGTCGTTGGCTGGGCTTCGCATGTTCTTGCCGGGGGGCAACCATGAAAGTGACCGATGAAGGGCTGGCCCTGATCAAGGCCAGTGAAGGCTTCAGGGCCATGGCCTATCGTGATGCCGTGGGCGTGTGGACAGTGGGTTATGGCCACACATCGCGGGCAGGGGCCCCGCAGGTGACGCCTGGCCTGCGTGTGAGCGAGGCCGAGGCGTCTGACATACTGCACCGGGATGTTGACCAATTTGCCACTGGCGTGGCCCGCCTTGTGCGCGTGAGCTTGAGTGATCAACAGTTTTCCGCGCTTGTGTCCTTCGCCTACAACGTGGGGCTGGGGGCCTTCGCTGGTTCCGGTGTGTTGAATGCCGTGAACGCCGCTGACTTTGCCGCCGTGCCGCGCAAGTTGAATGCCTGGGTGAAGGCAGGGGGCCGCGTGTTGCCCGGCCTTGTGAAACGCCGTGCCGCGGAAGCCGCCCTGTTCATGAGTGGGGCAGAGGTGGCTGAACATGCGCGGCCCGTGCAACCCGTGAACGCCAAAACACCAGCCAAGAGCAAAACCCTGTGGTCAGCGGGCGTGGTGGCCCTTGCATCCCTGATGCAGGCCCTGCGCCTGCCGGCACCCATTGCGTTGGCCCTGATTGCGGTTGCCGCAATTGCAGCGGCGGTGATCGCCTACGAGAGATTTCGCAAGCTGAAAGAGGAGCAGGCCTGATGCCCATCGCCGCCACTTTGATCTTCAACGCCGTGAACGCCCTGATGGCAGGCCCCGTGAGCAAGCTGCTGGACGCCTATGTCCATGACCAGGAACTGCGCCGCAAGCTGGCGGCTGAACTGCAGACACAGCTTGTCGACAATCTCGGCAAGTCCTTGGCCCTTGAACAATCGATCGTGCTTGCCGAAATACAGTCCGACAACTGGCTGACCAAGGCCTGGCGGCCCTTGTTGATGCTCTCGCTGCTCGGCTTTCTGGGCTTTGTGGGCGTGATTCTGCCCCTGGCGGACCTGATTGCAGGCCACCCCTTGCCCTTCAACCCGCGCTGGCAGGCGCTGCCCGCCGGTTTCTGGGATTTCTTGCAGGTGGGGGTGGGCGGCTACATCGGCGGGCGGTCTCTTGAAAAGATTGCGCAAAACATTGTACCTGCTGCGAAATCCGCCCTCAAAGGGTAGGGCCCGTGGGCATTCATGTGGCATTCAGGTTGGCCCCGCTATGAGACACGGCAAGACGGGGAGATTGGCGACTGTGAACAGGTTTGGATCAGTTTTGGTGGCTTTGACGATGACGCTTTCGCTGGCACCTGCAGCGCAGGCTGCCCGTCTGATGCCCAACCTGGGTGCCATGGATCAGCCCGCCATTTCTGACGCTGACTCTGCCGCTGACCAGGGCTACCAGGTGGCTCAGGAAGACCAGGCCCCGGCCGCCAATGTGGCCATTCAGCCCAGCCAGGCCGCCGACATCGCCCAGTCCGTTGACCCTTCTGCCCGGGTGATCAAAGTGAAGCTCTTGCCCTCCGGCGTTTATGCCGTCATCCTGAAAGGTGACGGAAAGCTGACTCGCGTGATGGTGGATGCCCAAAGCGGCAACATCCTCTGAGGCGGGAAGGCCCGTCCGGACAACACGCTGAGAGACGGGCGAGACATGCGCATTCTTGTTGTGGAAGATGATGCCGACCTGAACCGGCAGATTGTGACGGCCCTGACCGACGCGGGCTATGTGGTCGACAAGGCCATGGATGGTGAGGAAGGCCACTACCTCGGCGAAACCTCTCCCTATGACGCGGTGATACTCGATCTAGGCCTGCCGGTTCTGGATGGCGTGAGCGTGCTGGAAAAATGGCGCCGCGCCGGCCGCAAGATGCCGGTTCTCATTCTCACCGCCCGCGACCGTTGGAGCGACAAGGTGGCGGGCTTCGATGCCGGTGCCGATGATTACGTGACCAAGCCCTTCCACATGGAAGAGGTGATGGCCCGCGTGCGCGCCCTGGTGCGCCGCAGCGCTGGCCAGGCTTCATCCGAACTCACCTGCGGACCCGTGACGGTGGATACCAAGGGTGCCAAGGTGATGGTGAATGGCATGTCCATCAAGCTCACCTCGCTGGAGTACCGGCTTCTTGAATACCTGATGATGCACGGCGGCAAGGTTGTCTCCCGGACCGAACTGGTGGAGCATCTCTACGACCAGGACTTTGACCGGGATTCCAATACGGTCGAAGTGTTTGTCGGCCGCCTGCGCAAGAAGCTGGGCGTTGACGTGCTCCACACCATCCGCGGCATGGGCTATTGCGTGCAGCCGCCCTCCAATGCGGACTAACTCACTCGCCTTCCGCCTCACGGTTTCGGCAGCGGCCACCGCTGTTGTGATGCTGGTGGCTGCTTCGCTGGTGTTGTCTGAACTGTTCCAGCAGGCCCTGCAGCGCAATTTCGATGCGCGGCTGCGCGCCGTGCTCGACAGCTTGCAGGGCAATGTGGAACTGAAGCCCGATGGCAACGTGGCCGTGACCGGAACCATCGCCGATCCGCGCTTCACCGTGGCGGATTCCGGCTGGTATTGGGAGGTGAAGCCACTGCGCCCCGGCGCCAAGCCGCTGCATTCCGCCTCGCTTCTGGCTGATGACCTGGCACCCGAAGACAAGATCCTCTCGGCCCGGGACAAGGATGGCGTGGCCTCCTTCAACCTGAATGACCGCGACGGCAAAGCACTGCGCGGCCTTGAGCAGCGACTCAAGGTTTTCGAGAACGACGCGGATGTGTCTTTCCTGGTGGCGGGCAACTTCGACGAGTTGCGGAACGAGGTGCGCTCCTTCAGCCAGGCGCTCTATATTTCGCTGGGTCTTTTGGGATTGGGTCTGCTGGGCGCAATCTTCTTCCAGGTCCGCTATGGTTTGAAGCCCATGACGCTGATGCGCCAGAAGCTGAACGACATCCGTGGCGGCCGCGTGGAAATGCTGGAGGGCGATTTCCCCGACGAAATGCAGCCCATCGCCGATGAGCTGAACCTTCTGGTACAATCCAACTTCGAGATCATCGACCGGGCTCGCATGCAGGTGGGCAATTTAGCCCATGCCTTGAAGACGCCGATCAGCGTGTTGACCAATGAGGCACGGGACCATCAGGGTCCGCTCTCCGACAAGCTGAAAGAGCAAGTCGATGTGATGCGCGAGCAGGTGAACCTGTATCTCGACCGGGCCCGCCGCGCCGCACGGGCCCAGACTGTGGGCTCCGCCACCGAGGTGGAACCCGTGTTGCAGGCCCTGGCGCGCACCCTTCAGCGCATCAACCGCGACCGCAATCTCGATGTGTCGGTGGAGCCCTGTGCGGGTATCCGCTTCCGCGGCGAAAGGCAGGACCTCGAAGAGATGGTGGGCAACCTCATGGACAATGCCTGCAAATGGTCCAAGTCCCAGGTGGTGGCCCGAGCCCGCCTGCTGAAGCAGGACGGTGTGGATGGCCGGCCCGCCATGGTGATCGAGGTTGATGACGATGGCCCGGGCCTGCCGCCCGACAAGCGCGCCACCGCCATGAAACGCGGCCAGCGCCTGGATGAATCCAAGCCCGGCTCTGGCCTGGGCCTCAACATTGTCTCGGAAACAGCGGCCATGTATGGCGGCAAGGCAGAGCTCGGACAGGCCGAAATTGGCGGCCTGCGAGCGATGTTGACGCTTCCCGCCCTCGCGGGCGTGCCCACTTCGCCATTGTAGCCAAGCCGCCCAGCGCGAGGTGCTGGAACGTAAAACAACTTAAAATTTAAGATATTTTTTCACCACATCAGTAATCAGGTGATGACGGTGCGCGTTGAAAGAACGTGGATTTTTTCCGCAAGACTTGATTCATCTTGGCGCGAATACTAAATCAGAATTGAAGCGAAATTTTGCGCGATCTTTCTCAAATTGCAAACCTGCAACCTTATCGGGAAAGGTCATGGGGCTCTTGCGCGTTCCGTTTACTGCCCCCGGTCGCGGAACAGCGTACGAGGAGGGGAGCGAGTCGTCAGGCTCGCTCCCCGACTTTTGCATCTTCGCTTGCCGCTGGCACAGGCAGGCCGCGCTCGCGGTATGGCGTTCTTCCATAGAAGTTTCGATAGCATTTGGAAAAATGCGAGGGCGATGAGAAGCCACAGGCCAGCGCCACATTGATCACCGACAGGTCGGTCTGCAGCAGCAGGGAACGGGCCTTTTTCAACCGCAACTCAAGATAGTATCGCTTCGGCGAGCGGTCGAGATAGCGGCGGAACAAGCGTTCCAGCTGACGCGTGGAGAGCCCGGCCTGCTTCGCCAGAACGCTGGGCGACAGCGGATCCTCCAGCTGCTCTTCCATTTTCTCGATGATCGACACGAGCTTCGGATGGCGCGCCCCGATGCGGGCCGGAAGCGACATGCGCTGGTTTTCGCTGTGATGGCGGATGGGGGAATGGAGAATGGCCTCTGCCACCTGGGCCGCCAGATCGGGTCCGTGCTGGCTGGCGATCAAGGTGAGCATCATGTCGATGGCGGTGGTGCCGCCGGCACTGGTGAAACGGTCTTCATCGATTTCATAGAGACCACCCGTGGCATCAATGTCCGGAAAGGCTTCCGTGAAGCCCGGCAGGTTCTCCCAATGGATGGTGCATTTGTAGCCATCGAGCAGCCCTGCCTCTGCCAGCACATGGGAGCCGGTGCAAACTGCGCCCAGATCAACCCCGCGCCGCGCCACCTTGCGCAGCCAGCTGAGCAGGCGCTTGTCGGAATGGCGCTGCACATTGAGCCCCGCACAGACGATGATCGCCGCATCCTGCGGCACGGCATCTAGATCACCATTGACCATGGTGACGATGCCGTTTGAGGCGGCAACCGGCTGGCCATCAATGGAATGCATGGTCCAGCAGTACAGCGTTTTCTCGGCGAAGCGGTTGGCTTGACGCAAAGGCTCGATTGCCGATGTCACCGGCATCATCGTGAACTCGGGCAGCAAGACCAGGGCAATGGCCTGGGGCAGGGACTTCGACTTTTCGCCAAACATGGAATGCTCCGTTTGCGACATCATGGTCCAAATCCGGCATTTTGTCCATGGGCGTCATTACCATGTCATTTTGCGACGCAACACCAAGGATTTCGTCGGCGGTGGAAAAGCCATGTCGTAAATGCGAGAGCATTCAGCGACCGCTGTGGCACGATCACGACACGTTTGCCGGAGATCACTGCCATGGACACCAGCGTTTCCTTTCCGCCTGCCGCCTCTGCCGCGCAGGGCAATCCGGCAGCCGCCTTTCTCTCCCGCGCCACCATTGAAGTGACCGGCAAGCAGATCGAGAAGTTTCCGCTGCTGAAGGAGCATTTCCCGGCAGGCTCGCAAGTTTTCATCGCCCTCATCGAAGCGCAGGATGTGGCCGCCCAGATCGCGGCCGCTGCTGAACTGCGCCGCATGGGCTTTGATCCCATTCCCCATGTGCCCGCCCGCTTCGTGAGAGACGAAGCTGACCTGGAGGCACGCCTTGCGGCCTTCCGCGATCAGGCCGCCGTGACAACCGTGCTGGCGCTGGGGGGCGGCGCGCCGGAGCCCATCGGCAAGTTTGATGCGGCGATCCAGTTGATGAAGACCGGCCTGTTCCAGAAAGCGGGCATCCGCCGCGTGGGCATGGCGGGCCACCCCGAAGGCAATCCCGACATCACCAAGAAGCACGGTGAGGACGCGCTGATGCAGGCGCTCACGGAGAAATATGCCTGGCTGAAGGCCGAAGGACTGGAAGGGTTCATCGCCACGCAGTTTCTGTTTGAAGCCGGCCCCGTGGCGCTGTGGGCCAAGTCGCTGCGCGATGCCGGCATCAACCTGCCCATCAATGTGGGCATTCCCGGCCCCGCCACCATCAAGACGCTGGTGAAATATGCAGCCATGTGCGGCGTCGGCAACTCCGCCCGCTTCATCCGCAAACAGGCCCTCAACATCACCAAGTTGCTGACGGTCTCCGAACCCACCGATTTCGTGCAGCAGCTGGCCGTGCTGCATTTCGACAAACCGGAACTGAACATCGCCGCCCCGCATCTCTATCCCTTTGGCGGCTTCGACAAGTTGTTCGGCTGGCTGAAAGCCCAAACAGCCTGAACCAATTGACCATCGGTGCTGTCTGATGCAGCGTGTCTGCGTCGGGGCAGACAGGTGGAATCATGTTGAAAATCTTTCGGGCCGGGTTTCTGGTGACGGCGGCCATTCTTCTTTCGAGCGGCATGGCCCATGCTGATGCGGCGGGCGATACCGCTGCCTGCGATGCGGCGGCTTCAAGCCCGCTCGACACAACCCGGCCAGCGGGCATTGCCGGCGTCACCCCCGACAAGATTGATGGCGCTGCCGCTGTTGCCGCCTGTGAAAAGGGCTGGCCGCCGCCCCCAATGAAAGCCGCATGATGTTCAACCTGGCCCGCGCCCTGGTGCTGCCGCGCAATCGCCGATGCGGGCCTACCAGCTCTATGACAAGGCTGCCGCCGCTGGCCATGTTCTGGCGATTTTCAATCTGGCCAACAGCTACAGTGATGGGGTTGTGGTGCCGCGTGACGACGCCAAGGCCACGGAATTGCGCTGCAAGGCAGGTGATGCCGGTTTGGCGCTCGGCGCCTACATGTGCGGTAAGGCCTACATGAACGGCACCGGTGTGGCCTATGACGCGGCAAAGGCCGAAGCAGCCTGGCAGAAAGCCGCGGATGGCGGCAACGCTGAGGCCATGTATGACCTGGCCAACGCCCATTCCAAGGGCGGAGCCCTGCCGCTTGACGAGAAGAAGGCCGAAGACCTGATGGTGAAGGCGGCGGCGGCCAACAGCCTGGACGCCCAACGCTGGCTGGCAAACGCCTATATGAAAGGGGATGGCGTGGCCAAGGATGCCGCCAAGGCCAAGAGCTATTTCGAAGCCTCCATTGCGGGCGGAGACCTCAACTCCATCAATGACTATGCGCTTGCCCTGGTCGATGGCGACCTTGGCACAAAGGAAGAGGCCCAGGGTCTTGAGATGATGCGCAAGGCGGCAGACGCCGGAAACGAATATGCCCTGTGGAACATGGGCCGCTTTGCCGAGGCGGGCACGGGCATGGCCAAGGATATGGACAGCGCCGTCGATTTCTACCGTAAGGCCGCCGAGGCGGGCCACCTTGACGCCATGCTGCGTTTCGCCCGCGTCTATGACGAGGGCACGGTTTACAGCAAGGACGAGGGCAAGGCCCTGGAATGGTATGTGAAGAGCCGAGACATCACGCCGGATACGCTAAAGCGCATCCGCGAACTCTATGCCAGTGGCCTGCGCATCAATGGTGACGATGATCTTTCATTCCGCCTGTCGCGCATTGCCGCCGATGGCGGCGACGCCAGTGCCCAGCACGAAGTGGGCGTGGACTACGACGATGGCGTGGGTGCCACCGAAGACGATGCCACCGCCGCCAAATGGTATGCCCTGGCCGCCGAGAACGGCAACAGCGATGCCATGGTGGATCTGGGCGTTCTCTACGAAGATGGCTCAGGCGTTGCCAAGAATCTGGACCGGGCGCTGGCGCTCTATCAGCAGGCCGCAGACAAGGGCCATGAGGTGGGGCTTTACAATCTCTACCTCTTTTACAGCAACGGCACCGCAGTGACGCAGGACAAGAAGAAGGCCCTGGGCTATCTGAAACAGTCTGCCGACAAGGGCTATGCTGCGGCCAAGGCCGAGCTTGGCTATCTCAACGACATGGGCGACGGCCTGCCCGAGAACAAGGCAAAGGCCCTTTCCCTCTACCGCGAAGCCGCCGAGGGCGGCGATGCCACGGGCATGAACAACTTTGGCTATTCGCTGGTGACGGGGCAGGGCATCAAGGCCAATGTGGTGGATGGCCTGTATTGGCTGAACCGCGCGGTGCGCGAGGATAGTGATGCCGCGGCAGAGAGCCTGGCTGAGCTTTACGAGGAGGGCAAATATCTGCCCTATGATGCCGGCCGTGCAGCGGAGTTCTATCTTCTCGCCCTGAAGCGCAACAACGAGGATGCCAAGGCCGCTTTGGTGGACAACGGAGGATCGCTGCTGAAGCCTGAGACGCTGGATGCCATTCAGGCCAGGCTGGCCGACGAGGGCTACACGCTGAAGGCCGAGAAGGGCACGCTTGGTAACGACGCCATGGATATTCTCAACAACTACGCGGAGTAGGGGCCTCAGCCAGCGCTGGCGAACAACCCCACTTCGCTGCCCTTGCGGGCCGCCTTGGCGATGAAGTCCCACGCATAGTGCGCGTAGGAGCGGAATACGTAGATGTCGATCACCTTGTCTTCCACAATGTGAAGGAGGGCGGCGATTTCGGCAAACCGCATGCGCCGCACCGTGCCCGGCGTGTAGCTGCCATCGGTGAGATCAAGCGTTGACCCCTTCATCACCACCTCGCGCACCCGCTCGCCTTCAAGGCGGATGATGGCGCGCATGTCCGACACGTTGACGGCCAGAGAGTGAATGCCCGCCAATGCGGCTGTGAGGTCGTTGGCAAGCTCCTGCGCCTTGCCGCGCGGGCAACTGATGAGCCACTGGTCGGGCGAGAGCCACAGCACCTTGATGTCACCCCAGGTGGCGGAGGTGCGTGGTGCCTTGGGCAGGTCAACACCCAGAACACCCTTCGCCGCCGCCATGAACTTCTTTTCAGTGGCGAGGCCGCGCAGATCGATCATGCCGCGCTCGCTGATCTCCCGCATCTCGACATAGGTGTTGCTGGCCGCCGGCTTGTGGGCCAGCGCCGTTTCAAAACGGGCCTCAAGCATTGATGCGCCCTCCATCCTTGTCATAGAAAACAGTGTCCGTGATCTTGGCCTTCACCACTTTGCCGCCCTGCAGCGGGAAGGAAATGGTTTCGCCCATGCGGGCCCGGCCATTTTCAATGAGCGCCATGGCGATGGAGCGCCCCAGCGTGGGTGACATGTAAGTGGATGTCACCTGGCCAATCATCTCCATGGGTGGCTTGTCCTTCACCTCACGCACTGCATAGGCGCCATCGGGCAGAACCTCGTTCGGGTCTTCCGTAAGCAGACCCACCAGCTGCTTGCGGTTGGGACCCTTGAGATAGGATTGTTCCAGCGAACGCTTGCCGATGAAGTCGGCCTTTTTCTTCGAGACAAGGCCATCCATCCCCACATCGATGGGCGTGGTCGTGCCATCGGTTTCATCACCGATGACGATGTAGCCCTTTTCGGCGCGCAGCACGTGCAGCGCCTCGGTGCCATAGGCCTCGATGCCGAACTCCTCACCAGCGGCGAGGATGGCGTCCCACAGCCCGCGCCCGAGATTGGCGGGCGTGGCCACTTCGTAGGACATTTCTCCCGAGAAGGAGATGCGGAACACGCGCACCGGGTAGCCACCCATCTTGCCCAGCTTGAAAGACATGTGCGGGAAGGCCTCGTTCGACACATCGAAATCCGGGCCGAGCTTGACCAGAACCTCACGCGCCTTCGGGCCGGCAATGGCAAACTGCGACCACTGCTCTGTCACCGGCGTGACGAACACCTTGTAATGCGTCCATTCCGTCTGCAGCCATTCCTCGAGCCAGGCGGCAATGCGGTCGGCACCACCGGATGTGGTGTGCATCAGGAAGTGGTCATCGGCCAGGCGCACGGTGACACCGTCATCCGTGAGGAAGCCCAACTCGTTCATCATCAGGCCATAGCGGCACTTGCCAACCTTCAGTGTGCTGAACATGTTGGTATACATGCGGTCGAGGAATTCCGCCGCATCCGGCCCCTTGATCTCGATCTTGCCGAGGGTGGAGGCATCGAGCAGGCCAACCTTGTTACGCACCGCGAGAATTTCCCGTGTGATCGACTGGTGCTTGTCCTCGCCGTTCTTGGGATAGGTATAGGCGCGGCGCCACTGGCCCACGGGCTCAAACACCGCACCCTGCGCCGTGTGCCAGTCGAAAATGGCGGTGCGCCGGATGGGCAGGAACAGCTCATTGGTGAGCGCGCCCGCAATCGCGCCGAAGGAGAAGGGCGTGTAGGGCGGGCGATAGGTGGTGACACCGATCTGCGGAATGGTCTTGCCCGTGGCTTCCGACAGGATGCCAAGGCCATTGAGGTTCGAGGTCTTGCCCTGGTCGGTCGCCATGCCGAAGGTGGTGTAGCGCTTGGTGTGCTCCACACTCTCATAACCTTCGCGCTGCGCCAGTTCGAGGTCGGCGGCCGTCACGTCGTTCTGGAAGTCGATGAAGTGCTTGTTGCCTTCATTGTAGCCGCCCGTGGCGGGCGCAAACCACAAGGCCTCCAGCGGTCCGCGCACCGGTTCTTCCACGACGGGCAGCTTGATCTTGCCGGATTTGGCCTTGCCGTTCGCGGATTTGGCCGCAGCCTCGCCAGCCGCAGCCGCTTCAGCCAGCGTTTCGGCCACGCTCATGGTGCCATTCGCGCCACCGATGGCCGAGATGGCATCCGTGTGGGTGTTGGGGCGGAAACTTGCGAGGGCGTCGTCAAACTTGATCTTGCCGCCATTGTGGCACCACAGGTGCAGCGCCGGATTCCAGCCGCCGGAGACAGCGATGAAATCGCAATCCACCTTGCGTTCGGTGATGACGCGGCCCTGGCCCTTGCGATAGGCCGCAATCTTCACGGCCTTGACGCCAAGCGTGCCTTCCACCTTGGAAATGACCGAGCTGAGATTGACGGCAATGCCTTCTGTCTGGGCGCGTTTCACAAGGTCGCCATCCGGGCGGGCCCGGCTGTCCACCACTTCCACCGCAACACCCGCCTTCTTGAGGGCGAAGGCGGTGAGATAGGCATCATCATTGTTGGTGAAGACCACGCCCTTCTGGCCGGGTGCCACGCCATAGCGCTCGATCAGGGCGCGCACGGCGGAGGCCAGCATCACGCCGGGTCGGTCGTTGTTGGCGAAAGCGATGGGGCGTTCCAGTGCGCCCGAGGCCACGATGATGTGCCCGGCACGGATGCGCCACAGGCGCTGGCGCGGCGCGCCCGCCGCCAGCAGCGACGGATCGTGGTCCGCCACACGCTCGCAGGCCATCATGTAGTTGTGATGATAGTGGCCGACCGCCGTTGTGCGCGTGAGAATGCGCACATTCGGAAGGGCCTTGAGGCGTGCCGCCACGGCATTGGCAAAGTCAGCAACGCAGCCCTCGCCCACCTTGCCGGCGGTTATGTCGGCAATGCCGCCCAGCACCGGATTCTCGTCGATGAGCAGGACGCGCACACCGCTTGCAGCTGCAGTTTCCGCAGCCGTGAGGCCGGCAATGCCGCCACCCACCACGACAACGTCTGCGTGGATGTGAATGTGTTCGTAAGTGTCGGGGTCGCGGCCTTCCGCCGCCTTTCCGAGGCCCGCCGCGTGACGGATCACCGGCTCATAGACATGCTTCCAGAAGCTCTTCGGCCACATGAAGGTCTTGTAATAGAAGCCGCCGGGGAAGAAGCGCGAGAGCCTGTTGTTGATCGCGCCGATGTCGAAGGAGAGCGACGGCCAGCGGTTTTGCGAGACAGCAGCCATGCCGTTGTAGAGTTCGATCTGTGTGGCCCTGAGGTTGGGCTCGTGCCGCGCCCCCACGCCCACGCCGATGAGGGCGTTCATTTCCTCCGAGCCCATGCCGATCACCCCGCGCGGGCGGTGATACTTGTAGCTGCGACCAAAAAGCTTCTGCCCGGCAGCCATCACGGCGGAGGCCACAGTGTCGCCCGCAAAGCCCTGCACGCTGCGGCCATCAAAAGTGAAGGACACAGGCTTGGCGCGGTCAATGCGGCTGCCGCCGGTGGACAAACGATAGGGTTTCCCGGCCATCACTTCGCCTTTGCTCTCGATTTGAAATAGTCAGCCCATGGCCCCTTGGCCTGGGCCTGAAGCTCTTCCGGCGGCAGTTCCGTGATGCCGTAGAAGGCCTTGAACTCCATTGTCACTGTGTCGCGCGCCGCGTGGAACCACTTGCCGCAGCCCCGGTCACAGCGCCAGCGCTCGAAGTGCAGGCCTTTGGGGTTGTGGCGGATGAAGAGATAGTCGCGCTGCTCTTCATCCGTGATGTTCACGGGATCATGGGTGGCGGGGCGGCGCACATGCGCCTGGCCGCCGGCGTGGAAATCCGTTTCGTCGCCTTGGGCGCCGCACACGGGGCAGGTCACTACAAGCATGGCATCATTCCTACTGTCATCCCGGCGAAAGCCGGGACCCACTTTTGCAACGGGTTCATAGTTGTCAGTTTGCAATGTCGAAGCGTCCGCATGTCTCGGCGAACAAGTCGAGCCATTGCGGGTTCATTTTTTCGACAAGCTGAATTTTCCAGATGCGCTTCCAGTCCTTCATCTGCTTTTCGCGCTGGATTGCCAAATCCATTGATGAAAAGAACTCGAAATAGACCAGTTTTTCGACATTGTGCTTGGCCGTGAAGCCGCCGAGATATTTCTGCTTGTGGAGCGATACCCGGCTGCACAGGTCGCTGGTGACGCCAATGTAAAGCGTGCCGTGTGGCTGACTGGCTAGAATATAGACTGTCGGAACCTTCTGCTGTTCCATGCCTGAGCTCCACACGTTCGAGCAAACGGAACCGTGGGTCCCGGCTTTCGCCGGGATGACGGACGTATATTGCGGTTCCAACAGACATCAGTGCGCCACGGCCGCGGCGACGCTTTCATCGATGAAGCGTCCTTCGGCAAAGCGGTTGAGCGAGAAGGCCTCGGCGATCTTGTGCGGCCGGTCATTGGCCATGGTGTCGGCGAACACCCAACCAGAGCCGGGGATGGCCTTGAAGCCGCCCGTACCCCAGCCGCAGTTGACATAAAGTCCTTCCACATCGGTCTTGGAGATGATGGGCGAACGGTCGCCCGTCATGTCCACGATGCCGCCCCATTGCCGCAGCATGCGCAGCCGCGAGATGATGGGGAAAGTTTCGATGAGTGCCGTGATCGTGTGCTCCAGCGCCGTGAAGGAGCCGCGCTGCGCGTAATTATTGTAGCTGTCAGTGCCGCCGCCGATGACGAGCTCGCCCTTGTCCGACTGGCTGATGTAGCCGTGCACCGTGTTTGCCATGACCACGCAATCAATGACCGGCTTGATGGGTTCCGAGACAAGCGCTTGGAGGCACTGGCTTTCGATGGGCATGCGCACGCCTGCCATGTCCATGATGGTGGAGACGTGGCCCGCCGTGACAACGCCGATCTTCTTGGTCTTGATTACGCCCCGCGTGGTCTCGAGCCCCACAACTTTTGCGCCGTCGCGCTGGATTCCGGTCACTTCGCAATTCTGGATGATATCGACGCCCAAGTCGTCAGCCCCGCGGGCATAGCCCCAGGCCACGGCATCGTGGCGGCCCGTGCCGCCGCGCGGCTGGTAATAGGCACCGAGAATGGGATAGCGGCAGTTGGGATCATCATTGATGATCGGAACAATCTCTTTCACTTCAGCCGGGCTGATCATGCGGCAATCGAGGCCTGCCAGCCGGTTGGCATGGGCGGTGCGCTGGAAGGCTCGCAACTCGTGCTGGGTTTGGCACAACATCATCACGCCGCGCGGGCTGAACATCATGTTGTAGTTCAATTCCTGCGACAGGTTTTCGTAGAGCGAGCGCGCCAGCTCATAAATGGCGATCGACGGATCCTGCAGATAGTTGGAGCGGATGATGGTGGTGTTGCGGCCCGTATTGCCGCCGCCCAGCCAGCCCTTTTCGACAACCGCAATGTTGGTCATCTTGTGATTCTTGGCCAGGTAATAGGCCGTGGCGAGACCGTGCCCGCCGGCACCCACGATCACGGCATCATATTCGGCCTTGGGGTCTGGCGAGCGCCAGGCCTTTTCCCAGTCCTTGTGATAGTTGAAGGCGTTGCGCGCAATCGAGAATGCGGAATAGCGGCTTTTCATGGGGTGCGGTGTCCGGTTTCTTGCGCCCTTGTAACAAACAGGGCCCGCAAGCTCCATGCTTTTCCGACCTGTGCCATGGCCCATGCGACAACGGGGCCTGACCAAGGTTTTGCTTCGCCGCGTTTCAATCTATATGGAGGGGCCGGAAATGAAACGGTCTCACTGCTAATGGAAATTTGGCTCATAGCTGCAATTCTTTCTGCTGCAACCGTGCTGCTGCTCGGCTGGGGCGGCAGGGCTGCGGAGGCCCGCGCCGCAGCGCAGGCGGGGGCAAGTGATTCCGCCGCGCGACTTGCCATTTACAAGGACCAATTGGCCGCGCTGGATGGCGATGTGGCGCGGGGCAGCGTGACCGCAGAGGAAGCCGCCGGGCTGCGCACCGAAGTTGCCCGCCGCATGCTGGCCGAGTCACAGGCGGCAGAAGCCCCCATCCACCGCAAGCCCGGCCTTCTGCTGTGGCTGTCGGCTCTCGCCGTGCCGCTTGTCGCCGTGCTGCTTTATGGAGGGCTGGGTGCCCCTGCATTGCCGGGCCTGCCGCAGGCCGAGCGCCTGGCCAATGCCGAGAAGAACAACGATCTGGCCGCCATGGTCTACAAGATCGAGCGCCACCTCGCGGCAAAGCCGGATGATGTGCAGGGCTGGCAGCTGCTCTTGCCCAGCTATCGCGCCATGAACCGCTTCGGCGACGAGGCGGAAGTCTATCGCAACCTCTTGAAGCTCACGCCGCCCACGGCCGATCTCTACAGCGGCCTTGCCGAAGCCCTGATGTTCCAGGGGCAGGGCATTCTGCCGGATGAGGCGGTGGATGCCATTCACAAGGCACTGGCCCTTGATCCCAAGGACACAAAGTCGCGCTACTACGAAGCTCTTGCCCTGTCGCAAGATGGCAAGGCCGATGAAGCTCTCGCCAAGTTTGAAGGCCTTTTGCAGGAAGCCCCCGCGGACGCGCCCTATCGCGAGAGTGTGCAGCGCCAGATTGACCAGATCAAATCCGGCGCAGTCTCTTCCCGCCCCAAGGGCCCCAGCGCCAGCCAGATCAAGGCCGCCAAGAACATGAGCGCAGGAGACCAGCAGGCCATGATCCGGGGCATGGTGGATGGCCTTGCGGAAAAACTGAAGGCCAACCCCAATGATCTGGCGGGCTGGCTAAGGCTGATCCGCGCCCGCAGCGTGCTGGGCGACATGGATCAGGCCGCCGCAGCTCTCGCCACCGCCCGCAGCACTTTTGCCTCAGACCAGGCATCCCTCGATCAGGTGAATGCCCTGGCCCAGGAGTTGAAATTGAAATGACCCGCAAACAGAAGAGAACCGCTGTCATCATCGGGTGTCTGGCCGTGCTGGGCCTCGCCGTTGGCCTCATTCTTTATGCGGCGCGAGGTTCCATCGTGTTCTTCTATACACCAAGCGATGTGGCCGAGAAGAATATCGCGCCGGGCACCCGCATCCGGCTGGGCGGCATGGTTGAAGCCGGATCGTGGAAGAAGACTGACGCTGCTCACGGCACATTCGTTGTGACGGACACCATCCGCTCCATGACCGTGAACTACACCGGCCTGTTGCCCGACCTGTTCCGCGAGGGGCAGGGCGTGGTCAGCGAAGGCGTTCTCTCCACATCGGACACCATGGCGGCAGATACCGTATTGGCCAAACACGATGAAAACTACATGCCCAAAGACATTGCCGACAGGCTGGAAGCCAAGGGCGTGAAGCTGGGCAAGGGTGCTGGCCAATGATCATCGAACTTGGGCATTTCGCACTGCTGCTGGCGCTGGCGGTGGCCGCCTACCAGACCTTCGTTCCCATGTATGGGGCGGCGCGCGGCATTCCCGCCATAATGGCGACGGGCAGCCTTGCTGCGGTGCTGCAACTGGCCCTCATCGGCACCGCCTTTGCAGCGCTGACCCACGCCTATCTCGTGTCTGACTTCTCGGTGCTCAACGTGGCCGAAAACTCCCACTCCGCCAAGCCGCTGATCTACAAGATCGCGGGCGTGTGGGGAAACCATGAAGGCTCCATGCTCCTGTGGGTGACGATCCTCGCCATCTTCGGCGCGGCGGTGGCGATTTTCGGCGATACAATTCCCGCAGGCCTCAAGGCGCGCATTCTGTCAGTTCAAGGCAGCGTCGGCCTCGCGTTCCTGCTCTATATTGCCTTTGCTTCCAATCCCTTCCTCCGCCTCGACCCGCCACCGGTGGATGGCAATGGCCTTAACCCCATCTTGCAAGACCCGGCGCTCGCCTTCCATCCACCCTTTCTCTATTCCGGCTATGTCGGACTTTCCGTGGCTTTTTCCTTTGCCGTGGCGGCCCTCATCGAAGGCAAGGTGGACAGCGCCTGGGCCCGCTGGGTGCGGCCCTGGACGCTCGTCTCCTGGGCCTTCCTCACCATCGGCATCGCCATGGGGTCGTGGTGGGCCTACTACGAACTGGGCTGGGGCGGTTTTTGGTTCTGGGATCCGGTCGAAAACGCGAGTTTCATGCCCTGGCTTGCAGCCACGGCCCTGCTGCATTCAGCCATCGTGGTTGAAAAGCGCGGTGCCCTGAAAATCTGGACGGTGCTGCTCTCCATCCTTGCCTTCTCGCTGTCGCTGGTGGGCACCTTCCTGGTGCGCTCCGGCGTGCTGACATCGGTGCATGCTTTTGCCGTTGATCCCACGCGCGGCATGTTCATTCTCCTGATCCTCGCCTTCTTTGTGGGCGGCAGCTTGACGCTCTTTGCCGCGCGCGCACCTTCATTGCAGGCGGGCGGGCTCTTTGCCCCCATCAGCCGCGAGGGCGGACTGGTCTTGAACAACCTTCTGCTTTGCACGGCCTGTGCCGCCGTCTTCATCGGCACGCTTTATCCGCTGGCGCTGGAAAGCCTGAACGGCGACAAGATTTCCGTGGGTGCACCTTACTTCAACTACACCTTCGGGCCCATCATTCTGCCGCTTCTGCTGCTGGTGCCGCTCGGCCCCATGCTGAGCTGGAAGCGCGCCGATGCCATGGCGGCGCTCCGCCGCCTGTGGTGGGCGGCGGCCATCGCGCTGGTGATCACCCTTATCGTTCTGGCTTTCACACGGCGGGGCCCCTGGCTTGCGCCGCTGGGCATCGCCGTGGGCGTGTGGCTGGCGCTGGGCGCCGTGGCCGACATCGCCGAGCGCGCAGGTCTTGGCAAACTGCCCTGGCCCACCGTGCGGGCCCGCGCCTTTGGCCTGCCGCGCAGCACCTGGGGCACGGCCCTGGCCCATGGAGGGCTCGGCCTCATCATCATCGGCGTCATCATCCTTTCGCTGTGGAAGGAAGAGCACATCGTCACCCTCAAGGTTGGCGAAAGCGTTGACGTGGCAGGCTACAGCCTGACGCTGAAGGAGATCACCCCGCTCAAGGGCCCCAACTATGATGGCAAGGCCGGCCTACTACTCCCGAACGCGCGGCGGCGCTTTCGTGCGTGACATCGTTTCTGAAAAGCGCATCTTCCAGCCCAGCCGCATGCCCACCACCGAAGTGGGCCTGGACCAGACCATCTGGGGCGACATCTATGTCGTGCTGGGTGATGACCAACCCAATGATGCCCATGTGGTGCGGGCGAGCTTCAATCCGCTCGCCAGTTTCATCTGGGTGGGCGCGGCGATCATGTTTGCGGGCGGGCTTCTCTCCCTCACCGACCGGCGGCTGCGCATTGGCGTAGGCCGCAAGGCGGCGGCGCGGGTTGTGGCCCAGCCGGCGGAGTAGGGGACATGCGCAAGCTTCTCTTTGGCCTCCTTCTCCTCCTGTCCTGTCATGCGGCCTTTGCGGTGCAGCCCGATGAAATGCTGAAAGACCCGCAGCTTGAGGCCCGGGCCCGTGCCATTTCGGCGGGTCTGCGCTGCCTCGTTTGCCAGAACCAGTCGATTGATGAATCGGATGCCTCCGTCGCCCGCGACTTGCGCATTCTCATTCGTGAGCAGTTGCAGCAGGGCAAAAACGACGATGATGTGGTGGGCTTTGTTGTGGACCGCTACGGTGACTATGTGCTGCTGCGCCCGCGCTTCACACCGGAAACATGGATTCTCTGGCTGACGCCACCGGCGATCCTGCTGGTGGCGGGCTGGTGTTCTTGGCGCCGCCGCGCCACGCCCGCCGCCCTTTCACCATCGTGAATTGAGCGATCTTGAAAAAGCCAAGCTCGATCACATCCTGCGCGATTAGGCCATCGCTGCCACGTTTTTGCCACCTTGATTGCAGGGCTTTCATGCCCCTGTAATGTTGATGAAAGGCGGCCCTTTCTATCTTCAGATCATCGAATAACCCCTGCAAGGAGTTGCAAGATGTTCGCAGAATTCACACTGACCCGCAAAACTGTTCCAGGCCTCGTGGCGCTCGGCCTGTTGGGCACCACGGTGATGACCACCGCCATGCTGGTGCCGCAGCCGGGCTTCGCCAAGGCCGAAACCCTACTGCCTTTGTGGTTGATCCCACCCGAAGCTTTGCGCCGCTTGTGGAGAAGGTGATGCCGGCCGTGGTCAGCGTCGAGGTCAAGTTCAAGGCCGTCTCCAATGACTCTGCTGCCGATGATGGTGATGGTGCCATGCCCGACGGCATGCCGCCCGGCCTGAAGGACTTTTTCGACCAGTTCCCCAGTTCAAGAACCGCATGCCGGACCAGCAGCGCGGCCCCAGCATGGCGGAGGGTTCTGGGCTTCCTCATTTCGGCTGATGGTTGTTATGCCGTCACCAACAACCATGTGGTGAAGGATGCCGAAGAAGTGAAGGTGACCTTCCATGACGGCGAACACTACGACGCCAAGGTGATCGGCACGGACGCCAAGACCGATCTCGCCCTGCTGAAGATTGATGCCAACAAGAGCTTTCCCTTCGTGAAACTTGCGGACGACGAGGCCAAGGTGGGTGACTGGGTGATGGCCGTGGGCAACCTTCGGTCTCGGTGGCACTGTGACGGCAGGCATTGTCTCCCCGCTGCCCAAGGGCGCGACATCGGCTCCGGCCCCTATGACGACTTCCTGCAGATCGACGCCTCCATCAACAAGGGCAATTCCGGTGGCCCGTCCTTCAACCTCAACGGTGATGTTGTGGGCGTGAATTCCGCCATCTTCTCACCCTCCGGCGGCTCGGTGGGCATTGGCTTTGCCATTCCCGCCTCCATCGTGAAGGATGTGGTGGACAGCTCAAGTCCAACGGCGCGGTGACGCGCGGCTGGCTTGGCGTGCAGATCCAGCCTGTGACCGATGACATTGCCGAAAGCCTGGGGCTGAAGGAAGCCAAGGGCGCCATCGTGGCCGACCTGACGGAGGATTCCCCCGCCCAGAAGGCCGGCATCCGCCAGGGTGATACCATCCTCAAGGCCAATGGCGAGGAAATTGCCGACGCAAAGGATTTGGCCCGCACCATCGCCAAGGTGAAACCTGGAACCGACATCGCCGTTGATATCTACCGGGATGGCAAGCCTGAAACCATCACGGTGAAGATCGGTGCCATGCCGGGCGAGACGCCCAAGATGGCGGGCGTGACCAAGCCGGACAAGGGTTTTGACCTGTCCGACCTGGGCCTCAAGCTGGCACCGGCAGATGACGGTGCAGGCGTGAAGGTGACGGAGGTTGATCCCAACTCTCCGGCGGCTTCGCGCGGCATTCAGGCCGGTGATGTGATCCTCGAGGTTGCGGGCAAGGAGGTCACACATCCCGCTGACGTGGCCGATGCTTTCAAGGGCGTGAAGGAGAAGCGTGTGCTCCTGCTCGTCCGCTCTGGTGACAACCAGCGCTACATCGCCATTCCGGCCGCGAAAGGTTGAAATCCGGGGACGCAATCCCCACCTCGTTTACCAATGAGGGCGTACCCTTCGCTTCCCCGCTCGCGAAACGCCCTTAAAGGCGCGGAGACAGACATCCCCCCGACGTTCCCCTGATCTGTCTCCGCGCCGCCCCTTTCCAAGAAAGACAAATCCATGCAAGTAGATGCCGGAACCGGGGCAAGCCGTCAGGCGGCACCCAAACAGGACATGTTCATGCGTATTCTGGTCATTGAAGATGACAGGGAAGCCGCGGGGTGGCTGATCAAGGGCCTCGCGGAAGCTGGCCATGTGGCCGACCTTGCAACCGATGGCGAAGAGGGCCCGGCGCTCGCCCGCGAGGCCATTCACGATGTGTTGATCGTGGACCGCATGCTGCCAAAACTGGATGGCCTCAGCATCATCAAGACAGTGCGCGACGAAGGCCTGGTGACGCCGGTTCTCATTCTCTCGGCGCTCTCCGATGTGGATGAGCGCGTCAAGGGTCTGCGCGCCGGCGGCGATGATTATCTGGCCAAGCCCTATGCCTTCTCGGAACTGCTCGCCCGTGTCGAGGGCCTGTCGCGCCGCAAGTCCGGTTCCGCCCTCGAAACCCGCCTCAAGGCCTGTGATCTTGAAATGGATCTGCTCTCGCGTGCCGTCACACGCGGTGGCAAACCCATTCCCCTGCAGCCCCGTGAGTTCAAGCTGCTCGAATATCTGGTGCGCAATGCAGGCCACATCGTCACCCGCACCATGCTTTTGGAAAATGTCTGGGACTATCATTTCGATCCCCAGACCAATGTGATTGATGTCCATGTCTCGCGCCTGCGCGGCAAGATCGACAAGGGCTTTGACGAACCCCTGCTGCAAACGGTGCGTGGCGCCGGATACATGATCCGTGACCGTTAACAGCAAGATATTCCGCACGTCGACCTTCCGGCTGGCGGCTATTTATCTTGTGATCTTTGCGGTGTCCGCCGCGGCAGTGCTGGCTTACGTGTTCTACAACACAGTGGGCCTGCTGGAGCGCCAGTCCGAAGAAACAATCCGCGCCGAAGTGCAGGCCCTGGGGCGACCAATACCGGCTGCGCGGCCTGAGCGGCGTGGCCGACATCATCAACCGCCGCATGAACGACCAGACCGGCACGCTTTATCTGCTTGAGAACGCACAGGAGAAAAGGGTGATCGGCAATCTGGCGGACTTGCTCGGCGCCGACCAGTCCGGCACATGGCTGGAATTCCCGGTGGCCTTTGGCAAGGGCGCCAGCCAGGCAGCACCAGGCGCGTGGTTATTTGGTGGTGCTCGCGGATGGCTACGAGCTTTTGGTGGGCCGCGACATTGACGAGTTGCGCAGTTTCCGCGATCTGATCCAGCGTTCGCTGACGGCGGCACTGGGCCTCATCATCGTGCTGGGCCTTGGCGGCGGCTATCTCACCTCCCGGAATTTCCTGCACCGGGTGGATGAAATCACCAATGCCAGCCGCACCATCATGCAGGGCGATCTCTCGAAGCGCATGCCGGTCACAGGTTCCGGCGACGAGTTGGACCGGCTCGCCCAATCCCTCAACGACATGCTGGCGCAGATTGAGCGCCTGATGCTGGGCATGAAGGAAATGTCCGGCAATGTGGCCCACGACTTGCGCACCCCGCTCACCCGCCTCAGGGCCCGGGTGGAGTCGGCATTGCGTTCCAGCAATGACGCCGATCACAAGCTGGCGCTGGAGAAAACCATCGAGGAAAGCGATCAGCTTCTGGCCACCTTCAATGCATTGCTGTCTATCGCCCGCGCCGAGGCTGGCAATTCCCGCGAGGGCCTCGCTCCCATTGATGCCGCCGATATCGTGTCCGATGTGGTGGAGCTTTACGAACCCATTGCCGAGGATGCAGGCGGCAGCCTTGTGGCCGATGTGGCCCGGCCCTTGCCGGTGAAAGCCGACCGCCAGTTGCTCGCCCAGGCCATCAGCAATCTCCTCGACAATGCGATGAAGTATGGGGGTGATCCGCAGACCGGCAAGGCTAAGCTCAGCATTGCAGCGGCACGCGAAGGCAACCTGATCCGCATCGCCGTGAGCGATGCGGGCAAGGGCATCGCCGCCGAAAACCGCGACCGGGTGCTGGAACGCTTCGTGCGCTCGATGAAAGCCGCAGCAAGCCGGGCAATGGTCTGGGCCTCAGCCTGGTGTCCTCGGTGATGAAACTGCATGGCGGACGGCTGCTGCTGGGCGATGCGGAGCCGGGCCTGCGCGCCACGCTGGAACTTCCGGCCTTTGAAGGCGCGTGACGTTTCAGGCGCTACCACTCCCAGCCGTTCCACGCTAACCCAAGCACATGGAGTCACTTTAAACCGCGCCAAGGCGGCCCGTGGTCATCGCAGATGCGTGCCGGAGCCTTACTCTCTGCTTTCTGGCAGACCTTCCAGGCTGTGATCTGGCAGCGCGTTTGCAGGCCGCAAGTCAGCTGATTGAGGCCTGCGTCGCGGCATCACCCTACCTCCGGGGATTGATGCTGGCAGACCCGGATTTTGCTGCGCAGGCGGTTCATTAAGTATACCCGAGGAATTATTCACAACCCTCTGTTCGCAATTGGAAAAAGAGGTGAGTATAACTGACGCTGAGGAGGCGGCCCGGCTGCTGCGGCAGGGCAAGGCGCGGGCAGCTCTCTTGCTCGCCCTCGCCGATGTGGGCGGCGTGTGGACCGTTGATGAAGTGACCCGGGCGCTCACTGATTTTGCCGATTGCGCGGTGCGCTCTGCGGTGCGCGTGCTGCTGCGGGAAGCCCACATGCACAGGGCCGCCTCAGCCTGCCTGATCCATCCCGGCCAGATCAAGGTTGCGGCTATACGGCGCTGGCCATGGGCAAAGGCTGGTGCCCATGAGCTGAACTATTCCAGCGACATTGACCTGATCGTTCTGTTCGATCCCGATGCGCCCGCCGCACCCCGCGATGGCGATCCGGCGGCTCCCTATATCCGCATCACCAAGAGGCTGGTGGCGCTTCTGCAGGACGTGGACGAGAACGGCTATGTCTTCCGCACCGACCTGCGGCTGCGCCCGACCCGCGCGCCACGCAGGTGGCCATCTCGCTGGAAGCCGCTGCCGTTTACTACGAGAACCTGGGCCAGAACTGGGAACGCGCCGCCTATATCAAGGCCCGTGCCATGGCTGGAGACATTGCGCTGGGCGAGGAATTTCTCGACCGCCTGCAACCCTATATCTGGCGCAAGTATCTCGACTTCGCCCTCCATCGCCGATGTGCAATCCCTGATCCGGCAAATTCATGCGGTGAAGGGCCAGCGGAGATTGCCGTCGAGGGCCACAATCTCAAGTCGTGGCCAGGCGGCATTCGCGAAATCGAATTCTTTGTGCAGACCCAGCAGCTGATCGCGGGTGGCCGCAACCGCAAGCTCCGCGCTCGCTCGACCCTCGCCATGCTGGATGAACTGGCTGAGGCGCACTGATCACAGCCACCGTCGCCGCCGACATGAAGCGCTGCTACCGCGGTGCTGGTGGCGGTGTTCGAGCATCGCGCAAATGCTGGATGACCAGCAGACCCACAATGTGCCCTCCAGCTCCGAGGCCTTTGCCCGCTATGCCCGCTTCTGCGGCTTTGACAGTGGCGAGTGGTTCACCACCGCCCTGCGCGCCATCCTCGAAACCGCAAGCCATTCCTCCCGCCTCTTTGAAACCCAGCGATCTGGGCGGGGCAGGCGGCAGCCTCGTTTTCAGGCGGCGAGGACGATCCCGAAACCATTGAAACCCTGGCCCACATGGGCTTCCGTCAGGCCTCTGGAGGTGTCCGCCACCACCGCGTCAGTACTTCGGCGCGCTATCCCGCCACCCGCACCCGCCGCGCCCGCAGCACTGACCGAATTGATGCCCGCACTGGTCACCGCCTGGCAGCGGGATGGCGATGCCGACCGTGCCTTCATCGCCTTTGACCAGTTCGGCTGTAGCCTTGGGGCCGGCAGTTGTTTGCCATGCTCAAGGCCAATCCGGGCCTGCTCAACATCTCGATCGCCAAGGTGCTGGGCACGGCCCCCCGCCTGGCCGATGAATTGAGCCGCCGCCCCCGCATTCTGGAAGCGGTGCTTGATCCGGATTTCTTCGGGGCATTGCTGGCCCGCAGCCGGCTGGAAGAACAGGCGGCGGGGCTTATGCCGCCTGACCTTGTGCTGGAAGAGGCCATGGACCGGGCCCGCCTTTTTGCCCGCGAGCAGAAATTCCGCGTGGGTGTGCGTGTGCTGTCGGATACCTTGTCGGCGGAGGAGGCGGGGCAGGGTTTCTCCCAGATTGCAGAAGTGGTGATCGCCCGTCTCTTGTCGGCGGTGCAGGTTGAAATGACAGCCCGTCATGGCCGGGTTGAGGGTGGAGAAGTGGCCGTGATTGCCATGGGCAAACTGGGCGGCCGCGAAATGACCGCGGGTTCCGACCTCGATCTCATCCTGATCTACAATCACGCCGCGGCGGCGCAAACCTCGGATGGGGCGCGGCCCCTGAGTCCGGCGCAGTATTATCAGAAGCTCACCCAGCGCCTGATCACGGCCCTCACCGTGCCCACCTCGGAAGGGGAACTCTACGAGGTGGACATGCGGCTGCGCCCCTCCGGCAGCAAGGGGCCCGTCGCCGCCAGCCTGCAAAGCTTCAAAGCCTATCACGCCGACGAGGCCTGGACCTGGGAACATCTGGCGCTGACCCGGGCCCGGGTGATTGCCGGTGACGCCGCGCTTTCCGCCATCATCTCCGCCACCATTGCGGCAACGCTGTCCCGTCCGCGCGATGTGGCGAGAACCTGCGCCGATGTGCGGGAGATGCGCGCCCTGATGCTGGCAGAGCACAAGCCCGCAAGCTGCTGGGACATCAAGCGCAGCCGGGGCGGTCTGGTGGAACTGGAGTTCATCGCCCAGTTCCTGCAACTGGCCCACAGCCAGTCCAAGGGCGGGCTGCTCTTCACAAACACGGGCGAGGCGCTGCAGGCGGCTCTGGCCGCAGGCCTTGTCTCCCGGCAGGAGGGTGAAATCCTCTTGTCAGCCGGGCCGCTCTTTCACCGCCTGACGCAGGTTTTGCGCCTCTGCATCAACGGCGACTTTGAGCCGGAAAACGCGCTCTCCGGCCTCAACCGGGCGGTCGCCCTGGCGGCGGAAGCCCCGGATATTCACGTGGCGGAGGCGCTGCTCAAGGCCCGGCAGGAAGAAGTGGCCCGGGTCTTTGACGCCATCGTCGGCCCGCCTGTCCTGCCGCCCAAAAAATAATTTTGCGACCCGCGACGGATTCCGCCGCGCCAGCCGTCTCATCTGCAGAAACCGGTTTCTGCACTGCCAATCTGCAACTGATCGAGACAATGGAGCGAAACGTGAAAAAGATTTCCCTGATGGCCATGACCCTGGCCGGGCTGACCGGTTTTTCCGCCATGGCGCTGTCCGCCGAACCCTATTTCCCCCGGGCCCAGCGCAGCTTTGACCGGGTGGATGCCAACCACGATGGCAAGATCGAAAAGGGCGAATTCCTGCCACTGGCCAGCAAACGATTGGCCCGCATGGATGTGAACGGTGACAAGGCCGTATCCGCCGCCGAACTGCAGCAGCGCATGGAAGAAGCGCTGATCAAGCGCCGCGACCGCATCATGGCCCTGATGGATGCCAACCATGACGGCTCCATCAGCGAAAGCGAACTCGACAAGCTTGTGGAAGCGATGTTCAATGGTGCCGACAGCGACAAGGATGGGGGCGTCACCATGGCTGAGCTCAAGGGCTTCAAAACAGGACAATGGAGAAAGAGCTACCTTGGCCAGACCCAGCCTGGCAGCACAGGCAACTGATGGCCGCAGGTTGAACAGCCGAAGCCACCTGCGCCTCGTCTCAGCGGGTCCGGATCAGGAAAGTGATGCGGGCCTGCTTTCGCGCGCCACGGCGCGGGACCAGCAAGCCTTCGCGGCCCTGGTGGAGCGGCACTTCGCCATTGTTTTCCGGGTGGTGTGGCGGATGATGAAGGGCCACAGCGACGCCGAGGACATGGCCCAGGAGGCCTTTCTCCGCCTGTGGCGCAATCCTGAACAGGTGCGTGAGGCAGCGGCCTTGCGCGGCTGGCTGATCCGGGTGGCCTGCAATCTGGTGACCGACCGCTACCGCACCAGCGAGGGCGGCAGCATCGCCGAACTGGAAGAGCAGGCCGACGACCGGCCTGCCGCCGATGAGGAGATCGACAAGGGGAGAGCGGCCGCCGCCATTGATGCCGCGGTTGCCGCCCTGCCGGACCGGCAAAGACTGGCGCTGACGCTGGTGCATTTCGAGCAGATGAGCCAGGCCGCCGCCGCTGAGGTGATGGAGGTGAGTGTGGAGGCGCTGGAATCCCTTCTGGCCCGGGCCCGCCGCGCCCTCAAGACGGGGCTTGCCCCGCGCAAACAGGAATTGCTGACCGCCCTTGCGGCGGAAAGGACATGATGATGACCGACCACGAAGATCTGATCACTGAAACTGAACTGGACACGTTGCTCGCCGCTGCCAGCGCGCCGCCCGTGCCGCTGGGTGCGAAGACGCGGATGCTGGCGCGCCTTGCGGCAGATACTGCAGGCAATGACGCGGCGCTGCCACCGCCCTCCCCATCCCGCTCGCGGCTGGGCTGGCTCGCGGGCCTGCCTCTGGCCGCTTCGCTGGCGCTGGGCATCTATCTGGGTGCAGCAGGCACAGCCTCTGATTTCGTGCCTTTTGGCACGGCCACCGCTACGGCCAGCGCCGCTGCAAGTGACAGTGACAGCGACACAGGAAGCGGAATTGATGACGCATTGGATTTCTCTGAGGACAGCCTGACATGACCGCCGACCTTTCACCTGTCTCTGCCCGTCGCCCGTGGCTGCCGCAGCTGCGCTCGCGCTGGTGGACCTTGCTGCTCGGCCTTTCGCTCATGGCCAATCTGCTGGTGGGCGGCATGGCCTTGGGCAACTTCTTTTTCGACGGGCCATCGGAGCGCCTGATGGGCGCAAGCTACATCCAGCTCATCCCCCGCAAATTCCTCTTCGACTTGCCGCGCGAGCGCCGCCATCAGTTGATGGATATCGTGCATGCCCGCGGCGATGACCTGCGCCGTCTGCGCGATGCCTCCCGCCAGAGCCCCACGCAATTGGCCGACGCTTTGGTGAAGGAGCCCTATGATGCGGCACAGGTGAAAGCCGCCATTGAGGCTTTCACCACCGGTTCGGAGAGTCTGGCGGCAGGCGGTGGTGCGGTTGTGGAGCAGATCGTGGCCATGCTGACACCGGAGGAACGGCAACAACTGGCAGAAGCAATCCGCGACCGCGCCAGCCGCATGGAGCGCCGCGGCCGCAAGTGATCCGCTGATCAGGAGACGGGCAGGGTGACCATGACCGTGGTGCCCTTGCCCACGACGCTGGCGATTTCCAGTTTGCCGCCATGCAGTTCCACCAGCGAGCGGGAAATGGCGAGGCCGAGGCCCGAGCCGCCACGCGACTTGGTGAACTGGTTTTCAACCTGCTCAAAGGGCCGGCCCAGTTTCTGGATGTCGCGCTGCTGAATGCCGATGCCGGAATCGGCGATCGAAAAGGCGATATTCCTGCCCGCATCCCGCGCCGTGATGCTGACCGAACCACCCTCCGGTGTGAACTTGATGGCATTCGACATGAGGTTGATGATAATCTGCTTCAGGGCCCGACGGTCCGCCTTGAAGCTGCGCTCCACCTGGATATCTGTCGAGACGTTGATCTTCCCTTCCGATGCGCGCGGGCCAACAAGGCGCATGACGTCTTCGATGAGGATCTGCAACGAAACAGCCTCGATTTCGAGATCAACGCGGCCCGCCTCGATCTTCGACATGTCGAGAATGTCGTTGATCACGTCGAGCAGAAACTGCCCGCTGCGCCGGATGTCATTGGCGTATTCGATGTATTTTGGCGTGCCAATGGGGCCGAAGAACTCGTTGGTCATCACCTCGCTGAAGCCGATGATGGCATTGAGCGGCGTGCGCAGCTCGTGGCTCATGTTGGCGAGGAATTCCGACTTGGAGCGGTTGGCCGCTTCGGCGCGGGCCTTTTCGCTGGCGTATTTGTCGGCAAGTTCGGCAAGGCGCTGCGATTGTTCCTCGGCGGTCTGGCGTTCCTTCTGCAGGTCGCGCACTGTTTCCATCAAGGTCTTTTCGGAGGAGAGCAGGTTCTCTTCCTGCCGCTTCAACTCCGTGATGTCGGTGCCGACGGAGACAAAACCGCCATCCTTGGTGCGCCGCTCGTTGATTTGCAGCCAGCGGCCATCGGCAAGCTGCACCTCCACCGACCGCGCGCCCGAGCGGTGAATGATCTGGCCCGGCACATATTGCTTCACCACCGGTTCACGCGATGATGAGGCCACAAGCGCATAGGGCGTGCCCGGCACACAGACGCTGGCCGGCAGCGAATGGAACTGCTGATACTTGCTGTTGCACAGCACCAGACGGCTTTCCGTATCCCACAGCACGAAAGCCTCGGAAATGTTTTCAATCGCATCCTTGAGGCGCACTTCGGCATCAAGGTTCAGCTTGTCCAATTCCTTCTGCCGCGTGATGTCGAAGACAATGCCGACAAGGTGGGGAATGTCCTGCTCTGCCGACAGATGCCCAGTGCGCCAAGGCGGCCCGCGCCCGCAGCCACACATAGTGGCCCTTGACGTGGCGCATGCGGAATTCCGTGTCGAAATCGGCGCGGCGGTGCTTCAGCAGGTCATCGGCCAGTTCATCCAGCGCCTGGTCGCCCGGATGCATGAGACTGGCGATATCGGCATAGGAGAGCGTGTCGGCATCACGCGTCAATCCCAGAATGCTGAACATCGAGGCCGACCAGAACATGCGGCCTGTGGAAAGGTCCCAGTCCCACAACCCGCACTGCCCGCCATCCAAGGCCTTGTCGAGCCGTAGCGTGGCCAGCGACAGCATTTCGTCGGCCTCGGAGGCGCGCGAGGACTGCCAGTGGAAGGCAGCGGTGAGAAGCGTCAACACCACCAGCGTGACGCCGAAAAGGAGACCAAGCTGCCCCGCGCTGGAACTCCATGAATCAAGCATGGCGCTGCTGGATTGCAACACGATCAGGCTGCCATCGAGCGGTGCCAGGGTGCGGGCCACCGCATGCACGCTCTCGCCGCTGCGCAGGCGGGTGGGTGTCAGCCGCTTGCCGTCAAAAGGCACATCGACAAAAAAGTCCTTGGCCATGGTGTCGGCAAGGGCTTGGCCGCCGCTGAAATGCTGCTGCGGAATGGCCGCCGTGATCTTTCCGGCCGTATCCACCAGCAGATACTGGCGGCCGCGCTCCGTGGCCGTTGCGGGCAGGGCTTGCTGCAGCAGTTGCGGGCCCAGCTTGACGTCTGGCGTGGCAATGCGGGCATTGCGGATGGCATGTGCCGTGGCATCGGCATGCAGCAGCGTCAGGCTGCTCTGGTCGGCAATTTGGTTGCGGCGGTATTCAAACAGCTTCGAGAGCAGCGCGGCTGCAAGCGCAAACAGAAACAGCGCGGTGAGCACAAGAATAAGCTTTCGCAGCATCTGCTCGGGAATGCGAATGCCACGCAGGCCCGGCAGCGGCAGCTGCAGAGTCCTTTCGCGAGTAAACCATTCCCTGATGAAAGCGCGTTGCACGATCCAAACTTTGCCACTTGAGTGATATACGGGCCGCAACTGCTATGCCGACTCATGCGCGAATCGGTCCCGTGCTGAACAGGTTTGGAATACCGCCTGCGAATCTGATTTGCCAAGAGTCAGGACGCTGCGTGGGCGCAAGTCAGGCGCTTGTTCGCGTTATGATCTCAAAGACATCCTGAGAGAGCTTTTCAGTGCGGAGAATGCGTTCCATCTGCGTTCTCGCGTGGCTGCGCCGCGTGGCCTCAAACAGTTTCCAGCTGCGGAAGCTAGTGGCCATGCGCGCCGCCACCTGCGGATTGATGCCATCAAGCCGGATGATCGCATCGGCCAGCACCCGGTAGCCTTCGCCGCTGGCGTCATGAAACCCGCAGAAATTTGCCGCAAGGCCGCCCAGCAGCGCATAGACCTTGTTGGGCCGGGTCCATGAGAAAAGCGGATTCGTTTCAAGGGCTTCCACCCGCGCGGCAGCGCCGGGCAGAGGGGCTGCGGCGGCAAGCGCCAGCCACTTGTCCACCAGAAGCGGATCATCCTTGTGGCGGGCGATGAAGCGGGCCCGCAATTCTGCTCCCTGTTCAAAGGCAAGGCTGGCAGCCAGCGCCCCCATTTCCGCAGTCATGCTGCCGGCCTGTTCCAGTTCTGTTGCGGCAAGGGCAAGGCCGCGGTCCGGTGTGGCAAGGGTAAGGAGTGCCAGTGCGGCATAGCGCAGCGCGCGGCGGCCGGTGCTGGCAGCATCAGGCTGATAGGGCCCGGGCTCGCCCGTGGTGGCAATGATCTCGTCCAGAATTGGCAGCAGGTGCCGTGCCACCTCTGTGCGCAATTTGCGTCGCGCCGCCGCGACATGCTCGCTGTCCACGTTTGCGCCAATCAGCGCCGCGATCTCCGCTTCCGGTGGCATGTCCAGCATGAGCGCGCGATAGGCCGCATCGAGACTGTGATCCGCCAGCACGCGGCCAAGCGCAGTAGCAAAGGCCGCAACATCAGCCGATCCTTCGGCCATGATCCGCAGCATGAATTGTCGCGCCAGGGCTTGCCCCGCTTCCCAGCGGTTGAACGTGTCCGAGTCATGAGCCAGCAGCACTAGAAGCTCAGTTGGCGTATTGTCCGTGTGCAGAACAATGGGTGCGCTGAAACCCCGGTTCAGCGACAGGGCAGGCCGCTGTGCGACATTCCTGATGGTGAGGCTCGTCTGCCCGGACGCAAGTTCCACCATGGCCGGAACATCTGCGACAGTTGCGCCCTCCGGCGTGATCAGGCCAAGCCCCAGGGGCATGGCGAGCGGCAGCTTCCCGGGCTCGCCCGCCGTGGGCGATGTAAACTGGCTGAGGCTCAGCACATAGTCGCGCCTTGCCGGATCATGCTGGCCCTTTGCAGTGACAACCGGTGTGCCTGCCTGCCCATACCATTTGGCATAGCCAGACAGACCATTTGGCATAGCCAGACAGGTCATGGCCCGAGGCATCCGCGAGTGCCGTCAGAAAATCTTCAACCGTTGCAGCCGTTCCGTCACAGCGGGCGAAGTAGAGGTCCATGCCCTTGCGGAAATTGGCAGCACCAATCGCCGTGTGGATCATCCGGCAGATTTCCGCACCCTTCTCATACACCGTGGGCGTGTAGAAATTGTTGATCTCGATATAGCTTGAAGGCCGCACCGGATGGGCAAGCGGCCCCTGGTCCTCCGGGAATTGCCGGGCCCGCAACGTCTTCACATCCTCAATGCGCTTCACCGCCCGTGAACGCAGGTCCGAGGTGAACTCCTGGTCGCGGAACACCGTAAGGCCCTCTTTAAGGCAAAGCTGGAACCAGTCGCGGCAGGTGATGCGGTTGCCCGTCCAGTTGTGGAAATATTCATGCGCGATGATGCGTTCGATGTTGATGTAGTCAGCGTCGGTCGCGATGTCCGGCCTGGCCAGAATGTATTTGTCATTGAAGACATTGAGGCCCTTGTTCTCCATGGCCCCCATGTTGAAATCCGACACGGCCACGATGTTGAACACGTCGAGGTCATAGGCCCGGCCAAAGCGCTCCTCGTCCCAGCGCATTGAGGCCTTGAGCGATGTCATGGCCCAGGCGCATCGGTCCTGCTTGCCCTGCTCCACATAAATGCCAAGCGCCACCTTACGGCCTTCCATCGTGGTGAAGCTGTCGGTGATGGAGGCGAGGTCACCCGCCACAAGCGCAAAAAGATAGGACGGCTTGGGGTGCGGATCATGCCATTCGGCAAAATGCCGGCCATCCGGCAGAACGCCGAGTGCACCGGGGTTGCCGTTGGACAGCAGCACCGGCACGGTCCGCGGCGCTTCGATGCGCACGTCAAAGCGCGCCATCACATCGGGGCGGTCCGGGAAGAAGGCAAAGCGCCGGAAACCCTCTGCCTCCATCTGCGTGCAGTAAATGCCGTTCGACACATAAAGACCGGAGAGCGCCGTATTGGCCTGCGGATTGCAGGTCTGCGTGATGCTGAGCGTGAAGGCCGCACTGGGCGTGCCTTCGATGATCAACCTGTTGTCTTCATAGGTGTAGCGTTGCCGCTCAACGGGTTCGCCATCAATGGAGAGCTGCTCCAATGTCAGCCCTTCGCCATCCAGCACCAGTGCCGCTTGCCGTTGCGGCTCAATGCGCAACGTGGATTCTACAACCGTCCGCTCGGGGTCGAGCTGCACGCGCAGATGCACATGCTCCACCAGATGGGAAGGGGATTGGTAGTCCTTGAGGTGAATGGCCGTGGGTGTGTCGGTGCGCATGGCACCAGTTTAGCCATTCACAAGCTCAGCCGCCAGTTGCCCGTGCCGCGTCACAACCTTTTGCAGGTCGATGGTGGTGATCTGGCCATCGCGCACCACCATGCGGCCGTTGATCATCACATGGCGGGCGGTCACGGGGGCGCAGAACACAAGGGCCGCCAGAGGATCATGCAGGGCCCCGGCATGAGCAAGGCCTGAGACATCAAACAGCGCAATGTCGGCGGCCTTGCCGGGGGCGATCTCGCCGATGTCATCACGGTTCAGCACCCGTGCGCCGCCCCGCGTGGCAAGCTCCAGCGCCTCGCGGGCCGACAGCGCAGCCGGACCAAAGCCAACGCGCTGCAACAGCAGGGCCTGCCGCGCCTCGCCCAGCATGTGCGCGCCGTCATTGGAGGCTGAGCCATCAACACCGAGACCCACCGGCACGCCCGCTGTTCGCATCTTGCCCACGGGTGCAATGCCGGACGCCAGCCGCATGTTGGAGCAGGGGCAATGCGCCACGCCGGTGCCGGTGCGGGCAAACCGCGAGATGCCGTCATCATCCAGCTTCACGCAATGGGCATGCCACACGTCATGCCCTGTCCATCCCAGGTTCTCGGCATATTGCGCTGGCGTGCAGCCGAATTTGGCCAGGCTATAGGCCACGTCATCGTCATTCTCGGCAAGATGCGTGTGCAGCGACACACCCAGTGTGCGCGCCAGCGCCGCACTTTCACGCATCAGGTCGGTGGACACCGAAAAGGGCGAGCAGGGGGCCAGCACCACGCGGCACATGCTGCAGGTGGACGGATCATGATAGGCTTCCGCCAGCCGCTGCATGTCCTTGAGGATGAAGCGCTCGTCTTCCACCACGCGGTCCGGCGGCAGGCCACCCTGGCTTTCGCCCACGCTCATGGCCCCGCGTGCTGCATGAAAGCGCATCCCGATGTCCTGTGCCGCCTCAATCGAGTCATCCAGCCGGCAGCCATTGGGATAAATGTAGAGGTGATCGCTTGACGTGGTGCAGCCCGAGAGAATGAGTTCGGCCATGGCCGTCTGCGTGGAGACGCGGATCATCTCGGGCGTCAGCCGCGCCCACACCGGATAAAGCGCCTTCAGCCAGTTGAAGAGATCGGCATTCTGCGCCGCAGGTACAGCCCGCGTCAGCGATTGATACATGTGATGGTGCGTGTTGATGAGGCCGGGCAGCACCACATGCCCCGCACACTCAATCACCTCATCGGCCGCAGGCAGCGCCCCGCCCGCGGCATGAACGCTGGCAATGCGGTTGCCCTCCACCAGCACGGAGCCGCCCGGCAATTCGCGGCGCGCGCCATCCATGGTGGCGAGCAGCATGGCGTTTTTCAGAAGAATCTTGCGCATGGCCTGTCACGGGTCTCCCGGCACACCATAGCTGGGTGCCGCTGAAGGATCGATGGCCCGTTGCAGATAGGCCCCCATCTGCGGGCGATAATCGTCCCACAGTTTGCGCAAGGTTCCGATGGGGTCTGTGTCGTGCCAATCCACCCGCAATGACACGAGGGGGAAATCTTGCTCGTGACTGACAATCAGCGCCGCGGAATGCACAGGCCCTTCTTCGCCGCCACTCGCCAGCCCGGCTTCCAGGCAGCGCAGCAGGCGTTCCGCCAGATGCACAGTGCCGTGGCTTGCGAAAGTGTCGGTCATCACCTTGGGCAAAAGGGCGCTCTTGAGCAGGTTGCCTGCCGCCACGCAATCCACTGCCTCGCTCACACCATGGGTGCCGAGAATATGCGTGCCGGAAAAGCAGGCGCTGCCGCCGTTGCGGTCAACGGCGGTCAACTGGCGGTATTCGATATTGGGCCGCCCGGCCACCACCGCGTCAATCGCGGCCCGCGCGCTCAGGCCTTCTGCCAGCTTGTCCAGCAGCAGGGGCCCCAGCATGGGGTCGGTCACGTTCTGGGTGGCCACCGCGCCCACCCGCGCCCTGGCATGCGGGCATCGCGCCCCAACGGCAATGGATGATGTCGTGATGGCCACACCGAAGGCCCCTGTCTTGGCGCAGCGCCCGGCGATGGAAAAAGTCATGGCGTCAATCCGGAATGACAGCGGTGGCTTCGATTTCCACAAGCCATTCCGGCCGCGCTAGGGCGGAAATCACCAGGCCCGTGGAGCAGGGGAACACGCCCTTCAGCCACTTGCCCATTTCCCGGTAAACGGCCTCGCGGTAGCGGATATCGGTGAGATATACGACCACGCGGCAGACATGCTCGATCGAGCCGCCGGCTTCCTCCATCAGCATCTTGATGTTGGCCATGGCCTTGGCGGTTTGCGCCGTGGCATCGCCCACATGCAGCGACTCGCGGGTGTCGAGGTCCTGCGAGATTTGCCCGCGCACAAACACCATGGTGCCGCGCGCCACCACGGCCTGGCACAGGTCATTGTCCAGCTTCTGCTCGGGGTAGGTGTCCTTGGTGTTGAAGGGGCGGATGCGCTTGTGTGCGGTCATGTGCGGACTTTCTGGAATGCTGATGGGACGGCAGAGGTTGCCTGCCTTTCGCTGCCCGGCATATTAGGGAATTGCGAAGGGCTGCATAGCCGGATTTTCCTTCATCCGCAGCTGTGGCTCCAGCAATCCCGCCGTCCAGGCTCCATGGCGGGAGCGCCGAATGGCCGAAGATTGTGAGACAAAGGAATGAAGCTGTGAGCAAGCCAAGAACCACTGTCATTGGTGCCGGAATTGCCGGCATCTCCGCCGCGGACTTCCTGCAACGCGCCGGCCATGACGTGACAGTGATCGACCGCCTGCCGCCGGGCGAGGGCTGCTCTTTCGGCAATGCCGGCGGCGTGGCCTTTGCCGAAGTCATGCCGATGATCCACATGGGCGTGCTCCGCAAGCTGCCCGGCTGGCTGCTCGATCCGCTCGGGCCCCTCACCATCCGCTGGCGCTATCTGCCCAAGGTGCTTCCGTGGTTTCTGGCGGCGGCCCGAAATGCCACGCCCGCCCGCTTCGAGGCCATTGCCCAGGCCCGCGCCGCGCTCGCCCTGCGCGTGGTCAAGGATTTTGACACGCTGCTCAATGATGCCGGCCGTGCTGATCTTATGGTCCGGCGCGAGACCATCCGTGTCTTTGATGATGAGGCGCAGTTCCGCGCCGAGCAGCCGGAGCGTGATCTCAAGGCCCGCCTCGGTTTCCCCGTTGAACTCTACAGCGGCGATGAGATCCGCGAGATGGAGCCCGCGCTCGGCCCCGCCGTCATCCGCGCGGCCTCACACGGCGGCTGGTATTACGTGCGCAATCCCGAGACCGTGGTGAAAGTGATCGCCGCCCGTTTTGTGGGGCAGGGTGGCCGCATCCTGCAGGATGACGTGAAGGCGATTGCGCGGGATGGCAACCGTGCCACGGCGCTCACGCTGGCACAGGGCGGGCGACATGACTTTAACACTCTCGTTATTTGCGGCGGGGCCTATTCGCATCTTCTCGCCCGGCAGCTCGGCGAGCATGTGCCGCTGGAGGCAGAACGCGGCTATCACATTGTGCTGCCGGACTCTGGTGTCAGCATTTCGCGCTCCATCACCTATGCCCGCACACCGGGTGTGGCCACGCCCATGGATGTGGGGTTGCGTCTCGCCGGAACGGATGAGTTTGCGGGGCTGGAGGCGGAACCGGACTATGCCCGCGCCGATATTCTGGTGCCGCTCTTCCGGAAAATCTTTCCCGCGCTGAAGGAGCCGGGTGCTAGCGCTACGCGCTGGATGGGGCGCAGGCCCGGCACACCGGATTCCCTTCCGGTTATCGGCCCGTCACGAACCACGGCGAATGTGTTCTATGGCTTTGGCCATGGCCACATGGGCCTGACCTGGGGACCGTCCACGGGACGGCTGCTGGCTGAAATCATCACGGGCGCGCCGCTCAATTTCGACCTGCAACCGTTCCGCGTTGACAGGTTCTGATTATTTGCGCAGCGCGCGCGGGTCCTCGTAACGGGTGCGGCTGCCAAGGAATTCCTTACCGATCTTGCTGAACATGCCGCGCCCCATGCGCGGATGCAGGTGGAAGGCTTCGATGTCGAAATCGTCATCCACGGAGATTTTCGGACTCAGGTGATCGTGCAGCCACTTGCGTTCGCGGTGATGGGCCGACTTCTTTTCGGCCTTCTCCGATTCAATGTTCGCGACAGGAACAATCGGTGTGTGGCGTAGTGATCTGGACATGAGCTACTCCTTTGCTGTCAGCACCAGGTTGGGAACGCGAATGTCATCCCCAACATGGGGCCGGATCACCACTCTGTCCAGAGCTTCTTACTGAAATGTTAAGAGACGCCGAGCAGGGCCCGCGTCTCTGCCAGCGTCGGCATGGAAGGCGCTGTGCCAGGCCGCGTTACGGAAATGCCTGCAACCGCACTCGCAAAACGTGCGGCTGCCTCCGACGTTTCACCCCGTGCCAATGCCGCCGCAAAGCCACCATTGAAAGCATCACCCGCACCTGTTGTATCCACGACAGTGCCCGCCTTCATCACGGGAAGATGCAGCGAAGCGCTGCGCGTGTGAAGAAGTGCCCCCTGCGCCCCCAGCGTGATGATGGCGGCCCCGGCCCCGCGCTTCAACAGGGCATCGCCCGCCTTGCGTGCCGTGTCGGCGTCCTTCACCTCGATGCCGGTCAGCGCTGTCGCCTCGCTTTCATTGGGCGTCACATAATCGCAGAGCGCGAGAATGGAATCGTCCAGCGGTGCCGCTGGCGCCGTGTTGAGAATGGTGGTGGTTCCCGCAGCGCGCGCAATCTCAAGACCGCGCCGGGCTGCGGGCTGGGGTTGCTCCAGCTGCGTCATGAACACCTTGGCCGCGCGGATGGCATCGGCATTCTTCTCCACATCCGCAACATCAAGCGTGCCCGCCGCACCCGGCACCACGATAATGGCATTGGCCCCCGTGCCTTCCTGAATGAAAATATAGGCGGCCCCGGTGGAAAGCCCTTCCACCTGCTCGCAGCGCATGGCCACGCCCTCGCGGGCATACATGGCCAGCGCCGCATCGCCGAAATTGTCCTTGCCGAGTTTGGTGATGAAGGTGACAGGGGCACCGGAGCGGGCCGCGGCCACGGTCTGGTTGGAGCCCTTGCCGCCGGGGCCAAGGCCGAATTTCGAACCGATCAGCGTTTCGCCCATCACCGGCTGGCGCGCCGCATGAAACTGCAAGTCCGCCGCATAGATGCCGAGAATGCAGACGCCCGATTTTTCCGTCATGGTCTCAATCCAGTTTCACATCGGGCGGCACAACGCCCATCTTGAAGACAAAGCAGCCATAGAAGCGCCGCTCCCGCGATTGCACCACGCAATAGGACTTCTTGGCCTTTTCATAGAAGGCAAAGCGCTCAATCGACTGGAAGGGCCAGACTTTGCCTTCGGCCTTGTTGATTTCCGCCTGAACCTCTTGTTGCACAGGCGGCACCTCCTGCGGCGTACCCACCATTTCCATGCGAAGTGCAGCGCCCTCCACGAATGTATCTAGCGGGAACAGCGAGAGCAGGGCCCGCGCGGCGCGAGGGGCATCCGCGTCAATGCGCAACAGCTTGCCGTAGGTCGTCTGCCGCGCAATCGCATCGGCCGGGAAATTCGTGTCGCACAGGATCAGGTCATCGCCATGGCCCATGGACGCGAGGGCATGCAACACATCGGCATTGAGCAGCGGGTCGAGTTTCTTCAGCATCAGGTCCTCCGGAGGCAAGACGTTGCCCAAAGCCCCTCTGCTTCGCAAGGGGAGCATAGCGCAACCGCCTGCGCGCAAAAGGTGGATGGCGTTACGCCGCCCGCGCCAGCTTCACACGCTGCAACAGGTTGTCGAATAGCCTGCGGCTCACCTCATGCATGGCCGGCATCTGGGGCAGGGCCTCGGCAACAATGCGGCCATGGGCCCCGGGACCAAGCGCCTTTTCCAGCGCCCCCACATATTCCGGCACGTCAGCCCAGCCCTGCACCACGGCAGGCGTGAACTCGCCGTGGAATTGCGTGCCCAGCATGCAGTCACCCGCCACCATGATCTGAACAGGTGAAATATCGGATGAAGCCAGCACCTCTGCGCCTGGTGGCGGCACCTGCACTTCCGCGTGGTGCCACTGCATCATGCGGATGGTGGGGGCCAGCCCCTTCACCGCCATGTGGCCGGGTTTCACCGAAATGGTGCCCACGCCGATTTCCTGCGCCTTGGCCATGCCCACCTTGCCGCCCAGGGCATCGGCCAGAAGCTGGTGGCCAAGGCACACGCCAAAATAGGGCCGGGCGCGGAAACGGGCCCATTCGCGAATCGCCTCTTTCTCGGCCTTGAGCCACGGATGGGCTTCTTCTTCCCACACATCCATGGCACCGCCCATGACCATCAGCATGTCATAGGGGGCAAGGGCGGGGATGGCCTCGCCCCGGTGCAACATCACCGTGTCGAGCTTCGCCCCCTGGGCCCGCAGAAATTCGCCATAGAGGCCGGGATTTTCCCGGTCCATGTGTTGAAAAACAAGCACGCGTGTGATCATTGGGCACCAGAGCCGTGGCAGGAAAAGGCCTCATAGCCTTACCCACGCCTGGCGCAAAGAGAGTTTCAAACGGATCAGCCATGCCCGCCAATCCCGTCATTGCCACCGTTACCCGTGGCGGCATCACCGAAAGCCAGCACCACGGGGCCTATGCCATCACGGATGCGGATGGCCGTGTCGTCGCATCGCTGGGCGATATCGAAACGCCAGTCTTTCCCCGCTCCGCCATCAAGGCCTTCCAATGCGTGCCCGTGATCGAAAGCGGGGCGGCCGATCGCTTCGGCCTGACGGCGGAGGAGATTGCCCTCTGCTGTTCATCGCACAATGGCGAGCCGGAACATGTGCGGGTGGCCGCCTCGATTCTTGCCAAATGCGGCTGCGGGGAAGGGGACTATGAATGCGGCTCCCATTGGCCCAGCGGATCGGAGGCAGCGCGCGATCTGGTGCGCAAGGGCGAAACACCCCGCGACATCCACAACAACTGCTCCGGCAAACATGCGGGCATGCTGGCAACGGCCCGCCAGCTTCACGCTGATCCTCATGGATATGTGAACCCGGCCCATCCTGTGCAGCAGGCTGTTGCCAAGGTGCTGGAACGCTATTGTGATGTGGACTTGTCAAAGGCAGCCGTTGGCATTGACGGCTGTTCCGTGCCCACCTGGGCCATGCCGCTCAGAAACACCGCCATGGGCTTTGCCCGTCTGGCCCGCCCGCAGGATGCCGTGGGAGCCCGCATCATCGCGGCGGCCCGCAGCCACCCTTTCATGATTGCCGGCACAAAGCGTTTTGACACGGAGATCATGCAGGCCCTGCCACGCCTTTTCATCAAGGTGGGGGCGGAAGGTGTCTATTGCGGCTGCATTCCCCATGCGGGGCTTGGCTTTGCCCTGAAATGCGAAGACGGGGCAACGCGCGGCGCTGACGTGGCCATCGCTGCAGCCCTGCTGAAGCTGGACGTATGGACGGAAGATGAGCGCAAGGCGCTGGCGTCGCGCGCCCATGTCACGCTCAGCAACTGGAAAAAGAAGCTGGTGGGCGAGGTCCGGGCTGCAGTGTGACCTGCGGCGCGCAGCCTCAGCCCTTCATCTTCTGCAGTTTCATGAAATTCCAGGTGTGGTCGAAATCGACAACGCCCGCCTGAGAGCCCAGCCCCGTGGCATTGAGTGCCGATGTGGCCTGGGCAAAGCGCACGCTGGTTTCCGGGTCAAAGCCCTTCACCAAGCTTACTGCAAAGCCGGCATTGAAGGCATCGCCGCAGCCGCAGGTGCATTTCACCCTGATGTCAAATGCTGGGATGGTAAACTTCGCGCCATCACGGTCGTGGTAATAGGCGCCATCGCCACCCAGCGTGAGAACACAGGCCTTCACCCCCATGTCGAGGAAATATTTGGCCGTGTCGCCATAGTCTTTCAGGCCCGTCAGTGCCTGCGCCTCCTCGATCGACGGCATGAAATAATCGGTATAAGGCAAGACATCAGCAATGGCCGGCAAGTCCTTGGGAGAACCCGCAAAAACGTCAACCGTAGTGATGGCGCCCGCCGCCTTGGCGGCTTTCATCACACGGGCGTTCTGGCCACCCTTTCCGGCTTTCGCATCCATGGCCTCGGTGAGGCCCACGCCGCCGATGTGGAAGACTTTCGCATCCACCACCTGCGGGATCATCGCGTCATCGACGAAGAAGTCCTTGGTGGCCCCCGGCATATGAAGCGCCGGGCGCGAGCCATCCGCCCGCGTCAGCACTATGGACGACGAGGTGCGCCAACCCGGCTTGCGCTGCATGGCCGAGACATCCACCCGGAAATGCTTGAGGCGCTGCAGCACCCACTCGCCCATGATGTCTTCGCCCACACCGCCAACGGCCAGAACTTTGAGCCCCATCTTGGCAGCGGCAATAGCGGCCGTGCCGGCGGCACCCGAGACCGCGAGTGTGATCTCGTCGAGGAACACCGTGCCGCCGCCGGGCGGCACTTCCGTGAAGGGCCAGCCCAGGCAGTCGTAGGTGTAGAAGCCCATGGAGGCATAGTCGTAGCGGGGCATGGCAAGGGGCTCCTGTTTGACTTAGGCCGCCTTGCCCTTGAGCATGGCGTCCTGACGCTGGCGAAGCTCGTAGATTTTCGCAGCCGTGTCCACGGACACATTGGCGCTGGTGAGAAGTTCGCCCTTCTTGATGGGCTTTGTCACTTTGCCGCCTTCCAGAAGGCCGCAGGGCACGCCATGGGCGGCGGCGGCGTCCTCGCGCGTCATGATCCAGGCGCGATAGGTGTATTCGCCGATGGCGTCGAGGCGTTCGCCCACCGCCAGATCCTTCTTGGCAACGGCGCAGACTTCCGAGGTCGGCACATCGAGCGGCACCATGTCGGCGGCCTTGTAAAGCACCGTGCGGGCGCAGGAGAGCGGCACTTCCAGGCTGGTGAGGTGATAGGGCCGAACAAACTTGAAGTAGGGGCCCTTGCCCATCTTGAGATCGCTCAGGCGCTCGTGGATGCGTTCATGCGGGGCCTTGGCGATGACGAACACGCCGGGGGCAACACCCTTGCCGATCGAGTAATCCACCACGCCGCTGCGCGACAGGATGCCACCGTCGGCCTTGGGCTTCAGCACATCGGCCAGCACATCCAGTGTGGCGGCGGGGCCGTGCATGCCCGGCACGTCGGGCACCAGGCCGGTGGCGTTGGAAATGGCTGCCATTTCCACCATGGTCTTGGAGCCATCGACAAATTCAACGAGCATGCGCGGGTTCATGTTGCGCTGCTTCGCCTCCGCCGCATACTGGTCGGGCGTGGCTTCGATGTTGAGCGGGTTGTTCTTGCCTTTTCCTGCCGCAACAATGGGATAGCCGAGCGCCTTCACAAAGTTGATAAGCTCGATGCAGGACGAAGGCTCGTCACCGGCACCGAGTGTGTAGACCACGCCAAGGCGGCGCGACTCACGGGCGAGATAGGCCCCGATGGTGATGTCCGCTTCCACATTCATCATCACCAGATGCTTGCCGTGCTCCATGGCGGTGAGGCCGATTTCAGCACCCACACCGGGCTTGCCGGTGGCGTCGATCACCACATCAATGTGCGGGCTGGAACAGACGAGCTGGGCGTTTTCCGTGATCGCCGTGCGGCCCTTTTCCAGCGTGGCATCGAAGGCCGATTGCGTGGCGGCCGTGCCGTGACTGCCGTCGGGGCGGCCGGCGATTTTCAGGGCTTTCTCGGCGGCACCCGGCCGCACTTCGGCGATGGCCGCAACCGTGATGCCCTTCATCGTGTCGCATTGGGTCACGATGTCCGTGCCCATTTCACCGGAGCCGATCAGCCCCACACGGATCGGACGGCCAAGTGCCGCTTGCCGGGCGGCGAGGTCGGCTGGAAGATTGCCCGTCATCGTGAATTTGCTCGAGGTGCTCATGTCCGGGTTTCCTGTCAGTAGAAGTTGATTTAAGATACTTTTGTTTTTACAAGTGTCAATATGTGCTATAAAGGTCATTGACAGTTGGTGCCGCCTTAATGTGCACTGAGGCAAAAAGCAAAGCAGGGTGAGGGAAGAAAACATGGCGTCGATCAAGCTGAAGGGAGTGACCAAGGCCTGGGGCAGTGTCGTCGGCGTTGATAACATCGACCTCGACATCCAGGACAAGGAATTCATTGTGTTCCTCGGTCCCTCTGGCTGCGGCAAGACCACCACCATGCGTATGGTGGCGGGTCTTGAGGAGCCCACAGGCGGCGACATCATGATCGACGGCGAGCGCATCAATGATGTGGACCCGCGCGACCGCGACGTGGCCATGGTTTTCCAGAGCTATGCGCTCTATCCCAACATGTCGATTTACGAGAATATCCGCTTCCCGCTGCGCATGCGCGGCGTGCCGAAGGAAAAGCAGGATGCCATGGTGCGCGAAGCCGCCGCCATGGTGGAACTGGGTGACTATCTGGAACGCAAGCCCAAGGCCCTGTCGGGTGGCCAGCGCCAGCGCGCGGCGCTTGCCCGCGCCATCGTGCGCCACCCCCGCGTCTTCCTGATGGATGAGCCGCTCTCCAACCTGGATGCCAAGCTGCGCCTCACCATGCGCGCCCAGCTGAAGCACATCCAGAAGCGCCTGCAGACCACCACGATTTATGTGACCCACGACCAGATCGAAGCCATGACCCTGGCCGACCGCATCGCCATCATGAGCAAGGGCAAGATCCAGCAGCTGGGCACGCCGGATGAGGTGTATAACGATCCGGCCAATGTCTTTGTCGCGGGCTTCATCGGCTCGCCGCCCATGAACCTGATTTCCGGTTCACTGGAAAAGGGCACCTTCATCGGCCCCGACACAAAGATTCCCGGCGTGGGCAAGGGCAGCCGCGCCAAGGTCACGCTGGGCATTCGCCCGGAAGACGTGAGCGTGGGCAAGGGGGCCAAGGGCCACATCACCTCGAAAGTCTATTCGCTGGAGCCCATGGGCGACCAGACGCTGCTTGCCGTGTCGATCGGCGGCAAACTTGTCGTGGCCCGTGCCGACCGCGCCTTCCGCCAGGCCATCGACACGCCGATTGCGCTCAATGTGGACGCCGCCCGGGCCTATCTCTTCGACGGTGAATCGGGCGAGCGGATCAGGGAGTAGGGCGGGAGATCACTTCGAGAGGCATCACGGCACGCGGTGCCGCGAAGGGTCACCACGCCACTTTCAGCGTTTCCAGCCCGTGGAAGTGGTAGGCGTCCTTGTAAACCGGGGTTTCTGCCGCCGTGCGGAGTTTCGAAGCCGCCCGAACAGCACGCCCAGTGCCACCCATTTCCAGCCGCCCCAGCGGCGCGCCAACACAGAAATGAATGCCCGCACCGAAGCTAACACATAGGGGATCGGCCCCGTGACGGATCAAACCGTTCCGCATGTTCGAACTTCGCCGGATCGCGGTTGGCCGCCCCCAGCATCAGCCCCACCACTTCGCCCTTCTTCAGGCGCAGCCTGTTCCACTCCGTGTCTTCCAGCGCATAGCGGTGAACATGTGCAAGGGCGCGTCGAAGCGCATGGCCTTCCACATGGCCCTCACTGATGTGCTCGCGGTGGCCATGATCGAGAAGCGCCTGATGGCATTGCCCATGGAATGCACCGTGGCCTCATGCCCCGCATTGAGGGCGAGGATTGCCGTTGTCACCAATTCGTCTTCGCTCAGCTTTCCGTTCTCGTCCGAGGCGCGGATCAGTTCCGACAGCAAATCCTCTCCCAGCTTTTTCCGTCGCTCCGCGATGAGGCCCCGCATGTAGGCAGAGAATTCCGTGACGGCCTTCACCGCGGCATCTTCCACCGCCCGGTCGCGCCGCGCCATGTACATGGCCACATGGTCATGCGACCAGGCGAGAAACTGCGAGGACATCTCCACCGGCGCGCCAAGCAGTTCGCAAATCACCGTCACCGGAATGGGTGTCGAGAAGGCGGTGAGCATGTCCACTTCACGCGCATCTTCAAAACCATCGATCAAGGCATTGCAAAGACTCTCGATTCTGGGTCTCAGCCGCTCCACCTGGCGGGACAGGAAGGCCCGGTTGATGAGCCCGCGCAGGCGGGTGTGAACGGGCGGCTCCGTTTCCAGAAGCGAGTGCTTTTCGTGCTCGGCAAAGACCTTCAAATGTTCCGGCACCTCCGGCCAGCCCAGTTCCTCGCGGGTTGCCACGTGCAGAATCTGGCGCCCGAAGCGCCGGTCGCGCAGCAGGCCGTTCACATCGTCATAGTTGACGAAGCACCAGTGGCCATAATGCTCCCACTTGAAAACCGGGCAGTCCCGGCGCAGCACCTCATAGGCCGCATAGGGGTTCTGCACAAAATCTGGCGCGCGCGGGTCAAGCGTCACGCTGCGGGTCTTGGAATTGATCTTCATGGCGGCTAGTTTGCACCCTTTCGCGAAAGACGGCCCAATGAAAGTTTACATCAGCGTCGATATTGAAGGCGTAGCAGGCATCACCCATTGGAATGAAGCCGAAAAAAATCATGCGGACTGGCAGGAATTCCGCGAGATCATGACGCGCGAGGCGCTGGCCGCCGTGGAGGGCGCCAAGGCCGCCGGTGCCACCGAGATATGGGTGAAGGACGCCCATGATTCCGGCCGCAACCTCATCACCACCCTTTTCCCAAAAGAAGTGACGCTGATCCGCGAATGGTCCGGCCATCCCTACAGCATGATCCAGGAGCTTGATGAAAGCTTCGATGCACTGCTGCTTGTTGGGCATCACGCGGGCGTGGGTTCAGAGGGCAATGAACTGGCCCACACCCTGAACACCCGCACCCACATGATCACCCTCAATGGCACACCGGCCAGCGAGTTCCGGCTGATTGCCTTAGGGGCCGCCACCTTTGGCGTGCCCACCGTGATGGTGAGTGGCGATGCCGCGCTGATGCAGGAGGTGGAAGCCACCAATCCCGCCATCACCTGCGTGGCCGTGAAACAGGGTAGGGGCCATTCCACCATTTCCATGGCGCCGGTAGCGGCGCAGGCGGCCATTAGCGCTGGCGCGGAAGCGGCGTTGAAAGCACCGCTCAAGCGCTGCCTCATCCCCGTGCCGCAAAAATGCGTGCTCGATGTCACCTACATCAACCCGGGGCTGGCCTACGAAAAGAGTTTCTATCCCCACTGCAAATATCTGGGCAACCGCACCAACCGCGTGGAGGCAGACACCTTCTTCGACGTGATGCGGGCCCTCCGGTTCATCAAATGACAAAACCCCACACGCCGGAAATTGAGTTCATAACACTGGTGGCATTGCTCACCGCTTTGGTGGCCATGTCGATTGACACCATGTTGCCCGCCATTGGCAGCATGGCCCATGAACTGGGCGCCGCCCACGAGAACGACCGCCAACTGATCATACTGCTGTTTTTTGCGGGACTGTCGCTGGGCACGCTCATTTTTGGTCCGGTGTCGGATTCAACAGGGCGCAAGCCTGCCATCTACGCCGGGCTGGGTTTCTATCTCATTGGTTGCTTGATGTGTTATTTCGCAGGGAGCTTTCCCATGCTGATCGCCGGCCGCTTTGTGCAGGGCTTTGGCGCGGCAGCACCGCGCGTTGTTTCCATGGCCATGGTGCGGGATGGTGCCAAGGGGGCCGACATGGCGCGCATCATGTCTTACGTGATGTCGGTGTTCATGCTGGTGCCGATCATTGCGCCTTCAATCGGGCAGATTGTGCTGACTTTCGGCAACTGGCGTATCATTTTTCTGGGTTTCATGGCGATGGCGTGTCTGGCCGGGCTCTGGCTGGCGCTGCGCCAGGGCGAAACGCTGGCTGCAGAGAACCGCCATCCGTTCGAGGCCGGAAGCCTGTGGGAAAGCGCCGTGGCCGTTGTCCGGCACCCCGTGTCCTTTGGCTACACCATTGCTGTGGGCTTCGTATTCGCGGCCTTCAACGTGTACCTCGCCACTTGCCAGCAGGTCTTTGCAGAGCAGTATCGGCAGGGAAGTTATTTCGCGCTGTGGTTTGGCGGTTTTGCCGTGGGCCTGGCCATCAGCATGATTGTCAATGGCCGCACCGTGAGGCGCATCGGCATGCGCACGCTCTCCAAATATGCCTTGCTGGTCTTCCTCGTCAACTGGGCCATCATGCTGGTGGCCGCACTGGTGACAGGGGGCCAGCCGCCCCTTCTGTTGGTCGCCGTGCTCAACTTTGTCTCCTTCTTCGCCAATGGCATGACGTTCGGCAACTACAACGCCATGGCCATGGAGCCCATGGGCCGTATTGCCGGCATGGCGGCGGCAGTCTCCGGCGCGCTCTCGTCTCTCATGGCGGTCATCCTGGGCGGGCTTGCGGCCCGCTACTATGACGGGACCATGACGCCTATTGCCCTGGCCTTTGTGGTCTTTGGCGCGCTGGCCTGGCTGGCTAGCGAATGGGCCGAGGCGGGACGCCGCAGGCTGGTGACAAAAACCACCCTTTGAAGGCCGCAAGTCCTCGGTTATGGAGAGGGCATGGCCAAGGGATATTCTGTTTTTTCACTGCTCAAGCACGCGCTCCGCCCGGATGCGCCATGGCCCATGGCCTGGGAAAAACCCACGCCAAAGCCATCCTATGATGTGGTGATCGTCGGCGGCGGCGGGCACGGCCTCGCCACCGCCTATTATCTGGCCAAGGTGCATGGCATCACCAACGTGGCGGTGCTGGAAAAGGGCTATATCGGCTCCGGCAACGCCGGCCGAAACACCACCATCATCCGCTCCAACTACATGCTGGGCTGCAATACGCCCTTCTTTGAGAAGTCGCTGCAACTGTGGGAGGGCCTGTCCCACGAGTTGAACTACAATTGCATGGTCTCACACCGTGGCCAGGTGGTGGTGGCGGTGAGCCCTGTGCAACTCGACACCTTCGCCCGGCGCGGCAACATCATGCGCCTCAACGGCATTGGTGCCGAACTGCTCGACCGGGGCGAGGTGCAGCAACTCCTGCCCTATCTCGATTACTCCAAGGATGCGCGCTTCCCCATCTGGGGGGCCATCCACCAGCCTCGCGCCGGAACCGCCCGCCACGATGCCGTGGTCTGGGGCTATGCCCGCGCCGCCTCGCAGCTGGGCGTGCATGTGATCGAGAACTGCGAAGTCACAGGCATGGTGATGGACGGCAACCGTGTGACGGGTGTTGAAACAACCCGTGGCCGCATCAACGCCGGCAAGGTGGGCATTGCCGTCGCGGGCCACACCTCGCAAGTCGCTGCCATGGCGGGCCTGCGCCTGCCCGTGGAAAGCCACATCCTGCAGGCCTTTGTCACAGAGTCCGTGAAGCCCATTGTGCATCATGTGGTGTCCTGGGGGGCGGAGCTTTTCTACCTCTCGCAATCCGACAAGGGCGGCCTTGTGTTTGGCGGCCACATTGATGGTTTCAACACCTTCACCCAGCGCGGCCAGCTCTTCAAAATCCGCGACGTGATGGAGTGCGCCGTATCGCTCATGCCCTTCATGTCGCGCATGCGCCTTCTGCGTCACTGGGGGGGCATTCAGGACATGACGCCCGATGGCTCGCCCTTCATTTGCCGCACCCCCGTGGACAATCTCTACCTCAACGGCGGCTGGTGCTATCAGGGCTTCAAGGCCACGCCTGCCTCGGGTCTCACCTTCGCCCACACCATCGCCAACGACAGCGAACACGAACTCTGCTCGGGCTTCACGCTGGACCGCTTTGAAAAGGGCGGCGAACTGGATGAGCACGGCATCGGCAACTGGACATACAAGCAATGAGTTCCCGGCAATGAGAATTCCCTGTCCCCACTGCGGCGACCGCGATGTCTCCGAATTCCGCTATGGCGGTGATGCCTCGCGGCAACGCCCGGCCCATGGCACCGGTGACCTGAGGGCCTGGCATGATTACTTCTTCACCTTCGCCAATCCCAAGGGCCCGCACAGCGAACACTGGCAGCATGTGCTGGGCTGCCGCCAATGGTTCACGCTCCGCCGCGACACCGCCACCAACGACGTGCTGGGAGACGGGGCATGATGATGACAGTTTTTCCTCTCCCGTTTTCGGGAGAGGTGTCGGACGCGCCAAAGGCGCGGCAGACGGAGAGGGCCATTCCCTCTCCGGCATCGCTTCGCTCAGCCACCTCCCCCGCAAGCGGCGGAGGAAAGGACATCATGCCATGACCACCTTCAAGCGCCGGGACACGGGCGGCCGCATTGACCGCAGCAAGACCATCGCCTTCACCTATGATGGCGCGCGCATCTATGCCCTTGCCGGGGACACGCTTGCCTCGGCCCTGCTGGCCAATGGCAAGACCATCGTCGCCCGCAGTTTCAAATATCACCGCCCACGCGGCTTCCTGTCGGCGGGCGCGGAAGAGCCCAACGGTCTTTTCACCATCGGGGAGGGTGCCAGGCGCGAGCCCAACATTGCGGGCACAACGCTGCCTGCCGCCGACAACATGGTGGTGAAAAGCCAGAACGCCTGGCCTTCGCCCACCTTCGATCTCATGGCGGTGAACAGCCTGGCCGCGCCCATTTTCGGGGCGGGCTTCTACTACAAGACCTTCATGGGGCCGTTCAAAAAGTCCTGGATGTTCTATGAGCCCTTCATCCGCCGGGCCGCAGGCATCGGGGCAGGCGTGCCGGACAAGGACAGCGCCCGTTACGACACCAGCTACGGCTTCTGCGATGTGCTGGTGATCGGGGCAGGGCCCGCGGGTCTTGCGGCCGCACTGTCTGCCGGACGCGCCGGCGCGCAGGTGATCCTCGCCGAACAGGACAGCGATTTGGGCGGCGCGCTGCTTGCCGAGACCTCCGACACGCTGGAGCGCTGGCGTCTGGCCACGCTTGACGAGTTGCGCCGCCTTGCCAACGTCACCATCCTCACCCGCGCCACAGTGCAGGGCCTGTATGATGGCAACCAGGGGGCCATCAGCCAGCACCGCGACAATGGCCAGCTTCTCCACATCATCCGGGCCCGCACGGTCATCCATGCCGCGGGTTCAACTGAACGGCCCCTTGTTTTCGCCCACAATGACAGGCCGGGCGTGATGCTGGCGGGCGCCGTGAAGTCGCTGCTCAACCGTTATGCGCTGGCACCCGCCACCCGTGCCGTGGTGGCCACCAACAACGACAGCGCCTACACCACGGCCTTCGCGCTGGCTGAGGCAGGTGTGGCCGTGACCGTGGCCGAGTTGCGCGCCGCACCGGCGGGCGACATTCTGGCCCAGGCGGCGGCCCTCGGCATCGCCATTTTCCCCAACACGGGCATTGACGGCACAGTGGGTGACAAGCAGCTGCGCCAGGTGCGCTTGGCCGGCCGCCACAGTGTCACCATCGAATGCGAGGTGCTGGCCATGTCGGGCGGCTGGTCGCCCAATGTCCATCTCACCAGCCATGGCGGCGTGAAGCCGGTCTTCAATGCCGCCATTAATGGCTTTGTGCCGGGCCCCATGGCGGCGGGCCACTTTGCAGCAGGAGCGGTGCTGGGCCATTTTGGAACCCTGGCCGCGCTGCGAGATGGCGAGACGGCGGCGCGCCATGCCCTGCAATACCTCGACCTCAAAGATGAGGCTGCGGCGATCGAGCCTCCGGCCATCCGCGAGGACCGCGCCTATGACGTGGGGCCACTGCCAAAACTCTCCGACATTGCCCATCCGGCAAAGGCCTTTGTGGATTTCCAGCATGATGTGACGGCGCGTGACATCATCGTCGCCAACCAGGAGGGCTATCATTCCGTTGAACACCTGAAGCGCTACACCACGCTGGGCATGGCGACGGATCAGGGCAAGACCTCCAACATCAACGCCATTGCGCTGATGGCCGATGCCCGTGGCATCGCGCCGGAGGCGGCGGGCACCACCACCTTCCGTCCACCCTATACGCCACTCACGGTGGGGGCGCTCGCCGGTCGCAATGTGGGCCAGCATTTCCGCCCCACGAGGCGCTCGCCGCTGCATGACTG